>CANQNT010000126.1 GCA_947625255.1 uncultured Acetatifactor sp. | reverse complement strand
ACTTAATTCTACCAAACGGCATAGACCATGTCTATCTTTATGAAATTGAATTTGCGAAACTAATTATACGTCATCAAATAAATTTCGAAATTCCACTCTGACTGGAAGTAAACATTTCATATTTTCTGTATATGATCGGTGGAATTCCATCCGACGCACTGTTTTTTATGTTATGAAAAAATCCGCAGAATGAATCTCTCCATCCTGCGGATCTCATACACATATCATTTTTCTCTATTACAAACACCATAAAACACTATACTTTCAGCAATTATTCTATCTTATTACCCATACAACACTTCTTCCCAACCGTTCTATTTTGTTACTACCGTATGTACCGTACTCTTACTGATCCCAAATTGTTTTGCGGTCTGCCTCACCGTGGCGTTCTCTTCGATAATATAATTCGCAATCTCTATTGCCCTCTCCTCTATATAACTTTTCAAGGAAACCCCCTGCAATCACCGTGTTTTTACAGTGTATGCGGGGAAGCGGGGAGGTCTGCAATCTTGTCAAACTTTATATTTCCCACATGCCAACTGAGCGTTCAACCATAAAACTGATCGTTTCTCTCAATTCATCACTGAATTCACGCAAATCGTCCATATCGATCGCATTATCATTAAGCAGCATCAGTATTTGATCAATCATTTTCTGTTTCCTCACTTCTATTAAAACTCCCGGTTTCCGTCGATCCTCCCTTATCCTGTTCTCCAGCTTCCAGAATTTTTCAGACGCAGGGCCTTCCTCCGACAGCAGCCTTATATATTCTTTATTGAGCCGGTCCATATAGTTCTCTTGCCATCCGGCAATTTTCTCTCTGTACAATTTCCAGTCCTTTTTTGAAACTTCCATACGTATTCTCCTATTTCACCACATTTTCCAGTTCATCCATCATTGCCGATCTTCTTTTGTACCGTACCCGCCAGTCCGCCGCAATCTCCTGAACCTTCTTTTTCCCATCCGGATAAGCCGAAATCTTTTTCAGATACCGCATCAGTTCTCTGTAATGTTTTCGGTCTGATACGTTCACGGCCTCTTTGTTTACAAAACTAATATAAATATCCCTGACTTCTACAGGAAAATGCTTTTTCAGCGCCTTTTCGTATTTGTCTAAAGTTGAAATATATCCGCTCTTCTGAATATCATCCAGTAATTGTTGATACAATCCCTCCTGAAGCAGCAGGTCAAAATGAATCTGCCCTGCGGTCTTTGCTTTCAGTATCTTCTCCCGATACGAAAGCCATTCTTCAGAATTACAGATATTCTTCAATAATAGAACATATCGCAGATCGCTTTGAAAGCATTGAAAAATCTGGTATTCCAGTTCCTGCTTATAAGCGTCATCCTGCCCGGTCTTTCTATATATTTCTATCAAACGGCTGCTATATTCCTCAATCAGTCCGGGATAGCTTTTGTCCAGTTTCTTGCTTTCCTGCAACAATTCAACTGCTTTCTTATAGTCATTTTTGTCCATGTATTCCTGTAATTCCAGCTTGCGAATGGCCAAAAAATGTCTGAATTTCTGTCGATACTCCACGATCTCCTGTTCACTATATCCAAGTTTCTCCATGATCTGAATACGTTTCAGGACATTGTTTTCATAACCATAATACGCAGAATACCACCTGCCGGAATCAGTGTCGCTTCCGGCCTTTTCTATCTGCTCGTCCAGCATTTCCAGCTTTTGTTTCAGCAAGTCCGGATCATGAAACTCATTCATAAGAAAATCGTCAATATAATCTTCCAAATAGTCGATTGCATAATTCTCACGGTGGCTCTGAAACCACTGGAACATCTGCCTTTTTTCTTTCTCGGAGCACACAGACAGAATCTGCTGCCAGATTTCATAGCAGTGATCGGCAATCCACGATATTCCTCCGTCTGAATCGTCCATATCCTGATTTCCGACGCAGTAAAAAACATGATTCGTTAACTCAAATGCCTGCTTATGATAACATTGTTCGATCAGTATCTGCACTTTGTCATCCAGAAATTCATTCAGCGCATTCGTAAAATCCATCGCGTGATAATAGTCAACGAACCCGGATCTGTCCGAATACCGGTATACGATCCCGTCCACTTCTTTTTTCAGGCGTATCATCTGCAGCTCGCTGATGCCCTCTGCATATTTCGCCAGAATCCGGTTCCGCAGAGATTCATCTTCCAACGCAAGCTCCAGCACAAGCCCCCTGATCTCTGCTTCCGGCATGTCCTCTATAGTTTTCTCCAGTTCGGCTCTGTCCTGCTCCTGTTTTTCCGGCACATTTTCTGCCGGAGCAAAATCATCGCTTTCCTCTGTGATCACATAAAGTACAGCAGCCATATGTTTGCAGTAATTTCCGTCCTCTGCATAGGGGCAGCTGCAATACATATCATAAATCCGGCCGTCCCTGATTTCTATCTCTACATCATATTCTTCTGTCCCTTCCACTGTCGCTTCATATCCCGTTTCCGTCTGTTCCAAAGACCGAACGATGACGTATAATTAGTTTCGCAAATTCAATTTCATAAAGATAGACATGGTCTATGCCGTTTGGTAGAATTAAGTTA
>CANQNT010000125.1 GCA_947625255.1 uncultured Acetatifactor sp. | reverse complement strand
TTCCCGGATGGGTGGCATGACATCACCCTGGAGATGAGATGGGAGCCGACTGGCCCCGGCTGCTGGTATATCTCAACGCCTGGTTTTGAGGACGTATGTCCTATTGGGTTGTTCGTGAAGATATAAAAGATTCCCCGGCCACATATATGGTCGGGGATGTATTTTTATATGAATCTATAAATATAGAAATACAGTAAAATATTTTTATAGGATTCTTGTTTTCTATATTGATAGATTTGTATAATTGTAGTAAAATAAAAATATAGATACACAGAAAAATATTTTTGTAGATTTATAGAAAAGGAGCGTGAAGAATGTGATTGTAGCGGTGGCCAATCAAAAGGGTGGCGTGGGCAAGACCACCACGGCCCAGGCTCTTGTTGCAGGACTGGCCGGGAAAGGGTATAAGGTGCTGGGAATCGATCTCGATCCCCAGGGTAATTTCTCAACGGCCTGCGGCGTGGAGAGCTACAATGTACCTACGATCTATGAGGTGATGAAGCGGGGAGTTACGATCAAGGAGGCAATGCAGCACGCAAAGGGCGGTTATGATGTTGTGCCAGCCAATATCATGCTGGCTGGAGCTGAGCAGGAACTGTCCCAGACCGGGAAAGAGCACCGGCTGAAGGAGGCCGTTGTTCCGGTCGCTGGTGACTATGACTTCATCGTGATCGACACGCCGCCCTCGCTGGGAGTGCTGACGGTGAACGCTTTTACTTGCGCAACTGATATCTTGATACCAACTACAGCGGGGATTTTTGCTACAGCGGGAATTTCACAACTCAATGAGACTGTTGGCAGCGTCCAGAAGTATTGTAACCCCGGTGTAAGGATACGGGGTATTCTATTTACTAGGTTCAATCCCAGGGCCAATATCAGCCGGCAGATCAAAGAGCTGACGGAGCAGTTGAGTGAGTACATATCGGCGCCGATTTATCAGACCTATATTCGGGCAGGTGTAGTAGTGGAGGAGGCTCAGGCCAACAAAGCAGATATATTTAACTATGCAGGGAAGTCTACCGTGGCCGATGATTACAGAGCATTTATTGAGGAATTTTTGAAAGGAGTAGATGCGTGATGGCTGGAAAAGCAAAGTTTGACAAGGAATCAGCATTTAAGAGTATCATTGGAGCTGGCCGGGGGCCAGATAAAGATGCTCCAGTGCAGGAAATGACAAAAGCAAGAAATAGGGACCGTGTGCAGCGGGCGTACTTTTTGGATCGTGATTTAGATAAGGCATTGCGAAGAATGGCACTAGAAGAGGAAAAGAATCTGACAGAAACAATAAATGAACTCTTACGTAAAGGATTAGTGGGGTATCTGGAATAAAGTCAAATCTGGAGTACAATAGGATAGTCATTAAAGAGAAAACATAATGCTATAATGTTGAAGAGGGCACGTTGAAAATCACGTGCCCTCTTCAACATTTTCATCTGCTAATGCGGTGTGAAATTCATCAAACTTCCAGCCATCATCAGATAGGATCATTTTTATCGGAAATTCTATCGTATATTCGTATCTTTGTTTTCTTCGAGCATCACGTTCCTCAGAGCTTTCACCTTCTGTTGGCCAGATTGGAGAATAGTGACCAATAAGAGTAAAAATAATTGTATCCTCAGTTTTGCTATCCAGGCGAAACTCATCTGGAAAATTTTCGTTGTAATAATAACCAGAACCACGAGATAATTCTACAATTCCAAGGCGGCCATTTACATTTCTATATATGGGAACGTTTTGATCGTCACCGAGGATGTTATTATGAGTGTCCCAAAAAGTGTCAGTGAAGAGTTGATGTATCATGGAATTGAAATCATCCCATTGGCGATATTTTCCTTTAGCGAGTAGATATGTATAGCCATCAAGTTCAGCTTCGTCATATTGTTCGGAGTTTTGTGCAGAAGAGTTATCTGATACAAAGGTATCTATTGCAGTCGTTTCGCCACCGAACATATGTTCATAAACGCAATGCGCTTGTCGATACAAATTTTGCTGTTCCTCCGTGAGAAAAGAAGGGACGACGATGGAGGATGAAAACTCTGTCAAAGGGGGTTCAGTTGGTGTAGTAGCCGATGAAGTACCCATAGAAGAGGTCGAGGATGATGGCAATGATGAGATATCGCTACTTGAATCGCTTGAGATGTTTTTCAGTGAACAAGAAGAAAGAAAAAAACAGAGGAGAAGAGGGATTAAGTAGTTTTTTTTCATAATATGTACCCCCAACATGGTTTGTAGTATTATATCATACATGTAGATGTGCATCAAGACAATATTATAATGGTTTATCCGTTTATATAATGAACGGGTAAACCGTTATACGGTTATTTTTAAGAATATGTTGACAACCGCACATTTCTATGGTAAGATGAGATTGCAGGAAAGATTTACCTTTTTGCCGGGAAAAACCGACCAGTACAACAGGAGGGAGAGTGATAGACGGTGAACGGCTGTGGACAGGTTGGCCGGGAGCTGCGGGACAGGAAAGCTCGTCTGGGCGAGGATAAATAGTAATTAGGCCCAGAGCGTCTTGGCCGGTGATCGCCGGTCGGGGGTTTAGCACTTTGCTAATAAGAAGCCACTTTAGGCGTGATGCTCCTATGTGGTGTGCAGGCTTG
>CANQNT010000124.1 GCA_947625255.1 uncultured Acetatifactor sp. | reverse complement strand
CGGATATCGGAAGAAAGTCAGTTTAAGCCCAAGCCTATGATCGAGTTGGGCGGGATGCCAATCATATGGCATATCATGAAGTTGTACAGTCATTACGGCTACAACGATTTTATCATCTGCGCGGGCTACAAACAGCATATCATCAAGGAGTATTTTGCCAACTACTTTTTATTCCGCTCGGATGTAACATTTGACTGTTCAAACGGTAAAAATGAGATGATTGTACATCACAACTCCGCTGAACCATGGAAGGTGACAGTAGTGGATACGGGCCTTGGAACCATGACCGGCGGGCGAATCAAGCGTGTGCAGCCGTATATCGGGGACGAGCCATTTATGATGACCTACGGCGACGGCGTTTGTGATGTAAACATTTCGGAGTTGGTGAAATTTCATCAATCCCATGGAAAAATTGCAACACTGACCGCAGTACATATGGAGCAGCAGAAGGGCGTATTGGACATTGGCGGAGACAATGCCGTCAAATCTTTTCGAGAGAAGAACCTTACGGATGGTGCTTCTATCAATGCTGGTTTTATGGTGCTGAACCCGGAGATATTCGATTACCTTGACGGTGATTTCTGCGTTTTTGAACGTGGGCCGCTGGAGGCGCTGGCAGAGGAAGGTGAGTTGATGAGTTATATGCACCGTGGCTTCTGGCAGTGTATGGACACAGGACGGGAAAAAGATTTGTTGGAAAAAATGTGGGCCAGCGGACAAGCTCCGTGGAAGGTGTGGGAGAATTGAGATGGGATGTCTGGACATAGATTTTTACAAAGGCAAAAGAGTTTTTGTAACTGGCCATACAGGATTCAAAGGTTCGTGGCTGTGTCGGGTCCTGGTGGGGGCGGGGGCGACTGTTACCGGATACAGCCTTACGCCACCCACCCAGCCAAACTTATATTCCTTAGCGGGGTTAGACGGACAGGTGACATCTATTATCGGTGATATCCGCGACCTGACAGCATTATATACTGCGTTTCATGAAGCCCAACCGGACATTGTGCTGCATCTTGCAGCCCAGCCTATTGTTCGGGACAGTTACAGGGATCCAAGGTATACCTACGAAACCAATGTCATGGGTACAGTGAACATCCTGGAGTGTGTGCGTCAGAGCAAATGTGTAAAGAGCTTTCTCAACGTGACCACAGACAAAGTATACAAAAATCATGAATGGGTCTGGGGTTATCGTGAGGATGATCCGCTGGATGGGTACGATCCATATTCGAACTCAAAATCCTGCTCAGAACTGGTGACACACAGTTATAAAAATAGCTTCTTCACGAAAGGAACCGTAGCGGTCTCCACCGTAAGAGCTGGTAATGTCATTGGTGGTGGCGATTTTGCCCATGACCGGATCATTCCCGACTGTGTGCGTTCCGTTATGACGGGCAGGCCACTGGTTGTCCGAAATCCACACTCTGTCCGGCCATATGAGCATGTATTGGAACCTGTAACGACGTATCTGATGGTCGCCGCCCGGCAGTGTGAGGAACCGTCTCTGGCTGGCTGGTATAACGTCGGGCCGGATGAAATGGGTTGCGTCAGTACCGGGAAACTGGTGGAACTGTTTCGAGCGCAGTGGGGTGATGGTTTTTCTTGGGTGAGCCAGACCGAGCCTAACGCTCCCCACGAAGATAACTTTCTGAAATTGGATTGTTCAAAGCTTAGAAGTGTATTCGGATGGAAACCGCGGTGGGATATTGAGAAAGCTGTGCAGAAAACAGCGGAATGGACGCGGGTTTGGTTGTCCGGGGGCAATATCCCTGCTGAGATGGACCGTCAGATCGCAGAGTATTTGGAGGCGGATGATTAATGGACTATAGCTGGGTAAACGAGCCGGAAGCGCGGCGGGAGATACTGGATGCTGTGTCCGTTTACTACCGCCGCTTTAAAGAAAACAAAAAGCCTTTTGAACCCGGCGACCGGATTCCCTATGCGGGCCGCGTGTTCGATGATAAGGAAATGCGCGGGTTGACCGAGGCGATGTTGGACTTCTGGCTGACCACCGGCCGATTCGCGGAGAAATTTGAAGATGATTTTGCCAAATGGCTCGGCGTCAAATACGCCTGCTTGGTGAATAGCGGTTCGTCTGCCAATTTGCTCGCCTTTTCCGTGCTCACAGCCCCGGAATTGGGTGAGCGACAAATCCGCCGTGGGGATGAAGTCATCACGGTGGCCTGCGGGTTCCCGACTACCGTGACGCCGATTATCCAATACGGTGCGGTTCCGGTATTCGTGGATGTGACCATTCCGCAGTATAACATTGATGTCGCACGGCTCGAAGACGCCCTGAGTGACAAAACAAAAGCGGTGATGATCGCTCACACGCTGGGGAACCCCTTCGATTTGGCAGCGGTCAAGACGTTCTGCGACAAACATAATCTTTGGCTGGTGGAGGATAACTGTGACGCTCTGGGCAGTACCTATACCATTGGTGGGGAAACCCGGTTCACTGGTACTTGGGGAGATATCGGCACAAGCAGCTTCTACCCGCCCCACCACATGACTATGGGCGAAGGTGGCTGTGTCTATACCAATAACCCGTTGCTCCACCGTCTGGTCCTGTCCTTCCGGGACTGGGGACGGGACTGTATGTGTCCCTCTGGGCATGACAATATGTGCGGCCACCGGTTTGACGGGCAGCATGGAACGCTCCCTGCTGGATATGACCACAAGTATGTGTACAGCCACTTCGGGTATAACCTGAAGGTGACGGATATGCAGGCGGCCATTGG
>CANQNT010000123.1 GCA_947625255.1 uncultured Acetatifactor sp. | reverse complement strand
AAGTGATACTGCTTCAGCTTTTTCAGCATAGAGTTCATCCCTAACGCCTGTTGATGTTGCAGATCTGCCCCACCAGCCCTCCAAAGCAATCCGAGAAAAATATCTCGATTGGATGGCTTCCTTATGGCTTATTCGCAGTCATTTCCAACCTTGCCAGCCTGAGATCATGTTCTGCCATAATCGCGCAAAGCTCCTCACAACTGGTTTTCTGCGGGTCCCAGCCCAGCACCGTCTTCGCCTTGGAAGGGTCACCCATCAGGTTGTCCACATCGGTTGGGCGGAACCATGCCGGATTCACCTCTACCAGCACTCTTCCTGTGCGCATGTCAATGCCCTTTTCCTCTAAACCACTGCCCTGCCACTCCAACTCTATCCCATCATGAGCAAAAGCCATGCTTGTAAATTCCCGCACCGTGTGCTGCACTCCGGTGGCGATCACAAAATCCTCCGGTACACGGTGCTGCAGCATTCTCCACATGCACTCCACGTAGTCCTTGGCATATCCCCAGTCCCGCCTGCTGTTCAAATTCCCCAGCTGGAGCTTGTCCTGGAGACCGCACGCGATACGCCCGGCAGCCCTGGTTATCTTGCGGGTGACGAAGTTTTCTCCTCGCCGCTCCGACTCGTGGTTGAACAGGATTCCATTCACCGCAAACATGCCGTAGGCTTCCCGGTACTCCTGCACCATCCAGTAACCGAACTGCTTAGCGATGGCATAGGGACTGTATGGATGAAACGGCGTGGTCTCCCGTTGTGGCATCTCCTGCACTTTTCCGTACAGCTCCGATGTGGATGCCTGATAAACACGGCAGGTCCTGTCCATACCAAGCATATGGATCGCTTCCAGAATGCGAAGTACACCCAGTGCGTTCACATCGCCGGTGTATTCCGGCGCATCAAAGCTTACCTGTACGTGGCTCTGTGCCGCCAGATTATAAACTTCATCCGGCCGTACCTCTCCTATAATCCGAACGATGGAACTGAAATCGGAAAGATCACCTGTGTGAAGCCAGATTCGCTTTATGATATGGTCGATCCGCGCTGTGTGGGAGATCGATGCACGACGCACTATGCCATGGACCTCATAGCCTTTCTCCAGCAGCAGTTCTGCCAGGAAAGAGCCGTCCTGGCCTGTAATGCCGGTAATAAGTGCTCGTTTCATACTCGTCATTCTTTCCTATAAATACTCGGTGCAGTTGCAGATTCGCAGATTTTCCAGCACTTTTCTGATATCCCCCGCATGTTCCTTTTTACAAATCAGCAAGGCATCCGGGGTGTCCACCACAATCATGTCCTCCAGGCCCACAGCGGCAATCAGCTTTTCCCCGCCCTGGATGACGGTACGCCAAGTATCCACTGTCACTGCGTTTCCGTTCACTACATTTCCAAACTCGTTGGAAGTCTGCAGCCGCTCGACTGCCGGCCATGACCCTACATCGTCCCATCCAAAAGAGCCGAGGATGGTGTAAATGCTCTCTGCTTTCTCCATCACACCGTAGTCGATCGACACGGTCTGAAACCCAAGGAACACACGCTCCATGACTGTCTGCTCCTCAGCTGTTCCGATAGCCTCCCGGATCCGCTGTAGTCCCGCATATGTTTCCGGCAAATATCGCTTTATATTCGCCAAAATAGTGGACACCTTCCAGACGAACATGCCACTGTTCCACAAGTATTGCTCCGCAGCCAAATAACTTTTGGCTGTTTCCAGGTCTGGTTTCTCCACAAACCGTTCTACTGCAAAGGCCCGGTCCAAGGGCCTGTCCGGCAGAAATTTGATATACCCGTATCCCGTCTCCGGGCGATCCGGGGTGATACCTAAAGTAACGAGATAGTCTCCCTGCTCTGCGACCGCGCAGGCGTCATCCAGAGCGGTGAGAAAAATGGCGTTGTACTTTATCAGCTGGTCGGATGGCAATACGATCATCACCGCATCGCCATACTTTTTGGCCATATGCACCGCGCCCAGCCCGACGCAGGGAGCTGTATTGCGGCCCACCGGCTCACACAGGATGTTCTCCTCCGGAATCTCGGGCAGCTGTTCCTGCACCAAGGCCTTATAGGCCCGGTCGGTGGCAATATACACATCCTCTATATCCACCAGCTGCCGGATGCGGTCCACTGTCAGCTGGATCATGGTCTTCCCGTCATCCGTAAGGGACAGAAATTGCTTGGGCCTGTTTTTCCGGCTTTTGGGCCAAAATCGCTCTCCCCGGCCGCCCGCCATAATGAGAACTGTTCTCTTCATACCAATTTCCCTCTCATATTCGGGAGAGCAGGACCCGGCATACTCCCCCCAGCCGGTAGTCTCCCATCGCCGCCGGGAGGAAAAAAGAATCCCCTCGACGTAGCGGATATGTCTTTTCGTTCGTGCAGATCGCACCGCTTCCCTCCACGCACAGGAGATGCTGGAAGGACTGACCGTCACACCGCAAATCCACACTTGTGCGCACATCTATCCGATAGGCACGGAAATGGTTACAAGAGAACATTTCCGTCATCGAGAAATTCGGGAAGATGGCACCGCTGTTAGCGCGGCTCTCCTCCGGAACGATAGGCACATAGGAGAGGACTTCCGCCGCCCGCTCCAGGTGGAGGGGGCGCAAATCACCGTTACTATCTTTTCGCTGATAGTCATACACGCGGAAAGTGGTGTTGGAGTTCTGTTGGATTTCTGCGATAATGATCCCCGCCCCAATCGCATGGATAGTACCGGGTAATATATAGAACACATTTCCCCGGCTTACCGGTACCCGGTTCAACACCTCACAGATGGTTCCGCTTTTTGCCCGGCACAGGAATTCTTCCTCTGAGATTTTTCGGGAAAAACC
>CANQNT010000122.1 GCA_947625255.1 uncultured Acetatifactor sp. | reverse complement strand
GCCGCATATTTCCGAGATTTTTTAGGAATCGAAGCAAAAATGGAACTTTTAGTGGAACTCATACGCAGAGTTCACATGTTAAGTATTTCTATTCTCATAAAGTATTTTACGGGTATCTTTTTCTCTATCTATGTCTAA
Organism: uncultured Acetatifactor sp.; assembly: GCA_947625255.1. Classification (GTDB taxonomy): domain Bacteria; phylum Bacillota; class Clostridia; order Lachnospirales; family Lachnospiraceae; genus Acetatifactor. The sequence continues at coordinate 2,735 of CANQNT010000122.1, read as the reverse complement.
TGAATTCGGCAAACCCATCAGTTAAATTCTAAACTACCACCAGACAAAACCTCGAATAATTACAAACTCCTGGAGGTGCGAAATGGAATCGATCACAAAAAAGAAAGTTGTGGAAAACAGCATCATTTTCACTGTAGAATTGCAATGCAGCTGCACTCCTTGCCAAGGGTGTAATCGGAAAGCCAGTAAAAAGGCAAAGTTTGAACGGAAAGTAGTTGAGAGCCATATCATATCAGTCCAGATGAAATAACAATTGCCTATGTTCACTAATCAGCCTCTTTAGCATCTGATCTTCAATAGCACCGTATCTCCAATTACAAGGCATCTCCCAATCCCAGCTGGTAAAAACATAGTCTCCCCTTTTACAAATCGTATCGGTTTCAGATCCGCGTCCATTGTTTCTACCTGCCCGTAACCATCCAAACACATGAGCACTTGAAACGAATAATCTGTAACTGAAAAAGTAAAGCCCTTTGTAGCTTGAATTCGCTCTGATTCAAAGTACTTGCACCGGCAGAGCAATTCCCTTGATCCGCCCGGATAGTAGCGTACCATTCGCGGAGTCTGTTTGACGTCTGGGGCGGGGTTCATGTCCATGACTTGGACTGCCTTGTCAAAATGAAGCTCTCTCGTCTTTCCGTCTTTGCCCACGCGTTTGTAGTCATAGACGCGGTAGGTCACATTCGAGCTCTCTTGGATCTCAGCCAGCAGGATTCCTTTCCCGATACCATGCACGGTGCCCGCAGGAACGTAGTAGACATCTCCACTGTGAACCTCCACCTTCTGTAAGTGTTTGTCCAGTGTATCTGTTATCACTGCATTTTTAAGAATCTGCTCCGTGACCCTATGCCGGAAGCCATAGATCAGGCTGGCCCCTTCTTCTGCATCAATCACATACCACATCTCAGTCTTTCCGTTCTGGTGCTCATGCTCCATGGCATAGGCATCACCCGGATGCACCTGGATAGATAGATCCTGTTTCGCATCGATGAACTTGACCAGAATCGGAAGTGTACCGTTTGGGACTTTGTTACCAAGGTACTCCGGATAAAGATTTAGAACCTCAGCAAGTGTCATGCCTTTGAAAGTCCCGGCGGCTATAGTACTCGGCCCATCAGGGTGAACAGAGCATTCCCACGTCTCCGCTAACGGCTTCATGTCAATGCTTTTGCTGTATTCATTTTTAAGTCTCGTGCCGCCCCAAAGATAGTCTTTTCCAGCCGGCGAAAGCTTAAAAATCTCCATCGGTCTACTCCAAGTCAAATTTGATTTTATCGCTGACGCTGATCTCGTCTCCCAGTTGTACTTCGACAATATCGAGCGGAGTGAGAGCCTCTACCATGTGCTTGCAGCCTGCGGCAATAGTGATCACATCCCCGTTACGAAGAATCTGCTCCATCCCGTCTACGATTGCCTTGCCCTTACCGGAAACAACCGTCCAGACCTCTTCCCGGTAGTTGTGCATATGGTAGCTCATATGCTCCCCTGCTTTCATGGAGACCTTCACCGTCATAGAGCCGGGCTGCACATCGATGACAGTGTATGTCCCCCATGACTTCTCAGCATACATGGCTTCCGTCTCAATCTTCTCCACATATGGCTTCATATAGCCGCTGCGCTCTTTGTCTGAGATCAGAATTCCGTCACCGCTGGCAGCAATGATCATGTCCCTGCAGCCCATGCAGAGGATTGGGATATTCAACTCATTAACAACATTGGTGCCCTCACAGGTTTCATCAAGGATAACTTTCCCTTTAGCTGCGTCAGCCATGACTTCGGCCATCGTGTTCCATGTGCCAACATCCTTCCAAGACCCTCCATATCGCAAAACCTGGATGGAATTCTCTTTCTCGACAACGGCATAGTCAAAGCTGATCTTCGTCAGTGTGTCGTACTTGTTGAAAAGGTCACGATAATCCTCAAACTGAATCATCTCATGCGCTTTTCCTAGCAGGTACCCAATTTTGAATGCAAATATCCCGGCGTTCCAGAGAGCTTTCTGCTGTATGTAATCCTTCGCAGTTTTAACATCCGGTTTTTCCTTAAAGGCAGATACCGGACTGACTTCTTCCCCGCTTTCAGGAATAATGTATCCATATTTCTCGCTGGGATATGTCGGCTCGACCCCCATGAGCGTGAGGTTCGCTCCACCCTGCTCTGCCAGTTCTTGAAGATGCTTTACTGCCTTGTAATATGTAGGATCCACATAGGGATCTACCGGGCAGACCACAACTGCCTCATTTTCATCCACGCCAAGCTCATCGTGAAGATATGCTGCAGCAAGAACAATAGCTGGGAAAGTATCTCGTCTGCACGGTTCAACACAGATTGCCACACTGTCCCCAAGCTGATTTTTAATGGCGCTCGCCTGAGACTTGCTGGTCGCAATTGTGACTTTTGCTACTGGATCCACATCGGTAATCTGCCTGTAGACCCGCTGTACCATCGACTCGTATTCTTCTCCATTCTTGAAGAGTTTGATAAACTGCTTACTGCGAATATCATTGGAGAGCGGCCACAGGCGCTTTCCACTTCCTCCAGACAGCAAAATGATATTCATATATGTATCACTCCAATCCCAACTTAGTCTTAACCGTATTTCTAATATCTACGAGTTTCTTTTCTGCAGCAGCATAATCTGAATCTTTGACACTGTAATATTGTGAACTCTGCGTATGAGTTCCACTAAAAGTTCCATTTTTGCTTCGATTCCTAAAAAATCTCGGAAATATGCG
>CANQNT010000121.1 GCA_947625255.1 uncultured Acetatifactor sp. | reverse complement strand
TCATATTCGGTGTTGAAATTTTGGGGAAAATGTTGTAAACTGACAGCAGATAATAACTAATTATCGATTATTCTAAGATGACATTTTAGCAATACTAGACATCATCTGAATTTGTTATTTGGGGGAATAACTCATGAATTATGACTACATGATTTATCCAAAGCAATTTCGTGCAGCTAAAATACCAATAGAAAAAAATCGCTGTTTTTTCCTGATGCCCTTTAGTGAGTCCTTTGATCTTATTTACGGGACAGTAAAGGATAATCTAATGGCAAATGGATATGTTTGTAACCGAGTGGATGAAATTACTGGTTCCAAGCCCATTATCAACAAAATTCTTATTGAGATTTTGAAAGCTCAGTATATTATTGTTGACTTAACTGGGTGTAATCCAAATGTTTTTTATGAATTAGGCATCACACATACCTTTAAGGATTCACAGAATGTGCTTCTAATCAAGCAAAAAGATACTATTGCTCCGTTTGATATTAAGCATCTCCAGTACTGCGAATATTCCCCACATAATTTAAAGCAACTTGTTGCAATCATTAGGAATTTTATTTCGGCAAATCAGCGGTATAGCGAATTTCACGAAGCGCTTAATGTCCATGGCATCATTAGTCTTGTTCATGACAATCAGGATGAGTTTGTAAATTACCTCCATAACAATATGGGGGATGATATTATTACTCTTACGTCAATACTCAATTTTAGAGAGACTGATGTGGCTGATAAAAATGTTGAAACTGCTTTGGATCGCTATGTTGCTATGGTGCATAGAATCATTGATAATAGAAGAATGGAACTGCTTCCGGGAGTGCTGAAACTATATTCCGAACTATTGATTTCATGTAGTTCCCTAGCAGTAGCAGAACTTCATGTTTCTATCTACCTGGGAAGTTTTTTTGCCCAGCATAATTTACCTTATTCAGAAATCAGTAGCTATCAAGCGGACATGGTAGTCGCCCTTGCTGAAAAGCGAAAGATGCTTACAATTGTTCTTCCCTGGATAATTGGATATTTTTCAAAATCAAAGGCGGCCTCAATTGATCTAAATCGATACAAATTAGAGGCGTTGCTTTTGACTAGTGACGTTGAGGAGATCAATCGCGCAATTACAAATGCGCTTTTCTCGAACGACTGCCATATTAGGGAACACATGGCAGACATCATTGGGGAGAAGCAGCTACATAGTGCAGGAAACGCATTGTGTAGGCAATTACTCTCCGAGGAAAACTATTATACAGCCGTCAGCATTATGGAAGCACTTGGAAAACTAAATTATGATGTTGGCTTAGCATCTATCGAAGAGTGGCTCATAGCTCATGAACAAGATCTTATTGAGAGCAAGATGTATTCCGTGTTTCGCCACGCACAAAATGCTATAATTCGATTAGATCATTCTCCTGACGGATGTCAAAGAGGAAAATTTGCTCAAAAATACGCAAAATACATAGCGGAAAACGTTCCTTTATAATGTGGCAAAATGCATTCCGTTGGAAATGAAACTGCAGTTTTTGCAAAGGCGCCTTATGTCCATAAGCGCCATAGACGCTTTGGGTCAATATGCTCCATCAGATCACTGATAGTAAACAATTGCAAAAGTTGCTCTAGTAAATAACCGATATAAGCTCTTTGCGCCGAGATACTTTGCTCGTTGGAGAAAATACTGTCGAACAATGTATTAAGGCTACGATCTAGAAGGGCATAGTATTCCATTTCACATTGAAATCCATTTTCTTCAGAGATTAACACTTGCTTTAGTTTTCTTAACATAGTAATCAGACAATCAATGTGGTTGCGTGTAAAGGAGTGCATGGCGGAGGATTCCCTTTGAAAATAGTGTTCCGCAACTGTAGGAATCAAATCGATGTTTTGTGCATAGTAAAAGGTCAGGAAGGTAAACATATCATCCTCCCATATTGACTGAGCAGGAAAAATAATACCATACCGCTTAAGAAAATCAGCACGAAAAACTTTGTTGCCAACTCTAGGACTTATGTAACTATCATAGGCTTCGGTTCTGCAAAGCAATCGTAAAGCAAATCTTCCTGTAATTGTATTGCTGTGGCGATACTGATAGCGAATTTCAGAGCGTATATAATTTCCGTACTCAGTATAGACGTTACAGATGCCAATATCCGAACCGCTTTCATCCAAAGAGGCTGTCATTTCCAGATAACCGTCCATGTCCATCCAATCATCTACATCAAGGAATGCGATGTATTTTCCTTGGGAATGTTCCAATCCTAAATTTCTAGCAGAGCCAGTACCCTTATTTTTCCCCTGCTGTACCAATTGCACATTTTTTGATTGTTCTGCACACTGCGTAACAATTTGTGCTGTCTGATCCGTAGAGCCATCATCTACGACAATAATTTGAATATCTTTTAGGCTCTGGTTTTGTAATGAGTCGATGCAGTGCTTAATGTACTGCTCCCCATTGTATACAGGAATAACAACACATAGTTTTGTACTCACCAATAACTCCCCCTTTAGCTTGTGCCAATTAGGTTATTTCTTTGATAATGCGACACGGGTTCCCTGCAGCAATAACATTAGATGGAATATCGTGCACCACAACGCTTCCCGCTCCAATCACAGCTTTTTCGCCAATTTTCACACCTGGATTAATAATACATCCTGCTCCAATCCACACATCATCTGAGATAAAGATTGGTTTTCCGCATATCAGGCCGGTATTTCGCACATCAAAATTCACGGGATGATTTGCTGCTGCAATTATAATGTGCGGCCCAATCATGACGTTATTACCAATTCTTATCTCAGATGCATCCAGCATTACGCAGCCGACATTAGCAAAAAAATTATCTCCAATGTATATGTTGTAACCATAGTCGCAGGAAAAAGGAGGGTAAATTGAACAACGCGTGCCAATATTTGGTATTATTTTTTTAAGGAGTGCTTGCCTTTTGTCTCGTTGTGCAGGAAGAAGCCGATTGTAACGAAACAGATGTTTTTGAACTGCCTTCCTGTCATGGATCAACTGTTGGTCATTCGGGAAGTATGGAATACCATGTTGCATTTTTTCTTTTTGCTTGATACTACCCCCACCTTTGTTAATTTTTATAACATACGTTAAAGAATTGCCTTAGAATAATCGATAATTAGTTATTATCT
>CANQNT010000120.1 GCA_947625255.1 uncultured Acetatifactor sp. | reverse complement strand
CATCCTTTCCCGCCATATGATAAAATCGGCCATTAGGAGCAATCAAACCAAAATCAACGCTGGCCGTTTTTGGTGAACAAGAAACTATATAGATAATCCCATCCCGCTCATAGTAAACAATCCGATCAGTATCATCAATCCGCCTGCTCCACCATCCACTAAGATTATGTTTCAAAGGCTCCGGTTTCCCAATCCCGTCAAAGGGACTTCTACGAATGTCCTTAATAAGCAGATTGACCCGCTTCAGTATTTTCCTATCCTGCGTCTGCCAGTAAAGGTAATCCTCCCACGCATCATCTTCCCACACCAGACGCATCAATCGGCCTCCTCTATCAAGTCATGCTCCGCAAAATGCGCCTTTCCTTCATCAATCTCTCGCTTTTTCTGTTCCAGATAGCGAATATTACTTTCAGAGTAAAACGGATCAGCAGAAACCTCAAAAGGAATACGGCACTCTCTGCCGACCTTCTTCGCAAAAATTGTAAACGCAGCACTCATGGAAAGCCCCAATTCAGAGCAAGCCCACTCCATCCTCTTTTTCACATCTGCATCCAACTTAAAATTCACATTCACAGGCTGAGCCATATACAACACTCCCTTCACATCCATAATATACGCCAAAATAAAGAAAAAATCAAGATTTTTTCTTTATATAATTGTGATACTAAATCAGCTTGGTTCATCCTGGGCCAGAGCCGCCGTCAGCCATATAGTCATCCTCAAACCGCAGCGGCGTAGGTGGACAGTCCCACCACTTTCGTATGGTCTTAGGGTCAAGACCAGTATCTCGGTGACAGTCAGCTTTACGCCCACCCGGGTGCCGCTGCCGCCATTCCCAAACCTGGTTTTGTGCAGACGGGCGACCAGCCCACTCATGGTTCGGATAGTCAATATCCTGCACCGCCCTCGCCCGTCTTAAATGTTCTTTTTGCTTTCGCCAATTTCTCTTATTGACTGGCATGGTCATCCCGGAAAGCCTTGCTATATCATCCCTGGGAAACGTCACATAGTCCTCGTTGAACATTGAGAGAGCAGCCTCTATATCCTCCCTGGTGAAGCGGTTGACCTCCTCAACACTCATTTCATCATAAGGCAGAAGGAGGGAATAGGCATCCTGGCGTAGTTCGTCCTCCTCGATACCGCACTTCTTGGCGTAGATCGCCAGGGTCATTACCCCATGATAGCGGTGGCCCACCCGGATCTCATCCCGGATACGGCGCAACCACCAATCATAGAGATCTCTTTTCACCGTCCAGCGGCCCCGCCGCTCCCCTTTCACTACCCGCCGCTCATACCAATCTGGATACTTCGCCTTTGCTTCGGCCAGCGGCATCGTGGTCTTTCTCAAAATCCCCTGCAACTTCTGCCGCTCCCCGTTCGATGCTGGTATGTAGTCCAAAAGGTCGTCCAGCTCCACCCGACCACCGAACCGGTAGGCCACCACAGGATATCCCTTGCCCAGCTTCGACCAGGAGCCGACCACCCGGAACCCCTGCATAAGCCCCTGCATCTGCGGCTGCTTAATGGAGGACGTAAACCTGTTCCAAATCTGCCTGGTGAGGGAATACTTCAGCTCCTTCAGATAATGCTGGTTCTGCGGGTACATAGGAACCGGCTCGGACAGGATATAATACAAGTGCAACCCCGTCCCGCTGTTCACTACAAAGCTGGCTTTGGGCAAAATATCTTTGTTCATCTGATGCAGCACATCCCGAAGCTGAGGCATCCCCACCCCGTCCAGGTCAAAGGCCAGAGCATAAAGAAACCGGGCCATCTTGCCAGACCTCTTTCTTCCATAATAAGAAATAGGGGCCATAATGGTAAAGTCCGTATCGATCAACTCGTCCAGCTTCTCCAGATCGTCCGTGATAATATACCGCTTCGCCTTACCGTCCCCCTCAATCTCCAGAGCAATCCCATTAACAGAGCCACCCTTACCAGGTAGAGAAACAGCGATACCGTTAGGCCGACCGTCCTCATAATGCCCCTTCCGCTCAAAAGACCCCTCCGGGAAAATCTCCCGATAAAATTCGTATGGTGTAACCTGCTCTAAAAACTGATCCAGATGGGCATTCTTCTCTATATACAAGGCTTGATATTCAGCAACAGTACCCCGGAACTCACTCGACATAGACACACCTCCTACAAAAAAGAAAAAGAAGCAAAAAGAAAAAATCCGCTGCGGCGGGGACGGGGGAGCCGCCCTTTGGGCGGCAGGGGGGAAAGGGGGAGCCAAAGAGCGGCCCCTTCGGGGCCTTAAAGAGAAAGTCACCTCCCCCTTTCCCCCCTCGCTCCGGCTGTGGAAATGATGGAAAACCCTACGGGTTTACCACATTCCCACAGCCTCCGCACACCCCCCTTTTCCCCTCCGACTTTCTCCCTTTCCGAGAGAGAAAAAGAGTAACGTTTTATAGGCTTAGGGGGGCGTTTATTATCAATACTTTTTTCCCTATTTTTTGCTGTTATTATAGCCTGCCCTGCCTGGCTTTTCAAGCCCTCTGGACAGGCTATTTTTGACGGGCTCTCAACTCTTTTGGAATCACTCCCAAAGGTTTCGTATGGAGGCAAACAATCTCCCAGTAACCCGCTTTAAAATTCGCCCGAAACTTCGGCTTCAGCATGATGTTGAAGCTGCCAGGTTCCGCACACCACCTTCGATCTTCAATCATACTGCCATACCCTTTATTGTAAATACTATCGATACCCAGCCTGTCAATCAACCGGCACCCATCTTCATCCTCCTGAAGCATCTCCTCTAAAATTTGCTTGCGAATGATATCCTCTTGGAAATCTACAGCATATGGACTCTGTATCACCGTTTTCCAGAGCAGCACCCTTTTCACATGTCTATTCCCATCTTTATATTGATGATCGGTTTCTTCTGAGAAAACAATCATATAACCCGTATGTTCCTTCTTGGGCCTCAGCTCTCTATCAGCATTGGCCCTCTCCTTGGCGATCCGTATCAAATTGGCGTTCAGTGCCCGCTGATGGGCGCTCTCAGCCCTTTCAGCAGCCAGGTCAACCTCCATAGCCTCCACCTTCTTCTGGGCCTCAGCGGCGGCTTGTTGGGCCGTATACTGGGCTCCCCGTCTTGCATCGTTTATCGCCCTCTCAGCCTCATATTTTGTACTACTGACTTCTCGCTCCGCCTTTGCTTTCTCACTGTAAATCTGGTCATACTCTTTCTTGGTCAAGATTACATGAGTACACTCCGGATCAGACTGGCCACCAGGAACATCCTT
>CANQNT010000119.1 GCA_947625255.1 uncultured Acetatifactor sp. | reverse complement strand
GGTAAGCGTCAAAGGGAAAGAAAAAAGGAACCGCAAAGCAACCTGTGAAAACAGAAAGCTTTGCGGTTTTGGGATTAAGAAAGGGCCAGGTCAACAAGGAAATCCTCAACCACGTCATCAAGATGGATTAGGGATAAACCCATCCGGTTGCAAAGTTCGGCCAGGGCAGCAAGAGCAGCATAGTCGGAAGAAATATCCGGTATCGAAGCAAGAATCGATGCCGTGCCATCCGAAGCCGCATCCGCATAGACAACAAGACCGTATGAGATGCGCTCACGCCCATACAGAAGGTAATGGTCTTCCACCACGCCGTATGTAATTTCGTTCATACTATTCACTTTTCCTCACTTTCGCATAGGCTCATTCCTCCACACAGATCAGCAATTCCAGCATGGGAATTTGGAGTATCGTGCAGATTCTGTAAAGCAGGGAACAGGCGATGTCAATATCCTTGCAGCACAAATTCCGCACATGCCGATCCGTAATGCCGACCATTTCAGCAAAGACCTCCTGCTTGAATCCCTGCTGCGCCAAAGCAGACCGAAATTTACGGTGGTCTAACAGCGCCGTTGTCATAGGTATCACCTCCTCGCTTCAAGGATACGAGGAAGTGTGGTTCCGTTACAGGAAATTCGGTTCCGCTTGTTGGACAACGTCGAAAAAAAGAGCCTGCAATCGCAGGCTCCCGGTCAGGCTTGGATATTCTGTTTTTCTACCGGCTTTTACAAAACACAGGAACTGCCTCCGGCACAAACTGCTCCGCCCATTTCGGATTGCCTTTACTCAGCTCTGGCGCCTTAGAAAAAATGTAGGATAGATAGCGGAACGGGTCAAGACCATTCTCTTTCGCCGTTTCAACAATGCTGTAAATCGTTGCGCTGCCCTGCGCCCCATTGGGCGTGTTTGCAAACAGGAAGTTTTTCCGGCCAATCACAAAGGGCTTAATGCTCCGTTCCCCTCGATTGTTGGAGAGCTCCAGCCGACCGTCCTCCAGGTAGCGCATTAAATACGGCCATTGCTCTTTTAGGTAGTACAGCGCCTTGCCGAGAGCAGATTTCGGTGCGGCGCTTTTGGATTGCGCCCATGCCAACAAAGCGTCTAAAACAGGCTTTTCCTGCTTCAGCCGCTGTTCATACCGCTCCTCCGGCGTCAGATCGGCAAGCTCCCTCTCAATGGCAAACAGCTTTGTACAGTATTGCTGGCCTTCAAGGGCTGCGGAGCCTGCCCGGTCCTTTTCCGGAAGGGCATTCAATGCCTCATCAAACTTTCGCCGGGCATGCGCCCAACAGCCAACCAGCCGTATCTCCGGTTCCAATGCGTGGTAGCCGGAATATCCATCGACCTGCAGATATCCGTGAAATCCTTGCAGGAACGCTTTCGGGTGTCCTGAGCCACGGCTTGGCTGGTACTCATACAGTACAATGGGATGTTCTGCGTCTCCGCCTGTCCGGTACATCCACATGTAACTCTTGGTCTGCGCCTTTTTCCCATCCTCATGCAGAACCTGCAGCGTGGTTTCATCGGCGTGCAGCACCTGCCGTTCCAGCAGCTTTCGGTGAAGCACCTCGTAGATTGGCTTCAGCCATGCTTCCTGTGCGGCCAGTACCCAGTTGGACATGGTCTGTCGGGAAATTTGCACCCCGGATCGGTTCCAATCCTGCTCTTGCCGGTACAACGGCGCTCCCATCACATACTTCTGTACCATGATGTGGGCAATGGCTTCCGGCGTTGCATAGCTCCCAGCCAGCACCTGCGCTGCCCTCGGCGTTTTGAGAATGGGGGTCTCGATGTCGTTCTCTTTGCAGTTCATACAGGCGTAAGTGTAATAGATATGCCTCACAAGGATTGCCTGAGCAGGGACGAACTTCAACTCCAGCCGTTCTTCTTTGCCGATTGGTTCCATCTCCGTCCCGCAGGCAGGACAGAGGCGCTCTTCTTCAGACAAACCGTGCTCAATGACTTCCTCCGGGATGCCTTCCGGCAATACTTCCCCTGCCGTACCCGGCCTTTTCTTGCGGGTGTAACCGGCTACTGATGTGGTTTTCCCTTTTGAGTGAACGTCAGCCATTTGCGATTCCACTTCATTGAAGAACAGGGTTAACTGCTCGTATGCGGACTCCTTGCTTTTCTCAGAGGACGCCCCAAATGCCCTTTTGTTCATCAGGCGCATTTGCTCCATCATCCACTCCATCTGTTTGGAGAGTGCGGCATACTTCTGCTCAAGCTGTAGCAGCTTTTCGTATTCCGCTCGTGGTATCGTCATCGTTCCTTCACCACAAGAGGACCCGGATGTCTTTTCAGTCCGGTCCCGCAAAGCATCGTATTCAGTCTTTAAAATGGTGATTGTTTCCATGGCAGTTACACTCGTTTCGAAGCTTCTTTTCATATTTTCATTCTACCACAAAAAACCCGAAAAGTCCAGTGTTAGCAAGGGGTTTCGCCACTTTCTTGCAGCCTAAATCATGCTCAGTCCGACCACCGGACGGTGTGCTTTCGGCTGCTCAATCCGCAGCCCTTCCATGAGCCATCGGTACTGCTGGGGAGAGAGGCTTCGAACCTCAGATTCATTTCTTGGCCATTGGTATGCCCCTTGTTCCAACCGCTTGTAGAGCAGGATGAAACCGTCTTTCTCCCAGTAGAGCGCCTTTATCCTGTCCCGCCTCCGCCCGCAGAACAGAAACAGGGTATTGGTGAACGGATCAAGCTGAAACTGCTGCTGCACTATGGTCGCCAGTCCGTCTATCCCTTTTCGCAGATCCGTATACCCACAGGCCACGTATACCTTGTCTGCTCCGTTGAAATCGCTCAACATGATTTCAGCGCTTTGCACAGCGCCTGTACCATGCCGGGATCTGCCCCTGCGTAGAGGTCGACTTCGACATTCTCAATGCGGATTCTGGCTGCTATTTCAGCCGGGGCTAAGAATGGCCTGCATACCTGACCGGGTGCCGGCAGTTCCGCAAAAGTGGGTACGGGAGCTGAGAGGGCAGTACCGTCCTTCGGCTTCTGCACTTTCCCAAACAATTCCCGTTCCCATCGGTAGTATGTGGTCTTTGATACACGTTGTTCAGCACACCATTTTTCTACGCTCATCCCTCTGCCCCGGCAGTCTGCGATCTTTTCTTTCCACCTTGCCAGAGCTGCTTGGTGTTTTAATTCGCTTGCGGTCATTGCGATACCTCCTTGATACTGTGCCATGTTTTCCCGGCTCTTCCCGGGATGTGCCGCCACTTTCTGGTACTATTCTCTCATATCCTCTGGAGTCTCGCAATCCGTTCCTTTATTTTACGCTTACATT
>CANQNT010000118.1 GCA_947625255.1 uncultured Acetatifactor sp. | reverse complement strand
AAACACAAAAAAATGGTTAGACCTTATAAAAAGAATCTAACTATTTCAGGCTGTTCGATGTTAACTTAATGACATTGTAAGATAAATTCTTCCCATCATATCCTCCGGAAATCATGAGCTGGGTGCTCTACTCATGATAAAGCATTATATACTGACTAGCAAGAGCAGCTTGCGCTGTAGGGCGAATTTCCGCACGAATTACCCTCAGTCGAATAAAGTTTGATCTTATTTTTATTCCTGGTATCAGCCGGCTTAACAAGTTTCTTTTTCATAATCGGGCCCCTCCTTTCCTAAATGATATTCAACAATTCAAAGCACCTTGAAATTATTATTTTAAGGACAGCGATATTTTTTGCATCCAAGGTCCTTCCCCTTAAAGTTTAAGCGATCAGTTGCTTTCTTTTTTATTCTCAGTACAATATCTATATCTTCTTTTCTACAGTCTATGAATTCATCCAGTTCATATGCCTTTCTCATTTTCATAGACATGGCACTGTCCGGCTTTTCATATACTATATTCAAATTGGGAGCATCCGAGCGTGAATAACGGGAAAATTTTCTTAAAAAATAAAGATCGTCCTGTATCGAAACATCCATCCCTTCATACAGGTTATAATTTGTCACCATTCCACCCCTTTCCGCAATTTAAACATTTTTGGTGAATACATTTTGTGAAAGTTTTTACTTAAGCAAAGAAATCTCAGATATCATCATCAATCGAATAGATTTTTAAATGTTCTCATAAGTGGTTCACGCATAGTATCTTTCGCCAATTAAGTTATGGATACTACCCCAAAATTACTATTTGATTATGCTTGGCAAGAAAACACATATACAAAGTATCCGCATTATGCTCGCGACAATCATGCAGTTCAGCAAGCTAAATTTCTTATCATTGTCTTATGAAAAAAATTCCAGAATAATATCTCCCTTCGCCTCATAATGCTCATATATCATGCGATTATTCTTCGTAAACTCAGATACTCTTTAAAAACCACTTTCGGAGACTCAAGTAGATATCAGCTCATTCCAGAAACCGTAATCTAATAGTTGTATTGTCTGTCTTAATTAATATTTTGCTATATATAATGTTATATCATATCTATTCATTATTGCCTATCCTTTTCGGAAAAAATACAGGATATTTATTGTGTGTTTTGTAATAGTTTAGCCAGCCTCTCGCATAGACTTTTATTCTTTCCAGCGATGGTCTGATACTCTAACAGCGTCTCCGGGAAGAGATTTCTATCAGTGTAGATTTAAACTTTCCTCATGACTTTGGGTGAACCCGAACGTATATGCCCTTCCCGTTCTTTCCCAATGCAACGCCAAAGAACTTAAAATTTCGGATTGCAAACACGCTAACCACACTGCTTTTCTCCTGGTTCACTTTCAGTTTCAGTGTCCTTTCCAGATATTTCATGCTTGTTCCCAGCAGTCTTTTGGCAGCTCGTTCACTCTTTGCCAGCAATACAATGGCATCTGCATAACGTATGCAGGGACCTCCCCGTTTCTCATACTCCTAGTGGAACTCATTGAGGTGGATGTTTGCCGGCAATGGCGACAGGATTGTGGATGGAGACTGGATCCGTGCCCCAACCGGTGAAAATAAAATCGTCTTTCCCATATCGTTTTCCTTTGTTCCTCTCTTCTTTCGATACCCATGACAATAGATAGATTTTCTGGCAACATTGTACCAAGTGATGCGAATATTTCACTTTCTAGCCATTAGGGTTGTCACAATTTTTTAGGCTGATGAATCACAATATGTATCTTTTTTTCTTTCATGATTTTTTCATACGTTTCTTTAAAATTAAGCGGGTCCTTAATGATTTTCTCTTAATCATACACAAAAAAATATATTTGAGAAGCGCTATAATGTACAATGTCCGCTTCAATTTCCTCTGTCAGTTTCTTTAACTTCATACTATCTCTGCTGCATTTTACTTCTATTACCTTATCTGTATCCAGTAGGATATCCGTTCTGACAGTTCCATACCCTGTGTCTTCACTCCCTATATTGTCAAGAGCGGTCTCGGAAACTCATAATGCCCGATTTTCCGCTTCTTCTGAGTCCCGTAATAATTTTGATAATATCCTTATCCTTCTGACGCATCTGGAAATCAATATATCGTTCCCGTTGAACCGGCATGGCATACTCTTCTATTCCCAAAACTTTTATAATACAAAAATTTTGGAAATATTATAGCATCTAAAGCACATCCTGTCACTATCTCCAAAACTATTTTATCCCTAATTAATAGGAAAATACGCTGGCAGCGTTCCATTCAGGCTTGTAGCAACAAGTGTTGCGATATCATTTTTGTGCTTTCTGATATCTTTTTCAGCGCAGCAAAATTTAATAAAAATTTTTTTAAAAGCACTGGTTTTTCCTATGTAATTGTGTATAATATTAACAGAGGTTCAAAGACCTCTGAAAATATTCTTTTACTCATGTAAAGGTATTTTTGACCGACAAGGTCGCGCATGAAAGGATAGTTTGACCGACGAGGTTTCTCTGGGTAACCAGAGTAGGGTATGGTTAGCGCCATACCCTTTTTCACTTAAATTAAAAGGAGATTTCTATCTTGAAAGAATACATGAAAGCACAGATCAAGACAAATACAACCATCCTGAATAACGCATACAGCCTTGATGAGATAGAACGTTTTTCAAAGGCTGATTACCGTTGGGCAGATTTGTCACGGCAGGATATTCCGGGCAAGGCGAAAAGCTTGAAATCCGCCATTATCTGTGTTTCTTACTCAGTTTTACCAACGGTCCAGTATTTCCGGAGAGCCAGGACTTGCTGTTATCCAGAAAGCATATGATGAAAAAAGGATAGATTGAGAAATCAGGTAATTGCAAATGGAAAGACGTTTCAAGAAGTGCTGACGGCGTATGGGTTGGAAAGAACTATATACGACTGTCAGTGTCAGAATATGTGGAGAATTTTACTTTGTAGCATTTTATCCCCCACATATGTTATAATGTATGTGGGGGATAAAAGTGGGCGAATAGGTTTATGCTCAATTATAAAAGGAGAGTGCGACGAATGGACATGCTGGAACAGAAAATTAACGAGCTGAGAGCATATACTGCCGAAGAAGAATGGTTTGAATTTAAAGAGAACTGGTATAACGAAACAGGGATTGCCGAGTATATTTCTGCACTGTCTAATGCAGCTGCAATGCATGGTGAAGAACATGCATATCTGGTGTGGGGCGTTCACAACGATACGCATGAACTTACTGGGACATCATTTACTTATCATAGAGATGTAAAAGGTGAGCCATTGGAACACTATTTAGCGCGACAGATTACTCCGGATATTGGATTTTCATTTCG
>CANQNT010000117.1 GCA_947625255.1 uncultured Acetatifactor sp. | reverse complement strand
TTTGCTATTCCAGAATCACTATTTGAGCGTGTAATAGAAATAGGACGTTGTGATGAGAAGTGCAATTACATAAACCCGTCTAAAGCAATCTTTATTGACAACGCTTATCAGGAACGTAAAAAGGTTCATGATTGCTTCCATATCCCAGTGTTTGATGTAGATGGAATAGAAGTACTGCTGGATTGGAGAACATAATACTTGGAATGGGGATGATAAATTGAGCTCAATACGCAAAAAGAGATTTGACGTAGGTTTTGAATTGGATAAAGATTCTTATTATTTCCTGTGTGCTGCTGGGGTTGGCGACACAATGCTAATTTGTGGTTTCTTGGGTGATCTGGAAAGGAAATGGCAGGGGCCGATTCATTTAATCATAAAACGTTCTCACCAGTTTTTGATGAAAATGTATGCGATAACTAATTATACTACGGTTGATTTGTCTACGATAGAATTGGAAGAACTAAGACATTTGAGTGATAAATGCAAATTACCTCGCAGAGGATGTATTTATGTTGCTCATCCGTTTGTGCATACAGAACTGAATTCGTTTTTTGAGCCAATTCGAGATCAATACTCTACAAAACGTTTTGTTCCATGGTTTTTGGAGTTTCTTCAGCTTCCTGCAGATACAAGATTTAATGTTCCTAGGTTTTTGCCTGTGATGTCTGAAGAATTACTTCGCAAATGCAGACAAATTGCGCCGATAGAGAAACTTATTTTATTTTCACCCGAAGCCACATCCACAATTCAAATCCCCGATATATTTTGGGTACATTTAGCAAAGCGTTTAAAGCAGGACGGTTTTTCAGTTATTTCTAATGTAATTAATAGGGAAAGATGCATTTCAGGCACGCACTATTTGGATTTGCCGATGGAAGATGCTATTGCCTTGGGATACTCTTGTAAAGGTGTTTACTCACTCCGAAGTGGATTTTGTGATGCACTCTACTTAATAGGTAATAGATTACATGTATTTTATCCATCGTATAGTAGCCTATTTATCTACAGTCTTAAAGAAATGTTTGATCAACCGGATATAGATGAACAATTAGTGCTAAGCGATAATTATTGATACTGATTGGGAGGAAGAGTATGGATGCCATTTGCACGGTCTTATTGATTTCATATAATCATTATCCTTATATTTCTCATGCTATTGAATCCGTATTAGAACAAGAAACAGAATATGATATTGACATACACATCTTCGACGATGGATCTACTGATGGAACTCAAGAAATAATAAAAGAATATATTGAACGGTACCCAAATAGAATCTCGGCTTATTTGTCACCAGAAAACAGAGGAGCACAGGCAAATATATGGTCTGCATTCGAATCTGTGATAACAAAATACTGCATTATTTTGGAATGTGATGATTATTGGTGCGATAAAAGAAAGCTACAAATGCAGATTTCCGCCCTTGAAAGAAACGCAAAATGTAGTTTTTGCGGACATGATTCTTTGCTTGCAGTACTTGATGAGAATGCTCGTGAATATGAAGACGGTGCCCATGCATGTACTGCTGAAATTCTCCATGAGAAAACAATTTTTTCTTTAAATGATTTCGATCCAATTGATACTGGCGGATATATTCCTTATCCATCGGCGCGATTGATTCGTACAGAATGTCTTCACTTAGATAAAATAAAATACAAAGAAAGTATTTTGTTTGATTTTACTCAATTCTATTACTTGCTCCTTCAGGGTGACTACTACTACATAGATCGGGTAATGAGCGTTTACCAACGGGCAGGTACTGGCATTTGCTCAAGCAAACATCCTTTGGATTTTCTTAACACTTTTCTAGCTAATGCAATTGACTTTAACAAGGAAACGAATGGCTGTATTGCCGACAAAATATTCAGAGATTGTCAGCTCCAGATTTCGTTTAGACTGCAGCTGTCAAAATCTTCCCCCAGGCTTTTTTCTGTTTATTCAAAATCAGGTGAACAAGAGCAAAATAGCATTACTGACAATGACAGCAATACTACAATCTATTCAATTGTGAATTCCCTGAATGATGATGAGTATTACTTTTTATGCAATGGTGGTATTGGATTTACAATGACTGTTTGTGGGCTAAAATCGGCATTAGAAGCAATGTATCATTCGAGAATTAATCTGGTTATCCGTAAAGAGCATGAATTTGTTATGCAGATGTATCAAGAAAAAAATTATCTAATTTCCGATTGGACGAAGGCTAATCTTGATGCTCTTAGCGAGATGACCCCTAACCCTCAAAAAGGAAGGTTGTATATTTGCCATCCCTACGCGCATCGAGAACAAATCAATTATTATCTCCCAATGCTACAAATGGGTTCTTCAAGGAATTTTTTTGATTGGATAAAAGACTTTTTCTTCCTGCCGGAGGACACTCGCTTTGAACTTCCCAAATACACAGAATTTACACTATCTGAAGAAACAGCAGAAAAACTTGGTGATCGAATTAATTTTAGCAATACTATACTTCTTTTTCCAGAATCATTTAATCTTCCTAGAATATCGATGCAATACTGGAAAAGTGAAGTGACACGTCTAAAACAACAGGGTTATTTTTTGGTATCATGCGTTAAGGAACCCAAAAATACAATTGCAGGTACAGCGTATTTCCCCTTAACTTTGGATGAATCTATTTCTTTAGCGGCAAGATGCCATAGTGTTTATTCTGTACGGAGTGGCATTTGTGATGCGTTGTACTTTTTAGGTGACAAATTGCATGTTGTATATTCTTCTCACAGTGCTTTCTTCTTATATGGCATGGAAGCAATGTATGGTAAGCGTGGCATACATGAAGAGATTGTGTTAGACCCTGTGTTAGAACCAACGCTATTAGGGCCACAGAGGGCTGAAAAGGCATATTTGTTTGGCTTCATTCCAGTTCCTGACATTATTTATCGTCTTTATCTGCGCCACAAGAATTTTCTGTGGCGATTTAAGAGATTTATTAAATGGAAATAAAACCCAAGTAATATGTGGCCAGTATAATTGGAAGAATTTCCATTTCTTAAAGACGATCCTTTGCGCCCACTAAACCATAGTCGGTAAATAGCACAGAATCAAATAACACGTTTTAGAAGCTTATAATGAGAGGATAATTCATATTATGAGAAAAAAACTTTTGCTACTTGGCGGTTCAAGCTATATCGTGCCGGTCATAAAAAAAGCGCACGGCTTGGGGATATATGTTATTACCTGCGACTACCTACCAAATAACATTGCCCACCGGTATTCGGATGAGTACCACAATGTTAGTACCACTGACAAAGAAGCGGTGCTTGCCGTAGCGCGAAAACTGAAAGTGGATGGCGTTATGTCGTTCGCTTGTGATTCGGGAGTTGTTTCCGCCGCTTATGTGGCGGAAAAAATGGGCTTGCCGTTCCAGGGCTCTTA
>CANQNT010000116.1 GCA_947625255.1 uncultured Acetatifactor sp. | reverse complement strand
CAGAGGTAAGTTTACCACACTTGAGACATTTTCTCTTGTGATTTATTAAGACATTATCATAAATGACTTATATTTTTAGATTTGAAGAAACATACCCCTTGACTTTGAAAGGTTTTGTAGTATACTAATATCTCACAGCGCTAAGTATTTCTATTCTCGTAAAGTATTTTACGGGTATCTTTTTCTCTATCTATGTCTAATGAATTCGGCAAACCCATCAGTTAAAATCTAACCTACACCAGACAAAACCTCGAATAATTGCAAACTCCTGGAGGTGTAAAATGAAATCGGTCACCAGAAAGAAAGTCGTGGAAAACAGCATCGCTTACACAGTAGAAATACAAGGCAACTGTACGCCTTGCCAAGGGCGTAATCGGAAAGCCAGTAAAAAGGCAAAGTTAGAGTGGAAAGTAGTTGAGAGCTATACAGTATCAGTACAGGTGAAATAACATCCTCGACAATGTTTAACTCTAAGATCTATCCTTTAAATGGACATACTTTCAAACACATATGGCATCTAATGCACTGACTTTCATCTATCTGTGGATATTCAAATCCCTCTTCATCTTCAACCATAGAAATGGCTTCTTTAGGGCATATAGCATAGCATGCAGTACAGCCGCAGCATTCTTCTTTTCTGGTAAACAACACCGGCAGGTCTTTCACGACAATCACCTCGCACTAAATAATTTTGTAATTCTATTTTTTAACAATATTAGCCGTATTTTGATTCTTGACTTTAGTTTATCCCTTCCGTATTTTTGAGCTATATAGTCAAAGCTCTTATTCTCAAAGTCCATCCAAAACTGATCTCTATGCGCTGGCTTTGGGAAAGGTCCAACTAGAGGCGACTGCATACTGTCTTCAAGTTTGGTTTTCTTCCAGTCCACCCGACCTTTTATTTGTTCAAATGCTTTAATTCCCTTTTCACTATTTATCAGCACAAGTGAAACGCCCTTATTATCGTCAAGTTCCGGTTCAGTTTTCTCAATGCCCCAATAATCTGCTATTGTGATATCTCCGGAATGCATCGTAGACTTAAACGGGCACTCATAGCAACACGGTCTCAAAGCAGCATGATTATAAAATATTGTAGAAAAGATTTTACTGCTGGTAGCTCTTCCGTTGTTAAAGTACAATGTTTCATAATGAGAATGCCATCCGAAATCTGACTTGTTACGAAAGTTAACTCTGGTCAATTCTGCACTGTTCTTTGCACATTGCCAATCCAAATACTTTTTCCATACCGCAGGGCTCGGAACACCATGACACACGATATCAACACATAGAAGTTTTTTATATTCTTCTCCCAAATACTTCTTTAAGCCTGCAACCTGACAGGACGTTCCGGTAAAAAGAACTTGCTTTCCCGACAGCAAATCTAATTTGACAGATTTAAATGTATCATTCAATGTGCTTTGTATATATTTTGAACCCCTCATGGAATCCCTGGAATCTCTATCGGCTGCCTTTTTATGAATCGCCAGGAACCTTTCGTTCAATGCGCAGCCATATATAATTCCGCTACTATCAAGAATCCAATCTGATATAGCAGTAAAGGCGCCTCCTGATTGAGATGCAATTCTTACGCTTTCATCAATATGCCTTAAAGCATATGTTTTAGGAAATTCCTGATTCATTTACGCTGCCCTCCTTTCGGAGAAGTCAGCGTCATTAAGGATCCAGGAGTTACTTACGATTAAGTACCCCCCCCCCTCGAGTTTTTTAATTCTGTACATAATTTTCTCTCTTAGAGTTGTAGTTCCATATTTCTTCATAATATAGTTTGCTCCATGTTCTTTATAATCTTTCCAAAAAGCACTCCGATTCTCAAACATAGGAGTAGGATGTTCCAGGTTCAGCTGCCAGCAGTCGCTTGTATTACATTCCCTATAATCCATGGAATTCATAATCTCTTCAAAAAGTTCATATCCATGGTTTGTATGTAAAAGTATCACAGAAGTGCCATTGGCATCATAAAAATCAGGTATTTTTTCTTCAAGGTGCCAAAAGTCGCCAATAGTTATATCAACTTGCCGTTCAGTAGTGGCAAAAGGACACACATGACAGGACGGACGACTTATGCATCGGTTATAATACACTTTCATGTATTTTTTAATTGGAATCCTTTTCCCATTGATCACAACTGCCGCAGTTGGCCACCCTTTTCTTTTATCTCTAAAAGTCAAAAACTCAATTTGTCCGCCATATCTGTCTTCCAGAGACTGTGCATATTGACTCCATATCAAAGGACTCGCAGAACCGTGACAAATGAGATCAACTATATATACACGACTGCGTATCCCCTTCATTTCTGCGAATTTACGAAAGCCTTCCGCCTGGCACCCCAAACCGACAAATAGCAGCTCTTTATCCGGATTTTGATCCAGCCAGCTCTTACACTCAGCAAAAATATTTCCGGGTAGACTTTGTATATATTTTGATCCCCGTGCCATATTTCTTTCTTCTGGAGACGTAAGTAGTTTATAAATAACTTTCTTTTGATTGTAGTCATATACCGCGCAAGCTACAGCATATCCCTTTACCAGAAACACATCCGACAAAGCAGTAAATGCTCCGCCTGAAGAACTGGCTATTAGTCTTTCTGGATCTTTCAGTCTTCCAGCATAAACTTTTGTTTTGTCCAGTAATGTTATCATCGGCAAACCCTCCTGAGATATTCCTGCGCCTATTAATTCATTATTGAATTCTACATTTTATATATTCCATAAGCCTAATTGCAATATCTACTATCAAAACTGTCACTGCAAATACAACTATGGGCTTGAAAAAGATTATATCCATACTCAGCACTAAAACAGTTCGCAACTGCAGTCAATATAACGATAAGAATAGGATGAATAATATATACCCATGTAGAGTCTCTGTGTCCGATTCTTGATATCAAGTTTTCGCTCTGCTTTATATGGAACAGAAACAGTAAGAATATCGAAATTGCAAGGATTGTAGTAGACAGATAATGATCTCGTGTAGAATTCAGTCCATTTGAAACCAACACAAATCTTTCAAGTAATGTTGTCGCAGAAGAAATCACCATCGTAATAATGAGGCTTTTCTTCGTTGCACAATCTCTCAACTTGTCCGAATGTTCAGCAATCCACACTCCAATAGTAAAATATGGTATACTCGCAAACAACCAATTCCTAACAATTATATAAGGAAACCCTCTGTTGAATAAAAGCAGAGAATATTTACCAAGAGCCAAATCGCCAAGCAAAAGCAGGGGCGTGATGATATAGAACAGTCGGATTAGCTTAGTTTTTTGAAGCAGTTCCGCAATCACTAGTATAAACGATTTTTATTAACTCGACTTTTTGACAGGCAATGTATCCACGATTACTACTTCACTAGGATCGATCTCTTCGAGTCGATATTTCCAATGGTATACAACCGGGTCTTCATTGACCTCGTCAAAGTATTTATATAT
>CANQNT010000115.1 GCA_947625255.1 uncultured Acetatifactor sp. | reverse complement strand
CAGAAGCACCGCATTCAATACACGGTGCTAATGTTTTTGATTTTTTGAGACATTTTCAAAAATGCTTGACAGTGGAAATCACACAGGCAAGAATCAATCTGGTGAGAACCGAAATTGGGGTGTCCGGTCAGGACATGCAGCAGAGATAATAAATCAAATTATCTCTTATCTACAATCCCATACAGCAAATTGCGGAGAGCAAGTGAGAAACGGATGTAACCAGATGGACACACTGCTGGAGGTGATCTATCAAGCCTATACCGAATTTAACTCAGTGGAAACGCCGGAATTCAAAAGAATAGTTAATCCCCTGGATCAGACCTTGCGTTCGCTGATGGAAACGGATGAAGAGGCAGACGAGTACATGAACATTGTATTTGAACTGTGTGCGGCTTATGAGCGACAGAGCTTTATCGAAGGATTGAAGGTTGGGGCGAGATTAGTGATGGAACTGGCGGAAGATTGAGATAAATCCCCTCTGCTTGGTATGGACACGATATGGTGTCTGCCAGCAGAGGGGATTTTTTATGGCTTGCTTACCCTTACATATTTCTGATTCCGGCTGTTAGGCTTGTCGGGAATAGTCATGACCAGTTGCCCGGAATCTAAAAGCGGTTTTAAATATGCTTCATTAAAATGTCGTCGTCCAGATAGCCCGAAATGCTCTTGAATTTCTTTTCTGGAGCGGGGAACTGTGCAGAAATTCAAAATAAGAGTTTCTTTTGAGGTATCTTGTTCCGCAACTTGCTCCCTATCTTGCTCCCTGACTTGTTCCCTATCTTGTAACGCAGTAGTTGTGGAAGCTCTGTGTTCTTCCATCCACTTATGGTTTTTCAATGTAGCATATACCATAAATTCCACAGTGCGGTACTCTGGTTCCGGCAATCCTGCGGCTTCCATTTCCCGGTACATACGGTCAACACCTTCCCCAAATTCCTTTACATACTCATATTCATGGAGGAATTCAAAAATCTTTGGATTCCGTGAAAAATGGATTTCGCGGATATTATTCGTCCGGACAAGGCCAGGCAGTGTGCCGGGACTTTCAACAGCAAAGTGGTCATCAAACATTTTTATTTGGATATCTGTTCCGGCGATGCTGTAATCGCGATGTCCAATAGCGTTCACGATCAGCTCAGTCCAGCAGAATTCCGGCAGTTCAGGGATGGTGACAAATCGCCCATCCTGTCCAAGAAAGGTATGTTCCCTGATCTGGCCTTTGACAAATTCTGTGGCCTTTCGGACCATATCCAGAACCTTTCCTTCAAAAATGACGTCTTTTATCACATTCATTTCTGTACCAACTCTGGCTTCGGTTCCTTCATACCGGATGAAGCGTACACGCGCACGTTGAAAGAAGCGTTGTGGGTTCTTGCCGAAGAGAAGGATCGCAGCGCCGCTGATTTCTTCCTGCCCATTTCTTGTTACAATGAAGTCTTTGTTACCACGCAGATATTCCAGAGGACCTTTCCCATAACCAATCTTAGCGGTGTATTCTCTGACAAAATCCAGATCAATGTCATCCACAGTGGCGTCACGGACAGGGATATCTTCAAAATAACGTCCGCCCTTTGCGTACATCAGGCGGATGCGCTGCTCAAAGTTCATTTTCTTGGATTTATCGCCTACACGGTAGAATACCTCATCCGCCTGGTTTGCATGGAGCTGCGCACTTGGGTAAACATGCATAAGGAGGATGTGGTTTGGCTTCCCTTTTTCATCCACGCAATCCATGATGCAGGTGTCCACACTGACAGAGGGAAAGCAATAATCAAATGGTGCGCGAAGCAGTTCATTGATGTGGGCTTCCTGACCGTCAATGCCGGTAACAGCACCTTTGTCTTCCAGCCCGATTGCAATATCGCCGCCATCAGCGTTCGCAAATGCAATAATGGTGATTGCCAGGGATTTTGCATCGATCCGGGCGCTTTTTCTGTCAAATATCTGCATTTCAGTTGTGAACTGCAGTTGTTCAATATCTGTAACATCAAGCATATTTGTTCTCACTTCCTTGTGCAGGGATTATACCTTTTTATATTGTACCTGTTCGGGTGAATTTATCAAGCATTTTTCTGCTATATTCTCATCCATCTCTTCAAGAATCTCTCGCTGGATACGGTAGTAGTCAGCCACTTCTTCCTCAGTTGCCGCCCTTACAGCTGGATAAGAGCCAGACAGAGTATGTATCACCTTTTTTCCACAGTCAGGGCAGCGGGTAGGGATATGATACTTGGAGTAGGAAATAACGTCCGCATTGAAAGTGTAATGGCAGTAGTCGCAGTGGCAGATCACCGCGGCAGTCTGATTTTCAAGTTCATTTTCTGTATTCGCATCAAGCGTATGCCTTTTATCTGACATCAGCAATCACTTCTATACCTTTCCTGAAATTCACGTATTTCCGATGCAAACAACTCTTCCAAGATAGGAATGTCATCGGGTGAAGGAATGTCATCCTCCTCAACAATACCCAGCACCCGGCCCAGCAGTACGATATCGTCAAACTCGTGATCATCTCCGAAATCATATGCCGTGTTCAGCGAGTACAGTTTCCGATTACGAAACCGTTTAATTATGAATCCTTCATGGTATACGCAGACCACATCGTCCTCGTCATCTGCGCCCGAAGTAAATTTTACATATACAAGATCACCGTCATGGTATTTTGGCTCCATGCTTCTTCCAGATACACGGACAATGGTGTCTGCGCTGGAGCTGCGCCGGTTCTTTTTCACGAAGAAATAGTCCGGTGGAAGGCCGGTGTCCGGGCAGCCGATTCCAGCCGCCGTAGGCGTAGCCTCAAGGGAAATAATGCCGTAATTTTTTCGCAGCAGATCGTCACGGGCGTTAGTCTCTTCCTCCAACATATTCCGGACGAGATTGTTCACGACCTTGCGGCTGACGGGACTGAGCTTGCGGTATTGATTTAGCATCCGGTTCTCACTTGCTGTCGGGGTACCCACACTTGGGATATTGAACAGCTCATAAAGGGGTATGCCGAGGAGGGTGCAAAGTTCCCGGATAGTATCTATCTCCGGGCGGCTTTTATCTGTTTCCCAGTTTGTGACCGTGTTGCGGGACGTCCCCATGATCCGGGCAAGTTCCGTCTGGCTCATCCCGTTCTCATTCCGGTATTTCTGAATAACAGCGCCAAAGGAGAAAACGGGCTCATCATTTTTCTGTGGTATATGCAGGATTGAAGCTGTAGGCGTACCGGACACAGCTGATGCACGGGTTGTTTTAATACCGGCATTCTGTTTCTTTTTATCTTTCGCCATAGTGGGTTCCTCCATGTGTCAGTATCTGACGCCTTGATTATAGCACAATATAACATGGCATTTCAATAGAATATGACAAATATATTTTGACAAAACCTGTTGATTGTTACAATTCACGGCCCAATGTCATTAAGTTAGCGTTAACAGCATAAGGCTTACCGCAGGAGATAAGGCAAAAACGAGATGCCAGGCTTTTTCATAGACCAATACTGGCGGTCGCAGGCACATTTAAGGCATGTCGAATAGACAGAT
>CANQNT010000114.1 GCA_947625255.1 uncultured Acetatifactor sp. | reverse complement strand
AGCGGTATAGGTATTGGCACTATGTCGCTTTCTCTCGGCGTTATAGCCGATGAACTTGACTACCCGCGCCCCACAACAGTCCGCTTATGTCATTATCTGATTGCCAACATTCAAGGCTGCAGAAAATCTGAAAAAGCGACCGAGCAACTTGCCGTGGGCGAACCTGTGGAAAAGATGGAACAGAAAATTTGCGCATAGAAAACCGCCGTATAGGATTCCATTCCCATACGGCGGCACCGTTATTTCCCGAACAAGTTACTGGGTGTTCCAGTGCGGGTCAGCGTCAGAACCAGCACATCGTCCTCAATGCGATAGATTAATGCCCAGTCCGTGGATATGGCATTCCCCTGTGTCCTGCCCAGTTTCCGGTCAGAAGATGATCTTTATTTTTGTCCGGCGGGGCTCCACTCATGGCCAAGGCGGCAACAACATCTTCCAATAGACTTAGGAAAAATATATTGAATCTGTAATAGGAACTGCCGCGTGCAAGTATGTCAATTGCTCCGCGGCAGCTTTTGATAGATGTCAGAGTATGTACGGTCCAAAAGCGTCCTCATCAAAAAGGTAGTGAACCATGGTACACGGATCTGATCTGGATGGCGGAGAATCCTTGAACTTCCTTTCCAGTTTTTTCGCATTTCTTATTGCCGTTTTGAGTTGTGGACGGAGATATGAAAAAAGATTCTCATCTGTTTTCTCGTATTTATCACACAGACCCTGAGCTTTCAGATAACCGGTAATCTTATCATAATAATCATCACGTAAAATTGCCGAATCCATGGCTGAAAAATGTAGCAGAACCCAAAGTTCAAAGCACTGGTTCGACCAAATCGCGTGGTACATCGGGCCATAGCCGTTCTCCCGGTTTCGGTCGCTCAATGCCTGGCAACGAAACTGCACATTGTCAAAACGGTCATGGGGAAAGTCGTCCAAATCAAACATGAGCCACACATGTTGGTAGGAATCCGCCTCGTTTTGCAGACGTTGTTCAGCTTTTTCCATGAGGAAAAGCGTATTAGTCCCCTCCGGCTTTACCGTGATTTGATTTCTTACTTCATTTCCCAACTTTTCGGCAAGCTCTGCAATAAGTCCATATAAATAGGAAGGTTCCGTCTTTGTGCCCTCAGTAACGAACATATGCCGTTCAGGCAAGGTAACCTTTTGAACACGGGGCCTTCTTGGTTCCATCCAGCCGCCCCGTTTCCCTATGTCACTCTTCTTCGGCTTTCTCGGGCATCTTGGCATTGGGAACCCTCCAATCCATCATTTGCTTCAAGTATGGGTCTGCGCCATAGCGACCCTCCAGATATTGCTTATCATACGCCACGGTGGTCTTTACTCTTTCTCCCCGGGCATCCTGAAGATCATACAGGCTCCAAAGACGACTCACACTCTCGTCATCCCGGGCCACGAACCATATCTCATCCCGTCTCAGGAATTCGCTGCGCATGGTAGAAACATCCTGTGAGACAAATATAAGCTGCGCATGGTTGGGATTCGTTTCGGGATTGGTAAAAAGACGAATAATCGCCCGTAACAGCTGAGGGTGGAGTTTTGCGTCCAGTTCGTCAACAATGGCCACGCTGCCGGCCTCAAGTGCAACGATTGCCAGAGGAAGCAGACTGAAAAGCTTGACCGTACCTTGCGATTCACTGTGAAGCGGGAGCGTATAAGTCTTTCCATTGACCTCATGAGCAGTATCGATTCGGTGGTGGGTATTGCCGTTAGCATCTTTGACCTCGCTCTCATGATAATTCTTTATGGGCACTCCAAGCCTGTCCAGAAGTGACAGGAAAGATTCTCTATGCTCTTGATCTTCAAAAAGTGTTATCGCTGATTCCATCAGACCATTTGAATAATTCATCATACAGCACTTTTTGAACCAGCCTACTGCCTCATTGATTTCAGAAATGTTATAGCTGTAATAGGCAAAAGACAGCATCGGCAAGGAAGTGTTAAAATCTTTCGGCAAAACCACATTCGCTTGCTTCATTGCAGTACCAAGCTTGATGTCACGATCCCTTTCAAAAATCATGACAGGAGAAACACGCTTGGTCTCAAGTTTGGTTCGGTAAAGAGCCTCAGAGGCGATTTCTTCTCCGCATACAGAGAGTTCATACCGGAATTCTGCCAGTTCCGTCCGGAAGTAAACCTGGAAACGCATAGGTTCTTTTTTCGAAGTGTCATCCATCAGAAAAGGAGCCGCGTTTTTTACAGTGAAAAAGAAGTGATTTGTTCTTTCCACCTTTGCAGACCTGATTGGCAACATGATTCTCGAAACAAGATAGACAAACGCCTCCAGCAACACAGACTTACCTCCCCCATTTGGTCCATAAATCGCCGCAACAGGGAGAATGTTTGAGAATCTGTCCGGGTTGGGCGAGCGTAGCAAGCTGTCCGAGAATTCTTCAATATTTGTTGCCTGCATATCCAGCACGGTCTCATCCCGGTAGGACTTGAAGTTTTCAAATGAAAATTGGCAAAGCACCGTGATCGCCTCCTTGGAAAGTCTTTATCCATCATAGTATATCCAAAATAAAGGTTATAATCCAGCTTTTCAGAAGTTTTTCTTCTGGAATCAATTATAACACATAGAGATATGAATTCAAGATGTAATTGTGCATTTTGAGAAATTTTTACTCTCTCGTCACTATCATATCAAAAATTTCCATAAAAATTCATATAAAGGGAATCCTTTACTGCGTACTCCAGCCGGTACTTCAGTTCCCCGAAGACCTCCTGGGCCGTCCGCTGCCCGGCGTACACCTGCCGCCCGGGGTCGTGGGGATCCGGGGTCCATTTGTCAAAAAGTATCGGGTCCATGTGTGTTTCTCCTCCCTTTTTTTCTGTGTTCATTCTCCGTCGAAGCACCCGCAGGGCATATCCGTCTCCGGGAACAGGCCGCACAGACGGGACAGGAAATTTGCGCATAGAAAACCGCCGTACAGGAGTCCATTCCCATACGGCGGTATCTTTATTTCCCGAACAGATCACTGTGCGTCCCGGTCCGGGCCAGCGTCAGCACCAGCACATCGTCCTCAATGCGGTAGACTAATAGCCAATCCGGCTGGATATGACATTCCCTGTGCCCTGTCCAGTTCCCGGTCAGAGGATGGTCGTTATTCTTGTCCGGCAGCGTTTCGCCCATAGCCAGGGCAGCAACAACATCTTCCAACAAGCCGATTTTTAATCCGCGTTTTATTGCCAGCTTATAATCTTTTTTGAATTGTGTGGTGGGCTTGACGGTGTACTTCGTCTTTCTCATTTTTTCAGGTCAGCAAATAACTCGTCAAGATCGGTGTAACCCTTTACAGACGGATCTTTTGCGATCCTTTCCGCTTCTAACATAGCGGCAATCGTCTCTTTGTTAGGCGTGTTCAGGGAGATATCAAAGGGGATCCGGCCCTCACGAAGCGACTGACGAACAAAGATGTTAAAAGCAGTGGACAGGTTCATGCCCAACTCTGCAAAAAGGGCATCAGCTTGTGCCTTCAACTCGGTATCCATGCGGATACTGATATTTGTTGTAGTGCCAGCCATACGATCATCTCCTTTCTG
>CANQNT010000113.1 GCA_947625255.1 uncultured Acetatifactor sp. | reverse complement strand
TAAAAATTATTTTTACCATAATTTTCACCAAAGAGGCCTTACTTTATACCTTTTTACACATCTTTTTCCGCGGTGTCCCATAATCGGAGAGATCCTTGGGAGTATCATATACTATTACATCTTTGAGCTTGTAGGCGATGGCCTTATCTTTTCCGGCATAGTAGGAGAAGTAGAACTCCTTCGTGATTCCGGCTGCCTTTTTTGCAATCTCCCATATCTCTTTTGGAGTGCCCTCAAGAATTTCATCTATGTAGCTTCACCAACCACCTATTTCTGAGGGGATGAGGCATAAAAGATGATACAGTCCACATCATCCTTGGGTTTGCTCTTGCGAAATTCGTATTGTTTCTTGCCGTCCAGTATTACCTTGGCATACTTAGGCTTAATCGATAATAACATTGTCGACATCGACATTTCCCTCCCGTAATATTTCTTTGAATTCGTCTGGGGTAAGTCTGATCAATGCCGGGTAAATCCTTCCGTGGCTGCTGCTCCAGTAGCCCTTAGTTTCGAGGGTGTCCATATTGATATTATTGCCTTCGCCAAAGTAGCCGTAATAAAGCATCTCTATGACGAACATATTCTTGTCGTTATTATATTTCGTTTGGAACTCACTTGCATCATAAACGGACTTATTCCCAATCTTGGCGAGAAGCTCGTCGAATGTCATTAGATGCGTTATCGCTGAATTTTTTAAGAGAAAAATTGCCTGCCATAAACAGATCCTCCTTTTTTAGAGATGTGAAAGTATCAGCCGGAATACGAGTTATTTTTCCAGATGCATTCAGCAAACAGAAGTGACCGTCCAGAATAAAGTTATCTCCAGAGGCTTTCAGCTCGTTTATCGCCTGAAGAAGGTAGTGCTGGTTGTCGTCAATATCTGGAATGAGCTTGTCCTTGGCAAATCCGGAGTGCTTTTTCTGCGTGATTAAGGTGCTGGCCGAGTAGGACTTAATGCCGGTGGCCTCTTTGACCATACCACAAAAATATGACTTTCCCACACCGTGGACACCGCTTATAAAGATCATGAACGACACGCCTCCTTAGTGCAAAATCGGCTGAAAAACCAGCTATCCATAATATTATATCAGATTGATCTGCAAAATTCAAGTAAAAACGATATTTTTTCCTGCATGTGCAGGAGAAAAACTTGAAATTTGCGGAAAGACGTGATATAATAAATAAGTCAGAGTTTATGTGTAAACATTTTGGCAGAAAATGGAGGTTGGCACATGGCCATTAGTTACAAAAAATTATGGAAACTGTTAATGATAAAGATATAAAATAGATTTGTAGCATGTGGCTGGAATCAGTGCGGCATCCGTTATGAAATTTGATAAGAAGGAAAACACAAACACAGAGATTATAGAAAAAACTCTGTGATTTTGTAATGTGATGTTAGTGGCATAATCAAAATAGTTGATGAAGACGGAGTCCATTTTTTAGTACATTAAAAAGAATAGAATAAGCATGAATACATGCGTTTGCTTGGGAGTAGATTAATATGGCTGATAAAACCAATGCCAACATTGGCTTTGAAAAACAACTGTGGGATGCAGCTTGTGTTCTCTGGGGACATATTCCTGCCGCAGAGTACAGGAAAGTAATCATCGGGCTTATTTTCCTGCGCTACATTTCTGCTGCATTTGATAAGAGATATCAAGAGCTTATCGCGGAGGGTGATGGCTTTGAAGACGACCGCGATGCTTATACGATGGAGAATATATTCTTCGTACCGGAAGAAGCAAGATGGAGCACGATTTCTTCTGCTGCTCATACTCCGGAAATCGGAACGGTTATTGACACGGCCATGAGAGAAATCGAAGCCGAAAATAAAACACTGAAGAATGTTCTTCCGAAGAACTATGCCAGCCCGGACCTCGACAAGCGAGTGCTGGGTGATGTAGTTGACATCTTCACAAACAATATCGATATGAGCAACACGGAAGAGAGCGAAGATCTTCTGGGCCGAACTTATGAGTATTGCATTGCGCAATTCGCACAGAAAGAAGGTGTAGGTGGCGGCGAATTCTACACACCGTCCAGCGTGGTTAAGACGCTCGTCTCAATCCTACGTCCCTTTGATAACTGCCGTGTATATGATTGCTGCTGCGGTTCCGGCGGTATGTTCGTTCAAAGCGCTAAATTCATTCAGGCTCATTCCGGTACGCGTGGGGCCATCTCTGTTTACGGACAGGAAGCCAATGCTGATACGTGGAAGATGGCAAAAATGAACATGGCAATTCGTGGTATCGATGCGGATTTTGGACCTTATCAAGCGGACACCTTTACGAATGATCTTCATCCGACCTTGAAAGCAGACTTCATTCTGGCAAATCCGCCGTTTAACTATCATCCTTGGAATCAAGAAAAACTGCTGGAAGATGTCCGCTGGAAATACGGTACGCCTCCTGCGGGTAACGCAAACTATGCGTGGATCCAGCATATGATCCATCACCTTGCGCCGAACGGAAAAATCGGTTTGGTGCTTGCGAACGGCGCTCTTTCCACACAGTCCGGCGGCGAGGGAGAAATCCGCAAAAATATTATTGAGGATGACTTGATCGAGGGAATCATCGCCATGCCGACGCAACTTTTCTATAGCGTTACAATTCCTGTTACCCTGTGGTTTATAACAAAGGGCAAAAAGCAAAAAGGGAAAACGCTGTTTATCGACGCTCGAAAAATGGGGCATATGGTTGACCGCAAGCACAGAGATTTTACAGACGAGGACATACAAAAGCTTGCCGATACCTTTGAACGTTTCCAAAACGGAACGCTTGAGGACATCAAGGGGTTCTGCGCGGTCGCCGATCTTCAAGAGATCGCAAAGCAGGACTATATTCTCACGCCCGGCAGATATGTGGGCATTGAGGAACAGGAGGACGACGGAGAGCCGTTCGATGAGAAAATGAAAAGGCTGACGGGTGAACTGTCCGAAATGTTTGCCAAGTCACATGAACTGGAGGATGAAATACGCAGAAAATTGGGGGCGATAGGATATGAAATATAATCTTTCAGATATATGTGACTATGTTAAGGATAAGATTGATGTTGCCGTGCTGGATGATGCTACATATATCTCTACGGAAAATATGATGCCTAATAAGGGCGGGATCACCAGAGCATCTTCACTTCCGGCAGTAGCACAAACTCAGTCTTTTTCTGCCGGAGATGTTCTCGTATCCAATATCAGACCATATTTTAAGAAAATATGGTTTGCGGAGTATGATGGAGGTTGCTCTAATGATGTGCTTGTATTTAGGGCAAAAGATGGAGTGAGCAAACCTTTCCTATATTATGTTCTCGCTGATGATACATTTTTTGATTATTCGATGGCCACTTCCAAAGGCACAAAAATGCCTCGCGGGGACAAGGATGCCATTATGAAATATGAAGTTCCCGACTTTACATATGAGAAACAAGATAAAATTGCAGGAATACTGGGGGTGCTTGACAGAAAGATACAGCTTAATACAGAAATAAACAATAATTTAGCGGCTTAAAGGTCGATGTTCGACACGTCAAGTTCGCCGGACATTAACTTAGGTATAAGAGC
>CANQNT010000112.1 GCA_947625255.1 uncultured Acetatifactor sp. | reverse complement strand
GCCCGAGCGCCGAACCGGAGGCCCCCGGCGCCCCCGTCGAGCCCGATTTTCCCGGTCAGGAGCCCACCCCTCCGGATGGCCCCAGCGCTCCTGGGGAGCCGGGCGTGGTCCCTCCCTCTGAGGGGGTGGGAGCAGGAGCGGAGCAGACAGAGGAGATGTCCCAAGGGGATGCCCACCGGGAACCGGCCTCAGTCCTTCCGCCGGAAACCGGCGACGGCAGCTGCTTGTGGACGGCGCTCCTGCTGCTCTCGGCGTCCGGCCTGGCGTTTCTGTCCCTCGGCGGGAAGCGGAGCTCTGCGGGGCAGGACGGGAGCGGCACGACGGAAGGGCCGCAAGATGAGAGACAAAAATAATACGGGTCCAGCGGAGCGGAAAGAGAACGGGCTTATGTAATAACCGGCAAAGGCCGGCAAAAATTCGAGCATGGAAGAGGCGGCCGAAAGCCGTCCTCTTCCATGCCCGAAAATGTCGAATTACTACCATTCGTACCAGAGGATCTGAAGTTGATGGGCGATGGCTTCCGCGAGGGAAGCCCCATCATCGCTGGGATGTTCCGAGCGCCATTCCCGCAGAATCATCTCGAGCTGGTCAACCTCCGTGCGGGATTCGAAAATAATCCTGTCCTCCTCGCGCCTCATTCAGAACTGCCCCCTAATCCCGCAGATTTTTCTTCAGCACTTTTGCGACATCGAAAATGATGTGGCGCTCCCGCATGCTGCAGTCTTCCAACAGGAAGTGGACCTCCGGGTAGAAGGCAACCGGGTCAGACGGCTGTGTGCCGCAGAGCAGCCGGTCCGCCGTCGTGCCCAGGGCGGCGGCAATGCGGGTAAGGGTGTCCGCGCTTATCCTGACAAGACCCCGCTCGACGCGCGAGATGTAGCCGGGACACCGGGAACTCAACTCAGCCAGCTTTTCCTGACTTATACCCCGCTCCTGCCGAAGTGCCCGGATTTGCTGTCCCAATCTCTTGAGATCAAGCTCCGTATCTTTCGTATTGTCCATTCTTTGTCTCCTTTACTTTTTCCTGTGAAATTACGCTACAGTCGATTTCTTACCCTCCGAATGTTGATACATATGAACTTTTCGGAGCAACATGGAGTGGCGTTCCGGAGTGTCCCGCTTCAGTGCCAGGTCCAGCGCCTTCGGGTTGCCCACAAGAATCACGCGCTGCCTCGCCCGGGAGATGGCGGTATAAATCATGTTTCGGTTCATTAAGAAGGAAAATCCGCTGGTAACCGGCATGATAACCACGTCATACTCAGAGCCCTGAGATTTATGCACCGTGATGGCATATGCGAGACAAAGCAAATTCAAATAGTCTTTTCCACACCAGGATGCCTGCCGCAGCCCGCCGTCGCAGACCACCCGGAAGGCGGGTTCCTCCCCACCGGAAATGGAATGAAACGTTCCGATGTCCCCGTTGCACACGTGTCGGACCCAATCATTCTTCAGAATCATTACACGGTCCCGCTCCCGGTACCCCGTACGGGATTCAGGCTTCTTTTCGGGGATTAGCTTATCCCGCAGGTCGGGATTGAGAGCGCTTACGGACAGTGTCCCAGCGTTGTAGAGGGCGAGCACCTGAGCATTGCTGCCAGCCTTGTAGAACCCGGCTGCCTCGGTACAGATGCGGGCCTGAATTTCTTCCTCGGAAGAAACCGGGAGGAAGACGAAGCTGTCGTCATAATGCAGGTCTTCTATACTGCGGCAGCTGCGAAACTCCCGGACATTGTACGCCAGCGCGGTCTCCGCATTCGCCTGCCGGTGACAAATCCGGAGAAGCGCCTTGGGAAAGCCCAGCTCCAGCAGGTCGGGCAATATATTTCCAGGCCCCACGGGGAGCAGCTGGTTCGGGTCGCCCACCAGTACGATCCGACAGTTGGTGTTAGCCGCACGGAGAACGCCGGCCAGATGCTCCAGGGACAGCATGCTGGCTTCGTCAATCACTACCAGGCGGACGCTGCCCCACTCAACCGAGCCCAGTTCCAGGAAGTCACTGTCGGGAACCTTACGTAATGAGCTGTGCACAGTGCGGGCTGGCAATCCGGTCTTGGCCGATAGGTTACAGGCGGCTTTCCCTGTAGGCGCACAGAGCACGAAGGTGTCGGGGGCGAGGGGATCCACCTGGGGACAGTTCTGCACCAACGCTTCAATCAAGGTAGTCTTACCGCAGCCGGCGCCGCCCAGGATAATACTGAGGCGATGGCCCAGGGCCATTTGCACTGCCTCCCGCTGCTCCGGGCTGAGGGTGATACTCCCCACCTCGATGGTCTCTGGCAGGACAGGGGCGGACAAAGAATTGGCCGTTAACAGGCGGCTCAGTTTAAACGCCACCGCGTTCTCATAGCGAAGAAGCCGCGTTAGGTACAACCTGCGGCCCTCCCACTGGATATTGCCCAGGCGAATCTGCTCGGCCAGGTCGTTTCGGAAGGTAT
Source organism: uncultured Acetatifactor sp. (assembly GCA_947625255.1). Lineage (GTDB taxonomy): Bacteria > Bacillota > Clostridia > Lachnospirales > Lachnospiraceae > Acetatifactor. The sequence continues at coordinate 1,141 of CANQNT010000112.1, read as the reverse complement.
TTCTGCTAATCCGGCAATAGCTGTGCCGGCACATCCCGAAGAGCTCGTCCTCGGTAACATAGGTATGTCCGCTCAAGCTGGCGCCCTCAAGAGCGTGCACCAGATAAATCCCGCGGACAGTTTTCTTTTTACTCTCCATGCTGATTCAGCTCCTTTATCATTTGCGTTCTCATTTTAAAACTTCCTTAAGTTCCCGTCCCCTGGGGACGGAACATGAAAATTCGGGGGGATTGATTTTGCTCTTGCTAAACGCTCCAAATGATTTCCGCGGAGTCTTCTGCCACCTCGATACGGCGGATAAACTGTGCCGCCACCGCTTTTTTCTCCTCAAACCCGAGGGAGGAAAAATCGAGAGTCTCCGGGAGTATGGGGCGTTTGCGCTCCCTGCGCTGCGCTTCCAGAACTGACTGCCGCTCCTTCTCCAGCCGAGCCAGGGCCCGCTGGAGATAAACAGGGGAGAGGTCGGCACTCCCGGAAAAGGCATCGATGAGCCGGTCCGCCTTCCGGTCAAGCTCCTCCAAACGTTTGCTGAAGCCGTCATCCTCCCGCGTCTCCGGGACCTCGGGGGGACATTCTGCCAGCATTCGCGCAATCTCCGCCGCGGCGATCTCCTCTAACTCCGAGAGCTTGACATGGATGCTGGCGTCGCAGTGGGATAGGTTATACCGTCCGCTGCAGGCCAGCCACCGGTGGGACTTGTCCGAAATCACCTTGAGGCTGTACCCGCATTTGGCGCATTTCAGCAGACCGGACAGCCAGGTATAGGTCCCCTTTCCGCTGTTCCTGACTTGGCAGTTGCGCTCCAGTTTGGCCTGACAGCGCAGCCAGAGCCCGGCGGGGACAAGTCCCGGGCTGTTTAGGATTGAGGCGGAGTGGTCCTTTAGGCTGGTGTATTTCCGGTCGGAGGCCTTCCGTTTCCCCACCAGCAGGACGCCGTGGGTTCCGTCGAAGTGCTCCGGCGGGGAGGTGACGCTGGCTCCCCGGCCCAGCAGGTAGAGCCGGACCTGCTCGTCGGCCATGGCGTAGGCCGGGTTGTGGAGGATGCGGGAGAGAGTCACATTGTCCCAGACATCCCGCTTGGGGCCATGGATGCCCTCGGCGGTCAGCTTTCGGGCCAGCAGGCCCAGCGACATCCCCTCGG
>CANQNT010000111.1 GCA_947625255.1 uncultured Acetatifactor sp. | reverse complement strand
GACCAATAATGAAAAGTAATATAAAATGAAAAGTCAACTCGAAAAATAATTGAAATTTGTAGGTAAATAGCAGAATTTCTTTCCATAATCTTTTACAATGTGTATGTGCGCAACAACGCCAATACATTTTAGGAGTGAAATTATGGAACGAAAAGAAACTGTAGCCGAAATCGTTGCCCATGTAGCCGCCGAGATGGAAAAGCTACAATATGCACCGCTGACGATTGCCGGATTCATTAGGGATTCCAAGCACCTGCAGGATTATATCCAGGAAAAGACAGGCGGAAGCTTTTTCACAGAAAATCTTGGTCAGGATTATCTCAAGGAACGGGTTGGTCTTGCTGTTCCAGAGGCTCGTCCATTGACCAGCCGTGAAGCCGCACATGTGCGCTGTGTCCGCAGAATTGGGGAATACCAGTTATATGGTCTGCTTCTCAGAAATCACATGGCGAAAAATCATCCCAATAGTGACTGGGCACTTGATGACCCGGCAGTAATATCCGCTTTTATAGAAAAAATGCAAACAGCGGACAATAGCGAAGCAACAAAACGAACCCGAATAAATCACCTCAGAAGATTTTATGAGTTTTTGGAATCAAGACACCTCCGTAGTGTGCATGAAATATCATCACAGATTATTTCTGACTTTGCCATGACACTCAACGGCGATTCCCCGGTCTACAATAAACATCGGTTAAGCACACTCCAGTATTACTTTCGTTTTTTGTATCGTTTCGGTTTTTTAGAGCATGATTGGTCCCACTCAGTGCCGAAAGTTATCGTTGCGAGTAATCGAAATATTCCGGCTTTATGGGATGAAACCGATTTGGAGAAACTGTTGAAAAGTGTAGACCGGGGAGGCCCGGCAGGCAAGCGTAACTATGCCATTATTTTACTAGTTGTGCAGTTGGGTTTGAGGATATCAGATGTTTCCCATTTGCGATTGGATAGTCTCAAATGGGGGCGCAGTGAAATCGAACTGGTCCAGCATAAAACTCAAAACCGTCTTGTACAGCCAATGCCTAAAGATGTAGGCTGGGCCATTATCGATTATATACGATATGGCAGGCCCAAGGTAAATGAACCCTTTGTGTTCCTCTCTGTTAATGCTCCTTATACACAACTCAAGCCTAGTTCGATTGGATGCATTTTAGACAGACAAATGCGGTGCTGTGGGATCCAGAAAAAAACCGGAATTGCCAGTGGGATGCATTCTCTTCGTCATGCGCTCGCCAGAAGGCTTCTCGAAAATGCTACGCCGTTATCTACAGTTGCTGATGTTATGGGCCATGCAGAGTACAATTCGACGGCTCCATATTTTAAAGTTGACATTGATGGCCTCCGTGCCTGTGCGCTTTCGCTCGAGGAGGTGACCAACGATGACTGATGAGGTGCAGATTAAAACCTACACATATAACGGTGTGCTTGCCCCCATTTGCGAGAGTTTCATCCAGGAAAAGCGGGCCGTTGGGTATCGATACAATACCGAAGCAAAAAAGTTAAGTGAATTTTCCAGATTCACACTTGCCTTTGATTGCCCTGCAAATGAATTGCCAAAAGAAATCGTCCAAGCATGGATCTCTAAGAAACCAACGGATTCAGAGCGAAATCAGTACGCAAGATTTTCTTTGATCTGCCAATTCGCCAAATACATGGTGCGAATTGGTTATCCGGCATATATCCCCAGGCGGGATGAGGTGAGAAAAGTACGTAATAAATACGTACCATACATCTTTTCCCGCAAAGAAATCCGGGCTTTTTTTAAAGCCGCAGACGCAATGACCCGATCCCTTTATTCTGTTGCGCCAAGACGGCACCTGATTATGCCGGTTCTGTTTCGCATATTGTACTGCTGTGGTCTCAGGGTAAGTGAAGTGATAAAGTTGAAAGGCGAAGATGTAGATTTAGAACAGGGTATTTTAACTATCCGAAACAGCAAAAACGGGAAAACCAGGTATGTCCCCATGTCTGCTGAACTGACCGCAATCTGCACAGATTACGATAAAACGAGGCTTGTTGGACCGCCGGACAATGACTGGTTCTTTGCCGCTCCAGATGGAGGCCGCTATGATATCCGTGCAATTTATGATACATTTCGGATGTTGCTGTGGAAAGCCGGCATCTCTCATGGCGGACGTGGCAAAGGTCCTCGTCTGCATGATTTTCGACACACGTTTTGCGTACACAATCTGGAGCGCTGGGTGGCTAATGGCTCTGATCCTTCGGCTATTCTCCCCATATTGACCGCCTATCTTGGGCACTCTGACTTTTCGTGCACAGAAAAGTACCTTAGAATGACCGCTGAAGCATACCCTGAAGTATCTCGGATCATGCAGGATCGCTACGGTTATATTATTCCACATATGGAGGGCGGTAATATATGAGGACGACAGATTTTGCGCATTGCCTTTCCACATATTTAATGGTATATCTGCCAGGCCAGCTTGGATTGTCTAAAAATACGATCATGTCTTACCGTGATACTTTTAAACTGGTACTGCTATTTGCTGAACAGCGTCTCCATTTGCGGCCTGAAAAAATCACACTCGCAGATTTCAACATAGACTTCATTACGGCATTTTTATCTTGGCTAGAGCGGGAACGAGGGTGCTGTGTTGCAACACGCAACCAGCGATTAGCTGCACTTAGGGCATTTGCTCAATATGCCCGTTCTCAGTGTCCCGCTTATCTACTGGAGTCTCAAAAAATCATGGATACAAGAAGGAAGAAATCACCCGCACCAACTATTGCCTACTTATCTCCTGACGATGTGGCAAGCATCATTGAACAACCGGATACAACAACAAAATATGGCCGGCGGGATATGGTTTTGCTCAGCCTGATGTATGACTCTGGCGCAAGGGTACAAGAAATCTGTGATTTACGAGTGCGTGATATTCGTTTGCACAAGCCTCCCACAGTGGCGTTAACGGGCAAAGGAAACAAAACCCGATATGTTCCGCTTATGAACAGCACAGTTGATATTTTGGCCGAATATCTTCTGGAAAATCAGCTTTTATCACCTGAAAAAATGGATCACCCTCTTTTCTATAACCACCAGCGGGGAAAGCTTACCAGAGCAGGTGTTGCCTATATTTTGAAAAAGTATTTTAATGCTGCCAAAGCATTGAATCCAGCACTGCCCACAAGAATTTCACCTCACGTTTTGCGTCATTCGAAAGCAATGCATATGCTGAAAGCTGGCACAAATCTGGTTTTTATCCGTGATTTTCTTGGGCATACCCATGTTAAAACAACAGAAATCTACGCAAGAGCAGATACCGACACGAAACGAGAAGCAATTGAACGCACCCAAATTAAGGTTGAGACAGATCTGCCCCAATGGACAGAAGACAAGAGCCTTATGGCTATGCTTACAAATCTTTGTGGCAGAGACTGACTCAAAAAATATTATGGAAAGAGCCTGAGAATAATTTCAGGCTCTTTCTAGGCTTTAGGAGGTTTCTTTACATTTTGAATTTCTTTTCATTATTGGTCTTATGGAAAGCTTTCCATAAGACCAACAGTACCGCCATGCTGATCGGCCTGCACCGGCACGGCGTTCCCGTCGACCTTATCCTCTTTGCCGACACAGGCGGGGAGCAGCCCCATACCTAT
>CANQNT010000110.1 GCA_947625255.1 uncultured Acetatifactor sp. | reverse complement strand
GCGAAGCTGACGCCCACTAATCGGTCGAGTGCTTGACCAGTGAGGCCGGCCCAGGGAGGGTGTCTGAGGCTGCGGAAAGGTCCTGGTTCGGGCTGGAGTGTTCGGTGTTCGGTTTTCAGGGCGCAAGCCCATTTGTTAATAGGCTACATACCGTTTTGGTATGTAGTTTTTTTATGTCAGTAAGATTCGTATGTTATTTCCTGGAGTTTGTTCTCCTGCCAACCTCTATATGGCGCTGGCCATGCTGGCGGAGTTGACGGATGGAAACGGCCGGGGACAGATTTTGGAGCTTTTGGGCTGTGAGGATATTGAAACGGCACGAAGCCGTGCCAATGCTTTATGGAATGTAAATTATGTGGATGACGGCACAGTAACCAGTCTGCTTGCCAATTCGGTATGGCTGAACGAGGGCGTGGACTTCGTGCAAGGATGATTCGATTCTGTTTGCGGAAGTGGTAAATCAGCCTTGATCTTTGAATCATCCCAATGTAAAATGCCCGTAGCCGATTGCATTCAAAGCATGAGCCAGTTTAATCCGGCTCATGCTTTTCTCTTTTTCCTGACAACACCTATGCGCCCGGTGAACCATGACAGACTCATTTCGCACTCTGGCTTGTACTTTTCATTTCCGTATGTTAAACTATTACACATCAAACCGAAGCAATTGAGGAAATCTGGAACAGATACGCCTGAGCATATTTCAGTTAAAAAGCGTAATTATCATGGAAAAGGAGAATGCTTGTAATGGTAGAGGAACCTTTAAAGAAACAGTGGAGGATTCTATTGACAGTGCCCGTCCTGGTCATAATCTGCCTCCTTACAGTAGGCTGCGGAAGTCCTTCCTATGGCTCCCGGATTCTTGACAAGCTGGCCATGCTCTCCAGATCCAGGCATAAGGAAGGAGCATGGGCTCATGTCACCTATATTGTGGACGGAGAGAGAATACCAGTCTATTCCGTGCCTGAGGAAGAAGTTGAGACCGTGATGGATGTCATCAGGAAGATCGATTTCAGTCAGATTTGACGAATGCCGGGGAGTGTTGAAATGAAAATCTTATTGGTAGAGGATAATGAGGCAATTATATTGGGATTGGAGTACCTTTTGCGGGAGGAGGGCTTTCAGTGTGTCTGTGCGCGGACCCAAAAAGAGGCAATCCGGCGAATCGGGCAGGAAAAGTACGATCTGTGTCTGTTGGATATCGCTCTGCCGGACGGAAACGGTTATGACCTTTGCGGTCTGATGCAAAGGGAGCAAAAGCTTCCCGTGATTTTCCTTACGGCCAAGGAGGAAGAAAGGGACGTGGTGCGGGGCCTTGATCTGGGGGCTGATGACTATATCATCAAACCCTTCCGCAATCGGGAACTTATATCCAGAATCCGGAATGTGCTGCGAAGGAATGGAAAAGGAAACCAGATCCTGTATTGTTCCTATTTGAAAATGGATACGGAAACAGGCAAGGTGTATTGCCATGGAGAGGAAATCGGACTGACCAGAATGGAGTACCGGATTTTAAATGTCATGATGACGTATCCCGGGAAGCTTTTCACAAGGGATGAAATCATGTCAAATATTTGGGATTTGTCCGGTAATTTTGTCAATGATAATACCTTGTCTGTCACGATCAAACGGATTCGGGAGAAAATACAGGATAAGGACGGCAGTCTGCTTAAGACCGTCAGAGGCCTGGGATACCGTCTGGAAGCGGGGCGGTAAGTAAATGCCAGTCAGTGCATGGCGTGACAGAGAGAGGCTGGGTGAAGTCATAGCAGGCCGGATTGCCGGGCCAGGCGCCAGGGAGTATCTGACGTGTGGAGAAATCAGGGAGAGGGGAGAAAGTGTCATGTACAGTGTCTGGAAACGAAGCGGTGGTGTGAAAAGTCTGTTTGTGGCCGCCTTTGCCATCATGGCAATGTGTCTTACTTTATGGAACTTGTATGTTTCTCATGCCATGCAAAAGATCAATGAAGAGCATTTTAACGCTTTTGCCGTTTTGCTGGGAGAGGTTCGGGCACAATATCCGGATTTTGACGAGGAGGAATGGATCGTGTATCTGAATCGGCAGGATCATGCTGCTGATGGCGCCGCGCGCCTGGAGCGTTACGGTCTGTCGCCTGAGAACGGTCTGTCCGGCCGCCAGAAAGCCGAACAGCGGAATCTTTATTGGTTTGGATTTCTATTGTTATCATTTCTGGGGCTGGGAATTATGATCCTGATGTGTGTTTATCTGAGGAAAAGACAGCGGGCGCTTGACCGGCTGGCAGCTTATCTTCAGCGAGTGGAGCAGGGGGATTATTTGCTGGAGATGGAGGAAAGTCAGGAGGATGAATTGAGCCGCCTGAAAAGCGAGTTGTACAAGGTGACTGTCATGCTGAAGGAGAGCGCGGAGCTATCCGGCAGGCAGAAAAAGGCGCTGGCAGACTCCGTGTCCGACATTTCGCACCAGCTCAAAACGCCGCTTACCTCGGTAATGGTGCTTTTGGACAACCTTTCAGAAAGCGGGCGCATGGACGAGAAAACCAGAAAGCGTTTTCTGGCGGAGATTACCAGGCAGCTTACGAATATGAATTGGCTGATCGCCACGCTGCTCAAGCTGTCCCGACTGGACGCGGGGGTGGTGGAATTCGAATGTGAAGAGGTATCGGTGGATGATTTGTTGGCGCGGGTGATGGGAAATCTGGAGCTTGCCGCGGAATGGAAGCGGGTTCGTTGGGAACGATCGGGAGATCGAGGACTGGTGGTCCGGGGAGATCCTTATTGGCTGGGAGAAGCGCTGACGAATATTCTGAAAAATGCCATAGAACATAGCGTTTCCGAATCTACAGTGGATATCCGTACGGAGAGGACCAAGGTCTATACTTTGATTTCCGTCCGGGATCACGGGGAGGGAATATCGGAAGAGGATTTGAAGCATATTTTTGAACGATTTTATAGAGGAAAATATGCCAAAGAGGAGGGCGTGGGAATCGGCCTTTCCCTGGCCCGGGAAATAGTGGAGCGCCAAAACGGGAAACTGACAGTCGGTTCCGATGAAAAGGGGACAGAATTTGTGATGAAATTCATAAATTGATAGAATGTCACGAAAATGTCACTTTCATAATGTATTTTAATAGCAGATAGGGTGCATCCGAATGACGGCGGGAAATATCCGGAAGTCTTGGGGGCCCCTGGGCGAGGCCGTGAAAAATACAGGAAAGGACATTGATGATGGAGATTTTAAGGACAGAGGGTTTGACGAAAATTTACGGGAAAGGCGATAATCAGGTAATCGCGGTTAGAGACGTGGACTTGTCCGTGTCCCAGGGGGAATTTCTGGCAGTAATCGGAAGCTCCGGGAGCGGAAAATCCACGCTTCTTCATATGTTGGGCGGGGTGGACCGTCCCACCAGGGGCAAGGTATTCATTGAGGGGAGGGATATCTATCAGTTGGACGATGACAAGCTGGCCATTTTCCGGCGCAGGCAGGTTGGGCTGATTTATCAGTTTTACAATTTGATTCCGGTTCTGAACGTGGAAGAAAACATGGTGCTGCCTTGCGAACTGGATGGCAGGCAGCCGGACCGGGAATATCTGAAAGAACTCGCCGGTACGCTGGGATTAAGCCGCAGAATGAAGCATTTGCCTAACGAGCTGTCGGGGGGACAGCAGCAAAGGGTTGCCATCGGGAGGGCGCTGATGAACCGCCCGGCCATTCTTTTGGCCGATGAGCCCACCGGAAATCTGGATTCTCATGCCAGTGAAGAAATCATGGAGCTTTTGCACCTTTCCAATCAAAAGTACAGGCAGAC
>CANQNT010000109.1 GCA_947625255.1 uncultured Acetatifactor sp. | reverse complement strand
TCCTCAGACGGGACGCTGTCCTGGACCAATGACAAGGGGCTGTCCAATCCCACCTCGGTCAACATCAAGGGGCCCCAGGGAGCGAAGGGAGACACGGGTGCCCAAGGCAAGACCGGCGCTACCGGCCCCCAGGGAGCTACCGGCCCCCAGGGAGCCACCGGCCCACAGGGCGCGACTGGCGTCCGAGGAAGTCAATGGTTTTCCGGCACAGGCGTCACCGGAACCAATACCACGGCGACGGTTTTCTCCGGCTCCGGCGTTTCCTCCGCCCTGGTGGGGGATTACTATTTGAACACCTCCACCGGCTATGTATACCGGTGTACGGTTGCCGGGGCGGCGACCGTTGCCAAATGGGCCTATGTTGGGAGCATTAAAGGCGCGACCGGAGCCCAGGGCGCCAAGGGCGATACCGGCGCACAGGGTCCCAAGGGAGACACTGGCCCTACAGGCCCTACAGGTCCTCAGGGCCCCGCCGGGTCCAACGCCAACATCACCGGCGGCGCCAGCACCATTGCCACGGCCAACCTGACTGCCTCCCGGGCTCTGGTGTCCAATAGCAGCGGCAAGGTGGCGGTGTCGGCGGTGACCTCCACTGAATTGGGATACTTAGACGGCGTGACCTCTAACATCCAGACCCAGCTCAACGCCAAGCAGGCGGACATCTTCTACCGCTCGGTGACCCTGACCGTGGCCGGGTGGAGCGCCACCGCAAAGACCCAAAAGGTGACGGTCAGCGGCGTCGTAGCGGCCGAGACATCCCAGCTTATCATTCCAACGCCGGCCCTGACCAGCCGGGCGGCGTATCAGGCGGCGGGCATCCAGGCCACCGCCCAGGCGGCCAACAGCGTGACTTTCACCGCTGAGACAATCCCTACGGTGGCCCTGACCGTGTACGTCACAATTATCCCGCTGTAATTACACATAAGGAGGAATCCGATGAAAGGAATTGTGAATGTCCCTGGGGGAGGCGGCGGATCTGTCTCCGCCCACAATGTGGACCCAAAGGCCCATCCCGATCTCCGGAAGGAGATGGAGGATCTGAAAAAGCAGCCGTCGGAGCTGGAGAAGCTGATCGAAGAACACGACTCAAATAAGGCAGCCCACGCCGACATCCGGGAAAAGGTGGAGAAGCTGGAGCAGGCCCAGGCGAAGACCCAGCCGGAGATCAAGTACCAGACGGTCACGTTGACCACGCAGGGGTGGAGCGAGGATGCGAAGACCCAGAAAGTCACCGTCACCGGCGTCTCCGCCAAGGAGACGGACCAGCTCATTATCCCGACGCCGGCCCTGGCAAATCAGGAGGCCTACCTGGACGCGGGGATCCTGGCAACCGCGCAGGAGGCCAACAGCCTGACCTTCACCGCCGAGACGGTCCCCGAGGAGGAGCTGACGGTGTACGTCACCATTATCCCGTTTGGAGGAGGTGCCAAAGCATGATCTGCAACAATTCCCACGCCGCCGGGGGCGGCGGCATAAAGAATCTGACGTTCTGTCCGGCGGATATCACCATATACAGCGAGTGGAACACCTATAACACGGCCGTTATTTTTTACTTTTCCGGCTTGACTAAGGACAAGCTGGGGAAGGGCTGCATTGTGGGTGTCTTCAAAGCAACTGATCATTCGGCTCTGGTGTACATCTCCCCGGATGGCTCTGCGGAAGTTGTCACCAAAGGCTCCCAGGTGACCGTCAAGGACGCATATGACCCCAGCGCCGGCACGGTGTCCATTTCCGCTACCCAGGGCAGCGCCCAGGGCTTCGTATTTCGCCAGGACTAGGAGGGCCGCCCTATGGAATTTGATGCACTTTTGGACTCCATCGTAAGGCTCTCGGCGATCCTCTCCGCCCTGGGGGCAATCATTGGATTGCTATTCTGCTGTTTCCAATTTATCGTCCGCCAGCGAGAGCAGGACAAAGAGATCGCGGCCATCCGCAAAGATATTGCCTCCTCCCGCAAGGAGCAGGCCCTGGTCTGCTATGGGGTCATGGCCTGTCTCAAAGGGCTTAAGGAGCAGGGCTGCGACGGCCCCGTGACCGATGCCCTCAACAAAATGGAGAAATACCTGAACCAGGCCGCCCACGAGGAGCTCTGAGCCATGGCCAGGCGACGCGGAAAATTTCGCCGGTGGTGGCGCTCCGCCGGCATGATGGACCGGATCCTGGTCTGCCTGGCGGTGTTCCTGCTGGTTTTCACGGCGGTAATGATCGCCATCCACATCCGCTGCGGCACCACGCCGGACACGCTGATCGTCAGCGTGTTCTCGGTCTGCGGCGGCGAGTGCGGCGTTATGGGCTGGATCAAGAGCGCCAAGGAGCGCAGCCAGGAGCACAAGTGGCGCGAAGAAAATAATCATCAATAGGAGGAATATCTATGTCCACAATGCAAATCTATCCCACCGTTATGCGGGGGGGGGGTATGAGCTGACCAACCCCGTCACCTCTTTGGAGGTGGCAGTATGATCCTAAATCAAATCTCTGGTGGAGGGAGCGGCGCAAAAAAAGCGACGATAAACCCCGCCGGCACTTCCGTCTCTTATTCGTCTAATTACCCACCAAAGTATACGTTTACAGGATTGACTCCAAACAACGTAAAATCCGGGTGCATAGCGGCAACGCTAGAAGGCAATGGCGCGTATGGGTTGCTATTTATAAGCAAATCCGGGGAGACATACTTTGCCCAATCCGGCAGTTACAATTTCAGCGTAGCACAAGCTTACGATCCGGCGAACGGGACATTTGTTATGCAATCCAATACTATCTATTCCGGCCATGACTCATTTATAATCGTTCTCGAATGAAGGAAAGGAGTATACCATGAACAAACTGAACAAGCCCAAAGTTTCCGGGGGGGGGTATAGCTTAACCTCTCTAGCTATCCCCGAAAAGGGGGTAGCAGTATGATTTTCAACCCGATCCTTACCGGCGGGAAAATCAAGAATGTCGTGCTGAATCCAAGCTATATCACAAGGCAGGATGGCTCCGATAATGGCTACACTGTATCTGTGTACTCATGTAGCAGCGATAAGTGTGTGGCATACTTTGGAGTTTACGATAAGAGCACTTTTTTCGGCGTCACGAAAGATGGGCTGCTGTTTTACGATGGCGCACGCTTTGGCCCTAGGGCCCAAGAATGCACAAATTCCGGCATGACTGTAACAATCAAAACGAACGGTTTCAGTTTTTCCCCTAGCGATCCAGTATCGATTATTGCCATCGAGGCATAATGTCAAATTTGCCTATAACATAGGCGGGAAGGAGCAAGAAATGATGATTCAGAAAGCAACCATTCTTCTGCGGGGGGGGGTATGACCTAGTCCATACCGCCCCTCGAAAGGGGGCGGCGGTATGATCCTGAATCAGCTTGGGAGCAATGGCATCAAGGTAAAAAATGTCATTACACATCCCGATTATATCCAAGTGAAAGTAGTTGCTGAGTATGAGGACCTAAAACATACGACGGTTACGATCACCTGTGATGCAAGTCAGAAAAAGACTACGGTCTATTCCGTATCAGTGAAGTATGGCAATGGCTTTGTGGGTAATCCGTACTTTACAATTACCTTCTTGCCAGACGGGAAGTATATCGTATCGCCTTATGATGATGCCAACACAAATATTGTAAGCTATACAGTGACGGCCTACGATGAGAAAACGGGCAACATCACGATTGATGTTACGTCTAGCACTAACTGGAATCCAAATCATTCCTCAATTTACGAACAATATGTTGTAGTTGCCTACGAGATGTAGGCAGAAAGGAGCACAAGGTTGAAACATTGTGATTCCAGCACCATTCCGAAAAAGGGCGCACGAAATCAAGCCCTCAAAAAATGGGGCTTT
>CANQNT010000108.1 GCA_947625255.1 uncultured Acetatifactor sp. | reverse complement strand
CTCCACCACCAACTCAACCAGCGGCTGAACCGCAAGAACTGCCGACTGCTCCTCCACCTGATGGATGAGCAGGAACTGCTGCTGGAGGAGTCGTCCCTGGCCGCTTTCACCGCCGGGTTCCAGTCCGCCGTAGGATTGGCCAAGGAACTGAGCCATCTGACACCGTACTCTTTCGATAAGGAAGAGCGCCGGGCCGTCTCAAAAAATGCGCCGCATAAACAAAGAAAAGCCCCACAGGGGCAGGAAGGGGTGTGACGCGAATGCAAAAGAAACTCCTGACCAACGGCAACGTATTCAAGCGCACCGACAACCGCTGGAACGGCGTGGTCTGATACCTGGACGAGCAGGGCCAAAGAAAAAAGAAATCCTTCTGCGGCGCCTCCAAGCAAGAGGTCAAAGAGAAGATCACCGAGTACATCGCCGCCTTCAACCAACAGCTCAAGGTCTCCGACGAGTCCAAATTGAAACTCCAGGACAGCATGACCAACTGGCTCCGGGTATTCAAGTTCCCCTCCGTGGAGCGCGGCACCTATGACCGCCTGGAGTGTACCGCTAAGCACCAAATCTACCCGCTGATTGGAGAAAAAATCGTGGGCGACGTCACGCCGGCAGACATCAAATCCGTCCTCAACCACTGGATGAACGAGGGCTACGCCTACACCACCGTGAAAAAGGTCTACAACCTCCTGACCGACTACTTCCGCTATCTCACCCAGCAAGAGTTGATTCCAAAGAACCCGATGCTGGCCGCCCCTATGATCAAGAAAGCCAACTTCCTGGCCAGCCAGGGCAAGGAGAACCTGCCCACCTTCGAAACCGTCACCACCTTCACACCGGAGGAAATAGCGAAATTCAAATCCGAAGCCTTCCGCACCTGGCGCAACGGCCAACGCATCTACCAGCAGACCGCAGCCTACATCCTCATGCTGAACACCGGCCTCCGCACCGGCGAAGCCCTGGGCCTCCTCAACAGTGACATTGACCTGGAACGCCGGGTGATCCACCTCCAGCGGGGCGTGAAGGAAGTCGCCAGACGGGATGGTCAGGAAACCACCAGTGGCAGAGAGATAAAGGTAGGCAAACTCAAAACCGCCTCCAGCAAGCGTGACATCCCCCTGAACCAGGCCGCCGTAGATGCCATCCTGGACCTACGAGCAGAACGGTACTTCGGAGAGGACAGCCCCCTGATCCCCGACGAACACGGCAGCTACACCCGCCCGGTGAACTTCCGCAAACGCTTCTACCGCATCCTGGAGGCCGCGGGCATCCAGCGAAAAGGGCTTCACACTACCCGCCACACATTCGCCTCGACTCTGGTCAACGGCGTAAGACAACCGGACGGCACGATAAAAGCCCTCTCTCCCCGCCAGGTAGCCGACCTCCTGGGCCACGCGACGTCGGAAATCACGGAGTTGTACTACGTGAGAAAAGACACCTCCCGCCTGGCGGGGATCACAGCAGGATTCGAGCTCTAATCCCCATCAAAGCCCCAACGAAAAGTTTCTCCCCTGACCGGCAGCGCACCGGCCAGGGGAGAAATTTTGTGATGCTATTCTGATGCTGTACCAGACGGAACCGACCGGAAACACCAGCAGCGGATAGAACGATTTGAGCATCATCAGAGCATCACCCGCGGTCTACCCGAAAACGATCCCTCAAAAATGTTACAAAAAAAGCCCGAAACCTTACGGTTTCTGGACATTCCTTGCCTTTGACGGTGAATATACCTTTTTTCTTGCCGCTCGTACAGAGTTACATTTAAGACAGTTCAGTGTTTGATTTATTTCTGTTATACTTTTTGAGTAAGTAAAAACAGTTCGACCCCTCAATACTATATGAGGCAACCGTTTCCCTGCGCCATTGCCATCCACATAAATCTCAGACTTCGCATCAGACCGTATCGCTTTTATTCGCGTAGGGGTTGTATTTTTTGCTCTCTTTTGGTATACTTTTTTCAGAAGGAACGGAAAGGGGGCGCGGGATATGGCCGTCAATACCTTGCCTGAGATCCGAAATATTGTATCCCGCCTGGCCGCGCAGTACGGTGCACAGCGGGTGTATCTCTTTGGCTCCTATGCACGTGGGGATATAACCCCTGCCAGCGATATCGACCTCCGCATTGACAAAGGCTCTATTCGCGGCTTGCAAATGGCGGGGCTCCTGGTGGATCTGGAGGACGCATTAGGAACGTCTGTGGATTTGATCCCGACCGGAAGTCTGGATTCCGGTTTTCTATCTGAAATTCGGAAAGATGAGATATTGCTATATGAAGCCTCTTGACCGCGATCTACGCATCCTGCGTCACATGGTTACCTATTGTGAGCAGATCGAACAGACGATAACGCGCTTCGGAGACAGCGAGGAGATTTTCTCCAGCGACCCGATCTACCGGAACGCCGTGGCGCTGTGTATCCTTCAAATCGGGGAATTAGTCGGCACTCTGTCTGACGATTTCAAGTCCGCGTATCCCGCTATCCCCTGGCGGCAAATCAAGGCCATGCGGAACATTGTAGCCCATCGCTATGGCACAGTGGATGCCGAAACCACATGGGAGATCATCAAGAACGATATTCCTGTTCTCAAAAAATACTGCCTCACTGTCATTGACAGCCAAGCGTGACAATAGAGCCGGCTTTGGGATTGGCGTATGCCAAAAATCCGGAGTCGGCTCTATTGCTGTGCTTTTTCACGTGTCTCCTGCGATAAAGCTACTCCAACCGCGTGATATGCTTCCACTGAAGCACGTATCTGTTGTCTATAATCCGGTTGTCGTGGTAGTGTCCGAAGAACCACCAGTCGAACCGGCACCGCCGCCGGACCATCTCTAGGGACTCTGTCAGCCGGTCCGGATCGCAGTACCCCAGCCTCCTGGCGATACTGCTGGGGCCGCAGTGGGTCAGGAGGCAGTCTACGGACCAACCCGCTTTCTCCAGGGCTGCCTCCGCCTCGGCGTATTCCGCATCACTGGGCAGCCGTCCTACCTGCTCCAAGTTCTGGAGGATAGCCGGTTGGAGTCGGGCAATCATCTTGCGGAGTGTTCCGTAAAGCCCTTTGCAATCGGCCGGAAGGCCTTTCTGTTTGCGAATACGCCCCGCAGGGCGTTGGTTGGACAGCCAGTCTGTTGCCCACGGTGGCCCCGGACATTTGCCGGATTGCACAGTGAAATACTGGAGAGACAGACCATACCGAAATGATGGCGGAAGTGCCGGAATAACATCGTTTACATTGATTTGAGGCCCCCTCATGCTATTGGGCGAAAGGAGGCTGACCAATGAATATGCAGAAAAATATTGCAGCCAAAATTCGTTTTGCCATGATGCAGAGAAATTGCTCTCTGGAGGAGCTGGCGCGAGAACTTGGGATCGCCCGCTCTACTTTGCAGGAGTACCTGCGGGAAAACAGCAATCCACGGCTGGATACGTTGGAATTGCTGGCAGAGAAGCTGGGATATACCCCCGCGGAACTGATCTCCGACGTTGATGCCTGCCAACTGCATGATCTGCACCATCTTCACCGGCTACATCCTCTGTTACGGTTGTTTGCCGAAACCGTCTATGTAGAGGTGATCCGGATGTCCGAGGCCCTCGACCAACTGGACGCTCAGGATGACAGCCTGGATGAATTGCTTCTTCCGCGTCCTCAAATTCCCGATGCCTTGACCAACACTCATATGGGGGTCTGATCCGGCCGTACCCCTCTCTGTTCCCACCGCTGATGTTCTGTTGCGGAGGAAGAGATAGTTTCCCTGCCCCTTCCTCCGCAACCTATTTCTCCCTCCACTGTACTAACTTCCTCCAGATACAAACACTGCCTATTTGATGCTTGCGAAAGTTCCGGTCATTGCTTCTTCCGCCTATACGGAAATGCCCTCGCGCTCCAGCGCAAAGGCGATCTCTTAAAGCTGAGTTCTGTGTCCTTCTTCTGTTCTCCGTATATTTGACCTTCTTCTTGCTGGTGCTCTTTTGTTTTTCGAAAAATAAAAAGTGCAGGTCTCTTGGTCATGCGGACCGATAAAACTAGCACTTTTTTGAAAGTTCCTTCATTCACTATGGCAGTTCTCTAAAACAAGTCACTATGTGTACCTGTACGGGTAAG
>CANQNT010000107.1 GCA_947625255.1 uncultured Acetatifactor sp. | reverse complement strand
GGATACATCGACCGGGAGCAGCTCCTGCGCCTGGCGAAGCCGCTGATGAAAACAGAGTATGGCAATTATTTGGTGCAAATCGCGGAGGAAAAGTTATGAGGCGTGTCCTTGTTACTGGAGGAGCGGGCTTTATTGGCTCAAATTTTGTTCGCTATTTTTTGGAGCATTATAACTGTGAAAAGCTAGTAAATCTGGATCTCCTCACCTATGCAGGCAATCTGGAAAATTTGTCTGGGATAGAGGAAGATCTTCGCTATAGCTTTGTGAAAGGAGACATCCGGGACAGCGTATTGGTGGGCAGATTATTTGCGGAATACGGTTTCGATACAGTAGTTAATTTTGCTGCAGAGAGCCATGTGGACCGTAGCATCACGGACCCGGATATTTTTCTGACGACCAATATTATCGGCACCCAGGTGTTGCTGGAGGCCGCAAAACAGGCGTGGAAACTGGCACCGCAGGATAAATATTCTCGGGAATACCGGGAGGGCGTCCGCTATCTCCAGGTTTCCACGGATGAGGTATACGGTGCGCTGGGGCCGGAGGGCAAATTTGCGGAAACTACACCGTTGACACCGAACAGTCCATATTCTGCATCCAAAGCTAGCGCTGATATGATTGTACGCGCTTATTACAAGACATACGGTTTGCCTGTAAATATCACCCGTTGTTCCAATAATTATGGCCCCTATCAATTCCCGGAAAAGCTGATTCCGCTGATGATCCACAATGCGCAGGCGGACAAGCCTTTACCTGTCTACGGGGACGGAATGCAAATCCGGGACTGGCTCTATGTAGAGGATCACTGTTCCGCCATCTGCACTGTACTGGAGCGGGGCATCCCGGGGGAAATATACAACGTCGGCGGGAATAATGAAAAGGCAAATATCGAAATTGTTCGGCTGATTCTAAAAGAGCTTAACAAACCAGAGAGTCTCATCGCCCATGTACAGGACCGACCAGGACACGACCGCCGCTACGCGATTGACAACGGGAAGATTACATCTGAACTTGGCTGGCAGCCTGTACATACCTTTGAGGAAGGAATTGTCCGGACAATCCATTGGTATCTTAGGAATCCAGACTGGTTGGAGCATGTTACCTCCGGTATATATGCAGACTATTACAAAAAGATGTACGGCGAATGAGAGAATAAAGGGGGCGTCTTGTATGCAGGATACCGTGATAAAGCAGATGCTCCAATCCTGGATCGCCTCAGACAGCCTGATAACGCCAACAGAGGAAATCCTGCGATGGGTCGATCAAAAGAATCGGGAAACTCATGTGGAGATACAGAAGATTTCAATCGATGAGATGACCGATTGGTATTATACCGCGAAAGAAGGCACGCTGCGGAATTCTAAAGGGACATTTTTTAAGGTTTCAGGCTTTCGTGGATACGAGAATGGACAAATCGTTGCAGAACAGCCGATTCTTCTCCAGCAGGAAAACGGTTACCTGGGAATCATCTGTAAAGAAATTGGTGGTGTTCTTCATTTTCTCATGCAGGCAAAAATCGAACCGGGAAATGTGAATAAGATACAGATTTCTCCTACAATCCAAGCCACGAAAAGCAATTTCACGCAGGCTCACGGCGGCCGGAAACCAGCATACCTGGAGTATTTCCTCCATGCTGACAGGCATCATGTGATTTATGACCAATTACAGTCAGAACAATCCTCGAGATTTCTGAAAAAAAGGAACCGGAATCTGCTGATCCAAGTGCAAGATGAGGTGGAAGTACTGCCAACGCACCGGTGGATGACGCTGGGACAGCTGAAAGAATTAATGTGCACGCGGGATAATCTGGTCAATATGGATACGCGCACGGTGCTGTCGGGTATCCCTTTTAGTGTGGGTGGTCAGAGGCCCAACCTTTCGGAAGAGAATTTTGACCAACCACTCATCCGATCAATATTTTTGGGAAATTGTGACTATGATATACCCAGGGTCTACAACTACTTGAACAATTATAAGATGTTTGCAGACCGTAGATATGAGTTAATTCCATTACATACTTTACACGGCTGGCGAATGGACGAGTACGGCGTGTTTCCGGAGCAATCCGGTGGATTCCAGATAATCTATTGCGCTATCGATATAGAAGGCAGAGAGGTTCAGCACTGGTGTCAGCCCTTATTTGAGGCTATTGGACAGTCCGTTTTTGGATTAGTCAGTTGTGATATTGAAGGGGTGCGGCATTTTCTGGTGCAGGCATTACCAGAGCCCGGGTGCTTCGACGGAATCGAGCTGGGGCCAACTATCCAACTGGATGCGGCGCGAAATCAAAGCGATTCAAATGGATATGTTCGCCTAATCAATGACCCACGGTCGAAGATTCTATGTGATGTAATACTGTCTGAGGAGGGCGGTCGGTTCTATCATGAGCAGAATCGCAATCTTCTGATTCATACGACTCGGGAACGGATTGGAGAACTGCCTCAAGGCTTTTTCCTGTTGGACTATATGACATTGAATCGCCTGGGTCAGATCAACAACTGTTTAAATATCCAGCTGCGAAATTTATTATCCCTATTGAGGTTGAAACAATGAAGAAGTGGTCTGTTGGGGTATTGGGTGCCTCAGATATTGCATTCAAGAAGTTTCTTCCAGCATTAGAAAAAAGTGATGTATTTTCATTCGCTGGAATTGCTGCTCGCGATCCCAAACGCTGTGAGCCTTACGTGAATCGGTTTGGAGGGAAAACCTATCCTGATTATTTGACATTGATTCGATCCTCTGAAATTGACTGCGTATATGTGCCACTCCCACCTGCACTACATGCGAAATGGGGGGAAGAGGTCCTGATAGCTGGAAAACACCTGCTGATGGAAAAACCGTTTACCACATCTCTGCACGACACGAACCGTCTGCTGGCTCTAGCAAAAGAACGTGGGGCAGCAGTCCATGAAAACTATATGTTTCATTTTCACCACCAGATTCAGGTAATTACCAATTTAATAAACTCTGAGCGACTCGGGAAACTGCGGATGATACGTGCTGCGTTTACATTTCCTTTTCGTGGAGCAGATGATTTCCGATACCAAAAGGAAATGGGCGGAGGCGCATTACTGGATTGTGGTGGGTATCCATTAGCCATTGCATCTCATTTATTGGGAGTGACGGCCCAGGTAGAATGGGCAAATCTCATAGAATCAAAAGAATACGGGGTTGACACAGGTGGAAGCGCCATTTTGAAAAATGAAGAGGGTTTGGCTGCACATATCTTTTTCGGCATGGATGACACCTATCGATGTGAACTGGAGGTTTGGGGAAGTAAGGCATCGCTATACGCTCCGAGGGTGTTTACTGCACCCTCAGATCTGCCAGTTGTACTTGAGGTAAGAGATGGCAAAACCAACCAAGAGATACAAGTTGGCATGGACGATCAGTTTTTAAACTCTTTGGAGTATTTTAAACAATTAATTAAAGAACCTGCATTACGGGAAGAGCAATACAGGAGAATCTCACGTCAAAGTGAGCTAGTAGAACAAATCAGAACACATTCTGGCAAAGCAAGGGACATAAATAAAAAAAGTATTACGGTAAAACAAGGAGAAAAAAACATGAATAAAATCCGTGTGGTAATGCCGTCAATGCCTCCGTTTGAAGAATATATTGAGGAAATTCGAGATATATGGGATAGTCGATGGCTGACACATACAGGGCCTAAACATCAGGCCCTAACAAAACAGCTTTCAGAACTATATGATGGTGCTGAGGTTTCCTTATTCTGCAATGGTCATATGGCGTTGGAGGCAGCACTTTCCTTGTTTCCGGCAGGTTCTGAAGTTATTACCACGCCATTCACTTTTGCATCTACAACACTGGCTATCGCCCGGTGCGGTCTTGTGCCAGTATTCTGTGACATTGAGCCTGAGCTTTATACGATTGATCCCGAGAAAATCGAACCGCTTATAACAGATAAGACAGTTGCTATTTTGCCGGTGCATGTATATGGAAATCTTTGTGATTGGCACAGAATCGGAAAAATAGCAAATAAGCATAGTTTAAAAGTAATTTATGATGCTGCTCATGCCTTTGGTGTGAAAGATGGAAATATTAACGTCGGGAATCTGGGGGATTGTTCCATGTTAAGTTTTCATGCCACAAAGGTCCTTCACTCCATTGAGGGTGGTTGCCTAATACATAATTCACCAGAGCTCTCTAAGAGCTTTGCCGCTTGGCGTCAGTTTGGAATGTATGACGGAGAACAGTCAGAAATATTAGGAACAAATGCAAAGCTGACAGAATTTGCGGCTGCAATGGGCCTGTGTAACCTTCGACACCTGAAAGAGCAGATTGAGAAGCGCCGTGTGGCAGTTGCACGGTATCGGGAGAGATTATCAGAAGTGGATGGGCTTGTGCTTTGCCCGAAGCAGACCGGTGTTGTATCTAACTATGCATATTTTCCTGTGCAAATTTTAGAAGATCGGTTTGGTGAAAGCAGGGATGAGCTGGTGGCACGTCTAGCAGAGCAGGAGATTTTTGCACGAAAGTATTTCTATCCGCTGACTTCTCAAATGCCGTATTTCCATACTCACTATACTGTTCAGGAAACGCCAGTGGCAGAAAAGGTCTCCGAACAAATTCTTTGCTTGCCTCTATATGCGGATTTAACAGAGGATGATGTTGATCGTGTATGTGATGTAATATTAAGCAAGAAGTATATTGGATGATAACACAAGGAGAATGCATATGAAGATTGCAATTATCGAATATGGACATCGGAATTATTTGATGGATACATTTGATAGGCATC
>CANQNT010000106.1 GCA_947625255.1 uncultured Acetatifactor sp. | reverse complement strand
CCGTATGAGGGGAAACTCTCACGTACGGTTCTTAGAGGGGAAAGCTCCCGTAAGGGGGCTGACCTACTCGACATTGAGGAGTACCTGAACGAGGCACACAGCAAAGGGCTGGTTTCCATCCGTGCGCACTGCAATGTCATGGCATGGAGCGATGACCGGGAAAAGTTGAAGCGCATCAAGAACGATGTGGGCAGCCAGCTGGCGTTGATGGAAGCCAAACCGCGCCACAACACGGTGGATGTGCCGACCCTCTTCTGGGCGGCAATACCCGGCAATGCCGGAGATTTCCCGTCCGAGGAGAGTTTCCACACCTTTATCGAGCAGGCCCTGTGCCTGTTCATCGGGGAAACCTCCTACAAGGACTCGCTCTCCCCGTTCGGCATCCGTATGGTGGACCGCCTGACCGGAAAACCCGTCCATCTGGATATTTCCGACCTGCCGATGAAGAACGGCACAATCACGAACCGGAACAAATTCATCCTCGGACCTTCGGGCAGCGGGAAATCTTTTTTCACCAACCACATGGTACGCCAGTATTACGAGCAGGGTGCGCATGTGCTGTTGGTGGATACCGGAAACTCCTATCAGGGACTGTGCAGCCTTATCCATGCCAGGACACACGGCGAGGACGGGATTTATTTTACTTATGAAGAAAAAGATCCGATAGCTTTCAATCCTTTTTACGTGGAAGACGGGATTTTCGATATCGAGAAGAAAGAATCCATCAAGACGCTTATCCTTACCCTGTGGAAGCGTGACGACGAGCCGCCGACACGTGCCGAGGAGGTGGCGCTATCCAATGCGGTCAATCTCTTTCTGGAGAAAATCCGCAGGGACAGCAGCATAAAACCCTCCTTCGATACCTTCTATGAGTTTATCCGTGACGAGTATCAGGATATCCTGAAAGAGAAGCGAACCCGTGAGAAGGATTTTGACGTGTGGGGATTCCTGAATGTGTTGGAACCTTATTACAAGGGTGGCGAGTATGACTTCCTGTTGAATTCCGACAGACAGCTTGATTTGCTTGGCAAACGGTTTATTGTCTTCGAGCTGGACAATATCCGTGACAACAAGGTGCTACTTCCGATTGTCACCATCATCATCATGGAGACTTTTATCAGCAAGATGCGCAAGTTGAAAGGTATCCGGAAAATAATCCTTATCGAAGAGTGCTGGAAGGCATTGGCATCCGCCAATATGAGCAACTATATCCGCTACCTTTTCAAGACCGTCCGAAAGTTTTTCGGAGAGGCCGTGGTCGTGACCCAGGAAGTGGAGGACATCATTTCTTCTCCGATTGTCAAGGGCACCATCATTAATAATAGTGACTGTAAGATTCTCCTTGACCAGCGCAAGTATATGAACAAGTTCGATGAGATCCAGACCTTGCTCGGTCTGACCGACAAGGAGCGGGCGCAGATACTTTCCATCAACATGGCAAACAATCCTTCCCGAAAGTACAAGGAAGTGTGGATTGGTCTCGGAGGCTCACAGTCAGCAGTCTATGCCACCGAGGTGTCGCTTGAAGAATATATGTGCTACACCACTGAAGAGACCGAAAAACTTGAGCTGATGCGGCTTACGGAGAAACTCGGAGGCAATATAGAGCTTGCCATCAGGCAGTTGGCTGATAGCAAGCGGAGCCAGGTGAAAGGGATTGGAATCACATGAAAACCGAAAAACAATCACGAATCATGGAAATGAAAGAATGGATAAAAGAACAGCAGCGCCGCTATCTGGACGAGCCGCGCCTCAAGGAGTTGACGGAAGTGATGAAACAGACAAGGGTACTTGTCCGGAAAAAAGAGTACCGGAAGCTGACGGAACTGGTCAGGCGGTACAGGAAGTCGGAGGATGTGATTACCCAAGTCTCCTGCCTGTTGTCAGCCTCGTACCTGTTCCCAACACCGGAAAAAACGGCGGAAACGGCCAGGTCGGAACTGATGGAGGCATTGAAAGATACTTATTTCATGGAGAAGAACGGTTCCCGGCTTATGGATATCAAACCTGAAGAAGCCGTCCCTGTCCACCGAATGCTTGCCATGTACACATTCATGCAGGATGTTTACTCGAAGGAAAATTCGGAAAGCAAGCAGGAACGTCCGTCACCGCAAGAAGTGCGGTCATCTGTCCGGATTCTGGACTTCCATCGGAAAGAGAGCGACATGTGGGAACTCTGCAACCTGGCCGTGCATCTTATGCCACCTTCACGGTATGTGGCACTCAGGTACGGGCTTGCGGATGATTATGACAGGCTTGACAGGCTGAACCGTTCCGGGCCGGAATCGGCATATGATGAGGGGGTGATATTGGAAAGCCGTCTATGCAGGAATGCGGAAAAGGCTGCGGAAAGCATCAAGGATGTCCGTCTGCCGGATTTCTATTTGGAAAGACTGGATGGAGAACTGGAGATTTTGGGACGGATTGCGGCCTCACCGGATGTGGTTCACGACATCCTGCAAATCAGTCCTGACTTTCTCGCCAAGTACGGCATAGACAAGAACGTTTCCGCGACGGAACGCTCGTGTCAGGCAGAGAAAGCCTACCGGGAGCTGGATGCCCGTTTCGTCAGAATGACCGGACGCAGGCCGTATGCAGACGAACTCTTCGCCTCCATCAGACGCAAGAGGGAGAATTCCGGAATAGAGAACCGACCGAGACAGGCGCAACGGACCATCCTCCGGAACCCGCCGTCCAAAGGGCGGAAAATGGGAATCTGACTTTTAACAGAATTATTCACAATTAAAAATAGAAACATCATGAAAAAGAAAATTCTTATGCTGTGCATGGGCTGCTTCCTTGTCAGCCTCACAGCGAAAGCCCAATGGGTAGTGAGCGACCCGGGCAATCTGGCGCAGGGAATCATCAATGCTGCCAAGAACATCGTTCACACATCCTCCACTGCCACCAATATGGCGAATAGTTTTCAGGAAACCGTGAAAATCTACCGGCAGGGCAAGGAGTATTACGACGGGCTTCGCAAGGTCAAGAACCTTGTCCGTGATGCCCGCAAGGTACAGCAGACCATCCTGATGGTGGGCGATATCACGGACATCTATGTCACCAGCTTCGAGCGTATGCTCAGCGACCCGTATTTTACGCCGGAAGAACTGAGCGCGATTGCTTTGGGATACACCAAACTGCTGGAAGAAAGTGCCCATTTGCTGAACGATTTGAAGACGGTGGTCAACGAGAACGGGTTTTCCATGAACGACAAGGAAAGGATGGATATCATCGACCGCTGCTACAACGACATGTTGCAAAACCGCAGTCTGGTACAGTATTACACCAACAAGAACATCGGGGTGTCCTACCTGCGCGCCAAGAAACAGAACGACCTAGACCGCGTGATGGCACTCTACGGCTCACCGAACGAACGTTATTGGTAATTCCTAATCCGCTTTCATTATGTTATTGTTGGCTATAGATTTTGACAACCTGCATCAGATTTTACAGAATCTGTATGTGGAAATGATGCCGCTCTGCTCAAAGATGACCGGTGTGGCAAGAGGCCTTGCCGGTCTGGGAGCGCTTTTCTATGTGGCGTATCGTGTATGGCAGGCTCTGGCACGTGCCGAGCCTGTGGATGTCTTTCCGCTTTTGCGTCCGTTCGCTTTGGGGCTTTGTATCATGTTCTTTCCGACACTCGTTCTGGGTACGCTGAACAGCATCCTCTCGCCCGTCGTGAAAGGGACCCATACCATATTGGAGTCGCAGACCTTTGACATGAACGAGTACCGGGCACAGAAGGACAAGCTGGAGATTGAGGCGATGAAACGGAATCCCGAGACAGCCTATCTGGTCGACAAGGAGACTTTTGACAACAGGCTGGACGAGCTGGGTGCGTTTGACGCTATAGAAGCCTGCGGGATGTATGTGGACCGCGCGATGTACAACATGAAAAGGGCCGTACAGAATTTCTTCCGGGAACTGCTGGAACTCCTGTTCAATGCGGCGGCGCTGGTCATCGACACGCTGAGGACATTCTTCCTGATAGTCCTTTCGATACTCGGTCCGGTTTCTTTCGCCATCTCCTGCTGGGACGGTTTCCAAGCTTCTCTCAGCCAGTGGTTCGTCCGCTATATCAGCATCTACCTTTGGCTTCCTGTCAGCGACCTGTTCAGCAGTGTGCTGGCGAGAATCCAGGTGCTGATGCTACAGAGGGATATCGAGCGGCTTTCCGATCCGGATTTCATCCCCGACAGTTCAAACGCGGTTTACATCACTTTCCTCATTATCGGCATCATCGGGTATTTCACCATACCGACCGTATCAAACTGGATTGTGCAAGCCGGAGGCGGTGCAGGCAACTACCTCAAGAATGTGAACCAAAGGGCATCCCAGGCCGGTTCCCTGGCGGCTGGTACGGCAGGAGCAGCGGTGGGAAACATTGCCGGAAGGCTTATCAAGTAATAACAGTATAAAACATTTACAGAATGGAATTCAAATCATTGAAGAATATCGAGACCAGCTTCCGACAGCTGCGTCTGTTCGGGACTGTCTATCTGTGTGTATGCACGCTACTTGTGGTTTTTTCCGTGTGGAAGGCTTACAGTTTTGCGGAAGCGCAACGGGAGAAGATCTATGTCCTGGATGAAGGAAAGTCGTTGATGCTGGCCCTTTCACAGGACTTGGAGCAGAACCGTCCGGTGGAGGCAAGGGAGCATGTCAGGAGGTTCCATGAACTGTTCTTTACGTTATCCCCTGACAAGAGTGCGATTGAGGGTAATATCCAACGGGCCATGTTCCTCAGTGACCGTTCTGCCTATGCCCATTATGTGGATTTGGCAGAGCAGGGATATTACAACCGGATCA
>CANQNT010000105.1 GCA_947625255.1 uncultured Acetatifactor sp. | reverse complement strand
TTGTCATTTTTATCACCCATTTTTATTATATCACTTTTAGTTTGCTTTGTCAAGTAAATAATTGGGGATTAGTATGATATTATTCCGGCAACTAAATATCGATAAAATAAACGATCTCAAATCTCATTATAATCATCGAGTTTTGGATGGTCAAAATAAGACTTGACATGATCGGTATCAGAAGCAAGTCCATTCATAAATTCATCAGCTCGATCCTGTAATTCTTCCTTATCTTTAACCATTTCTCTAAGACCGATCGATTGCTTCAGATCATGATTCAGATATTCATCAGGATTATATTCAGGCGAATATGGCAGAAGATAAAACAGAGCAATTTTTTCTTTATGTTCCTCAGTCCACTCTGTAACAGCTTTGCTGTGATGCGCACGCAGATTATCCAGTATCAAATAGATTTTATGCCCTGCATCTTTAATTAGTCTCTCCATAAAATCGATCAGTTTTTCAGAGTTGATCGATTCCTGACTGAACATAAAATGCACTTTTCCTTGATTGCTGATTGCACTGATCATGTTGATATGCATCTTTACTGTCTGAACTTTCAGCACCGGTGTTTTGCCTTTCGGCGCATATCCGCGTGCATAATTGCTTTCATTCTGAATTGCTGTTTCGTCACCCCAGAATATCTCTGCTCCGGTTTCTTTTGCGGATCGGTGAATGGAGGGATAGGTGTTTTTCAGCCATTCATGCACCTGTTCCGACTTCTGATTCATAGCCTGTTTCATGGGTCTCTGAACAGTAAAGCCCCAGCGCTTAAGATATTCTCCTACAGTACGAATGGGCATAGTGATCCCATAATGCTCCTTGATCAGTTCCTGTACAGCATTACGAGTCCAAAGACAGCATTTTAACCGCAGCTGGTCAGGATTCTTTTCAGTGATCATTTTGATTATGGTTTTTTACTGTTCCGGCGATAATGTTCTGTTTTCACCTGTTTTGATACCTCTTTTTCGAGGCTTCAATGCTTGCATTCCATTGGCTTTATACTTGCGGATCGTAATATAGATCGTATTTGTGGAGAATCCCGTAATCTCTGCGATCTCCTTTATGGGACTACCTTTTTTCCACATCTTTATTACGATTTTTCTCGCTTCGTACATGACCTCGGGTGTGCATTTCTTGTAGTCTGTGCGTTCTTCACTTTTCATATTCCTATTATACCACTTTTCGAGGAAAATGTAAATAGATTTATTGATATTTTATTGTCAAGTTAATAATTGCAGATATTTGAAAAGGATATTTTTGGCGAGGTATACTGAGCATAAGTAAAAAATTTTCAGCGGCGATTCTGAAAACTACTTTTATACCCTTTCACGAATTAAGGTCACTCAACCCCCATTTTATATTACTTCGGCAACTATATATTGATAAACTTGCATATGTGAATACAAGCCGGTCTCACAATCATATTATCTTTGTTTTATTGCCGAAGTAATAATTCCGTGGTCTTAATATAATTATCATTAGCATCACGAAGCGTTTTCAGTTCTTTATCTATGGTTGCATACTGCTCCAGAACCACTTTTGACAAATCAGTCGTTTTGACCATTTCTGAGATTGATGCTTCAATCCGAGCCATCTCTGCTTCAACAAGAGCAAGCGCAGTCTGTATATTTTCTTCGGCTTCAGAGAATTCATTCTTCAGTATTCCAGCCAATTGCTTATGAAATGCTTCAATAGCTTCAATCCGACGAAGATCAACCTCTGGAAAAAATCGAAGCAGATCATCAAATTACGTTTAAATGCCTTTTTGCCTAAGTCTTGATCTGCACGAATAGCTCTTAATTGTGATAACAAACGAGACCGCTGTCTTTTGAAATTGGACAGCCTACCTTGCAAAACAGAGACTTGCTCAGCCTGCATCGAATCCAAATCCAAAAGCCCACCGGAACTTTTACGTGCCATTTCTTCTGCCTGCGCTGTTAATTCTGCGATACGTTCTTCGTTTTTATCGTAATCTGACTGTCTTGTCACAAAAGGAATATATTTATACTTCTGCGCTTTTTTAAAGGTAGTGTATTTATCCTTCGCTTCTGTAGTAATTTTGGATTGTGCCTCAATTCCTGAATACAAATCCGTCAGCTTAAGCAGCTTCTCAATAGCTGACTTTGCTGTTTCCTGCTTCGCCTGATGGAGCGGATGCTCCTTATCAAGTGTCTCTCGTTTATACACACGCATAGAACGACCGACAGCATTTCTGAATGTAAGACCCGAGAGGTCCATACCATAATGCGTTTGAAGAAAAGAAAGATACTGACTAAGCGAAATCAAACCGCCTTTCTTTGGATGGTAGTCACTATTGCATTTTTGAACCTTCTTATAGTCCGCGTTGGAGCGCCAAAAATAATGCATACCATCACTGAACTTAAAGGCGAAGCAAATCCTATGCTCTCCAACCTCAGTTTGAACATCGGTCAACTTTTCGACATAATCATCTCCACCAAAGATAAAATCAATAATCATCAAAAAAGTGGATTTTCCGATGGAATTAATGCCGATATCACTTCCAATTACAGTATTAAGCCCAGCGTGGAGAAGAATACAGCCACGGGGCTTTCCATGATCTTTGAATTCATCACACATGATTTCACCCAACATAGTGAAGTAAACCTGTTTCCTCACATAATTCAACCTTTCCCAATGCATAAAGGCAATCTAAAATCTCTAAAAACTCCCCAATATCAGATACCTTAGATTTCACTTTTTTATATAGCGAATCTGGTTTCATATCCTCTGTTTCCAAGAATGAAAGTACTATCGGGAACTTTGCTAATATGCTTGACTGATAAGACGTCACTTTACTTGGAAATTTCATGGAACACCTCACAATTCTGTATAAAATATGCGACCACGATATGACAGGCACGCATATTCTTATCACCTACTCTCGACTTGTTCTTTATCCATTCTGCAAGTTGGTTCACAATCTCGTCTTGAGAGAATAATCCGTTATCGAGTTTTTTATATGCAAGTTTAATTTCAGAAGCAATAAGCTCAAAATTGCCAGTACCATCACGATCCATAGCAGAAAAGAGATCATTGATGAAATTGTAGTATCTAAGAACCCTCGCCGTTTCATCATTTTTAAGCAGATATTTTTCTGGCAGTATTTTCTGATCCAAACGCAAAGCCTCCATTGGAAGCTCTTCTAATATTGTATTATCTGTAATTCCAGCCAACCCATACAACACACTCTGTATCTCATCTTCAAGAGTATTATCATTAATATCGACTCTTAGTGAATATGCTGCAGCCAGCCTATCCTTGATCTTTTTCAGATTTATGTACTCCTTTGCTGTGGGTTCTAATTCGTATTCTTTCGCATGGTTTCTGCAGAGCACCATTTTATTTGCTGGAGAGTCAATGCGTTTTGGCCTCGGAATGAGTGCAAACTCAGATGCAAAAGCTGATGTGTCTTCAGGAAAGATTTTTATAACCTTATACTTTTTTACCGGAGTGTTCTTCACATATTCTACAAGCGAAACGTGACAAATCGGACACTTATAATCAGCCTCTGCAAGCAACGGGATATCTTCACTTACCACAGGGAAATTTGATATCCGGTTCTCCCGATTAATAACATATATCAATAACTGTCCAAGGAACTCGGCCTCTTTTCCATTTTCGAGAAGATCTGCCAGTTCCTTTTTCTTTTTTGTGGCGATGACATCATCGGCTTTGATTGCCTTGTCCATTCTCTCAAACATGTCATTACTAACAATGGGATTCAGATACGGAATTATCTGATCCTCACAATGCTTATTGGCATCTGTAAGAATTTTTTGAGTTGTGCATGCATTCTTTATGGCTTTAGGAACATCAACTTTGCGGTTTAGAAGATCACTGATCAGGGACGGAGCAAGATGGACCGGATTTCCGTTCTTATCTACTACGCTTGGCATGGCTGTAATCCAGCCCAACAAAAGCTCAATAACATCTTTATCACCATTGGGCGGCTGCATGGCACGTTGTAGGCATTTTGCAAATTCAGCGAAGCAAAGCTCTGTCACTGCACTCTCTCCTTTCCAACTCGAACTTTACTTGAATTTCACCCGAAATCCACACTAAATACTTTTCAATTAAAATGTGATAGAATGAAAATTACAGAAAGACGAATGTAAAAACATTATAAAGCTTTATGCACTTTTGTTTATTACACCACATTATTTCGCAAAAGTCAATATTATTTTGCGAGCGCGAAATTAATTGCGAGCATGACTTTTGTTTTTATTCGCATTTTTTCATTTGAAAATATTGATGGGTACCCTCTTTATATAACGCAATGAGGTGCATTGACTGATCACCGATGGCTCACATCTTATTGTGGACAACAGAATATCAACAGCAATCTGATGAGCAGGAAAGCTGCAATCCGAAACGGAGAAATTCTCTAACGGACTGTGGTAGCTTTGCTATGCCTCAAAACAGCTGATTTGAATTTCCTCCGTTTCACGAAAATCAATGGAGGAAATTTTTATGGAAAACAAAGAAAGAAAATATTTTATTCCCGTTAACGGGACTCTTAGGGAGGTCAGTGAAAAGATCTACAGAGCCTACTACCGTCCTATCTGGAACACCCGTTACCATGCCCGGAAAAACGGCGAATGCCGCTGCACCAAAGCCCAGCTTTGGAAGTGCGACGGTGTTTGCCCCGGCTGCCGCTACCATGCTGCCGGAAGAACCGTTTCGATTGAAACACCAATAGGCAGCGAGAGCGACGAGCTTACCCTTGTCAATACTTTGACCAACGACGCACCGTCTGCGGAGTCCATTCTTATGGATAAGGAATTTCTCCAAGTTCTGTACGAGGAACTCGAATATCTCGACCCCGAAGGCAAGCGTATCTGTCAGCTATTTATGAATGGCTGCTCCGAGCGTGAATCAGCCAGAATTATGGGCATGGCTCGATCAACGTTCAAGCATCATTGGGATAAAATCAGGACTTACTTACAAGAACGGCTTAAAGATTACTATCGCTAATACATGATGCAATTGCTCTCCGACCGTAACTGAACGGTCGGAGTAATTTGGAGCGGACCACTTGCAAAAAATCCTCCAGTCATTATAGCAATCCACAAAATTAACAAGGAACGGAACAAGAGGCAAACCACCCAATACAATCCGAAGGAGAAATAGAG
>CANQNT010000104.1 GCA_947625255.1 uncultured Acetatifactor sp. | reverse complement strand
TCTTGATGTCGCTGTCCATGCGGACGCTGAAATTTGTTGTGCTTGCCATGTGACTGACCCCCTTTCTTTATCGGCTGCACATATATTATATGCCATTTGCATTGCAAAATCAACTCATAAGACAGAAATTTCAAAAATAAAGGAGGATTCTCTATGACTGAAAGCATAATGACAATCATCATCACCATCCATCTCCCCCAGCCGCCCACGCCGCCGGCACAGGGAAAAGGAATGCCGGCAGGCCAGCCGCCCGCTGTCTCCTGCAAGGTGCGCTATGGGAACACCGCGGCATGAGCCTGTCCCGGTCATGGATTACCGGCAGTACCGGCGGGCGCGGCGGCTGGTGCATGAGTGCTGCAATTACGACAGCGGGAACTGTATCGCCCTGGACAATGGGGAGGCATGTGTCTGTGTCCAGAGCATATCCTATTCCCTCTTATGCCGCTGGTTCAGGG
The DNA here is from genome assembly GCA_947625255.1 of uncultured Acetatifactor sp. Lineage (GTDB taxonomy): Bacteria > Bacillota > Clostridia > Lachnospirales > Lachnospiraceae > Acetatifactor. Next base: position 5,009 of record CANQNT010000104.1, on the reverse strand, counting down.
CCGTCGTCCTGCCATTGGACAGGGAACTGGAAACAGCCCTGTTCCACCGGCTGGATTCCAAACGGTGTTCCGTCTGCGGCGGGCGGTTCCTGCCCGGCTCTAACCGCGCTAGATATTGCCCGGAGTGCGCTGCCGCCATGAAGCGGAGAAAAGCCGCAGAGCGCAAGCGACGGCAAAGGCAGAAATGTCACGCTTTATGGCCGGAAAAACCCTTGTAAATCCGACGTTTTTGAGAGGGTGTCAAAGGGGCGTGATACTTTTATCCTCTGCCCCCGGAAAACAGTCCCTAAAGGCGTACAGACCCCATTTTCAACCAAAGGAGCATTACCAGATGTCAGACAATCGGAAATATTATTACCTGAAACTGAAAGAGAACTATTTTGACGATGATTCCATCATCCTGCTGGAAAGTATGCAGGACGGAATCCTCTACTCCAATATCCTGCTGAAGCTCTATCTGAAATCGCTGAAACACGGCGGGCGGCTCCAGCTTGACGAGAACATCCCCTACACGGCCCAGATGATCGCCACCATCACCCGCCAGCAGATCGGCACTGTGGAGCGGGCCTTGCAGATCTTCCTCAAGCTGGGGCTGGTGGAGATCATGACGGACGGAGCCTACTACATGAGCAACATTGAGCTGCTGATCGGCCAGTCCTCTACCGAAGGGGAGCGGAAACGGCGGGCGCGGATGGCGAACCGGGCCGCCCTGCCCGGCAGCGGACAGATGGCGGACAAATGTCCACCAGGATTAGGGGCGGACATTTGTCCACCAGAGATAGAGAAAGAGATAGAGTTAGAGAAAGAGAGAGAGTTAGAAAAGGGACAGGCCGCCCGCGCCTATGGCCGGTATCGGAACGTGTTCCTCACAGATGGAGAACTGGCCGGGCTGCAGGCGGAACTTCCCGGCCTCTGGCAGACCTATGTTGACCTGCTCTCCGAGTATATGGCGTCTACCGGCAGGCAGTACCAGAACTATGCCGCCACTTCCGGCGCTGGGTTTCCGAGGACAGCCGCAGGGCAGCCCCCGCCGCCCGGAACCGGGATTACAGCGTAAAGGAAGGCGAAACGGTATGACGGAGATCACAAAGGAAATTGATAAAAAAGCTGATCCGCATGAAGAGCTTCAGTGTTTATAAGTTTATCCTGAAAACAGTAAAATAACTATGGCCATCTACGCGAAAGTGAAGTACAATAAAACAGAGCGGTTACACAAGATAGTTAATCGTGTATTGTAAAGGATAGAAAGGGCTGATTGGGAAAAATGCCGGAAATATCGTTGTTTTATGGGATTAGAGTGACTATGTATTACGATGATTATAATCCACCCCACATCCCATGCGGAGTATAATGGAAATAAGGCGATTATAGAAATAGATCAGGTAAGAGTAATAAAAGGAGCCCTGCTTTCCAGACAACTAAAGCTAATTTTGGCATGGTGTGTTCTGCATCAGGATGAGCTGATGCAAAATTGGGAGTTATCAAGGGATGGGAAACCGTTGAACAGAATCAATCCTTTAGTATAGAATGGGAAGGTGGTCGAATGTTTCCAAAAGTAGTGCAAGTGATACCTGAAAATAATTATTCTGTATTTGTATATTTTGAAGATGGAAAAATCGTATGCTATGATGCGCGTCCAATCCTTGAAAAAGAAGTGTTTCAACCATTAAAGGACATTCATGTTTTTATGAATAGCTGTACGGTGTTGAATGATACTCTTGCATGGGATATTCAGGGAAACAGGGATACCTCGTCCTGTCTGGATATTGATCCGGATACTTTATATGACCTGCCCGATTCGGAGGAGCCGTTTGAGATGGAACAGATCGAGCCACCAACAGATTTCCGACGATTGGCGAAGTCTTTTTCTTGACTATTTGGAGAAGATTGTTTATACTTACTTCATAAGTTGTAAACAAAGGCGGTCATGCATTGGGCGTCAGCATTATGTTTAAGAAAAGAAGGGAAGGTGATTATCATGACAAGAACAATTTCATGTGTTGTATGCTCAGATAACCACCGGTATTTCTTAACTTCTGATTAAAGGCTGATTGATTGTTGCAATAGGATTCTAATCGGAATGGAGCATACTTTATCGGTATGTTCTTTTTTATTTGTAGGCTATTCTGAGTATTCTTTTCTCGAAAATACAGCTTCGTAAAAATTTCCCGTAAGCAAAAAGGAACAAACAACAAATATTTTGAATGGTGCCAGGAGCACGGAAAGAGGTTTAATTGAACAAATTTAAAAGCATAATGAATTCATTGGATGGACAGAATAAAAACAATCTGGCCTGGCTTTATGTGGACCGACAGGTTTATCTCAGCTCGGTTAAAAGCAGCGACCAGCCGGTGGAGGATGAAAAGGTTTATTATTATCAGGGATTAAAATTCCGTTTTAACGGGACAGGGATAGGAGCTAAGGAAAATCTGATGCTTTTGGCAGGTATCCCGGACAGCCTGATTGTGGACGGCCTGGAACAGAATTGCGGATTTACAGCCCTGTTTCTTAAAGGGATTCTGCGGGATGAGAGAAAAGTCGCCTGTGAGGATTTTCTCCTGCAGACGATTTCGCCTAAAGTGAACGCTTTGTCGGAAAACTACCAAAACGCACATAAGGGGAATCGGGAAAAGCCTTTTTTCTGTATGCAGACAGTAAGCAATATCATACAGTGCAGAAATGGTTGTGTGTATCGAAAAGAGGAAAATACCTTTTGGGTCCGCATTTCGTTTCAGTTTCCATTGATTAACGGAGTACATATCAATGGGAAAGCGACTGTAAAAGGGGTAAAGGAAATATTGGAAACGATCCTTGAATGCGTAAAGTCATTGGATTATGATGGGCTCAGGCGGCAGGTGACTGTTTATCAAAAGCAGCTGGAAATTCGGAAATATATAAAACAGCAGGGGCTGATCGCTTTTGTGGCGGATGGCAGTATTTTACCGCGCCATGGAGATGGTGAAGGCCCATTGCCGGGAGCGGTTCCTTTTCTGGCTCCGCCTTCTTTACAGATTACGATTCCCTTTTCTGATGGAAGCAGCATAAGCGGCATGGGGCTTCCTGCCGGTATCACTGTGATCACGGGCGGAGGATATTCTGGCAAGAGTACCCTGCTGGATTGCCTGGAGGAAGGGATCTACCATCATCGTCCCGGGGACGGCAGGGAGTATGTCATAGCTGACGGAAGCGCCTGTAAAATTTATGCAGAGGATGGGCGCCCCGTGCAGAATATGGATATTTCACCATTTTTTAAATATATGCCGGGAAAAAAAGATATCCATTGTTTTCAAACTGAGAAAGCCAGCGGGAGCGTTTCTCAGGCGGCCAACATCATCGAGGCGGTCTATGCAGGTTCCAGCCTTCTTTTGATCGATGAAGATAACAGCGCAACTAATTTTATGATACGTGATGCATGGATGCGCCGCCTGATAGAAAAAGAACCGATCATTCCCTTTACGGACAGGGTGAAGGAATTAAGTCAGATGGGAGTTTCCACAATTCTGGTCGTGGGCGGATCCGGGGAATATTTGTCACTTGCGGATCGGATTCTGTTAATGGATGAGTATCGGATATTTGACAGGACAGAAGTAGTCGCCAAAATGATTTCCGGGCAGAATCGGGACGTCCTGGAGGCTGCGGTATGGACAAGAGAGCGTTATCTGGCGCCCGTTACGTTAAAAGAATCTATTTCTCTCAATAGCAGTTATGTGACCATTGAAGATGCAAGATATTTAAAGCTCGGAGAACTGACCTCCAATATTGCCCGGCTTACCGCCATCAAAGCGGATGGACAGGTTATGACGCTTATTTTGCTTTTGAAAAAGCTGATTACGGAGGAGAGGCGGGAGGATGAGGACCTGTTCTTAAGGTGTCAGGAATTGACCGGTCAAATTTCAGAGATCGTGTCTGATGCTTTTTTAACAGGAAAAAATCCATTTGAACTGTGGATGGAAGAGGTGCGCCCTATAGATCTGTTCTTTGCCGTATCGAGGATGAGGGGAATAATACCATTACAATCCCGGAGCTAATGCTCATGTACGGTAAAGGAGCATAACAAACAAAACTGAGACAGCCATCCACGCTATTCCGAAATATGGGAACAAGTCATAAATGCTCCGACAGCCTTAATATAGTCCTACGCTTTAAAATTAACTAATGGTAAAAAATGATTCCGGCTATTTAACTTTTGATCAATAGACTTGACATTAAATGATCTGCACATACTCTATATGGAAGATGACGATCGTGAAATGACAAGAAAGCTGGTTGAAGTTTCTTCCTCCGCTGCATCTGCCTTTGAAATGGGCAAATACAATGAGGTATGCTATGGGCTGGATGTTGCCGTTTGGGAAAAGGATGCTGCATGGACGGCACAGCTTATGCGGGAGATCCAGCTTTTTCAGCAGGTTTAAAACAAGAGCTTTTGAAGTCTCTTGGAGATGAAACCTTTAATTATATGCAAGGAAATAAGGACTGGGAAAAGCTGAAAAGTGATGTTTATGAATAACTCCATGGAACCGGGACTATCGTCCGTCAGAAAAATAGTTTCTTGTTTGTATCATTAGAAATTCCAAGTCAAAATTTATTATTCATCGCCCGCCGATGAGGGATAGCAGGAAATCACAAAACGGTTTCCTGCTTTTCTTTTTGGTAGGGGAGCCTACAGTCCCCTACGCTGGCAAAGCCAGCCACCCCGGCAGATGCAGGGCATCTGCTGTGTACATTGCCGGAGAGGAACACCTCGCTGCTTTAGCTTTCCTCTCCGACAAGTCTGAAAAGAGCGCCCATACCATGAAGCAGAAAGTCTTTCCAAAAGATTTGCTGCTTTTTTGTTTTTGAGGTTGCAGAAATCGTCCCGCCGGTGTTCCTTATGCGAAAGGAAAACTTCTCTCCCCGTTTGGCAAAACGCCCGCCGCATCCGTGTTAAATGCAAAAGAAAAATTGCTGGGAGTTTGGCAATTTTGCATTTTTCAGTGGTGTAGGGAGCAAAGGGAAACGAGGACGGGGAA
>CANQNT010000103.1 GCA_947625255.1 uncultured Acetatifactor sp. | reverse complement strand
GATGCCGGCAAGTCCGGGAAGTCTATCGAAGACAGAGTTGAATTTAATCGTATGATGGACGATATTAAGTCTGGAAAAGACGGTGTCTCATACGTTCTTGTTTTTAAATTGTCCCGTTTCGGGCGAAACGCAGCGGATGTATTGTCAACATTGCAGATCATGCAGGATTTTGGCGTCAATCTGATCTGTGTGGAAGATGGGATTGATTCCTCTAAGGATGCGGGTAAGCTGATGATTTCTGTTTTGTCTGCTGTGGCGGAGATCGAGCGAGAAAATATCCGTGTCCAGACGATGGAGGGACGTATCCAAAAGGCAAGGGAGGGGAAATGGAACGGCGGTTTTGCCCCCTACGGATATCAGCTTGTAAAAGGCATGTTAGAGATCAACGAGGAGGAAGCCTCTGCAATCCGGGTGATCTTTGATCAGTACGTGAATACAGATATAGGTGCGAATGGGATTTCAAAATATCTGGAGAATCACGGGATTCGTAAGATACAACGTCAGAACGGAAAGAATCCATTATTTGATGCACACTTTATTCGTCTGATCCTGAAAAATCCTGTTTACTGCGGAAAAATTGCTTATGGCAGGCGCAAGACTGAGAAAGTTCACGGTACAAGAAACGAATATCATCTGGTGGAGCAGGATAATTACATACTGGTGGATGGGCTGCATGAGCCTATTGTTTCAGAAGAGGTGTGGCAGGCGGCACAGGTGAAATTGCTGGCACAGGCCAAAAAGTATGAGCATGTAAACCGAAGTAAAGATGAGCGTACCCATTTACTTTCAGGAATTGTGAAATGTCCGGTCTGCGGCGTGGGTATGTATGGCAATAAGAGTATCAAACATAAGAAAGACGGAACGAAATACAAAGATTTTTATTATTATGGCTGCAAGCATCGTACCATGACGCGCGGACACAAGTGTGATTATAAAAGACAGATTCGGGAAGAACTTTTGGACGATGCGGTCGCAGAGATTATTGTCAAGTTGGTCAGCAATCCCAAGTTTGCGGATATGATGCAGCAGAAGATCAACATGAAAGTGGATACTTCTGCTATTGAACAAGAGATTGCAAACTATGAGAAACAGCTCCGGCAGAACTATTCCGTCAAATCAAAAATCATGGAAGAAATTGATTCTCTTGATCCGGATGACAAACACTATATCCGACGCAAAGCAGACCTCGATGACCGGCTTTACCGGATGTATGATAAGATAGAGGAAACAGAGTCCCGGCTTATTGAGGTGAGGGCCAAAAAGACTGCAATCGAAGCGGAGAAGATAACCGGTGATAATATCTACAAGGTGTTGATTTATTTTGACAAGCTCTATAAAGTGATGAATGATGTAGAGAAACGGCAGCTTATGGAATCACTGATTTCAGAGATACAGATTTTTGAGGACAGGCAGCCCAACGGTCAATGGCTGAAATCCATAAAATTCAAGCTCCCCATTATCGAGGGAGATATGGAGCTGAGTTTGGATAATGATGAACATGTTGAGTGCGTAGTATTGATGTCGCGCGTTTGCAATGAGCCACGCAGTGCCGGAGCATAAGATGCGGTGGGAGCTTGCTCACATGAGCATTCTTATGCGAACGGAACTATGCGGCGAATGCCGCGGATGAGCTGCAGGCGCAAGGCACCGCAGCGAATCATGCGTGGCGGGATATATTGGATCGAAACAAGGGATTTCCGGGAATCAGAACTGTGAGAATGGCGGTTCTGGTTCCCGGATTTTTGTTTGCACAGGCCCTCGCATATAGAGATTAGCTGCTGACGCAGCACGGGCCGCGCAGGCGAGCAGGAGGAAACCGCCTCCTGCTCGATTTTGTTGCAGTATGCGGAAACATATCCACTGCTTCAAAGGGCTGAGAGTTGAGTTGACAGGTTGGATATGAGGTATGTTGTGGAGACAGGATGATTAAGGGCAGGTTGAGTTGATAAGATGAATACTAATGTTAATATCACATTTTACGGACTAAGGGGACAAGGTTTGATACAATCCACGCCCTCCGATTTGGAGGACAATTTTTTATAGTTCTGGAAGAAGGCTTATTTCACGCTTATTGAATTGCTAATGTTCAATAAGATAGGGCATTTCTTGAATAGCGGATCATTTTCACTTCTTCGCCGGAATGATTGCATTTGGGTTTTATGGAGCAATATTAGAAATAACCTTGACAGAAAGTACGCTAACGTACTATGATACCAAAAGTACGCAGACGTACTATAAGGAGGCATATATGAGAGAAATTGCAAGACGCCTTATCTTTGCCTTGTACCGCATTGATGAGGCGTACTATCTGAATGAGAAGAACAAAAAATTGTCCGATGCGGAGCTGTGCGTAATGTATGCGCTGGACGACGGGAAGCCCCATTCCCAGCGGGAAATCTCGCAGGAGTGGCTCGTTCCAAAAACTTCCGTCAATACCATTGTCAAGAGGTGGGAGAAAGAGGGGTTTCTGACCATGACGCCGATTGCGGGAAAGCGGCGGGAAATGAACATCATGCTCACCGATGCGGGTCGGACGTATGCAAAGGATTTTATGGGCTTTTTGTACCGTGCGGAGGATAGGGCTCTGAAAAAGACGATTGACCGCTACTCGGATACATTTATCGAGGCTATTGAATTTTTTGGCGCAAGCCTGCAGGAGGCATTTAGCGAGGAGCTGGAAATGGAGGATGGCAAGCGTGGATCTGGTCAAGGATGATGTAGGGAAACTGTTTTTTAAACTGCTGATCCCGTCCATCGGAGGAGCGGCCGTCGTTGCCGCATACAGCTTTGTGGATACGATTGCGATCGGCCAGGGCGTAGGCCCCAACGGTACGGCAGCCTGCGCGGTATTTCTGCCGGTTTTCACGATTGCGGATTTTATTGGGATTTTGTGCGGCACCGGAGGCTCTATTCTTTATGGAAAAGCGAAAGGGAGCGGCCAGCCAGAAAAGGCAAACGCATATTTTACGGGTTCGATGCTGCTTGTCCTATTGGGAGCATTGGCCGCATGGATACTGCTGTTTTTCTTTCAGACCCCATTGTACCGCCTGTTTGGCGCGGACGATGCTCTGCTTCCTTATGTAAAGGAATACGGAGGAATGATCGCCGCAGCGCTGCCCAGCTTTGTGCTGGTCGTCTGTCTTCCGCCATTTCTTAATCTTGACGGAGTGCCGAACCTTGTCCTGCTTGCCGCTGTTGCGGGGGCTGTTTTGAATATGCTTGGTGACTGGATCTTTGTGTTTCCGCTGAATATGGGAATGTTCGGCGCTGCCCTCGCAACGGTGCTGGGAAGTCTGATCCAGCTTGTCATTATGGGCGGGTATGTGCTGGGCAGGCGCAGCTCCTATCATTTTGTGAAGCCGCATAAACTGACGACCGCTTTTCGCAAAACGGTTACATACGGGTTCGGTACGGCGTTTTCATCCCTTGCGGTGATCGCAACGACCTTTGCTGCCAACAATCAGATCATGAAATATGCGGATACGGCGGCACTGGCCGTTTATGGGATGCTTGGTACAGTGACAGCATTGCTTACCCATATTTATGCGGGAACAGGGCAGGCCGCTTCCCCCATTGTCTCCAGTGGTTTTGGTGCCGGAAAGCCAGAGCGGTATTGGGAATCCTATCGGCTTGGAATAAGGGTAAACCTGTTTATCGGCGTTGTGATTACGGCAGTATGTATGCTGGTTCCCGGTGCCATTACCGCATTGTTTATCAAGGTAACGCCGGAGGTTATGGAAATAGCTCCGATGATACTCAGGATTTATGCGGTTTCGTTTCTGCCGCTTGGTATCAGCTCATTCCTGTGTGTGTATCTGCAGTCCATTATGAGGGCAAAGCCAGCGGCGGTCATTGCCGTCATGCGCGGTCTGATCGTAAACTGCACGCTCCTGTATCTGCTTCCGCTGACGCCGCTTGGCGCGGCAGGTATCTGGACGGCTTTTGCCGCAGCCGAGGTTCTTGTTGCCGTCATTGCTTTGCTATATTTGCACCGAATCAAAAGGAGCCCATAGATGAAAGATCAGAGAGTAAAAAATACTGTAAAATACGTTGTACCAACGATACTCAGCGATGTCTGCTTCTTTCTGTTTACAATCGTGGACGGGATATTCGTAGGGCGGAGCGTGGGAACAAACGGACTGGGAGCGATCAACCTTGTCGCTCCCTATATCCTGATCATAGGGGCTATATCTATGCTGATCAATATTGGCGGCGTAACGATCTGTGCCATACGCATAGGGAAAGGGGACGTAAACGGGGCAAATAAGGTATTCCGGCAGGGGCTTATTGTTCTTTGCGGCGTTATCTCTGTTCTCAGTGCATTTGGTGTGTTCGGGACGGATACGATCTGCTCTTTGCTGGGAGCAAATGAGACTTTCCGTGATTTGGCTGCCGACTATTTATTTTGGTACTCTATTTTTATCATCCCAGCCGGTTCATCCGTTATTTGGTTTACTTTCGGAATTTATGAGGCAATTATTCTGGCGATTTCCACGCTGCTCTTGATACGGGCAGAGAGGAATAGTATGTCTGTACCATTATGATTGGTATGGTTGTCTATATGATTTAGCCGGCAAATAATCAGCGCTCATACTTTTGTGCGTTGACAAGTTCATCCGCCTCTTTATCGAGGAGTGCATTAAGGGTTTCTTCGACGTTGCTGCGGACAAGATCTTTTAAATCCTACAAAATAAAAATCAGAAATGTTCCCTCAAGCATTGACAATGATTTCAGTTTTTGCTACAATACAGAAGTTAGAAAAGACTAACCACGAGAAAGGCCGAGAGGCTTTTTTCTTGGACAAATGGTTAGTGAATACTAACCAAAAAAGGGAGGTTCAGAATGAGCGTTGCGATCATAGGTGGAAACGAATGTATGGTATGCCAGTACGAAAAGATCTGCAGGGAGCACGGATGTAAGGCAAAGATATTTGTGAAAGAGAGAGGATGCATAAAGAAGAAAATGGGCTGTCCGGATCTGATGATCATATTTGTGAATACGGTATCTCATAAGATGATGATCAGCGCTGTCGCGGAGGCCAGGCGGAATGGGGTTCGGGTGGAGCGGATTCATTCGAGCAGCTGCGCCGCGCTTGAGAGCGTGCTGCGGGATGCAGGAGAAAAACAGAGGGGAGCATGAAAATGGATATGGCGGAGAAGATTTATGCAAAACACCGCTTTTTTGCCGGGTGGCTGATCAGGTCGGGCGTTGCGCCGGACATTGCCGAGAAAGATGCCTGCCGCATGGAGCATGCGATCAGCGAGGAGAGCTTTCAGAGTTTGATGCGTGCGCTAGGGCATCCGCAGGAAACCTCTGCAGGCAGCAAGGATAGTTGATTTAAGGATAGCAGTTAGACATTGCTAACTTATAAGAAAAAGGCTTTTCGCTGTTTCACAGATAAGAAAGGAATGGCTTTACATATGTCAGAGCAAGAAATAAATTTTTTGGAAATCGTTGACCTTACAAAATCCTTCGGCAGCGGAGATACCAAACAGGAGGTGCTT
>CANQNT010000102.1 GCA_947625255.1 uncultured Acetatifactor sp. | reverse complement strand
AGCCATCTCTCGGTTTCGTCCATCCTTCACACCCCCCTGCAACAAAGTTCCTCTAAAAGGTACGGCAGTCAGCCGTGCTTTTTCCAACGTCTCCTGTTAAATTATATCCACAAGTCAGAAAAGAAAAATCGCTTATTGTTGACAAATATCCACAATAAGCGATATAATAGGACGCATATCAAGATTTCAGAAAAATAAAAAGGCAGGCTTTTCAGCCTGCACACCGTCGAGTTTTCGCAAAGTAGGGTACTTTATGAATACACTATGAACTCCTATTTTGATACTCTACCACATATTTTCTTGTTTTTCAAGAGGCGGATAGAGCAGCAACACGAAAAAATGAAGGTGCTTTTGCCAAAGGCGAGATACCTTCACAAACAATTCCCCCGATTTATGGCAGAATTACATGCGAACTGGCACAGATTCGCCGTCAAAATTTTGTCATGTCTTTGCCAGAATTGCATGAATGGCATGAATGGGAGGAAGTACTAAATGCCACGAAAAGGTGAAAATATTTATAAACGCAAAGATGGTCGATGGGAAGCCCGCTATATTAAAAGCATCGGTGCAAATGGGCGGGCCCGCTATGGATCTTGTTATGGGCGGACATATTCCGAGGCGAAGGGGAAAGCAGAACAAATGAAGGCGAATCTTCTGACGGGATATTCTCCAATCAGAACAAGCGCAGATAAAAGAAGATTCGATTCCTTTTGTGATGAGTGGCTGCGGATGATGAAGAACAATGTGAAACCTTCCACCTATGCCCAGTATACGGCTGTGCTGGAAAACTACATCAGGCCTCAATTGGGATCGTATCTCCCGCTGGATATTTCATCAAAAACAGTAGATGAATTCAAAGAGGAATTGTTGGCAGAGAGTAATCTAGCGCCAAAAACAACAAAAGATATTCTGGTTATTTTTCGATCCATACTCAAGTATACTGCCAAACAATTCCCCGGTGGATTTCCGTCAGTAGATATCTCCTATCCCAAGCAATTCAGAAAGGAGACGCGCATATTGAGTATAGAAGAACAACAGCGCTTTATGGCGTATCTTACGCACAGCATGGACCCATGTAGGTTTGGCATTCTGCTCGCTCTACTGACGGGACTTCGAATCGGAGAATTGTGTGCGCTTCGATGGGGAAATATCTCTTTAAGCAACGGAACGCTTCAGGTTACAGCCACTGTGCAGCGGCTTCCAAATCAGAGCGGCAGCACTAAAACTAAGGTTGTGATCGGAGTTCCCAAAAGCGAAATGTCCGCCCGTACAATTCCTTTGTCTGACTTTGTCGTGCAGTTGTGCCGGCAGATCGGTCCAGGTTGCTCATTTGATTTTGTACTGACAGGGACAGAACATTGTATGGAACCGAGGACCCTACAATATAGGCTGAAGAAATACACACAAGAATGTGGTTTGGACGGGGTCCATTTTCACACTTTACGTCACACATTCGCTACGCGTTGCGTGGAGGTGGGATTCGAAATCAAAAGTCTCAGTGAGATTCTAGGTCATGCAAACACATCCATCACAATGGACCTGTACGTCCACTCGTCCATGGAACTCAAACGAAAAAATATGGAAAAGCTCTCGGAGATTTTTTAATTGTAATTCGCCGTCAGATTTTCTGGTCAGACTGCCTGCGGGTCCCTATACCGCAGGCAGTTTTCATATAGTACCCTACTTTGCGAAAACCTATACTTGCCATTTTGTGGCTAAAGTCCGGTGATTAGGAGGATATAGGAAAGTGGATCGGGCGTGTGAATACTTGACGGAAGAACTGATCCAACGGTTCCTGGCCAGCCTAGAGCAAGGTGGGTACAGCCAGCGTTCTTTGCGGTCATACCGCTATACGTTATCCCGATTGTGGGAATATCTTCCCAATCCCAAAGTTATTGAGGTGGACACCTGTGGTCAATGGCGGGATTGGATGTGTGAACAAGGCTTTGCCCCGCGGACTGTGAATAGCCGCATTGCGGCTATGAATAGTTTGCTGGAGTACATAGGGCACAGGGATTGGCAGGGCAAGAAAATGCCCATCCCAAAGGACGATATCCAGCCGGAATTGACCAGATCGGAATATCTGCGGCTTCTCTCTTCTGCCAAACTGCTGGGCCGCAGGCGAACGTATCTTCTAATCAAAACTATCGGTGGGGCAGGTATCCGCCTGCAAGAACTGCCACAATTAACTGCGGAATCCGTGTGCCATGGTGTGATTGAGTTGGACAACAATAACCACCTTGCAAGGCGGGTGATACGTCTGCCTTCAACCTTACAAAAAGAACTATTGGAATATGCCCAGTCAAAGGGTATTACTGCTGGACCTATATTTGTGACCAGGAAAAAGAAGCCGATTGATCGGACCGCAATACAACACGAGATCAATAGTCTGGCCAACCATGCGAAAGTAGATGAAAATAAAGCGAATCCACGGGCCTTGTGGAAAATGTATCAGATAACACAGGAGCGTATTCAGAATGATCTGCGGATATTGGCTGAGCAGACCTATGAACGAATGCTGGAAAATGAGCAGTTAATCGTAGGATGGGACCGTTAAATGAACATTTGCTATTAGCTCAGTAGCCTGATGGTTAGCGGCATGTGCCCGTCAATGCCGACACCATAAAAAATACCGGCATAAGTATATGACTTGTGACCGCAACAAGGAGGTGAAACCAGATGAGCCAAAATGCAGTAGTTCCGACGATAACGGCCGTTTGCCGGGAAGATAATTGCGGCTTTAATCGGAAACGTGGCCCTCCTACAACCAGTAATTGGTCAGCGTTGTTGGCCCATAATCGTAACAGTATCTTTTTGTGATGGACTGTACCATGCAGCAAGACATCACAAGACTAGGAGGAAATACATGAGATTCGACAAGAAAAAAGTGCTGACGCTTGTTCTTGTATTAGCTGTTGTGCTCTCTTTAGGCATCGGCATCAGTTACGCTGCGGGAAATCCTCCCACGTATACCGATGTTCCGGAAAACTATTGGGGCTATGAGGCTATTACCAAGTGGAGCACCACACAATATGGTATCCTGGGCGGATATGGAGATGGTAAGTTCGGCCCCTCGGATCCGATTACTGCGGAGCAGTTAGCTTGGATCAACGGCCGCATTCTCGGCATTGCGGATACAGATGCGAAGTACAGCGGAGACGGCAAGCGTGAACTTACCCGTGCGGAAGCAGTGACCATCATTGCGCAGGCGTTCTGCGTTGAGCCTCTGGAAAATGCGGCTGATACATTTGCGGATAACGCGTCTGTTCCTGCCGCGTATCGCGGGTACGTCAACGCTATGAAGGCGGCCGGTTACATCAAGGGTATGGGAAACAATGTGTTTTCGCCCAATTCCAGCTACACCAGAGCGCAGGCGCTGCAGGTGATTTACAACATGATCTCCGACATCACTGACAACAACGCCAGCGATGTAAATGCTGCGGATAATTATGTGATCCGTAAGGCGGGCATCCAGCTGAAGGACTCCACCATTGATGGCAACCTGATTATCGGCAATGGTGTTGGCGACGGTGATGTCACTCTGGAGAACGTGACAGTGAACGGCAAGCTGATCGTATTTGGCGGCGGCTCCAATTCCATCGTTGTTCGCGGCAAATCTAATGTTTCCAACGTTGAGGTTTACAAGACATCGGGCCAGGCGGCTCGCATTAAGGTTGAGGGAGAAGCCGTGGTCAAGACGGTGAGTGTTGCCGAGAACAGCAAGGCGATTGTCAATGGCGCTATCACCAACCTGATTGCCGATGAGAATACCTCCATTGAACTCCAGAGCGCGAAAGTCGTCAATGTCGACGTCGAGGGCGCTGGTGTGACGGTGAATGTAGACGGCAAGTCCACCGTTCAGACCGCTACCATTGATGCATCCAATGTCAAGCTTACTGGCAGCGGCAAAGTCGTGAATGCAAAGGTTACAAGCGACGCCAAGTCCGGTGTTGTGGTTGATACCAAGGGCACCAAGGTTGAGGTCGCGGCAGGCGCGGGCGATGTGACCAACTCCAGCGGCAAGGTCGTTGCGGAGGACGGCAAAACCACCACTACGGCTGGTAGTTCCAATACTGGTTCCTCTGGTGGAGGCAGTTCAAGTGGCAGCGGTAGCGGCCGCGCGTAATCGTTTGGGCTATCCATTATTTTAGCTTGTTGGCCAATCATACGAAAAGCCTCCCCAGGTAAATTCCTGGGGAGGCCCATCGTGCCAAACATGCGAATCAAGGGAGGGAATTTCCATACATCTCATTTCAAGCGGTACCAAAAAACAGATATTGCCATCTCTGCGCCCAGCAGCATATATGCTTTATGCGTATTTTATAACTTTCAGCCTTTTAATCTTTTCGTTTATCCTTGCGGGAATTTTCCCCTTTGGAAACTTCTGCCTCTTAAAAATGGATTTGCTCCATGCCTATGCACCTGACTATATGGAGATACTTCGATGCCTCCGGACAGACGGCAGCGCACTCTACTCTTGGGGCGGGATGTTAGGCGGCAATCTGCTGGGTAGTGTCATTACGATAGCATCCAGCCCGTTTAACCTTTTGCTACTCCTTTTTCCGGCACAATATCAGGCAGATTCTTTCACAATTCTGACGCTTTTTAAGATCCCATTTGCGGCCGTGACATTTTCGATTTACATTCACAAAAAGTTCCGCTGCAAAGAATGGGATACGATTATTTTTTCCGTCCCATACGCGCTATGTTCCTTTGTGACGGCGTTCCATTTTAATATCATGTGGATGGATACCGTCATCGCGCTCCCTCTGGTCCTCCTGGGCATCGATTGGCTCTTGGACCGGCATGACGTTCGATTATACTGCGGTGCGCTGATTTATGCCATATGGACAAGCTATGGCACAGCGTACCAGCTCTGCATATTTTCCGCTCTATATTTCCTGTGTAGCACCATTGCGCGTGGCCGCTGCAGTGTGAAGCAGTGTGCTATCTTTGCAGCCGTATCCCTGCTTTCGGCAGGGGCCTGCGCGATTATCTTACTCACTGTCGTGGATAGTTTTCAGAATTCTCAGTATTTACATGAGACGTTTCCCAATTGGTATATCCAATTCTCACCGCTGCGATTCCTTGCGGCACATTTTGCTGGCGGATTTCCCTCAGTCCGGTTTTATCATGACTCTGTACCAAATCTGTACGCAGGGGTTCTACCAGTCCTATCTCTGCCGTTGTTCTTTCTTTCCAAAAGAATTAAACGGCGGGAAAAACTGGCTTGGGGACTGTTTTGGGGCATTGGCGGCGTCTGCCTTCTACTCAGTGTCCCCACCTTTATCTTGCACGGCTTGCACCTTCCGGTGATGTTTCCCCACCGGTACTCCTATATATATTCCTTCGCCCTCCTCGCGATGGCTGCCCGCATTTTTACGGTGGAGGAAGATTTTTCAGCAAAAAAAGGCCTAATATGTGTATCATCGTTTGCGCTTATCCTGGTTGCCCTGTTCCTTCTTTACCCACAATATGACGCGATTAGTACCAACTTTTTAAATACAGTACTTCCCAACGGAAACCATGAGATACGCGCCCTGGTTCCCGGCCGGCTGTCTCTGGCGGCCTTTACGGGGAATCTGCT
>CANQNT010000101.1 GCA_947625255.1 uncultured Acetatifactor sp. | reverse complement strand
CGGTATGGCTCTTCCGGCAGGAACGAGTCAAAGGAATGTAAGGCATCAATTTCTTCGATTCCGGAGAAATGAAGAGGGTTATAGCGGGCATCCGAGACTGCTGCTGTAACGACCTCCCGACGCATATAGTGGTCTCGGTTTCTCGCCTCCTCGGACTCTTCCAGCATGGCCATGAAGATTCCTCGTATTGTTTCCGATTCCGGAAATCTGAGCATAAGAGAGTAAGCGTCCTCAATATCCGGTTTTGAAAATTTGGCAGTGTTTCTAAGTTCCTTCAGGGCTTGTGAAAAACGCAGGCATGCTTGGGCGAGTTCCTCCCCACCATTATCCACCGTATCGGTGATTGACTCAAGGCGCTCCCTGATCCTGCGCTGTAGCGTTTCAATCTCTTCCTCATTATTGGTTAAATTCAGCAGCGTGATCCCAGCTATACCCAGACATTCATTGCTGTATTTTCCACTGGATGAAAGTGCGGTGCTGATGATTTCCAATACTTCCTGTTTCTGACCCTTTTTATCTTGACATAGGATTTCAAAGTTGATCCGATTCATACGAATCAGGAGTCGGACACAGATGATGTTCTCGTCATCATCGAACATTCCGTTTGTCTCTGCTGCGATCGTTTCGGCTCGTCGGATATATTTCTCCTTTTCCGCTTCAACTGCCAACTGTCCGAATCTGTGGCATGTGCCCAGAAAATATGCCAGTGATGCGGCAGAATTACATTTTTTTGCCTGTACCAGCGCTTTTTTCAAAATCTCATACGCTTGAAAGAAATCTTCTTCAAATATGATGAGCGTCATGATTTTTGTATTGTATTGTTCCAATACAACTTCTTCTGCCAGTTCCTTACCAAATTCGGAGCGCATAATGCCGTTGACCTTTTCCAGCAGCTTTTCAGCTTGGTCACTATATCCGGCAACAGAGAGGCGTCTGGCCGTGTCCTGCGCTCGAACCATTTGGATCATCTCCACTGCTTCGCCGCCCTTTAACGCCAATACCTCGTCAAAGACGCGGAGCATCTTGTCAACGGTGGGGTTCCAGGAGGCATCCTGGGCACCGTACTGCTGAGCAACTTTATCCAGGCCCAGCACGGTTAGGAACGTCTCCGTATCGTCTGAGCCATCATTGGCCTCCGCCAATCGGTGCCAGAAATCATATTCACGGTCTACCCAACGATGGATCCTCTCCAAATCATCGCCCGACTGAAGGATACTGTTGTCCAGCAAGTGTGTCCGCGCAAAGAGCGCATCGCGGTGAACCCGATAACTTTCATCCCCATCGACGGCCGCATAGGCCTTATCATGGTAGGGGAAGTCCCCGAATATCTTTATCAGCAGACGGGAAAAGGATTTCGGTTCAAATTCCCACAGATCCCGGCTGAAAGGTATGACATTATCTTCATCCAGGTAATACAGAAAACAGAATTCTTTGATTACATCCGGATACATCACCTCAATGTAGGCGTCATCATGCCCGATGCTGTGACACATATCGGACACAAGAGAGATGAATCGTTCCTGCCGTTGTTTGCCGGGGAAGGAGTGGCTTTTAACATAGGAAAGGATCGCCTCAAAATCCGGCTGATACTTGGCGGGAATTGCACTCCTTGTCAGCCGCCCGGCGACAGCGCTCAACAGCAGTAAATGGATCCATGCGTTGAACAGCTCATAACTGCCACCTAGTTCCTTCAACCAGCGATCCTGTTCCCGTTTCAGGATATCTTCCAGCAGTCCCTCTGAATTGTCGAATCTGGTAGTCGAACAGCCGTTATCAATCCAGGATTCCACATACATCTGTAGGAAAAGAGGTCTGTAATGGAGAATCTCCAGCTTAGCCTGGTAGGACTCCCGCAGTATTCGATCCCGTCTCGGGTCTGCTGGCAGACCTTTTCGGGCGCAGATCTCGCCAATCATGCCCTCAAGTTCTGCATCCTCCAGATCACCCAAAACAAGGAACGGTTTCCCGCTGCCCCCATATTGACTGGCACGAAATTCCGGCAAATATCCGGCCGGAAAACTCCGCTCCAACTCGGCGAACCATGTACCGGATTTTGCATCGTTTTCCCGTTCGCATAACAGGATCCGCAGCTTATAGGGAACCCCGGCAAATTTTGCAGCGGCCTTTTCTATAAGCGCTGCTACGTTCCTTTCCAGACCTTTGAAATCATCAATGATGACCAGGGTATTCCGATAGGGGATGAACTTGTCCAGAGACGCGGCACTGCAATAGGGCTTTATAAAAAACGCACACCAACTGCTGGCATACCGGTGGCATATCTCCAATGCCAGCCTGCTTTTTCCGCTGCCGGATTGACCGGTAATAGCGTACCACCGGAACGGATCTGCTTGGGATAGGAATCGCCCGATCTCTGCGATTTCATCCTTCCTGCCACGGAAAGACAGGCTTTCCGCTGCAAAATAAAAAGATGAAAAGGCCTGCCGTTTGTCTGCGGTAATGGCGGCGGGAAGCAATTCTATAAAATCATATGCCTTTACAAAGGCGTCGGCTCGTATTTCCGCCATGGACTCCAAAAAGGGGAGAAGATCACAATAGTCATTTCCATAGCACACAGGTTCTACATTGTCCGGCAGGTCTTCAGGTTCCTGTCCGGCCTTATAAAGGAAATAATAGGTTTTCTCAAGGTTCAGATGATCCTTTGCAAAAGTGAGAAACCTGGAAATATTTTTGTCCGAGGTGGTTTTACCGCAGCCAATGAATATGACGGTATTTGTTCCGATGACATTTTGTATGAACTGTGCTCCCTGGTTTTCCAGAATCTCTCTATACTGCGTTTCCGTTGCAATGATGGAGTCCTCCGAATCGTGCGGTTCGGTGCTGTACCGCCCATGGATATGTATAATGAAATCATTCCGCCTCTCGTCCAGCATAGGGTACACCAACTCCGGGCGGAGGTAGGATGCAGCTTTGACACCGGTGGCCTGCGAGAGAAGAGAGTCGTAATTTGTTGTCACAAAGAAATCCTGAAACAAAAGCATTTTTTTCAGTGCCGCTGCCAAGTCACCATTCTGAACATCTGATGTCTCAAAAGCCTGATGCATCCACTCTTCATAGACTCCTGGCAGCCCTTTCAGCTCGGAGATCAACTCCTCCAGAACTGCCACCAGAGTGTCGGCAGTCGGGTTGCCCTTTTTGCCGGGTACATCTCCCAGGCTCGCGCTGTAAACCTCCCGCCGGCTGGGGTTGGGGAGTAGCGCGATACCATCACGGACCCAGGTTCCCCAGCTGTAACCTTTTCCTGCCAGAGATACAGAAATCCCTGCCCCGAAGAAAAAGGCAATTCTCTCTGAAGTATTGGACAATGTGCTGTTCAAGTGAGGAAAAATCATCGCTATGTCTGGCATCTTGAATCCTCCCAAAACGGTGACCTACATTTTCAGGTAAGTCTTTAAAACAACGCCATATAATCAATCGTTCGATCGTTAAGCGGAACTTGCGGGGGCGGACCGGGAATCCTGTCATGCGGTACGGCCCGGGACTCCGCCGGGAGAAAACCCGATCCGACCGGTGAACGGCACATGGCATTCCATAACGATCATACCAGAAAATCCCCGATTTTTCAACAAAAGTAATCTTAGCCAAACAGTAGATGGCTGATTCATCAGCCACGGGGACCAACTGAGAAGCTGTTTTCCGATACGGATCCCGCTATGGTTTTAACGGGGACTGTCTCCGACGATGTATCTGGTTGCCGCTCTTTTGCCGATAGCAGAGGGTAATGATGATTGCCCCCTTCCATTGGCATTTTATTCTGTCTGCCGTCATAGTCTAATAAACGAGAGGTGATGCAATTTGGAAAGTACACAGCAGGAGCTAATCAGCGTTCTTTTGGAGCATATTCTTTCCCTCGGCCTTATATCGAAAAACACCTATTTGCGGGCGGAAGATTTGGTGTATTCCGGTATAGACTTTCCCCAGCTGTTGCGGTATCCTGTGTGCTTACAAAAGGAGGGTATTGAACATGAACGTACTCAGGATCCGCAATGAGATGCGGATGGGGAGAACGATCTTTGATCTTCCTCTCCGGGTCACTTACTATGCCAGAGTATCCACGGATAAGGATGAGCAGCTGAACAGCTTGGAAAACCAGGTACAATACTATACCGAACTGATCCAATCCAAGCCTAACTGGACCTATATACCCGGCTATGTGGACGAAGGAATCAGTGGGACAACTACCAAAAAGCGGGATAGCTTCAATCGGATGATTGCAGATGCCAAGGCAGGACGCTTTGACTTCATCATCACGAAGGAGATATCCCGCTTTTCACGCTCCACCCTGGACAGCATTCAGTATACCCAGCAGCTATTGGAGTATGACGTGGGAGTCCTGTTCCAAAATGACAACATCAATACACTGGACAGCGACAGTGAATTCCGTCTGGTGGTTATGGCTGGTGTGGCACAGGACGAGGTGCGAAAGCTGTCTGAGCGGCTAAAATTTGGTTTCCGTCAGGCCATCAAAAACGGCCATGTGTTGGGAAACGACAAGCTGTGGGGCTATGACAAGAAGAATTGTGTTCTGACGATCAACGAAGCGGAAGCCCAAATCATCCGCCGCATCTTCGACCTCTACGTCAACCAGGGAATGGGTGTTCGGAGAATTTCCAGGGTGTTGTTTGACGAGGGGATCACCAGCAGGCAGGGCAACGAGTTCAATGTCCTGACCATTCGCAATATCCTTCGTAATCCTAAGTATAAGGGCTGGTACTGCGGCAGTAAGTCCGAGTCTGTGGACTATCGGACCAAACGGAAGATCCGTCGGGACGAAGAAGAGTGGGTCATGTATCCGGATCCCTCCATCCCCGCCATCGTATCGGAGGAGATGTGGGACCGGGCCAACGCCATGTATAAACTCCGCAGTCAACAGGCATTGGTTCACCAAAGCGGTGCGGACTTCCACAACCGGTATCCCTACAGCGGCAAGATCATTTGCGAGGAACATGGGACCAGCTTTCACCGTCAGGTGCTGAAGAGTAAGAAAGGGGAGAAAGAGGTCTGGCAATGCCGGGTCTATCGGAATCGAGGAAGGGCGGCTTGCTCCGCACCGCAGCTCTATACAGACGAACTCAATCAGGTTATGGCGCGAATCTTCAATGAATTAGTAGATAATAAGAAAGCTATCGTGGACGCGGTCATGAAGGTTATTCAGTCCGTACCGGATGAGTACGACTATGAAAAGGAACGGCTGCGGCTTGAGGCGGATATCAACGCTGTCAATGAAAAAAAGGACCATCTCCTGGAAATGAGCATCGCAGGTGTCGTCACGATCACAGAATTCAAGAAGAGGAACGACGGCTTCAATAAGCAGCTGGAGACGCTGCAGAAGAAGTTGGAAGCAGTACATGAGGAGGAAGAACGGAACCGGCGCTCCATGGAACAGCTAAAAAACATCCGGACTGCATTGGAGGAAAAACTATCCTTTCAAAACGGCATCGACGCAAAGCTGGTCACCACGATTCTGGACCACATCGTAGTGAAGAAGGGAAGTACAGGAGAAGAGCTCCATTTAGACATATATCTGCGGTTTACCAGCCCATATGAGGCGGTTCTTTCCCGCGAAAAGTCCTCCTTACTAGGCATCCGTTTAA
>CANQNT010000100.1 GCA_947625255.1 uncultured Acetatifactor sp. | reverse complement strand
ATCGTCAGCCAGGCCATGTCAAAGAGAAAAGTGTGCGGCCAACCCTTAAACTCGGCGCCGGAATAATAGTGCGCCAATATAGTCAAGTGGTCGCTGCTCATGCGGGCCGGCATCAACACCGTAAAATCCCCTCGCGTCCACGCATCGAGCACCTGCTCCTCGCGGCCGAACGCGGCCCGCAGCACAATGCTTTTCCCCTCTGTGTCCCGGACAGGCCAGGCAAAATACAGCTTCAGCGGATAGTTTGTCAAGGGCACTGAATAATACCGCAAACCCGACGCACCTGCGGGAGAATAGGACCATCTCTTGCTGTTATATTTCTTTATAATGTCATCGGACAAGAGCCGTTCTGCCTCTTTGCGCACATCTTCGCATAGTTTGCTGGCATACTTTTTAACGGTTGCCGGAGAAATAGCGTATCCTTCCGCAACCTTCCTTCGCGACGGTTCCCCAAAGCCTCGTTCGATATAATGCCTGGTGAGCCCTCGGAGAAGACGAAGTGTCACCCCCCTCTTGAGGTCAATCTGCACGTATGCAATCTCCTCGGCCGGGAGCCTCTGTTTACAATACGGGCAGATCCCCTCTTCCCGGGATATTTTCAGCTTTACAGGCATGCCTTTGCAGCGTACATCGGCAAGCCAGACTGTTGAAGATCCAGTCAGATAGAACCGGCCAACCTCCTTGCCACAGCGCGGGCAATCCTTCCTTGTGATCGGATACGTAAGAGAAAATATGATTCCCTTTGAAAACTCCTCTTCAAAGGGACAGCTTGTGCCGGTTGCAGCGCCAGCTAAACAGGAACCGCGTCTTGCTTTGGAGCCGCAGGGGCAGCTGTCACATATCTTTTTTAAAACCTCAAACGTTTCTTCCTCACAGTCGAACATGAGGAGACCGTCCTCACCTTTCGGGAATCCGACCTCTGTGTATAGGGCAAAAAAACTTTCTTCTTCCGGAAATTCTTCCAAGCCGCGCCAGTTAAAATAGCTGGGGGAAGAACGCTCCCCGGAGCATTTGTGTCCCTCAGGCTGCTTATCTCCGCTACGCATCCTGTCTCCTCCTTGAGCTGCTTTGATAGGTTAGGGTAAGTCGCTTAAAAGATGATTCGGTCAATTGGGGGCCAGTCTGTATAGTTTTTACACCAGCGTATCCGGTTTACTGGAAAACCCTCTCCGGCATTGGTATTCTATAGCCACAGGGAGGAGGTGGCAGTATGGCCGGGAAATACAAAAAGCCGTTTGTGGGCGATTACTTCGGGTTTCCAATCTACTTCAGAATCGAAGATAGGAACGGATATCCTACTATCCTGTTATCCTACCGCGAAAACGGCCGGCTGATATATAAACACCCGCCCCGGCGGGTCAAGGAGCCCCCCGAGCCGTCCTCTTCCCTTGCAGAGTCGCTGCCGCATCGGCTTATGGAAGAGTTTTTTCAGGGTCTGCTCTCGCTGGACACGACGAAGGAGGAAAAGCACGGGCTGAAACTCCGAAAATCACTGGAAGCCCTTCCATTGGCCGCGCTTCTTGACGCCGACACCTACGAGCTCTTTACAAGGCCAAAACCAGGACGCAAAGAGTCCTCCATCGAGGATGATATGAGGGCCATTCGCCAGCTCCGCAAACATGAAGGAAAAACCCCCTGGCAGAAGGTCATACCATCAAAGTGCTCTCAGTGGATGTACAAACCTGAGATGAATGACCATGCTCGCGCATCTGTCAAACGGATTATGCGCTCGCTGTTCCTGCGGCAGCAGGAGTTCGGGATCATCAGTAAAAACCCCTGGATTCGCTACGACCCCAATGATGCCAGCCGCCCGCATCAGAAGAGGACGGCTTCGATTCACGCGAATATTGACCAGACTATCTTGACAGACGGACAGTGCCAAGCCCTGTTGGCGCCCGTCGAGCAGGCGGTCCAGGACGGCAGGGTCACCGGCATTGACATGGCCCTGCTGCTCCAGCTGACGCTTGCCCTTCCGCTGGATGAAATTTGCGCCATGAATTTAGACGACTTCCACCCTCTTTTGGACTTTCCGGGCCGATTGACCGTGGACATTACACACCACGTCATCCAAAAGGACGGGCAGCAGTCCTTCCGGTGGCTCCCCCTCTCAGACCCATACCGGGTACGTATGCTCCCTCTCTCCGCCTACGTTCAAAGAGTATTCGAGCGGTACAAAGAGATCCGCTGCGCCAAAGGCGTTCCTGCTTCAGACCTGCCGCTGGTTCCCACCAGGAGCAATGCCCAGCGGCGTATGAGGCCGAAAGAAATTCAAGCTGAGCTGGAAAAGCGGTTTGCCGGGATTCCCCACCAGGAAACCGTGCCGGAAATAGGCCGGCATCCCTCCCTGCATACGCTGCTTGCCAAAACAGCTCCGCGGGAGTTACGGAAGAGCGGTATGGAAGATGAGGAAATTCGCTTTCTCCTGGGGCAGGCCCCCAAGCTTGTTTCCGCTAAAAACTACGCGGATTTTCACAATGAGTCAGAGCTGAACAAGCTTGGAGCGCTGCAGGACCGGTGGCTGGGCAGGATTTGGCCTGAACCTCTGCGTCTGGATAGGGTATCCAGCGCTAAATTGACGGGCAAAAACGTTGGGCTGCAGTACAACGCCCTAAAAGAGCACACACAGGTTAAAATCCAGATAGATATCCCTGCGATATCGGATCCTGCAATTCTAGACAAGCTTTCGGACGACGGAATCTGGCTGGAACTCAGTGCGCTTTACGGATTCTCTGGCTTTATGGTTTATCGTTTACCGTCCGGGAAAGGAGACACGGAATGACGGAGAAAAATACCGCCGCCAAAGCTCCCTGTGACATGGAACTGAGTGAATACTGGATTGCCCATTCCAGCGAAATCGCGAACCTGCGCGGCTGGGAATGTAAATGCCCCTACTACTGTCCGGGCTGTCTGAAGGCATGCAAAATTGAACAGGCTCGGAGTCAATTCTGCCCAACTCTGCGCACCTACACCCGATATATCAGGCTCGTTAACAAATTTATCGATGATACGCCGCTCTGCGAGATTACTCTGGGGAATATCCGTCGCGCACTGAAGAAGGTGCAGGAGAAGAAAGAATGGGCAGATGAAACCATGCGGACAGTCCAGTCCTGCCTTAGCATCCTGTTTAAATTCGCGTCAGCACATGGCGATGCGTATAATATCCTGCGGTACACCTCATATCGGGAAGAGACAGCCAATAACCCGTTGGATCTGCTGGCGCTGATTTCCTCCAGAAGGCCGAAGGACGCGATTCAAGCCCGCCTCCAGGATCTTAAGGAGCAACATATCCACCTGACCCGGTCCCTCACCATCTGGCAGATAGAGAAACTTGTCCAGATACTTCGGGCGGGAATTTCGGAGGACGGCCGCTACTGTGCGATGGCAATCATGCTCTATACGGGCGCCCGCCCAGCTGAGGTTCGAGCTCTGCGGTGGATGGACCTGACGGCCTTCCTGGACCACCCGGACCGTCTGCTCATGCAGCTCCACCGGACGCTCGATAGGAGGGGCAACCCCAAGGACTCCATGAAAACCGCAAACGCATACCGCTCCATTCCCATCCACTTTGAGCTCCTTCAATTGTTGAACGACCGGTACCAGGTTGTCCTCAAGCAAATGGGCAAGGCCGCTGCTCCGCTTACCGAACGCCCGATGGATGCGGAGGTGGCGAAACTCCCAATCTGTTGCTTCGCGAATCATTTTCATCGGTACTGCCGGGACCATGAGGTAGCTCTGCTGGCAGAACACGTGTTTTCTCAGCAGCTCCGACTGCCGAGGCGGGATATGTATGTCTATATGCTGGAAGACCTTATTGAATCAGGGAGCAAAGAAGGCGAAAACTCTGGAATTTCTGAGCAGGACCAACAGCTCACCCTTTATGTTCTCAGGAGGAATTTCTGGACCTGGATGGAGTCCTCTACCCGACTGACCGACTATGAAAAGCGATTCGTCATGGGGCATGAAATGGAACTGGATGGCCGGAACCTTCGGCCCGAGTATAATGATATGAACCGGCTCTGGGATATTTGCAAGAAAATGGACCGCTGTGTACTCAGCAAAGACCTCCATCACCAAAAGATATGTGTAACGCCGGAAATGAACGAAACCATCTATATGGAAGACCGGGGTGTATTACACATCAATATCACGAAGGAGATGCTGATGCGGGGAGGCACGCTTTCAATCAATGTTACGACATCAGAGGTGAGAGATTCTGTCCGTCTGAAATCCCTCAGTCCGGTCAGACAGCTGGGGGGACTCCTTGTAAAAGCGGAAACGGTTTCCGTCCCAAGCCTCCCCAACTCCGGCGCGGGCATCAACTGTGAATATGAAAACTGGCTGGCGCATCAGTCGCCCAAAAGGATTACCCCGGAAAGCGAATGAGACAAAGCAATCTAAAGCGAACCGGAACCGAATTCAAACGCCCGTGTTTAGAGTCAAATATTATACCTGCTTTGTATCTTCCGGGGAAGAATCCGGTATATATTCGACGATATCTTCTATCTGGCAGTGAAATGCGGCACAAATCTTTTCCAGCGTATTCATTGTAACCGGCTGGTTTTTACCCATGCGGGCAAGAGCGCTTGAAGTAATACCTGCTACCCTTAGAAGATCAGTGCGCTTCATTTCTTTATTCACCAGCATAATCCATAAGCGTTTATATGACCAAGCCAAGCTCAATCCCTCCCTAGCCGTATATTTATATTTTATAAAGGAAATCCGGCGTTGTCAAGCATATAACAATACATTATTCATCATAAGAAATAAAATATCTAATTTTTAGATATTTTATATTGACAAGCAGATTAGACTGTGGTATAATACAACCAGAAAATAAAACAGCGGCAGTGTAAAGGAGTTGGCGCTCCTTTACACCTGCGCAGGTGATACAGCCACCTACACAACGGACCATGTCCGCACCGCAGGGATATTATACCCTTTTGGGCAATTTCTTTCAAGCCCAATTTTTCCTGGCGGGCAGGTTTGTTTCCGTTCGTCCATACAAGACGAAACACCGTGTAGGGGTATTACCCTGCCGGTGTTTTCTTTTCAATCTGAATTGAAGGGAAGTCTTCGTATGACATCTAAGGACAGCATCATCCCCTTTCCCAGCCCGCAGACATTTCCCCCGGCGGCCGCTCATAGGATGGGCCGAGGAGGGATCGCCATGAAGGTCAGGCACATTCACCCCGATTACGACACCCCCGAGCAGCGCCGCCAGGCCCTTCTGGACGCCAAGCGGCTCTGCGCCGCCGCGCTTCTGAACCAAAAGAGGGCGGCCGGTGAGCAGAGCGCGTAAGCCTGGAGCGCACCGATGAAGTTTGATGCGGCATACGCCCGCCAGTCCCTGCTGCGGAAGGACAGCCTGTCCATCACCGGCCAGCTGGATCTGTGCCGGAAAGCGGCCGGCGGTGAGCTGGCTGTCTACAAGGACGCGGGCTACTCGGGAAAAAACACGAAGCGGCCCGACTTTGAACGGCTGTTCAAAGATATCCGGGCGGACAAGATCCGAAAGCTCTACGTATACCGCCTGGACCGCTTTTCCCGCTCGGTGGCTGACTTCGGTCGGCTGTGGGAGCTGCTCCAGGAGCACAATGTGGAGTTCGTCTCGGTCAATGAGAACTTCGATACCACCACCCCCATGGGCCGGGCCATGCTCCATATCATCATGGTGTTCGCCCAGCTGGAGCGGGAGACCACCGCCGAGCGCGTTCGGGACAACTACTACCGCCGGGCCTCCCTGGGCTCCTGGCCCGGCGGGCCCGCCCCCTACGGGTTCGAGCTCGGGCGGGCCCAAGCCCCCGATGGGCGCTCCGTCCCCGCCTTGACCCCCGGCCCGAGCGCGGACACCGTCCGCCGAATCTTTGAGGAATACGCCGCCGAGGGGATGTCGCTGGGCCTGCTGGCCCGAAAGCTGACCGCCGAGGGCATCCATGGCCCCAAGCGGGATGTCTGG
>CANQNT010000099.1 GCA_947625255.1 uncultured Acetatifactor sp. | reverse complement strand
AACCTGAATCTTACGGGAATCATCCTGTTTTCATTCTCAGGGACTAAAAAACGGTATTATCCGACAGGCCCTTTTTTTGAGGAGAGGCATATTGGATTCCATGCTGCCGGTTGTGATTGTCGCTTTATGGCTCGGAAATGAAGGAATAGACATCTGCCTGTGCATCTGTTTTGGTTTCGCATTGTGCATATAGTCCGGTCAGTGTTCCGGTGAAGTACTTTCTCACGTCGGCTTTCGTTAAAACAGGTATACTGCCGGCGCATAGATATTCCCTGTCATTTATCGGATAGAAAATTGGAGGAATACTATGTAGTGTTATTTTACCGTTGCCTATTTTTCTTCTGGGGCATATTTGGCCTGGGTGAGGTGGCTGCGGGGTATGGTTGTGGCTTCAGGAATGGAAAGTGTGCTGAATTGATAGGGTATTGAGGAGGCGGTTATGTGCGGACGTTATTATGTGGATGATGAGACTGTCAGGGAAATTAAGAGGCTGGTGCGGCGGGCGGACGAGGAGACGCGGCTGGGGGCGGACGCGCCCGCAGCGGTGAGGGATATTCATCCGTCGGAGTTGGCCCAGGTGATCACCATTGACGGCGGGGAGCTGTGCTGCAGGTGGCAGCGGTGGGGCTTTCCCGGACTTGATAAAAACAAGCTCGTCTTTAATGCCAGGAGTGAATCCGCGTTGGAGAAAGGAATGTTTCGGGAAAGTGTGGAGCATCGGAGGGCCGTGATCCCGGCGGCAGGCTTCTATGAATGGAACAAAAACAAGGAGAAAAGCACCTTTTACCGCAAGGACCAGCCGGTCTTTATGGCGGGATTTTATGATCATTTCCAGGATGGCGATCGGTTTGTTATCCTTACCACCGCGGCCAATGCTTCCATGAAAACCGTCCATGACCGGATGCCGCTGATCCTCGAACGGGACGAGCTTTGGAAATGGCTGTATGAGAATGCCCTGGTAGGGGATTTCCTCCGCAAGATTCCGGCCCGGCTGGAGCGGTGGACGGAATTTGAGCAACTGAGCCTGCCTTTTTAGTGGGCAGGCTTAAAAGACATCTTTGGACAGGCCTAAAAGCCATCTTAATGATTGACAATAACCTCATTTGACTTTATGATTATTTTGTGACTGTTATATTGCAAACATAGGAAGTACGTCAAAAATTGCTATCATGACAGACTGTGGTTAAAACTTCTGACGATGTTGATGTGCGTTGCCGTGCTCATCACGAACAAACTTGTGTCCGATCATTTGTTTCACATACCGCTGTTGTTCCTCATGCGGCGGCTTTTCGGAATGGACGGTCTCATCCGGACCCAGTTCGCGGCGGACGCGATCACGCTGCCAGTGTCTTTCCTGATTTACAATTGGGTGAAAAGGGGATTCAATACCATATGAACCATTCCGTTCAGGCGGGAAGCGCTTTTGGGGTATTGAAAAAGAAATGAGAAAGGATGGAAAAATGCTAAATCAATTTTCGAGGACGCAGCTGCTTCTGGGGCAGGAAGCGATGCGGCGGCTTGCAGAATCAAAAGTGGCGGTATTTGGGATTGGCGGTGTCGGCGGTTATGTATGCGAGGCGCTTGTCAGAAGCGGAGTAGGGGCCTTTGACTTGATTGACGATGACAAGGTGTGCCTGACGAATTTGAATCGCCAGATCATTGCGACGAGAAAGACGGTGGGAAGATATAAGGCGGATGTCATGAAAGAACGGATTCTGGAGATCAATCCCGATGCCCAAGTCGATGTTCATAAATGTTTTTTCCTTCCGGAAAATGCGCAGGAATTTTTATTTGAAGAATATGATTATGTGGTTGATGCGGTGGATACGGTATCGGCCAAAATAGAAATCATTTTGCGGGCGCGGGAAAAGAATGTTCCGGTGATCAGCTGTATGGGAGCGGGCAACAAACTGGATGCCAGTGCGTTTCGCGTGGCAGATATCTATCAGACAAAAATGTGCCCCCTGGCAAAGGTCATGAGGCGGGAATTGAAAAAAAGAGGTGTTGAAAAGCTGAAAGTTGTGTATTCGGAGGAACAGCCCATGCGTCCGTTGGAAGATCTGTCGATCAGCTGCAGAGCGCATTGTATCTGTCCGCCCGGTACAAAACGCAAATGCACCGACCGCAGGGATATTCCCGGCAGTGTCGCGTTTGTACCGTCCGTGGCCGGACTTATCATAGCAGGCGAGGTAATCAAAGATTTGGTAAAGGAGATATGAGTGACATGGGAAAAAAAGCAGCCACAAAAGAGCAAATGGAAAAATTGGAAACATTACGAACCTATTTAAGGCAATTGGGAAGTGTCGCGGTTGCGTTCTCCAGCGGGGTGGATTCTACTTTTTTGTTAAAGGTGGCACATGACGAATTAGGTAAAAACTGTATTGCTGTCACGGCGATGTCCTGCTCTTTTCCTAAAAGGGAATTGAATGAGGCCAGAAGCTTTTGTGCCATGAATGGGATCCGGCAAATTGTAGTGGAGTCGGAAGAATTGGAAATCGAGGGATTTTGCAAGAATCCCCGAAACCGCTGCTATCTTTGTAAAAGGGAACTATTTGAGAAAATCGGGAAGATTGCGGAAAAAGAAAACCTGGCAGCCATCGTGGAGGGCTCCAACGTGGACGATGATGGTGATTACCGACCGGGTCTGCAGGCGGTGGCAGAGCTGGGAGTGAAAAGCCCCCTGCGGTACAGCGGCTTGTCCAAAGCGGATATCCGTGCGCTGTCAAAGGATATGGGGCTGGCAACATGGAATAAGCAGTCCTTTGCGTGCCTTTCCTCCAGATTTGTATATGGGGAAACGATATCCAGGGAAAAATTATCCATGGTAGACCGTGCGGAGCAGCTGCTTCTGGATTTGGGCTTTCATCAGGTGCGTGTCCGTATTCATGATAAAATGGCAAGGATTGAAGTGATGCCGGAGGAATTTGAAAAAATTCTGCAGAATAGGGAAAGAATCGTAAAAGAACTGAAAGAGAGCGGATTTACATATGTTACCATGGATTTGCAGGGATATCGCACGGGGAGCATGAATGAGACTCTGCAGG
The DNA here is from genome assembly GCA_947625255.1 of uncultured Acetatifactor sp. GTDB lineage: Bacteria > Bacillota > Clostridia > Lachnospirales > Lachnospiraceae > Acetatifactor. The sequence goes on along the minus strand of CANQNT010000099.1, from coordinate 2,988 downwards.
ATGCGGAGAAAGAAAAATAAAAGAGGATAGCGGCACAGGGTTTCGGAAAATAGTAGTGGAATATGGTATTTAGGGGGTAATGCTTATATGATGTGGCTTGTGATGGCGGCTTTGTCCGCTTTCTTTGCGGGTCTGACGGCCATACTGGCAAAGTGTGGAATCCGGAAGACGGATTCTGACATTGCGACGGCGCTTCGGACAATTGTTGTTCTGGTATTTTCATGGATTATGGTTTTGGTTGTGGGGGCGGCACCGACAATCACGCAGATAGGAAGGAGATCTTTGATTTTCCTGATTTTGTCCGGGCTTGCCACAGGCGCGTCCTGGATTTGTTATTTTAAGGCGTTGTCCATGGGGGATGTGAACAAGGTCGTCCCAATCGATAAATCCAGTACGATTCTCACCGTGCTCCTGGCGATCATTTTCTTCCGAGAGACCAACCACCTGGCCGTTAAATTGATAGGAACGGCTCTGTTGGCAGCCGGGGTCTTTCTCATGATTGAAAGGAAAAATGCCGCCGCGCATGAGACGAAGCAGGGATGGCTTCTGTATGCCATGGGGTCCGCTGTTTTTGCGGCACTGACATCCATCCTTGCCAAGGTAGGCATCGCCGGCGTAGAATCCAATCTGGGAACGGCGATCCGCACGGGGGTCGTACTTTTCATGGCGTGGGTCATCATATTTCTCAAGAGAAAACAATCCCTGCTGAAGGATCTTGATGGAAAGGAATTATCCTTTATTTTATTATCCGGGCTGGCAACGGGCGCGTCCTGGCTGTGCTATTATTATGCGATTCAGAACGGCGTGGTAAGTGTCGTCGTTCCAATTGATAAAATGAGCATTTTAGTCACGGTTGCCTTTTCAGCGTTGGTTTTTCATGAAAAACTGAGCAGGACAGCCTTGCTCGGGCTGATTCTCATGGTCTGTGGCACCTTGGCCATGACGATCGGGGCATAAATGCTTGATTTTTCTGGAGGCCTTTTGCACATCGCGTAAAGCGTCGAGAAATGGGAGCGCGCTGTTAAGGAGTTAATGGATTGGGATTCAGAAATGGAGGAAGAAATTAAGTGATTAGGAAGTTGGAGAATTGAGGATTGATGGAGGTGCAAGTTTCACTGGATCTGGAGGTAAGAGGATGAACAACGAGATCAGAAATCTATTGGAAAATGTCAGCAATGGCAGTGTTTCCGTGGACGAGGCGCTTCTGAAACTGAAAGCCAAGCCTTTTGAGGATATTGGATATGCCAAGGTGGATATGCACCGGAAAATCCGTCAGGGCGTGGCGGAGGTCATTTACGGCGCCGGAAAAACACCGGAGCAGATCATCGGGATCGCGGAGACCATGCAAAGAAATGGGCAGAATTTAATTCTCATCACGCGTCTGTCCGAGGAAACGGCGAAAGTCGTTGGTGCGGCGCACCCTATGGAGTATTACAAGGAGGCACGATGCGGCGTGATCGGGCAGCTGCCGGAACCGGACGGGCTTGGGAAAGTCGTCATTGCCACTGGCGGGACCAGCGACGTTCCCGTGGCGGAGGAGGCTGCTCTGACTGCGGCCGTGTTAGGCAATGAAGTCGTACGCCTGTATGACGTGGGGGTGGCGGGGCTTCATCGAACCCTGGCTCATTTGGACGATATCATGGATGCCAGCGTCATTGTCGCCATTGCCGGCATGGAGGGAGCTCTGGCAAGTGTGATCGGCGGGCTTGCCGATTGCCCGGTCATCGCCGTGCCGACCAGCGTGGGATATGGAGCGTCCTTTCATGGACTGTCCGCGCTTTTATCCATGTTGAATTCCTGTGCCAGCGGAGTTTCCGTCGTCAATATCGACAATGGCTTCGGAGCGGGCTATCTCGCCAGTATGATCAATCATATGACAGGAAAAAAAGGTAGGAGGAAACAGTTTTGAAAACATTGTATCTGGATTGTTCGATGGGAGCCGCGGGTGATATGCTGGCGGCGGCACTTCTGGAGTTGATACCGGAGCCGGAAAAATTTATGGAAGAGCTGAACGGACTCGGAATTCCAGGTGTGTCCGTGTGTAGGGAGGCATCCGTAAAGTGCGGTATCACGGGAACGCATTTATTCGTAAAAGTACACGGTGAAGAGGAGGAAAGTCTGGACGTCTCCCATCATGAGGAGGAGAGCCTGGATGTCTCTCATCACGAGGAGCACGCGCATGGTCACGATCACACCCACAGTCACCATCACGGCAGTCTGCACGAGATTGAGCACATTGTCAGGTCGCATCTGAATCTGCCGGAAAAGGTTCAGGAGGATGTGATGGCCGTTTATGGGCTGATCGCGGAGGCGGAGAGCAAAGTCCATGGCCGTCCCGTGACGGAAATCCATTTTCACGAGGTGGGCGCCATGGACGCTGTCGCCGATATCACCGCGGTGTGTCTTTTGATGAATCGGATTGCCCCGGAGCAGGTGATCGTCTCCCCGGTGCATGTGGGCAGCGGTCAGGTTCGCTGCGCTCATGGCATTCTTCCTGTTCCGGCTCCCGCTGCCGCTTACATCTTACGCGATGTTCCCATTTATGGAGGAAAGATCAAGGGAGAGCTTTGCACTCCTACCGGAGCGGCCCTTTTAAAGCATTTCGCGGATCATTTTGGTGAAATGCCTGTGATGAAAACCACGGCCATCGGTTATGGTATGGGGAAAAAAGACTTTGAAGCGGCGAACTGTGTCCGCGCCATGCTTGGGGAGACTTCTTCGGAAACGGATGAAATTTGTGAACTGAGTTTTAACGTGGACGATATGACGGGAGAGGCCGTAGGCTTTGCCATGGAAAGGCTCTTTGAAGCCGGGGCACTGGATGTCTATACCGTGCCCATCGGCATGAAAAAGAACCGCCCGGGCATTTTGGTTCGCGTGATGTGCCGGGAATCAGAGAAAGAAGCGGTGCTTTGGCGGGTGTCCGTAAGAAGGTTTTGAAACAAAATTTGATTACGGCATCTGTCAGACAGGATTGGGACGACAAAA
>CANQNT010000098.1 GCA_947625255.1 uncultured Acetatifactor sp. | reverse complement strand
ATGAGATAGTGTGATTTAGGATTTTAATTACTGTCACGCCATAGGAATCTACCTTCGTACTTAAATTTGAGTTTAGCGAGCTTAATGCACCAGTCACTGTGCCATCACCGATCTTGGATATATCCGTTGTCCCTAACTTTTTATATATCCATCTAACGTTTTTTAACATTGTGCTGACCTTGTTAAATAAGGACGCGTGTTTTTCGTTTGTGGATAATACCGCCACATCTGTCCACGCCGTAGGTGAGGTTGTGTCATTTGATACAAACGCAACTGTACTGTCTTCCGTTTTGGCTACGAGCTTTGTAGCCGAAAGTGTTCCTGTACTCGGATTAAATTTTAATCCAGAATTTTTCCTTGCCCCTTCAGTTCTTGTCGTATCATCTGCTGTGTTTGATAGCAATATACGATAATCTGCATTTACCGTATTGGCTGTGGCAGTTTGTGTAACGTTTGTCGTTGTTGGTTTGTTATCCAAATCGTTATAGCTACCGGAAAATGCCACATTTTTTAAATCTGTGAAAAATTTAGATATCTTGCCGAGTATGGTTGATAATTTTTCCCCGGATGCTATATTAGTTCTTCCAGACGCCTGGCTAAATGTAACTGTCGTATCAGATGCACTCCCTGTGGTCCCAACCTTGTTATCTAACTCTTTTTTGACTGCTGCATTTTGCACCGGATTGCTAGACGTTGAACTTAACGCCGTATCCACCTTGACATGTCCTGATACCGTTCCGCTCGCTACCGTTTTGGTGTGCGAATCAAACTCCGCCGCATTGGCCTTGGTTCCAATGGCCGAATTAAGCGCATCTATCACGCTTTTATTATTCTGGATTGCAGTGGCTAGTTCTTTCAGCGTATCTAATGTTGTTGGTGCCCCATTAATTAAATCATTGATAGCCTTATCTGTATATGATTTAAGTTGTTGATAATATTCATCAAATTTTTCAAGCGCAGCCGTTGATACAGGCTTGTCCATATCCCTGGTCGAATCCAATCCTATATTTTCCGGAGTGATGTCTACATCCCCAGTCCTATACTGGGGTTCAGCAGCTCCTTTTACCCTCACCTTTGGCGGTATCTCCGGTAAATTTTTCAGGCTTTTATAATCTGCAGAAAACGCTACATCCTTTAAATCCTCTAAATTTTTTTGTATTTTACCTAAGATAACATCTATCGTGTCTCCGCTTAGGATGTTCTCCCGCTGCTCTGCCATACTAAATTCAGTAAGTTTATCTGCTTTTTTATCTAAATCTTTGACATTTTGGGATTGAAAATTCTGGAATACATCGGTTGTCACATAGATTCCTGATTTAACTTTGACATTGATTTTTTCTGTAGACTCCTGAAGCTGCGTGATATGTGTGATTATCTTTTTTTCAATCACCTCTACACTCGGAGGATCAATATAGTTAGCTGACGGGCCTGCATTTGCGTAGGAAAACAATATCTCTTTTTCTCCATCCGTCGCATATATCCCCTTTTCCCTAAAATAAAATCCTCTCTCCAATCCTTCATTTGTAAATATGGAAGATATTGAAATCGTATTATCGTCCTGCACATCAACAGAATCTACGTCGAGTGAGACAACCACATTACTTAGTGCCGTAACTTTCCTTAAATTAGATTCCGGTGATTCTCCATTCCCCATTTCTATCCTGGTAAAATCTATGGTGCATCCTTCTGTCAACATGCGCCTCATAAGGTTATAGCCTTCATCTGTTATGTATTCGTACATTGCCATCTACATCTTACCTCCAATCTCATTATTTTCAATGATTTCTCCCGTTCCCGGTGTTAATATATATATAATTTCATTAGTGCTCTTTTCCTGGATTTCAATATAATCCAACACCGATGATTTTCTTTTGATTTTATTCATTATTTTTAAAAATTCATCCGCATCCTTGTTGACGGTATTTGTATTCCATGTCTGGATTTTGAAATGCTTCTTTTTTCCACCATATTCCCAATATTCAACAATCGTGGCTTCTCCAAAGTACACCCCCAATATATATTCTGTCGCCCATACCGTTCCCAGTTTACTTTTAACCTCTTTATAGTTTTTGATAATATCCCGCTTTTTTTCTATGGTGGCCGTATACCGATACCAGTGGATGCATAGCTCCTTGGCACATTCGTCCAGTTGGGCTTCGGTCATATAGTCTATGTAATCCCAAAATCGTAACTGTGCTTGTAACTTTGTCCACAATTCTTTTACCATGTCATCTATACAATTACACAGCGCTATATTAAAAGCATCCCGCCTCATAAACAGTGGGAGCAGTTTTTGGCTGACACAATCGTCCAATCTCATATGCATCCTCCTAATCTATCACCTCATGGCTTATTTTCAAATTCCCTGAAAAGTGTGCCACCTGGTTATATTCCAATTCCTGATATTCCGGCTGAATCACAGTGCACCTGGATATATTGAGCCTGTTCCCGGCGCCGTCCACAGCACTCATAATTTCGCTAAACAATGCATCCGGATTGATCGGCTTTGCAATTTGCGTGTCCTGTGATGCCGTAAATTTTTCAATGACACCACCTGTTCCTTCAATGCTGTTTACCGCTGCTTTTTCGTCTGCTTCTGTCACATAATACTTACACTCTATATCATAAGACACCTGCTCTGCAGCCTTAACCAATATCTTCTCACACATCGGCCTTGCATCCTTGGCATTACACTTTTCATACACCTCATTTATAATGTCCTCATCAGGCTGTTGACCTCCGGTACACACAATATATATCAGTACATCATATTCTTCCGGTCCCTCTACTTCTTCTGATGTTACAACATTTACATCGGCTATCGTGCTATCCGCTGTCATGGCAAAAAATTTATATCCGTTTTCCGATCCGCATGTTGATACAGAGTCTTCATACAATCCTATTCTTTCCCGGTATCTGTCATCACCCACTGTATCGTATGGCTCCCCATCGTCACCATCATGTGTCATATCAATATTTTTGCAGCCATCAATGCCATTAACCGGATCTACGATTACACACACCGTTCCGGGTAACATATTGTTGTATGCCTCCCCGCCCTCCACTGCTATCCCCATCACATCCACCTCTTGATATCCGATAGGTATCGTGCAGTCTTCGGTTGTCCTAAAATAGTGCTCGTCATTGGAAGATATCCTGGTCCCCGCCGGTATTAATATATCTGCAATGGCTGGCTCGTTGCGGGAAAATCTAAATGTCGCAATAGCCGGCTTTGCTTCCAGCCTCGGACACTTGTCTCCTCCTATCGCATCTAATATCTCACCTCTGGCATACTGTCTCATTTTTTGCATGGCAACATCATCTATCACATTATGCAGCGACACCATGATTGGCGTGACGACGCTCTCTATAAATATCCTCCTTTCGTCCCCTTCATACAAGGTGGTATTGCAACCCTCCTGTGCCTTTTCGATTAGCGCCTTGCTAATCGAAAAGGCATTGGTTTCTGTAAATAGTCCCATATTCATTCCTCCACATCATTAGAATCATTCTCCGGCGCAACTAAATTGACCCCCACCCTATATGTTCCCTCTTGACTAATCTCAGGTTGCAGTTCTACGCCATCCAATGATACCCTCGGCTCATATTGCTCCATTAAAAATTCCGCATCTTCCAATAAATCCAATTCAGCAGAATCCACATCATCATCCAGAATATCCTGATCTATCCCTTTGATCCTTGAGTATGCACATTCCCCACGCCGCATACTCATTAAATTGTTAATGCATGTGATCATATCTCCGTTACCTACCGCGAGCATATTATCTCCTCTTATTTGCTTTTTGCTTTTTTCACTGTTGTTTTTTTTGACGTCTTTGATTTTTTCTTTTTTTTACTGGTTTTTTTCGATTTCTTTTTATTTTCGACAAATGACAAAGCGATTGACGCTGATAATTTAATTCCTTTTCCGTATATCTGTATGTCTTGGACCTCCGCTGACTTTAGTTGCAGTGACTTCGGTCCAAACCTTTTTTTACCTATGTACAGCGGGTTTGATTTTCCCACAAGGCTTTTCCATCTATTAATCTCCGTATTAACATTAACCCCGCTTGCGCTGTTTGGTACATACGAAAAAGATATCTCTATCTTTTCTTTTTTATTCTTGTCATTAATGCCGTATTTAATGCTTAAATCATCCTCTATTGGTAACACTTTCTTGGAATTGATTAACCATTTCATTTTCCCCCACTTAGCCATTACCACAGACACTATCATCACCCCTTAATATTCTAAACATTTTCTGAACCAGATTTTTGTTTTTCCTTGTACCATATCCTGTCTGACCCTATATATAAATGCCTTCCCGGCCGCAGTAGGATGGTCCTTGCTCTTAATCTCTACTACCATCCCAGCAGAATATTCATCCAACATTGTATCCGCCTGAACCACACCTACATATCCATTTTTATTATGATACCTTAGTAAGTTCTGCGCGAATCGTTCCGCATCGGCTTTTTTGTCAACTTCCATAATCTGTACCAGGTTTGCATCTCCGCCGGATATCTGATACTTGCCAGATATTGATTGATCTTCTGTATATACTGTCATGGAATGATTCATCCCCGATCTCCTGATGCTGTGCGTATATGTATCTATGTCCAGCTGCTTTTTGGTTTCGCCCTTTTCCAAATACCGTTCTCTGGATACAATCATCTTCCCGTCGTATATCACGATTACACAGCCCTCTAACACTGCTATTTTAGCTGCAAAATCAAAATCCCGTTCTCGATACTGGGTAAGATTTTTATACGAACTATTTGGCACGCCATAAAAATCACACGTCATACCATGTCTGCCGGCTATATCGTTCATTACTTGCTTAAATTGTACGCCGTTCCATTTTTTATCGGTCATGCCTCTATATGCATCTGCCTTTAGCGATTTTGCAATAATTTCAAAACTTCCACTTAACGGCACAATATCATTGACATATAAATCTTTTGAATCAATATCTCCGTCCTTTACCCTTACAGCATCATTAATTTCCATGCCGTAAGAATCAAATTTATACGATTCGTCGGAAAAGCGTATACGTAAGTAATTGCTTTTGTTACAGCAGCAGCTTTCATAAATACATTCTGTAACCTGGACCTCATCATATATATTTGTCCCTTTATACAATATCTCCATATTATTCCAACTCCCATGGCGGTTTATCCGAATTATCTGTTATATCTTCTATGACCGGTATATATAGTGTAATCCCGGCATCAAATATAAGCACATCTGCATAGTGAGGATTTTCCTTGATGATTTCTGAACTCAAACATTCATTATCATAAAAATCCATTGCAAGACCATCAAATGTGTCTCCCTGGCTCGTTACATATTCCCACCATTCCGTATACTTTGTATTAGAATCTCGGAGCAAATATGTCACCTCCCATTTTTTCATCCCACCACTCGTCTAACCTATCAAAAAACTCTTCCTTTTGTTCGACCATGGCAGAATTGATATCTTCCTTGGTGGCGTTACCCTGTATAATTATGGTTGGGTTATACTCCACATCTCCCAATTCATATGTTCTATTTCCGCCTGCATATTGAAATGGATTGAGAGCAAATGTATCATATATCTTAGAAAAATCAATTCCTAAGCGCTCACCGGCATCTGCCCAGTATCCTATGTTCTGCCGCCGGACACTCTTTTTAAAGGAAATTACGGCCTCTTCCCCATCCTCTCCGGCTATTGACGGGCCTGCCGTAAATCCTCCTTTGGCCAGCATCGGTAATGTGGGAATATTAACCGAAAAGGTTTTCCCTCCAAAGCCCGGAACCCAGTCCGGAATGCTTATCTTTAACCCATTAATTTTTGCTGCAATTCCGTTAATCATCGCAATCGCTATATTAAATGGCAATTTAATAGCGGCAACGACACCCTCGAAACATCCAACAAAGAAATCTGCTATCGTTTGTCCGACAGCTTTTAATGCGTTACCAACCAGAACGGCGGCAGCCTTAATTTTATCAAAATGTTTTACAACAAGAATAACGGCTGCAACTAATAACGCTATCACCGCTATTACTGCCAATATTGGCCATGTGACAGACAAAATCGAAGCTCCAAGGGCTGCTGTCGGACCTGCTGCCCCTCCGGCTGTCACGCCGAATGCAGCTGTAGGTGCAGACGCTCCCGCTGCCGCTACCCCCATGGCTGTTGTGGAAGCCGTCACTCCTCCCTCGGCAACTCCAAGCGCGGCCGTTGATGCCGTCGCTCCTGCTTCGGCTGTTCCTAAGGTTGCCGT
>CANQNT010000097.1 GCA_947625255.1 uncultured Acetatifactor sp. | reverse complement strand
ATAGACCTGTATCATGACTCGGTACATTTAGGATGATTTTAGTTTCTGTTTGTACAACTTTTAAATTTGAGTTTAGCGAGCTTAATGCACCAGTCACTGTGCCATCACCGATCTTGGATATATCCGTTGTCCCTAACTTTTTATATATCCATCTAACGTTTTTTAACATTGTGCTGACCTTGTTAAATAAGGACGCGTGTTTTTCGTTTGTGGATAATACCGCCACATCTGTCCACGCCGTAGGTGAGGTTGTGTCATTTGATACAAACGCAACTGTACTGTCTTCCGTTTTGGCTACGAGCTTTGTAGCCGAAAGTGTTCCTGTACTCGGATTAAATTTTAATCCAGAATTTTTCCTTGCCCCTTCAGTTCTTGTCGTATCATCTGCTGTGTTTGATAGCAATATACGATAATCTGCATTTACCGTATTGGCTGTGGCAGTTTGTGTAACGTTTGTCGTTGTTGGTTTGTTATCCAAATCGTTATAGCTACCGGAAAATGCCACATTTTTTAAATCTGTGAAAAATTTAGATATCTTGCCGAGTATGGTTGATAATTTTTCCCCGGATGCTATATTAGTTCTTCCAGACGCCTGGCTAAATGTAACTGTCGTATCAGATGCACTCCCTGTGGTCCCAACCTTGTTATCTAACTCTTTTTTGACTGCTGCATTTTGCACCGGATTGCTAGACGTTGAACTTAACGCCGTATCCACCTTGACATGTCCTGATACCGTTCCGCTCGCTACCGTTTTGGTGTGCGAATCAAACTCCGCCGCATTGGCCTTGGTTCCAATGGCCGAATTAAGCGCATCTATCACGCTTTTATTATTCTGGATTGCAGTGGCTAGTTCTTTCAGCGTATCTAATGTTGTTGGTGCCCCATTAATTAAATCATTGATAGCCTTATCTGTATATGATTTAAGTTGTTGATAATATTCATCAAATTTTTCAAGCGCAGCCGTTGATACAGGCTTGTCCATATCCCTGGTCGAATCCAATCCTATATTTTCCGGAGTGATGTCTACATCCCCAGTCCTATACTGGGGTTCAGCAGCTCCTTTTACCCTCACCTTTGGCGGTATCTCCGGTAAATTTTTCAGGCTTTTATAATCTGCAGAAAACGCTACATCCTTTAAATCCTCTAAATTTTTTTGTATTTTACCTAAGATAACATCTATCGTGTCTCCGCTTAGGATGTTCTCCCGCTGCTCTGCCATACTAAATTCAGTAAGTTTATCTGCTTTTTTATCTAAATCTTTGACATTTTGGGATTGAAAATTCTGGAATACATCGGTTGTCACATAGATTCCTGATTTAACTTTGACATTGATTTTTTCTGTAGACTCCTGAAGCTGCGTGATATGTGTGATTATCTTTTTTTCAATCACCTCTACACTCGGAGGATCAATATAGTTAGCTGACGGGCCTGCATTTGCGTAGGAAAACAATATCTCTTTTTCTCCATCCGTCGCATATATCCCCTTTTCCCTAAAATAAAATCCTCTCTCCAATCCTTCATTTGTAAATATGGAAGATATTGAAATCGTATTATCGTCCTGCACATCAACAGAATCTACGTCGAGTGAGACAACCACATTACTTAGTGCCGTAACTTTCCTTAAATTAGATTCCGGTGATTCTCCATTCCCCATTTCTATCCTGGTAAAATCTATGGTGCATCCTTCTGTCAACATGCGCCTCATAAGGTTATAGCCTTCATCTGTTATGTATTCGTACATTGCCATCTACATCTTACCTCCAATCTCATTATTTTCAATGATTTCTCCCGTTCCCGGTGTTAATATATATATAATTTCATTAGTGCTCTTTTCCTGGATTTCAATATAATCCAACACCGATGATTTTCTTTTGATTTTATTCATTATTTTTAAAAATTCATCCGCATCCTTGTTGACGGTATTTGTATTCCATGTCTGGATTTTGAAATGCTTCTTTTTTCCACCATATTCCCAATATTCAACAATCGTGGCTTCTCCAAAGTACACCCCCAATATATATTCTGTCGCCCATACCGTTCCCAGTTTACTTTTAACCTCTTTATAGTTTTTGATAATATCCCGCTTTTTTTCTATGGTGGCCGTATACCGATACCAGTGGATGCATAGCTCCTTGGCACATTCGTCCAGTTGGGCTTCGGTCATATAGTCTATGTAATCCCAAAATCGTAACTGTGCTTGTAACTTTGTCCACAATTCTTTTACCATGTCATCTATACAATTACACAGCGCTATATTAAAAGCATCCCGCCTCATAAACAGTGGGAGCAGTTTTTGGCTGACACAATCGTCCAATCTCATATGCATCCTCCTAATCTATCACCTCATGGCTTATTTTCAAATTCCCTGAAAAGTGTGCCACCTGGTTATATTCCAATTCCTGATATTCCGGCTGAATCACAGTGCACCTGGATATATTGAGCCTGTTCCCGGCGCCGTCCACAGCACTCATAATTTCGCTAAACAATGCATCCGGATTGATCGGCTTTGCAATTTGCGTGTCCTGTGATGCCGTAAATTTTTCAATGACACCACCTGTTCCTTCAATGCTGTTTACCGCTGCTTTTTCGTCTGCTTCTGTCACATAATACTTACACTCTATATCATAAGACACCTGCTCTGCAGCCTTAACCAATATCTTCTCACACATCGGCCTTGCATCCTTGGCATTACACTTTTCATACACCTCATTTATAATGTCCTCATCAGGCTGTTGACCTCCGGTACACACAATATATATCAGTACATCATATTCTTCCGGTCCCTCTACTTCTTCTGATGTTACAACATTTACATCGGCTATCGTGCTATCCGCTGTCATGGCAAAAAATTTATATCCGTTTTCCGATCCGCATGTTGATACAGAGTCTTCATACAATCCTATTCTTTCCCGGTATCTGTCATCACCCACTGTATCGTATGGCTCCCCATCGTCACCATCATGTGTCATATCAATATTTTTGCAGCCATCAATGCCATTAACCGGATCTACGATTACACACACCGTTCCGGGTAACATATTGTTGTATGCCTCCCCGCCCTCCACTGCTATCCCCATCACATCCACCTCTTGATATCCGATAGGTATCGTGCAGTCTTCGGTTGTCCTAAAATAGTGCTCGTCATTGGAAGATATCCTGGTCCCCGCCGGTATTAATATATCTGCAATGGCTGGCTCGTTGCGGGAAAATCTAAATGTCGCAATAGCCGGCTTTGCTTCCAGCCTCGGACACTTGTCTCCTCCTATCGCATCTAATATCTCACCTCTGGCATACTGTCTCATTTTTTGCATGGCAACATCATCTATCACATTATGCAGCGACACCATGATTGGCGTGACGACGCTCTCTATAAATATCCTCCTTTCGTCCCCTTCATACAAGGTGGTATTGCAACCCTCCTGTGCCTTTTCGATTAGCGCCTTGCTAATCGAAAAGGCATTGGTTTCTGTAAATAGTCCCATATTCATTCCTCCACATCATTAGAATCATTCTCCGGCGCAACTAAATTGACCCCCACCCTATATGTTCCCTCTTGACTAATCTCAGGTTGCAGTTCTACGCCATCCAATGATACCCTCGGCTCATATTGCTCCATTAAAAATTCCGCATCTTCCAATAAATCCAATTCAGCAGAATCCACATCATCATCCAGAATATCCTGATCTATCCCTTTGATCCTTGAGTATGCACATTCCCCACGCCGCATACTCATTAAATTGTTAATGCATGTGATCATATCTCCGTTACCTACCGCGAGCATATTATCTCCTCTTATTTGCTTTTTGCTTTTTTCACTGTTGTTTTTTTTGACGTCTTTGATTTTTTCTTTTTTTTACTGGTTTTTTTCGATTTCTTTTTATTTTCGACAAATGACAAAGCGATTGACGCTGATAATTTAATTCCTTTTCCGTATATCTGTATGTCTTGGACCTCCGCTGACTTTAGTTGCAGTGACTTCGGTCCAAACCTTTTTTTACCTATGTACAGCGGGTTTGATTTTCCCACAAGGCTTTTCCATCTATTAATCTCCGTATTAACATTAACCCCGCTTGCGCTGTTTGGTACATACGAAAAAGATATCTCTATCTTTTCTTTTTTATTCTTGTCATTAATGCCGTATTTAATGCTTAAATCATCCTCTATTGGTAACACTTTCTTGGAATTGATTAACCATTTCATTTTCCCCCACTTAGCCATTACCACAGACACTATCATCACCCCTTAATATTCTAAACATTTTCTGAACCAGATTTTTGTTTTTCCTTGTACCATATCCTGTCTGACCCTATATATAAATGCCTTCCCGGCCGCAGTAGGATGGTCCTTGCTCTTAATCTCTACTACCATCCCAGCAGAATATTCATCCAACATTGTATCCGCCTGAACCACACCTACATATCCATTTTTATTATGATACCTTAGTAAGTTCTGCGCGAATCGTTCCGCATCGGCTTTTTTGTCAACTTCCATAATCTGTACCAGGTTTGCATCTCCGCCGGATATCTGATACTTGCCAGATATTGATTGATCTTCTGTATATACTGTCATGGAATGATTCATCCCCGATCTCCTGATGCTGTGCGTATATGTATCTATGTCCAGCTGCTTTTTGGTTTCGCCCTTTTCCAAATACCGTTCTCTGGATACAATCATCTTCCCGTCGTATATCACGATTACACAGCCCTCTAACACTGCTATTTTAGCTGCAAAATCAAAATCCCGTTCTCGATACTGGGTAAGATTTTTATACGAACTATTTGGCACGCCATAAAAATCACACGTCATACCATGTCTGCCGGCTATATCGTTCATTACTTGCTTAAATTGTACGCCGTTCCATTTTTTATCGGTCATGCCTCTATATGCATCTGCCTTTAGCGATTTTGCAATAATTTCAAAACTTCCACTTAACGGCACAATATCATTGACATATAAATCTTTTGAATCAATATCTCCGTCCTTTACCCTTACAGCATCATTAATTTCCATGCCGTAAGAATCAAATTTATACGATTCGTCGGAAAAGCGTATACGTAAGTAATTGCTTTTGTTACAGCAGCAGCTTTCATAAATACATTCTGTAACCTGGACCTCATCATATATATTTGTCCCTTTATACAATATCTCCATATTATTCCAACTCCCATGGCGGTTTATCCGAATTATCTGTTATATCTTCTATGACCGGTATATATAGTGTAATCCCGGCATCAAATATAAGCACATCTGCATAGTGAGGATTTTCCTTGATGATTTCTGAACTCAAACATTCATTATCATAAAAATCCATTGCAAGACCATCAAATGTGTCTCCCTGGCTCGTTACATATTCCCACCATTCCGTATACTTTGTATTAGAATCTCGGAGCAAATATGTCACCTCCCATTTTTTCATCCCACCACTCGTCTAACCTATCAAAAAACTCTTCCTTTTGTTCGACCATGGCAGAATTGATATCTTCCTTGGTGGCGTTACCCTGTATAATTATGGTTGGGTTATACTCCACATCTCCCAATTCATATGTTCTATTTCCGCCTGCATATTGAAATGGATTGAGAGCAAATGTATCATATATCTTAGAAAAATCAATTCCTAAGCGCTCACCGGCATCTGCCCAGTATCCTATGTTCTGCCGCCGGACACTCTTTTTAAAGGAAATTACGGCCTCTTCCCCATCCTCTCCGGCTATTGACGGGCCTGCCGTAAATCCTCCTTTGGCCAGCATCGGTAATGTGGGAATATTAACCGAAAAGGTTTTCCCTCCAAAGCCCGGAACCCAGTCCGGAATGCTTATCTTTAACCCATTAATTTTTGCTGCAATTCCGTTAATCATCGCAATCGCTATATTAAATGGCAATTTAATAGCGGCAACGACACCCTCGAAACATCCAACAAAGAAATCTGCTATCGTTTGTCCGACAGCTTTTAATGCGTTACCAACCAGAACGGCGGCAGCCTTAATTTTATCAAAATGTTTTACAACAAGAATAACGGCTGCAACTAATAACGCTATCACCGCTATTACTGCCAATATTGGCCATGTGACAGACAAAATCGAAGCTCCAAGGGCTGCTGTCGGACCTGCTGCCCCTCCGGCTGTCACGCCGAATGCAGCTGTAGGTGCAGACGCTCCCGCTGCCGCTACCCCCATGGCTGTTGTGGAAGCCGTCACTCCTCCCTCGGCAACTCCAAGCGCGGCCGTTGATGCCGTCGCTCCTGCTTCGGCTGTTCCTAAGGTTGCCGTTGATGCTGTCGCTCC
>CANQNT010000096.1 GCA_947625255.1 uncultured Acetatifactor sp. | reverse complement strand
AAAACTGCGGAAGGTGTGATAAAGTTTTTGGAGAAGAACTTTTCTGTGAAAAAGAAAACAGATGTTTCTCCATCAAAGCAAACAGAAAATACAAAGACAAGAACTTACACAGTCAAGAAAGGGGATTCCCTTTGGCGCATTGCCACTTATGAGCTTGGAAGTGGAAATCGGTACAAAGAGATCATGGGGCTTTCCGGTCTCAAGTCAGACGTGATTCATGTTGGACAAGTGCTGACACTGCCTATATCATAATTTGTCACGGATTTTGTCATGAATTTAAAAAAACAGCATATTTACAGGCATCTTGACGGCTTTATGCTCGTGTTCAAGTCCCGCTGCCGGCATGTTATAAAACGCTTAGAAATGGCTTATTTATGCGGTTTCTGGCGTTTTTCTTTTTGCCGAAAAATTGAAAAGTAATCAAAGAAGTAATCAAACATACATTCGATAAAAAATACGGAAAGGAGATTTCTGTATGTACGACGCTTTATTTTGACCTAGATTTGAATTTTTATTACAGATGGCAAAGACATCCACCAATGTCATGAAAACTGAAATCTGGGGCAAATAGAAGCCTTAGAAGGGCATTATAGACGAATACATAGAAGCGCACACAAAAGATGATTCCGTGAGTTGGAAAAGTTTTTTGCGTGCGCTCTTTTTGTTAGGGCACTTTTTGCGGTCATTTTTATGATGTAGCTATTTATTTAGTGAGCATAACGTGCTTTAGACGATAAAAATATCGTCCGCAAGAGTTTAGATTTGTAGATAAAGACGTATAAATGAAAAACGAGGTAAAAACGGGTGGTGGGTAAAATGGCGTATTGTGGTGTTCATACTGCATTTGACGTGATGAAGGAATTTCTGATATACGGCGCCGAACTGGACGAATATGGTATTCCGATTCTGCCGCCGGTAAATATCATTCCAAAGGAAACGGTCACGTTTAGGGAATCCTTTGACAAGAAGATTAAGAACTGGAAAGAACTGAATGTGAATTTTTATGAGGATGAATATTATTACACGAGAATATTTAATAATCCTAGTAAGTATCTTTATCATTTGTCCTGCTTCCATTCCACAATGTCGCATGATTTCTCAATCTCGCTGGGAGAAAGTGGAATGCCGTTTGCACTCAATTTGTACAACAAATGGAGAAACCACGCCCTGGCTTGGTATTTTCAATCGCAAGGGATAAAGGTAATTCCGTCAGTATCCATAGGCGACAAGGAAAGCTATGACTGGCTTTTCAGTGGTCTACCGAAGCGAAGCACCCTGTCAGTATGCACGAATGGGAGAGTGAGGTCAAAAGCCGCAAGGGTGGAATTCTGCGAAGGATTCTATGAGATGTGCCGCAGGCTTGACCCGCTCCGTGTGGTGATCGTTGGACGGGTGCCGGATGAACTGCAAAGCCCGGTTCCGATTATAAACCTTAAAAGCAGGAACCAGAAAATCAATGAGATGTTCCAGGGAGGAGAATGAAAATGCATTTAATACGTGTAGATGATTATGTTGATATGATCGATGACAAGGAAAGATTAAAGAAATTGCTAAAAGGTATCATATACGATTTAACTAACAGAGGAATTAATGTAGAATACGAACGTGAAGTTAATTGTTCCCGTTTGGGTGATGAAATTCCGTTTTGTGATCCAGAACATCTTGAACTGGATTTCTCTGGTTATGACAAATTAGTGATACATGATTATAAAATTCTAAATGGACAATATGGAAAGGATTTTCATGTATGGTACTGAAAAAATTAAAACCCGGAATGAAGAAAGGAGAGCAATGTGACCGAGAGAATTTTTGTTGATGGAAAAGAGATAAAAAGGCCAGATGATATTGTGTCTGATATGAAGGGTATGCCATACAATGATGAATTCAAGAGAGAAGCAACATTGCAAGAGGAAATAGAAACTCTGGAAATTCCAGATTATGTGAAGGAACGTATGCTTAAGAAACTGAAAATAATGAAAGCGGAATCATGGGCAGTAAACTATTGTAATGAGGAAACAATAACAGAACATACAGTAAGAATTGCAGATGATTTCTATAATAAGCATTTAAAGCCTTATAGAGGGGATCCGAAAGGACCGCAAGGGCGTCCTGGCAATGAATCTCTGATAGGTTGGCTTCTTGGGCAAAGGGGAAACGTCCTAAAGGGAACAGAAGAAACTTTTATCTGCATTCCAAAGATGTTATATGATGCATTGATAGGTTGGTAAAATAAAGGGGAAAGAGAGATAAGTTGCATGAATAAAATGCCATGTACTATTAAAAACAAAATAAGGCAATACAACGCTGTCATCATTAAATCTGCGAAATTATATTTTGAGCTTGAACACATGATAGAAGAATATGGAGTGCCGATTGATAATCTAATTGGCATGGCAGACGAATATAATGATAATCCGCAAACAGAAGCGTTGGCATATATCAACAATGCGGAATGCACCACGGAGGATGCACTCGAGGATGCAATTCGTCAAATTGAGGATATTTTTCTTTGGTTCCAGAATAAATAAAAGGGAAAGAGGTGGGAAGTATGACTTTTAAAGAATTTACCAGATGGTGCAACGAAAGAGCGTGCGACGGTTGTTGGTCAATGAACACAGCGATATTTTGCATTGATATCGTAAATAGAGTCAGGGAAAAGCCTTTTTGGAAACGGGAAAGAGAATGGCAGAGGATAAACAGAGAAGAATATGATGTCATCAGTAATATAGTTTCTGCTATCAATGCCAAAATAAAAGAGGTTTATAAGGAGAGATGCTGAAAATGAACCGTTGGCGTGAATATAACATGGGAGAAACAATATGGAACTTTCAGAATTAAAGCCAGGCGATAAAGTCCTGATGATAAGCGGATACCACGACAATGAAAGCATTCATGAGGTTGAAAAAATCAATCGGTATGGTAAAATCAAACTAAAAGGAAATGAAGAACTCTTTGACAAATACGGCTACAGGGTCACGAAAGAAAGATGGTCTACTCCATGCAGGATTGAACCGATAGACGAACAGGGGATTGAAAAAATAAAGGAAAAATGGAGAAGGCAAAAGGCCATAAACGATGCGGTTCGGATGTGCCATAACGTTAGAGAAGAAGACCTTACATATAAATCCGCTATTGAGATTATTGTTATTTTGTCACGGAAAAAGGAGAGTGAATGACAATGTATAACTTCAATTCGGATAACGTGAATGTGGGAGACAAGGTAATCATATACGAAAGCCCAGGTTTTTCAAGCTGTGGAAAAGTTGGGATAGTCGAGAAGAAAACTCCAAAAGGATTGCTCACGGTATCCGGAGAAAGGTACAAAAGGAATGGGGATGAGTACGGCGGATATGGCGTGTCTTCCCTGGGCTATTATTCCGAAGAGGAAGAGAAGCGGATCACGGAGGCAAACAGGAGAAGAATTCTTCTCAAGAGAATAAATCAGGTGAATTGGTATTCTGTGGAGTCCGATAAACTGGAAAAAGTTTTAGAGATTGTGGGGTGAAAATATGGGAACAACAACATCCAGTTACCAGAGAAAGAAACGGGAAAAGGAAAGCCAGAAGAACCGGAGGCAGAACAACGGGAAGATCAAGGGATTGTTTAAGCCGGGGACAATATTCGGAAATCCGGGAGCCGGCGGCGGAGCTTCCGGTTGAGCATAATGCACAAACCAAAGGTTTACGCTGTCCTGCTCGTTGTGCGCTTTTTCGCGGCGAACAGGAACCGGAAAAATTCACAATTTCATGGTTTACACTGCGCCTCTTTCTCGGCACTTTTTCAGCCCGTAAACTCGGCATTTTGACGGCTTTGCGGTTTACGTTTTGGCGCTAAACCGTCATATTTTTTGACCATGCGCGAAGGGCTTTTGCCCACCCGAAAACCTCAACTTCATCTTACCACAATGGGCTTCCGGGCGCAAGAGTTATTTGCTTTTTTCCAGCGCGCGAAGAGCTTTCCTGGAATCTTCTAATGCTTTCCCGTGGATTTCCTTGCTCATATCGTCCTAATCGTGCGCAAGGAGCCATTCCAGGGCGCTTATTTGGTTCCTAAGCTTTCTTTCGTCTTTTGGAATCTCAACCTTCATTCCCATGCCGTCACCTCCTAGTCATTTCAAGAAGCAGTTTATGGACTGTTTCCCTTAAATCGTTGATCGGCTCCAGGTTCGGCGTTTTGTCCAGCTCTCTGACCAGGCGCACGTAGCCCCATCTTATTTCCTTCTGCCAGCGTTTCCGCACGTCTGAAAGCTTCATAAATCCCATTATTGTCATTCCATCATCATGGCAGGCGCAATATTTCGCAGTCCCTCCTGGGATTCCACGCCTCACAAGTATTATTGTTTTTGTCCTTCCATCGTAGTCATGGCTTGGAAAACTTGAATATGATTGCTTATACAAGATGTATTTCATTTTTTTCCATTTTTAACCCTTTTCCCTGTCCTGCTACTTTTCACGCTCCAGGCCGGCGCTGGGCTCGTCCTGGGTGTTACTGCTTCACTTGGTTCAGGTGTTTTTCCTTTCCTTTGATGATTATATAATATCACATATTTATGTGATTATCAATAGTTTTTCACAAAAAAATGTGAAATATTTTCTTGATTTTTTCCGCTTTTTATGTTAGGATAAAAATACAAAATGGAAAGGGAGAAAGCAAAATGTTAGTATACAAAATTGATGTTATAGCTGAGCTTGAGAAAGTCGGAATAAATACTACTGTTGCCCGTAAAACAGGCATTTTTGGCCAAGATACGATGCGGAAATTTAGAAACAATGATACTAATATATCATTAGAAATTTTAAATAGGATTTGCTTCATTTTGGAAATGCAACCAAGGGATATAATAAAATTTGTTGAAACTCCAGAAGACGAGGAAAAATATAAATATAAATAATCACAAATAAATGTGAGTAGGACATTGACAATCACACGAAAATGTGATATTATATAATTGCCAAGAGGGAAAGCCGATTGACAATTACCGACTGGCGGAGGGCGAGCAAAGCTAGAAGGGGAAAGGAGAAAAAAAGAATGACGGATGAATCAAAGATGATACTAGAAGAGATCCAGAAGCTGAGGGCGGACGTGAAAGAAATCCAGCTGACTCTGGAAAATGAAACAAATAGAAATATCCGCATTATAGCGGAAGGCCATCTTGACTTGTCAAGAAAACTTGACGAAGCATTAAGGGTTGAAAATGAAAAAGAAATGCTGATGCTCCGTGTTACAAGCCTTGAAAACGAAGTTAGACGGCTGAAAGCAAAAGTTGAGCAGATAGCATAGAAAAGAGGAATCAAGGGAGGACGG
Source organism: uncultured Acetatifactor sp. (assembly GCA_947625255.1). Classification (GTDB taxonomy): domain Bacteria; phylum Bacillota; class Clostridia; order Lachnospirales; family Lachnospiraceae; genus Acetatifactor. The sequence continues at coordinate 1,397 of CANQNT010000096.1, read as the reverse complement.
GCTTGCCACCGCTCCCCCGACTTAAAGAAGTATAACAGAAAAAATAAAATAAATCAATAGGCCGCCTATATTGTGAGTATAAGCGGCCTTTAGCAGATATATAGCATATATCCGAGAATAATATTATTATATGCCATATATCCCAAATAATCAAGCGGGAAGTGGTAAAATGAAATATAAAGATGGGTATTATATTCAGCTTTCCAGGTGCATTTTTGAAGAAAAATATAAATGTATGTCAGATAGTGCGAAATGGTTATATTGCTATCTTTCAGAGCTGGAGCACAGACACACTGGAGAAGATAAAAATTGGTTTTATGCGACCGATGCAAAAATTGGCGAATACCTTAATTGGAGTATTAGCAAGGTGCAGCGCATAAAATCGGAGTTGCTGCAATACGACCTCGTTAAACTTTATAAAACACACAGCAAGACTTCAACAAGACATTTGTCGGCTTATGAAATTATTAAATAACGGATTGTTAAAAATGACAAGTTGTAAATAACGACTTGTCATTTTTGAGAAGTTGTAACGGATTGTCAAATTTGAGCAGTAACGACTTGTCATATTTGACAAGCTAATATAATAATTACAGTAAATTAAAAATTACAGAAAAGAATTAATAACTAAGATTTAGTAAGTAACATAGTTGGAATTATAAATAATTCCAACATGACATATAAAACCGTAACCAAAGCTATAAACTATAACTCTCTATATACTCCACTAGGACGATATACTATATACAGTTATTATTATATATTGCCATAGATTACACTAGGACAGTATACTATATATCTCTATTACTACAACTTGCAATATACTACACTAGGACTATAGATAAGAACTATACATTACTATGGATCTCTATATACTGGACTAGGAGTATAGACTATAACTCTCTGTTATTATAGATCTCTATATATTAGAATAGGACAATATATTATATACTGTATTATTAATATTATTATATATATTATATAGGGGACGGGATCCAGTCCCTGATCCAGGGACGGAGCAGATCAACCGGGAAGATCCAGGGCAAAAGCGGCACGATGGATTAAAACCGCAAAATGAGCGACGATTTCGGATTTTTCCTCTGGGGTGGTATAATTTACCACCCTGCCACGATTCGCGGCGATTTGGTGGAAATGTTGCCGTGTGAATGCGGTGTAAAAATTATTTTTGCAGTCGTGCAACCTCTAGAAATGGAATTCTAACCATCTCCGGCGCCTGATCACATGATGCAGGTCACGCAGAGCGGGCCAGGACAGCAGCGCCCCAGAAGATCGCCATAGAATATTTTTTAAAATTCTGGGACTGTCAAGCATTTTTGAAAATGTCTCAAAAAATCAAAAACATTAGCACCGTGTATTGAATGCGGTGCTTCTGTTAT
>CANQNT010000095.1 GCA_947625255.1 uncultured Acetatifactor sp. | reverse complement strand
TAGTCCCGGATGGCCATGGCGCAGCGGTAACTGCTGCCCAGAATATAGCCGTCCGTGTTGAAGCGGACGGCGGTGGGAGCGATGAGGTCCAGAAACAGCTTGGGCTGCGCCCCATCCGTCTCTGCGGCCTGTTTCTTCTTTTTCTTTTTGGGAAAAAGGATCTTGAGGAGCCGCTCAATCAGCATGATCCGTCACCCACCTCTCCCCATCCACGGACTCGTAGAATTCCGTGGTCACATCCTGCTGGTAGTACACGGCCAGCAGCCGCTTGATATCTTGGTCCTCCGCCGTTCTGACCTGGAAGCCCTGGTCTCGGATGAACTTCTCCAGCTGGTCGATACGGCCCGGGATATCCCCGGTTTTCCGGTCCAGCCGGAAGACCAGGGCGAACTCCCGGACTGAGGCGGCGGCGGACTGGAGCCGGGCAAGGTGTTCCATGTCTTGCCGCAGCAGTTCCCAGATAGCGGGGACTGTCTCCTCCTCCAGCCGCCGGCGGTACCACTCCCGGTTGGGCTCAAAGGACTCCCGGGAGTTCAGGGTCAGCAGCTGCACGGACTCCACGCCCCGCAGCAGGTTGGTCAGGCAGCGCACCCGGTCCCGGACCCCCTCCGGGGACAGCACGGACAGGTTGCTGGGGCTGATGATAAAAAAGGCCAGCTCTCCGTCGGCGGTTTTCACTCCGTGTTCCGTGAGCTGGTCTATGCCCATGAGCTGCCGGGTGGACTGCCGCCGGCGCAGCTCCTTTTTCGGTTCGTTCTTCTGTTTTTTACGCATTCGGGTCCCTCCAAAGAAAGTATTGCTGGTGCAGGAACAGGAAGCACACGGCGCAGCGGAGGAAGTCCAGGATGTTGGTATCCTCCACGCGGATGCTGAGAAAGGCGTACAGCGCCGTCCCCACCAGCGGCAGTGCGAAGCCCCACCGCACCAGGGCCGTGAGAGACAGCAGCAGTCCGATGCCGATGGCGCTCAGGTCCCGCAGCTCCCACAGCCACATCTTCGGCTTCGCCGTCAGGTTGTCGGGGTAAATGAATATGATCTGTCACCTCCCAAAAAATAAAGGCCGCCACATGTGTGGCGGCCTCAGATGGTGCTATTCTTATTAAGAAAATCGAGAATTGGGTACGGGCATTAGTTTACTCTGTAATAGCAGGTATTCTTTCCCGAACCTTCCCGTTTCAGTTCACCAGACGCAACAAGCTTCCGCAATGCGCCCTCAATGGAACTGACGCTGAGAGACGGGCACAGTTCGCGGATATCCTGCTTCGCAAAACGGCCGATCTGATTCATGGAAGCACGCCTGACCGTTTCAAGCGCGGACAGCTTTGTTTCCACCAGAGCAAATCGATCCGCAAAGTCCTTATACGCGGCAAGGATCGTACCAAGCAGATATTTGATGAATGGCACCTTGTCTTCTTTTCCATCATGCCAACCGATCTGTGCCCGGCCAAGTGCGTCATAATACAAATCTTTACTTTTTGCGATCTTCGCTTCCAGAGAAATATATTTTCCAACGTAGAAGCCGTTTCTGTAAAGCAGCAGTGTTGTCAGCAGGCGGCTCATTCTGCCGTTTCCGTCGTTGAATGGATGGATACAGAGAAAGTCGTGAATGTAAACAAAAATGGCAATGAGCGGCTCCACTTCCATATTCCCAATGACGCGGTTGTATTCCTGACAGATCCTGTCCAGAGCTTCCGGTGTTTCATAGGGAGGCAGCGGCATAAACAGAGTTTCCACATGTCCATCTGGATAGGTTGCGCTGATATAATTCTGCACGTTTTTTGTTCTGCCGGCCATCGGGTTGTTCATATGGCTGTAAAGGATCTTGTGAAGCTGGAGAATGTAGTTTTGTGTAATGGGGATCACATCAAAACTCTCATGGATCAGATTCAGGACATCTCGATATCCGGCAATTTCTTGCTCGTCACGATTTTTGGGCGTTGTTTTTTCCTCGACCAGCTGTCGAATACGTGTATTTGTTGTAACGATACCTTCGATCGCGTTGGAAGCCTCCGTGCTTTGTATCTTTGCAATTTCAACCAGCTTCTCCAGTTGTTCCGGGCGCTGTTTCAGATACAGTTCCTGTTTTCCGACCTCTTTATAGATCGCGGCAATCAGGCCCAGAATTTCTGAATCCCACTTTTGGTTCTTGATTTCTGAATAGTTGAAATCCCTCATTCCCCTCACCTCCACGTGTTTCCCTTAAATTATATCATATATTAAGGGAAACAGCAAGTGTTTGTGGGAAATTCGCCATACTATTATTTCTGTTTTACGGGAAATATACAAATATCAGAAAAGCAAACTGTACGGGGTTTCATCGGTCAAAAGTATTCCTCTGAATGTTGAGTTTCTCGTTGAACTGTTCAGCGAACTGCCCAATATAGACGAATCATTTGGCCAGTTCCTCATACGCCGTGCGATTCTTGGCAATAAGCCGCTGGGAAATCGCGCGGACATCCTCATCCGACGCCGCCTGTTCCTGCTCCGCCTGGGCGAAGTCGATGACCAGGTAGCGGGGGACGTTGTTCCGCAGGATGACGACCTGCCCGCTCTGATCCACCATCCGCGCCACTTTGGAGAAATTCTGGTTGGCCTCTGTGATGGACACCATATTGTTCGTATCGATCATCATAGGACCACCTCCCTGATGATAGTATACGCTGTTCTTAGGATAAATTCAACCTATTTTTCTCCACGCGGCCGGATCGTGTACCTGTCAGCTGAGTCCGTCCATCCCGCCCACGGCCTGCCGGTCCTCCATCGCTTTCAGCTCCGTTCTGGTGGCCGTGCGGATGCCCACGCCGTGCCTGGTCTCCGCGGTGATCAGGCGGCCCTGGGCGGTCAGTTCCTCCGTCAGCTTGGCGATCATGTCCTCCGCCATATCGCCACGCTCCCTCCGGGACACCAGCCGTGGAATCACAAACGGTTTTGCGATTTGCTCGGTTCGGGACACGGCAATATATAGATTCCGGCGCTTGGTCCGGTAGCCTTCCAGAATGGCGGAGACCATCTCATCCCTTTTGGACGCCAGATGGGATGCGTAGGCGGCATCATCCATGTCCCGGTACGTCCGGAAGGTCCGGGTCTCCCGGAGTTTCACGGTCTCCGCCCTCCGGAGGACCGCCTCCACGCTGGGGATCTCCTCCGGGAGCAGCACCCCGCTGACCATCATGGGGTGGAGGTATAGTTCCTGCTTCTCCTTGAGGGCCGAGTCGCAGGAACCGTACCCGGACCGGGAGTCCTCCCGGATCTCCCACCCGGCCTCCGTGAAGAGACGGTCGATCTCATCGTGAAATTCCATCGCGGCTGTTTGGGACAGCCAGCCACGGCCGTGCTTATACTGGCTGTCCAGATAAAAATACACTTCCTGATACGTCTTATCCATATTGCCTCCTCCGATTTTAAAGTAAAGCCGGCCGGTCCCGCGGGACCGGCCGGCCTTATGTGGGTATATTGTGGGCATACTGTCATCGCTCAGTCCTGACTTGCGGCATCCGCCTCATCTAGGGCTCTGGTGATCAGGTCCAGGATGAAGTCCTTCTGACTGACCTTTTTCCCGGTCCGCTCGGACTCCCTGGTCAGGTGGTCTTTGAGCCGCCGGAACAGCTCCTCGGGGACCTGGAACGCGATGGTTTTTGTACCCTCCATGGATTTTTCCTCCTTCCTACCGTCATTTTCGTAATATTCCGTCAACAGTTTCGTGATGTACGCCCCCAGGGCCAGCCCGGTTTTCTCCTGCTCCTCCCGGACACGGGCGTGGAGCGCGGCGGGGATGGGCGCGCACAGATTTTTGATCCCTTCCGCCATAAGCGGGACCTCCTCTCTGATGTTAAGGCAACTATATCCTAAGCACTCTGAAATAGCCATTCACCAGAAGCAACAAAGAAATTTGCTTAAAGGCATCAATACCAACAATCTGAGTCTGCCCGCGCTGCCACGGCAATGCCCCGCATGATATATTCCACGCACGGGATGGCGACGCTGTTATGTTGAGCTCAACATAACAGCGTTTATTTGAACATAGACGTTATGTGAATATCGGATATAAAAACTACATCAGGATAGAGTTCCTGACGCAGTTACTTCACATAATATACGTAATTCCAGAGGCGGCATATCTAGATCGCGACGCACATTACACTGGATTTTCCGCAGGACAGCAGATACAAGTATCATAAAATCAGTGTTTTGCTCTGTTTTGATAACTATTCAGGATTTTTCCGCAATTGGCAAAAATGGTGTAGATGCGGATGCACAACACCTTGTCCGAGCTTTTTTCCACAGATTATCCGTGGATTTCGCGTCGATTGTCCACGGATTGTTCGACGGACAGCATGAGAAAAGCGGGGCAGCTTGCGCCACTCCGCTTCTTCCCGTGTTCGGCTTTAGACGGCCCTTCGCTCGACGGGCAAGAACTCAATCTTCAGCATCATACCCATGCCTTTCGCAAGCCTCTGGAGCGTCCTGATGGACGGATTCGCAGAGCCGCGTTCGAGCTTGCTGATGTCGCCCTGGGCGATACCAGTCACCTCAGAGAGTTTCTGCTGCGTCATGCCGCTCTGTTTCCTTGCATCAATCACCGCCTGGGCGATGACAAGCTCAGGCTGGATGGCCTCCCACTCAGACTTGAACTCCGAATCTTCGAGCTGCTTAGCCAGCAACTTCTCAAAATCATCCATACTCTGCTTGACTCCTCTCTACACCGGAATGCTGTCAAGATAACAGGAATCCGCGCTTATATCGACCTTGTTACTCCATACATTTTTGCTGTCTACATTTGGGTTTATGTCCCAACTAACACACTTGGATTCATCAAGGTAAACACGGTTAAAATTGGCAGGATCAGCCAGAAAAGCGAATACAGTTCCGGGTTTGATTGAAGGTTTCATATCCAAGATACGACTTTCGCCGTTGTCAAATTTCAGGAGAACTGTGAAGTCAGGTCCTGGAGCAACGCTTACGATGGTTCTGCGGCCGGAAGCAAAATAGGTTGCGGTCTTTGGATCGAACCCTTTGTCGAGGTAATATTCAATTCTTTTCATTTCTGGATAATCCATAGGTTAATCAGCGTACTTTGAGAGGTTATCCCAGTCAATATCTTCCTCGTCAATGAAACCGCTTTTTTCCGCCTCCTCAATTTGCTGCGATTCATCGGGAGTTACCTTGGTATAGTCAGGGTCCCATGCCCGTACCAGTTTCTTGATGAACTCAAACGCAAAGGTCTGGTCAGCCTCTGGAAGCATATCAATCAGCCGGGCAGCCTCCATCGCCATATTAGACATTTTGTTTCACCTCACTTGTAGATGTCACCACGGTTACTGATTTCGATGCGGAGAAGCCTGAGTCAAACCGGAAATAGCCTTCCCGTATGCGAGCTACAGATTTGCTGTCGAGCTTGCCGAGGAACTTCAGGGATTTCTTCGAGTATCTGATTATCATTTGGAACATCCTCTCAGTGGTGTGGTCCTATATTCTTATCGTATGGGATTTATCCTATAAAGTCAAGAAGAATTTCTGGATGTCCGGATATTTTTTTGATGTGGCTCTTGTCCTGCGGACCTTCCGTCGGATTTTCCGTAGGATGGGATGAAGACGTGTGGCAACTTTCGCCACTCCGCTTTATATTCGGTTTACATGGGCTTCCGCTCGATTGGCTCACATCTCATTCAGCAAAGCCAGAATATCCGACGGTCTCATCACGTCTGCCGAGAAACCTTTGTTCATGCCAGTCTCGATGAAACTGGCATCCCCGGTGGCGACGTACTCCGCGCCACCACGGTCGGCACAAGCGGTGAGGACCGCATCCTCGTAGTCAGCCATCGGCAGGCCCAGAGCTTCCATGCAGGCTTCTCCGTCTACCGGAATCACGTCGAAGATATTCAAAGTACTCTGGACAGCGGCCCTGGCAACCTTGTCTCCGTATCGCTTCTTCACGATGTAGTGGATGTCGGTGATCGTGTTTGCAGAGACGAGCCCGACGATCTCCTCGTTAACCACCGCCTGGACCAGTTTCAGGGAGTCCTCGGAGTCCGGCCTGTTCATTGCGGCATCGAGGATGACGTTGGTGCCAAAAGCTATTTTCATCATTTGGCGATCCGCTCCTCCCCGTCCCTCTCAATCTCCTCATCGGTGAGATTGATGCTGCTGAAAATCTGAGTCAGGGTTTCCCACGCGGCCTTCTTGTCAGGCTTGGCGCTGACGATCTTCGCTACGATCTTTCCATTCCGGGTGATAAACACCTCTTCGCCATCCTCAGCCATAGCGACGTACTTCCCGACGTTGACTTTGAGCCCGGACAAGGATACTTGCGTCATTGGTGCTACTTCCTGTCAGTTAAGATTGGATCTAATCTTACTATGCAATAATAGCACCTGTTTGTCAATGTTAAACCGCACCTGTTCCAAAAAATATTCGCACCTATTTCGTCGAATTTGGCACTGTCCTGCGGACCGTCTGCGTGACAATCCGCAGGACATAGAGCATTTTAGGCTTGCTCCTCGACGGAGGCGAAGATGAACTGGGCCCGGCCCTCAGCAAAGTCGTGGCGGTCGATGCGGTCCAGCTTGCTAAGGACGCCGAAGACATCGAACGGGAGGTTGGTCACGCCGCAGAAGACGTTCAACGGGAACTGGGGTACAATCTTTACCCCGATTACGATTGGCTCGTTCAGGGCAGTGTAGATCCCGAACTTCCAGTAGTCCCCGGTATCGCGGAAGTGGTGCTTTGTGACCCGGATGGGGAACGGCTCGATCTCGCTGGCCCACAAGGGCGTGATCCCGTTCCGGATCGCCGCCAGGGGGAAGCCGCCGATGCCGTCAAATAAGCTGCCCATGGTCAGCATACCGGTCCCCCTTCATCTCACCA
>CANQNT010000094.1 GCA_947625255.1 uncultured Acetatifactor sp. | reverse complement strand
AGGCGCGTGGATAACCTATTGTTTCCCGTTTTGTGTCGGAATGGGGTAGGCGGAACAAGATTTACCTTTCGGCGCTGTTTTAAAATTCTGGGACTTGACATATTAGATGTTATATGATATTTTAATATCCAACAGAAGAAAACTTAATAAGTAGATTATAAAAATTATAATTACTTTGAATTAATTATAATTAAAATTAGAGTTATTAAATATATCTATCATACGACGACGCCCCAGAATGAACGGGCTGTCGTCGTTTTTTTGTTTTTTCTGGGAAAGGAGGGCGGAGCGGATCATGGACTATAGCCCGGATTATATACAGACCATCACAAGCGTTGAGGATATGCCACCAATAGCGGCGAATATTGTCTCTATGTATTGCGCGGATCATCAGCTGGACGAGAAAGACATCCACCCTTCCGAGTGGGAAGATATTATGACGGAATTATATCTTAAATTGTTTAAACCATGTAAAAGGTTATTAAAAACTGATAGTAATTTATATAATCAATATGATATTGATAAGGTTATATATATTTACAATTACATTTATAAAAGATTATGTAACAGCCATAGAAAAGAAATACATTTAATGGGATTTTGTGAAATGACGGGGATAGAAAGGCAGACGCTGTATAATTGGAGCGGAAAAGCGAATTGTGAAAGTTTTGACATTCTTAAAAAGATTGATGCAGATAATGAGCAATCATTATTTGATATTGGACTAGGGGCGAAATATAGAAATGATTACGCTTTCGGAAAGCTAAATCATCGCTACGGCTGGAATGGCCCAGGGATGAGGGCAGATCAGGACACCAGCGGTAGGAAACCGCAGCTGACGCAGGCGGAAGTGCTGGCGATAGACCAGGCGGACGGGCCGGAGGCGGATTTTTAGGGGTGAATTGTCAGAAAATAAGCGGTTGAGATTGCACAATTAAAACAATTTAAAAGCTATTATGCAATGTGTACAATGCAGATATTCGCATTTTGTGCAATATAATGCGTCAACTATGCGCAAAACAGTTATTTTGTGCATAGTTGAAAGAGCAGAGGACAGAAAGAGCCAGCGCCAGGTCTTCACTGGATCACCTGGCGCAGATTGCCCGGGAGGGGGTCTAAGGGGTGGGGTTCCTCCAGGCGGCAGTGAGTCCTCCGAGTTCCCGAAAAATAAAAAATCCGTCTTCATGATAGGACACCTAATTTTTCCGCAAAAATAAAAAAGCCCCTCCAAAAAGCAACAAAAAAATTTCTCAAAAAGCAAAAATCCGATTTGTGATTCTACCAACCAAAGATAACCCCATCTAAGATACGAAAGATACCAAGGAAAAATGAAAACTGAATAAGCAGAGGTGCCATAGGTATGGGAAATGAAAAAATCAGCGTTTTAAGGAAAAAAGAATTTCAGCTCGCCATTAGTGATTTGGATGTAGGGGACCAAGTCAAGATACCGCTTTGCGGAATCGGTGACTTTACAGCGACTGTACATAGGATAACGTGGCGAGGCGCATTGTTCATTTTTGATGAATGCATAGTATGCCTGGAGATGGAATGTGAAAATTTCGATTTGGAATCCTGGATAGGAAAGGACTTGCTCGAAGCGTTTCCAGATTGGTTGAGGGACAGGATTTCCGGTCTTTCGATTCCCACTATAGGGGAGTTTTTCGGGCACGAAGACGAATGGACTCAAGATAATTTCGAGAATGACGAAGATGAACAGCTCTCGCTAATGAAGATACGCGGGAACAGGGTGTTCTACTATAAAAACGATTGGGAAGACGGCTGGCTTAGGAATAAAGCGAAAAAGGAAGGCGCTTTTGCCATCTCAAACGGTGCAGGGTCTTTGGAATATCAAGAAAAAGACATTCCATGCGGAATCCGACCTGAATTTTGGCTCAAGGTGTGAAAAATAGATGGACAAGCGATGCGAGACCTACGCATATTATCTGCAGGAGCCGATAGACGAATGTTATGTGTGTGAACGGTGACAGCAAATATTGCACGGAATGGGTCAAACCTGATCACTGTTGCACTGAATGGGAGGGAAAGCATGAAAATCAGGGTAACTCTAATGACAGAGAATGATAAGCCTGTTTCAGATTTGGGTGACAATTCAGAAGAAGCAGCAAAAAGAGCCTGGGAATTTATATGCGCATTACTTAACACTCGAAACCAAAAGGAAAGAGCGACTGTTGAAAAGGTGGAGATTGTAGAGTGAATATTTGCATAAGTCATAATTTTGTTATAAAGCACCGTTCAAACGCTTTGCAGCAGGACGAGATGGGGTATCCATTGAGATTGTTTATATCAGAGTGTACTAAGTGCGGAAAAACAAAGCAGGAATGGATTGATGTAAATGAAAGCGAACTGGAAGAGTTAAGGACTGGGAAAAGCGTTCTGGTCAAATGGGATGAAAATTAATAACTGAAAGGATTAGTGGAGGGAATTTTTCATGAACAAAACTAAAATTGATTGGTGCGACAGCACATGGAATCCGGTCACAGGTTGTTTGCATGGTTGCGAATACTGCTATGCAAGAGGGATAGCCAAAAGGTTTAGCACAGAAGATAAATGCCATTCATTTTATGACGGGCAACCAATGGGCAAAATCCACGTATTAGATAATCCTGCGATAGTAATTGAAACGGGAAAAATTTCTCCGTATCCGTTTGGATTTGAGCCGACACTAAACAGATATCGCCTTAATGATTATGCTACCAAAAAGGGCAGAAACATCTTTGTTTGCTCTATGGCTGACCTTTTCGGCGATTGGGTCCCGGATTCGTGGATTCGAGAAGTATTTGATGCTTGTTGGAAAGCGCCACAGCACAATTATCTGTTCTTGACAAAGAACCCTGAACGATATGCGGAATCTGGCGTGCCGGGAGATAAGAATTTCTGGTTTGGAACAAGCGTTTGTCATAAGAAAGACGTAGAGAAATGCAAATATCTTCCATTGGGAGCAAATAAATTCATCAGCATTGAACCGATTTTAGAGGATTTGGAAATCATTGACAGTCCTGCGATTAACTATGTGGATTGGTTCATCATTGGAGCAGAAACCGGACGGAGAAAAAACAAGGTTGTACCGGACAGGAAATGGATTGAGGATATTGTAAACGAGTGCCGAAAGAACGGAAAACCGGTATTCATGAAATCCAGTCTTGCGCTGATATGGGGCAAACCGCTGATACAGGAATTTCCGAAACAACTTGCTCATGCGTAAAGCTATAAAGGTGTATACAACTTTTTTCCCAATCTGTTGTAAAATGGAAATATGAAAGGCGGTGGGGCGCATGAGCGAGTTAAGACCGTGTATTGTACGAACAGACGAAGAAACAATTACATCAAGAAATTGTCTTGGAGAGTGCAAAACAAAAATTATTAAAGAGGCGACGGAACATAAAGGATATTTTCACAAATGGTCTGACCGCTTTTGGACTATTGGGGAATCACCTATGATTGGTGGATATGCCGCCGGGCAAATGTCTCAAACGGTTGCTATTGTGGAATATGAGGACGGAACAGTGCATGAACATTATCCGTCAGAAATTCGGTTTACAGATAGGGACGAGCAATGAGCCTTGACAAAGCAATCCAACACGGCAAAGAACACCGCCGCCCGTACACCGGAGCAAAGGCGATAGATCGCACTTGTCGAAATCACGGGAGTTGTGAGTGGTGTCAGGGAAACAGGCAGTATGCAAGCAGGAAAAAGGCAGAAAGCATGAAAGAAATGGAGAGGGAATGATAAAGGGTAAATTTGTTGGAAAAGTCAATATCTCGCTTGAAATCCCGAATGACTACCCGAACTTGCGTCCCTATGATGAAATAAAAGAAGAATGGGAAAAAGTAGCAGACCTACTTAAATCATTGGTTGAAAACGAGTGCGGAGAGGAATTTTCCGTATCTGTTGAACCACTTGAAAGCGAGTTGATAAAAACAGATGATTGACAAATACGGTTGGGTGCATTACCCCATCTGCCAGAGCAAGACGAAAACGAAAGTAAACAAAGACACCGTTCTCCGTAACTTTCCCCTGTTCTGCCCGAAGTGCAAGCAGGAAAGCAGGATTGATGTGGAGGGCGGGGAGATGAAATTATCGGAGGTTGAAAAATGAAGAAATTATGGAAGTTTGAATGGTATGCTGATTATGCCTTTATAGGTGGTTTGTTTACTGCAACGGATGATGAAATTGAAAATCTTATAGGTAAAGAAATTTATCTTGGAGAGTATGAGGGAAAGCACAGTGAAGTTTATGGGACGATTGACAAAGAAGATATTACTTTTGTAAGTGATAATCCTGTTGTGATAGATTCTATTGGAGAATTTGGCATCAATCCATTGGAATTTTTGGAAGAATAACAGAAAAATTAATGACTAGAGTTAAGAGTGGAAATTATTATGTCATGTTCGCCAGAGATCTGAAATGGAAAATTCTAGACAAGTACATGGAAGACTGAGAGGGGCGTGAGCCGAGTTGATCGCCGGTAATATCGGGAGGTTCGATACCTCCCCATGACACTTGGGTAGGGGCGTTGAAAGGAACGTATTGGACGCCGTGACAGTACGGGGCGGGTTGCGTGCTGTTAAACAATAAAGGCATTGAAAAGCGGGCGCCAAAGCCAGTAAGACCCGTGAGGCGGGCATGGACGGAATCTTATACGGGAGCAATCGGTTAGCGCCTCCCGAGGTATCAGTGCTTTTATATAAAAATGATTGGAGGATATATCAAGATGATACCAATTTATAAGAACCAAAACGGTGACACAAGGACGGCTCCTAAAGATGTTACCTTTGAAGAGTTTCAGGAAGCAAACGATATGCACATTGAAGATGTGTCTTCCGTCATGTATGAACTTTCAAAAATGATTAATGCTGCTGGAGTGCATCATGATTGTACGAAAAAGAGCCAGGAAAGGATGTTTTACAAAGACTTCAAGTCTACGATAGAAAATGGGACGGATTTTGTGAATGGAGAATGGTACAAACTTCACGTTATGGCAGAAAGACATCATTTGCTGTCGAATTGTCCGGACGATGTGAACTTAATTGATGTGCTGGAGATGATTGCTGATTGCACTTGTGCAGGTTTGGCAAGGAGTGGAGAGGTAAGAGAATTGGAGATTAACAACGATATTCTCCAAAAGGCAGTTAAAAATACTGTTGATTTAATCAAATCAATGGTGGAAGTGAAATAAGAAGGAGAATGTTAATCATGAAGAAAATTGTTAAAGTAATTGCCATCCTGGCGGCAGCACTTATTTTCATGACTGCCTGCGGTGACGTTTCTACAACAATTGGCAGTAATGCAGACGAAGAACAGGGAAACGAAATTTCTCTCACATACACAGCTGATTTTTACGATAACAGCGGCGGAATATGGTTTTCTGTTACTGGGAAAACATTTTCCATAAGCCCAAACAAGATCAAGACCTATAGCTGGGATTCTGACGGGTTGTGGATATCAAGTTATGAGATGTCTTCCGTTATGTCCATTGACATTGACGGACACAGCATAGAGAGTTGCGGAAGCACGATAATTTTTGCGGACAGCAGATTGGAAAAGCAGGATATAGATTTTGATTCTGAAATCCATACAGATGAGTCTGCTGACAATGATACCGATTCCAACATATCACAGCCAAGAGATTTGCGTTTTTCTGACTGGTGGAAAATACAATATTGGTGGATAACAAAGAATATCAATAACAAGAATAAGGATTCGAGGCTAATAATCGTACAGTCGCAGCTAGGGAATCCGATTTGCGTGTATTCCGGGAATGAAGTAAGCTGGGACATTCCAAGCAATCTTCCGAAAACAACGATGGTCATGATTGATGGAATGGCACTATACATACATCGGGCGAATTTCGCAATTGTTGATACAAGTTTATTGGAAAGTGAGGAATTTTGAGATGAATAAAGTGATCATGTGTGGCCGACTGACAAAGGATCCTGAAATAAGGTACTCACAGGCGGAGAAGCAGACCTGCATAGCCAGGTACACTCTGGCGGTGGACAGGAAGTTCAAGCGTGACGGAGAACCGTCTGCGGACTTCATAAACTGCGTGGCATTCGGGAAACTTGGTGAGTTTGCAGAGAAGTACCTCAAAAAGGGAACAAAGCTGATTGTCACAGGAAGGATCCAGACGGATACGTACACCAACAGAGACGGGCAAAAGGTCTACTCAATACAGGTGATGGTGGAGGAACAGGAATTTGCGGAGAGCAAAGCACAAGGCCAGCAGAATCCACAGCAAGGCGCAACACAGAATGGTCAAGCGCATATGGATGGTTTCATGAATATCCCTGATGGGATTGACGATGAATTACCATTTAATTAAGCAGTGACGTTACGGTAAACAGCAATCATTCAAGGAGCAGACTGTTAATCTGAAAACCGTAATGAAAATAGTTTCGCTTACAGCATTGAAAACGTGAGATTTCACAAGCGAAATGGATAACAACTTAAAAAAGGAAAGGTGTTATTCATGAGCGAAACTTTAATCAACAAATCAGGAACTGGATGTATTTATTGTGTAACTAATAAAATTAATGGAAAAAAGTATATTGGAAAAACGGAAGAATATTACATAAACAATAGATGGTGCAAGCACAAGGCAACAGCAAGAACTAATGATAAAAATTATTTTCATAATGCTATAAGAAAATATGGCGAAGAAAACTTTATATTTGAAGTTGTCTTGAAAGACATTCCAAAAGAAGAGTTATGTCAAAAAGAAATTGAATACATAAAGCAATACGGAACATTGATTCCAGGTGGTTACAATATGACACTTGGAGGGTGCGCCAGTTCGGCGCTTGAAATATAGGCAGGTGAAAGTCCTGTCCCGGTAAAGTTTAGCGAACAGCCG
>CANQNT010000093.1 GCA_947625255.1 uncultured Acetatifactor sp. | reverse complement strand
TGAAGCAGGAAACGTCTCTGGGTGATGCCGTTGGTCTTGTTGTTGAAGCGCTCCGGGAACATCTCATAGAAGTCCTTAAGCTCCTGCTTCTCCAGGATCTCGGTATGCAGCCTCGCCACACCGTTGACGGAATAGCCCGCGACAATGGCCATATGGGCCATCTTCACCTGTCCGTCATAAATAATGGCCATCTTGCGGATCTTCTCCTGCACGTTCACGCCGGGAACATTATTATACCTGGCATAAATATCGTTTACAAAACGACGGTTGATTTCTTCCACAATCTGGTAAATTCTGGGAAGCAGTCTGGAGAACAGCTCAATGGGCCATTTTTCCAGAGCTTCCGCCATGATGGTATGGTTGGTATAGGCGCAGGTCTTCGTGGTCACTTCCCAGGCCTCTTCCCAAGTCAGATAATACTCATCCATCAGGATACGCATCAGCTCCGGAATCGCCACGGTCGGGTGCGTATCGTTCAGCTGGAACGTCACTTTCTCATGGAACTTGCGGATGTCGTCATGCTTTCTCATATACTTGGCGACGGCCTCCTGCACGGAAGCGGAGATGAAGAAATACTGCTGCTTCAGGCGCAGCTCCTTGCCAGCGTAATGATTATCGTTGGGATACAGCACCTCCACGATGTTCCTAGCCAGATTCTGCTGCTCCACGGCCTTCTGGTATTCACCCTTGTCAAAGGAATCCAGCTGGAAGCATTCCACGGCTTCCGCATCCCAGATACGAAGCGTATTGACGATTCCGTTGCCATAGCCCACGATCGGGAGATCAAAGGGGATGGCCTTTACGGACTGATAGCCTTCCTGCGAGAAATAATTTCGTCCATTCTCGTGACGAACGGTCACATAACCGCCAAACTTCACGATCTTGGCATACTCGGGTCTGCGGAGCTCGAAAGGATTGCCGTCCGCCAGCCAGTTATCCGGCACCTCCACCTGGAAACCGTCCCGGATCTCCTGCTTGAACATTCCATAACGATAACGGATACCGCAGCCATAAGCAGGATAACCCAGCGTGGCCAGGGAATCCAGGAAACAGGCGGCCAGTCTTCCCAGTCCGCCGTTACCGAGGGCCGCATCGGGTTCCTGGTCCTCTACCAGGTTCAGATCCAGGCCCAACTCCTCCAAAGCATCCTTCACATTGTCATAGCCCTGCATATTGATCAGATTGTTGCCCAAGGCACGGCCCATGAGGAATTCCATGGACATATAGTATACCATCTTGGGATCCTCTTTGTCATACGCTTTCTGGGTCTCCATCCAGCATTCCACAATCTGATCCTTGATCGCATAAGACACTGCCTGGAAAATCTGCTGCGGAGTGGCCTCCTCCAGGGTTCTGCGGTATAGGGTTTTCACATTATAAAGTACGCTGCGCTTAAACAGTTCTTTGTCAAATCGAATTTTCTTTGTGGTCACTGCGGCCGAGGTCGCCGCAGAGGTGGTTGCAACTGATGTGCTCAAACCAGTATCCTCCTTTAGTCAATTGAAAATTGTTAAAAACAATCACACCGTATTAGTATATCAAATTTTTGGCCCGATTCCAAGGGAAAAATAAATGAAATCCTAAATTTATGAAATATTTTAGAAATATTGGCATTTTGTGTCATTTTTTGTAGAAATACATAGAATATCATATAACCAAATAAAAGGAGATCATTATGAGAGGAATGAATTTCTTCAATAACGAGGGTTGTTGTCAGAACAATAACCCGTCAGATTCTTGCTCTTGTCGTCCGAACTGTCCTCCCACGCCGCCTTGCCAGCCAGGGCCGCCCGGACCGATGGGACCTCAGGGGCCTCAGGGTGAAACCGGGCCCAGGGGGCCTCAGGGACCTCAGGGCCAAACCGGCCCCATGGGACCTCGAGGACTGCAAGGGGAAACCGGACCCATGGGATCTCAGGGACCTCGCGGGGAAACCGGAGCCATGGGGCCTCAGGGCGCCAGAGGGCCGGCCGGGGCCACCGGTGCCAGAGGACCGGCCGGTGAAACCGGCGCCGCCGGGCCCGCGGGGCCGCAAGGGCCTGCCGGACCCCAGGGACCGATCGGCGCCCAGGGGCCTGCAGGGGAAACCGGACCTCAGGGACCCCAGGGACCCACCGGGGCCACCGGACAGACGGGTGCCCAAGGACCGATCGGACCCCAGGGACCCACCGGGGAAACGGGGCCTCAGGGACCCCAAGGACTTCGGGGTGAAACGGGACCCGCAGGACCGCAGGGCGCCACTGGAGAAGTGGGACCCGCAGGACCTCAGGGACCTCAGGGCGAAACCGGACCCGTGGGACCCCAGGGGCCAGTAGGAGCTGCCGGAGCCATCGGGCCTCAGGGTCCCGTAGGAGCCACCGGACCTGTCGGGCCTCAGGGTCCCCAGGGGGAAACCGGGCCCGTAGGACCTCAGGGACCTCAGGGCATCGCAGGGCCGACCGGACCCCAGGGACCGACCGGTGAAGCAGGCCCCATCGGCCCTCAGGGACCCCAGGGAATTGCCGGCGAAGCCGGACCCGTGGGACCTCAGGGACCTCGCGGGGAAACCGGACCCGCGGGACCTCAGGGACCCGCTGGCGCAACCGGGGAAACCGGACCTGTGGGGCCTCAGGGGCCTCAGGGCGAAACCGGACCCGTAGGGCCTCAGGGACCTCAGGGCGTTGCAGGGCCTATAGGGCCTCAGGGACCCCAGGGGGAGACCGGAGCCGTAGGACCTCAGGGGCCCACCGGTGCCACCGGACCCATCGGGCCTCAGGGACCTCAGGGCGAAACCGGACCCGTGGGACCTCAGGGGCCTCAGGGCGAAACCGGACCCGTGGGACCCCAGGGCGAAACCGGGGCCGTGGGGGCAACGGGACCCCAGGGACCCAGAGGCGAAACCGGACCTGTAGGGCCCCAGGGACCTCAGGGCGAAAGCGGACCCGCAGGACCTCAGGGACCTCAGGGCGAGGCAGGGCCCGCAGGACCTCAGGGACCCAGGGGGGAAGTCGGACCCGTGGGACCCCAGGGGCCTCAGGGGGAAACCGGAGCCGTAGGGCCTGCAGGGCCCCAGGGACTTCAGGGCGAAACCGGACCCGCAGGACCCCAGGGACCCACTGGTGCCGCCGGGCCCGCGGGACCTCAGGGACCCGCGGGAAGTCTCACGAACTATGCCGATTTCTACGCTTTGATGCCGCCTGATAATGCGGCCAGCGTTGCACCGGGTACCTCCGTCAGTTTCCCGAACAACGGTGCTTCCGACGGATCAGTCATTACCAGGTCCAGCGTAAACTCGTTCCTGCTGTCGAATCCCGGAACGTATCTGGTATTTTTCGACGTCCCGATCAATCAGGCCGGACAACTGGTGCTTGCCCTAAACGGCGCGGAATTGCCCTATACCGTATCGGGCCGCGCCACTGGCGCATCGTCGATTTCCGGATTTTCCATCATCACGGTCACGAATGCTAATTCCATCCTGACCCTGCGCAATCCTGCCGACAATGCCGCCGCCCTCATCATCACCCCTTATGCGGGCGGAACCCAGGCGGCCTCCGCGCATCTGGTAATCCTGCAGCTCCAGTAACAAAAGAACCGCCAAAACAGAAATACTCCTTTCCGGGCAGATTCAAACACCTCCCCGGAAAGGAGTATTCTATTGCGAAACGACCCTTATACGCGCTCCACGCCAATGACTACTTTTTCGCCGTTCACATTCCATTCTTTCATGATCGCCAAATCCGTATCGGACAGCATCTCGTCCGCCAATACCTTGGTGGCAATCATCTCCTGATTGCGCGACGCGATCGCAGTAAGTTTTTCGTTACCGTTGAGGGTCACGCGAATGTGGTCCATCACTTCGAAATCAGAATCCTTGCGCATGGTCTGAATCTTGCTGATCAGCTCGTAGACAAAGCCCTCTTCGATCAATTCCTCCGTCAGATTGGTATCCAATACCACGGTCAGCTGATTGTTTTCCTCGGAAACATAGCCTTCCTTCTGGGACATCTCGATCAGCAGATCGTCCGCGGTCAGTTCCACGGCAACGCCGTTGACCTCGAAGACCAGCCTGCCATTAGCGTTCAGCTCATCCATGGCCGCATTACCGTCCAAATCGGACAAGACAGCGCGGATGCCGCCTAACTGTCTGCCGTATTTGGGTCCCACGGTGCGAAGCTGGGGCTTGAACAGGTATGTGGTAAAATCCCTCACATCCTGTGTGAATACCACTGCTTTGACATTTAATTCATCCTTGATGATCTCCTGATAGAAATCTTCCAGGATAAAATCAGCCTTGATATACATCTTGCTGATGGGCTGGCGATTCTTAATCGCGGCATTGTTGCGGCAGGCACGGCCCATTACCACGATCTGCAGCACATCCTCCATATCCTCTTCCAGTCTGGGATCGATCATGCTCTCATCCACAGCAGGATAATCGCACAGATGGATGCTCTCGGGAGCCGCCGCGTCGATGCCGCGCACCAGATTCTGGTAAATATCCTCCGTCATAAATGGAATCATGGGAGCCGCTGCCTTACAGATCGTCACCAGGGCGGTGTAAAGGGTCATATAGGCATTGATCTTGTCCTGCTCCATTCCCTTGGCCCAGAAACGCTCACGGCTGCGGCGTACATACCAGTTGCTCATCTCGTCCACGAAATTCTCCAAAGCGGCTCCCGCCTCAGGAATACGGTACTTGTCCAGATTCTCATCCATTTCCCGTACCACCGTGTTCAGCTTGGAAAGCAGCCACTTATCCATCACGGGCAGTTTCTCATACTCCAACGTATATTTTGTGGCATCAAACTCGTCAATATTGGCATACAGCACGAAGAACGCGTAAGTATTCCACAGGGTTCCCAGCAGCTTCCGCTGCCCTTCCTGCACCAGCTTTCCAGAAAAACGCTTGGGCAGCCAAGGGGAGGAGCTGGTGTAGAAATACCACCGGATCGCGTCCGCGCCGTAAGTCTCCAGCGCCTCAAAAGGATCCACGGCATTCCCTTTGGTCTTGCTCATCTTTTGCCCGTTCTCATCCTGCACATGACCCAGAACGATAACATTCTCATAAGGAGATTTGTTGAACAGCAGGGTGGACTCGGCCATCAGGGAATGGAACCAGCCTCTGGTCTGGTCCACGGCCTCGGAAATAAACTGAGCCGGAAACTGCTGCTCAAACAGTTCTTTATTTTCAAAAGGATAATGATGCTGTGCAAAAGGCATGGCACCGGAATCGAACCAACAGTCAATGACTTCCGGAACGCGGTGCATGGGTTTCCCGCATTTCGGGCAGGCAAGCACTACTTCGTCAATATATGGTCTGTGCAGCTCCACCCTGGCGTTATCAGGGTTGCCGCTCATGTCGGCCAGCTCTTGCCTGCTGCCCACACAATGCTGATAACCACAGGCGCATTCCCAGATATTCAGCGGCGTACCCCAATAACGGTTCCGGGAAATCGCCCAATCCTGAATGTTCTCCAGCCAGTTGCCAAAACGACCCTTGCCGATGGATTCCGGGATCCAGTTGACGGTATTGTTATTACGGATCAGATCGTCCCTGACGGCGGTTTCCTTGATGTACCAGGACTCTCTCGCATAATATATCAGAGGTGTGTCACATCTCCAGCAATGAGGATAGCTGTGCTCAAACCTGGGCGCGTCATACAGCAGCCCTTTCTTGTCCAGATCCGCCAGAATCAAGGGATCCGCTTTTTTACAGAAGATACCGGCATAATCGGTCTCCGCGGTCATCTCGCCCTTGCCGTCCACCAGCTGCACGAAAGGCAGATCGTAAATGCGGCCCACTCTGGCATCGTCCTCACCAAAAGCGGGAGCGATGTGTACCACGCCGGTACCATCGGTCAGAGTGACGTAATTTTCACAGGTCACGTAAAAGGCCTTTTTTTTCTGGGCCTTGCAAAGATCGATGGCGTAAGGGAAAAGGGGTTCATATTCCTTGTACTCCAGTTCTTTTCCCTCGTATGTCTCCAGAATCTCATACGCCGGGGTCTGGGAATCCTTGTCCGCCAGCTTGCCCAGAACCGCGTCCAAAAGCGCCAGGGCCATATAATACGTATAGCCATCGGCTGCCTTGACCCTGGCATACTGCTCGTTGGGATTCACGCAAAGCGCCACATTGCTGGGCAAGGTCCAGGGGGTCGTGGTCCAGGCCAGGATGTAGGCGTCCTCTCCTACTACCTTAAAACGCGCCACGGCGGAACGCTCCTTGATGTCCTTATAGCCCTGAGCCACCTCCGCGGTGGAAAGAGGGGTTCCGCAGCGAGGACAATAGGGCACGATCTTAAAGCCCTTATAAAGCAGGCCCTTGTCCCAGATGGTGCGAAGCGCCCACCACTCGGACTCAATATAATCGTCATGGTAGGTTACATAAGGATTATCCATATCGGCCCAGAAACCAACCGTGCTGGAGAAATCCTCCCACATTCCCTTGTATTTCCAGACGCTCTCCTTACATTTATCAATAAAGGGTTCCAGCCCGTATTCCTCAATCTGATCCTTGCCGTTGAGCCCTAACTGCTTCTCCACCTCGATCTCCACAGGCAGACCATGGGTGTCCCAGCCCGCTTTCCGGGGTACCATGTAGCCTTTCATGGTGCGGTATCTGGGAATCATATCCTTAATGGTACGGGTCTCCACATGACCGATGTGGGGCTTGCCGTTAGCCGTTGGCGGCCCGTCGTAAAAGGTATAAATTTCCCCTTCTTTATTCTTTTCCAGACTCTTGCGGAAGATGTCGTTCTCCTTCCAGAACTTTTCGACATTCTTCTCTCTCTCAACAAAGTTAAGATTCGTGGATACTTTATTGTACATATTTGTCACTCCATTGCATTTTTCACAGAATTTTAATGCTTCAATTTTAAGCGCGGGATACGGAATTGTCAAGGGGTTTTGCCCAAAATGCAGTTTCAACGCTGTCAAGCATTTTTGAAAATGTCTCAAAAAATCGAAAACATTAGCACCGTGTATTGAATGCGGTGCTTCTGTTAT
>CANQNT010000092.1 GCA_947625255.1 uncultured Acetatifactor sp. | reverse complement strand
AGAACGGTTATTTTACACTCATGTTTCACAGAATTACCCTCCCCAAAATTCGAAAGTCTTTTTAAATATACTTGCTCGCTTCTTTTATACTTAAATGGTTCATTCTATCTTTATGTTTATTTATAAACCCTTTTACAAATTCAGAATCCGTTTTTGAGTAATCTCTTAATGCCCAGCCGATTGCCTTATTTACAAAGAACTCATCACTGCCAAAGTTATTTACGATGACTTGCTCTAACAATTCCTTATCTGTCTTTTCTTTTAATCCGAGCTGATGTTCGATCGCCGTTCTTTTAAGCCAGATATTTTCATTTTTAGACCAATCGATCATCAAATCTTTCACTCTTGAATTTCTTAACCCAATATCTCCAATTACTTTACATAAAAAATCTATCGTATCCCACCACGATTTTGTAATTATATATTTTTTGATTTTGGGTATATTTTCAAAAGAAACATATTGTTTTGTCGCAAGAAGATAATCATAAACTAAATATTGAAATTCCCTGTGCCTGTCATCATAACATTTATCCAGAAATTCCCAATCTATCTTTTTTTCTTTCTTTTCTGCTTTGATAAAATCACTATAAACTTCTTTTCTCTTTGGAGTGGGGAGACCATAAAAATCAAACAGGTTTCTCATATACTTCGACATAGCAACGGCATTTTTTTTATCTTCTCTTGATTCAAATATCTTTTTGATTTCTAAATATTTATCCATAACTCACCTTTAAAAACACCGATTTGTTTATATCCACCACTTTGGGGTAAGTTCACCCAAAGTAATGATTTCCTCTGTTTCAAAATCCATCAGCACTTCGATTCCTTGATAACTGTTCGGCATAAGCTGAACCATCAATTCGCGGCAAGCGCCGCATGGAGCGCCGGATTTTCCATCCGGCATGATCGCAAGCACTTTTTTTATTTCCTGCTCTCCATTTGTTATCATATTAAAAATCGCATTTCTCTCAGCACATATTCCCAATGTAGAGCAGGTGTCTATGCAAACGCCCGTATAAATTCTCCCCGATGACGACAGTATCGCTGCCGCGACCCCTCCTGCGTCCACATAGTCAGATATTTTCCTGTCGTTTTGAACCGCTTTTGCGGCTTGATACATCTCTTTCCATATTTTCTCCATTTGACCACACTCCTTTACAAAATGCCGATTTTTCTTTGAGTATATCAAAAATATCCTCTGCTTACAACCACACATATGCAATCCTCAGCAATGCTATACTTCCCAATCATCCGGCGTAGGAATATCCGGAGAAAGATCTATCTTTCTCCTGCGCATTGGTATCCGCCGCCATTGCTCCCGGCGCGCCGGATCAGGACTATTACACCCCTCCGCAATGCGGGCCGAAATATACGCCCGCATTTCCTCCACCGTAACATTGCGCCCCCGCGCCAGCCACTCAAAAACCATTTCCAACCTTTCCATAGAAACCGCCTCCGTACGGGTATAATATTTCCTTCCAACTCCCATACTCTCTATGTCCCTTTTGGGAAATGCCATGTCTACCGATTGTGACGATTGTACCAAGCCGCTGCGCGGCGGCTAGCCAAGTTACAATTAATTCTTCTTTTTGAAAAAAAAGTAGCAGTTTTCGTGTTTTTGTTGTATTGTTGAGTTATCACACTTAACCATAAACATGACACCAAAACTGCTATAATTAGTTTACCATGGATTTTCAAATTCAACAACTACATTTCCGAAAATTTTCCCGTCCGCCTCCAGGATAGTCTTCCCGGCTTTACACTCACACCGACATCTATCTTAAGGAGGTTCCATTATGGACTATTTTAACTCTTACAGGGAAATGATCTCCCTCCGCGGCCTCACCGCGCACACCCTCATGGGGTATTCCACTTACATCCGTGCTTACCTTGATTACGTCCGCTCTTTCCTCCACAAGTCCCCGGAGGAGGTCTCCTGGCAGGAGATGCGCTCCTTCATCCGCTGGCTCCAGGGATCCCGCACAGCTCCCCATGCGCCGTTTTGACGAATACCTCCCCTTCGTCCCTTCCCAGGAGGGAATCTGGCATTTCATCTCCACCATCCCAGACCTCAAGCAGAAGGCCATGGTCGCGCTCATGTATTCCTCCGGCCTGCGCGTCCGCGAGGTCTGCTCCCTGCGTTATGGCGACATCAGCCGTTCCCACATACGCATCCACGTCGCCAACGGCAAGAACCGTTCCGACCGTTACGCCATCCTTTCCAATGCCGCCCTGGACATCCTCGCCCAGTACTGGTACGCCTATGGCAGGCCAACGGGCTTCCTCTTCCCAAAACAGAATGGCCAGGACAGGCCCATTGACGCCTGGTTCCTCGGGCGACACATCCGGGAACACGAGCAGCGCCTTGGCTGGGAACACAGGCTCACCTGCCACTCCTTCCGCCATTATGTAGAGTCAGGGAAAATGGTGAGTGATAAAGAAAAGCGCGGTATTTCAGCTAATTCTTTCTGAGCACAGCCAAAGTGACGCGGCTTGGTACAATCGTGAAGAATCACATTCAGAGCAGTTTTTCTTTTTCAGAAGCTGCTCTTTTCTTTCTGCTCTGAATCTGATACTTCACTTAAGAATTATAATAAAGGATAGACTTGCAGAATGCAGGAGGAAACAGGGATTTGCTTTATAGGAAAATTGGAGCAGCTCCGGTGCTGTTAATTGCGGGTGCGGGGCTTCACCCAAGAGATAATTATCGTTTCAATGCTTGTAATTTTAATGCGATGTGATTATAATATTTTTTATAAAGAGGAGCTTTTCTCCAAAAAACAGTCGAAATCATTTGTATCATTCAAACGAAAACTCTATTTTCCCATGTTTTCGCAAAATAGAAAGGACCGTTAAATATGTCAGATACCCATGAGGAACAAATTCGAATTGTGCAGGAAACCGTGGCCGGTAAGGAAATCACCTTTGCGCATGTAATGGGCGGCCCGGCTCCGATTGTATATCAGAAGCTGGGGTTAAATCCGCAGGTTGATTATCGCTCTTCTGCAATCGGCATTATGAATATGACCCCTCCGGAGTCTGCTGTGATCGCGTCGGATATCGCGGTGAAAAGCGGGAACGTTTATCTGGGGTTTGCGGATCGATTCACGGGAACGCTGATCATTACAGGCGAAATTTCCGATGTGATGTCGGCGCTGACGGAAATCGTGGAGTTTTTCCGGGATTCCATGGGGTATGTCGTTTGCAATATAACGAAAAGATAGGAAGTATGGTTATGGCCAATCTCACGAGAGAAGAATTATTGGAAAGGATTTTTCATGATGATTATGAGCATCTGAAAGGCAAACGGCTTCGCATGACCCGGGTGCGGGTTCCGGGAAAAGAAGTTTGTTTGGCGCATATTATGACACCCTCTCAGGCTTGTGTTTATCAGAACCTTAGTCTGCACATTGGCGTTCATGAAGGGGAAGATCATACGGGAGAAGCAATAGGCCTGATTCGTTTTACCCCGTGGGAGGCGGTCGTCGCTGCCGCGGATATCGCCATGAAAAGTGCTGATATTGAAATCGGTTTTATGGACCGCTTTTGTGGCTCCCTGATTATAACGGGTGGCTTGGCTCAGGTACAGACCGCCGTGGAGGAAGTGGTTCGTTCTTTTCGCGAGGATTTGGGATTTAGAACATGTGAGATTCACAAGAGCTAGGAAGGCAAGCGATGAAAAAATTATTTTTGATGGGAAGAAGTGAAGCGGGTAAGACATCTCTGACCCAGGCGTTAAAGGGTGAAGAGCTTCATTATGTGAAGACCCAATATACGAACACAGAAGACAATACCATCGATACACCCGGAGAGTATGCCGAATCAAAGCGCTTCAGCGTGGGTTTGGCATGCTTTTCTTTTGAGGCAGATGTGGTGGCGATCGTCCAGGCTGCCGATGAACCCTACAACTTGTTCAGTCCCTGCCTCCGCACCTTTATTCTTCGTCCGTTGATCGGTATTATTACAAAGACAGATTCCCCTTATGCCAATATTCCCATGGTAAAGCAATGGATGATCAATGCAGGTTGTGAGCGCATTTTTCTTGTTAATAACGTAAATCGGGAAGGAATTGACGAATTGATGGAATATCTCAGGGATGATCCGGTACCAATAACATTGGAAGAAGCAAAGTTCAGGCAGAGTCTGGGACTTAATGAATGGGATCCGCTGCCGGCGGGATCTGAAGCTGTTGGGACAGGTGAAGCCGGTCATGTACCGGTATAAACGGTACCACAAATGGAAATGCGTGCCCGCTCTTCCTTATCTCTGGTAATATTATACTATAAAATCCCCCAAAATACAAGACTGGTAATACCCCTCAGGCAATGCTATAATCAACTTCCAAATAGAAAAAAGGGGGGATATCCATGAGTAAAGATTGGATGGAATTACTGCAGCAGCAAAATCAATTGGCCGCGATGCTTGAAACGAATCAGGTTACTGCCCGCTTCGGGCTTGCCCTGACAGAGCAGGATGCCAAACTGATTTTGGAGGAGCGAAAGAACACGCTGAAAGAGCAAAAGCGAATAGAATTTGGAGAAAGCATCGTCCCAAAAATTATTTATGAATTTTGTGATTCTGATTATATCGACCAGAATAATTATGTTCGTACCTTGATTCGGCTTCAGGAGATTTTTTATCTGTATAAAAATGAAATGCAGGATGAAATTACGGATGATGAACTGCTGCATTTGATGAAAGAGCAGTTTGAGAACTTATGTTTTGGCGATTTGGATTATTTGGAAGGGACCTGCCTGGCACAATTTGCCCAGGCAATTCGAGCCGGGTATAGGGGATATGAAGAATCGGACGGTTATGGGGAATATTCTAAATTTGATGATGTGCGGCGATGGGATTATGGGTTGTACTTAGAAGCTTTGGGAAAGCTTCTTTCCTGAAAGGGGGGGGGTGACGTAAATGAATGCCACAATGGAGGAACTGGCGCCAATTGTTGGAAAGCTGGCCGAAAAATTTACCGCTCACGAAAGCACGTCAATCACATATGAGAAAGCAGAACAGTTGATGGGAGCAGTGCTATATTGCATTCATGAGGCGGAACAATCCGGACAAGCCGCTTTGGCGCCATTGGAAGAAGTGTCGGCCCAGAAAGCCTATGAGATAGGCGTAGCTGCTGTTGAAGCAAAAGTACGGAAAGCACTGGATTTGTATAACGAAATCTTGCCAGAGTTTCAGGATTATGGAAATGCGCTTTTACATCAAAGCTTCCTTAAGGAAATGCCGGTTTTTTTTAAGTGGTATGACATTCGCTTTGAACCCCAAAATACGATCATTGCTTTGGATTATCCTATTTTAAAGGATCTCTCCGCATATACGGGAATTGATAAAATTTATGATTTTATTGCTTGTATTCATTTGGAGCAGATGTTTTTGAGGGGATTTCCACCGCTTTATGTAATTCGGGCGTTGTCCATACAAGCGCATAAATCCGATAATTTGTGTGAGACCGTCCTTTGGGATGTTATTGAACGGATCTTTACGGGGAAAAAGTTATCGGAATGGGGTGTGGAAACTGAAGGAAATGAAGAGTTCCAAGTTGAATCGGATGCCGATTGGGATTCGGAGGATTTCTCCAAGGGACAAGAACGATTAAATCAAATGGAAATTGGCGACATAAAAAGATTGTTTCGTAAAATTGTCCGGGGATTGACAGCAAAATATTGGGAGGATCGGGAGGAATTGCTGCAATACCTTGATGGGGCTGTGGATGGAATTGCGGTTCGATTAAAGCATGCCACAAAAATCTCAAATAGATAATTGGCAGTATATTGGATGCAATGTCTTTTAGTTAATTTTTCTTCAAATGTGACTAGTATAATCCCAGCTTTAAAGAATAAAAACTTTTCGCAATAAAGTAATGAGATTTCGTGCAGATTTCCTCCTGCTGCGTTAAAATGAGTAAAATGACAACACCGCATAAAGCATGACAACAACATCAGCGGTGCGGCGGTAATCGGAAATCCAAAATATAAGACCAAACGCCCGTTTCCGGCGGCTGGAGTGTGTCAGTCGTATCGGAGACGGGCGCTTATTGCTTGAAGCTTACAGGCAGAGCGTTTGTTCCCAAACTGAGCCTATATTTTAATTCTGTCAATGCAATTTATAAGTCTTGACATCTACACCTCTGCCAGCGCAGCCATGTGCGATTCCAAAATGGTCATTACGGTTTCTGCCCCGAACTTATTCTGATTTTCCGAAAAAGCCCTGTATGCGCCTTGGATTTGGTAAGTAAGCAAAACATTAAAGCGAATGTCAGCCCGTTTTTCCGGCAGCAACGTAAAAATATATTCCTTAAGCCCTTGTTCGATACGATGAGGTAGGATCGCCGATTGCGTCCCGGAAAAAAGAATGTCTATTACGTTCTGATACGAGGTAAACGCCATGAACAGTTCTCTGGTAAAATGTACCGGGTCAGAAATAGCAAGTTCTGGAGCTTGTATTGTCGCGAGGACTTTTTCTATCACATCGTTCTGCATCTGTTCCGACAGATCGTAAACATCTTTGTAATGCAAGTAGAAGGTAGCCTTACTTACCTCCGCAAGTTCAGTAAGCTCTTTTATCGTAACCCGCTCCAATGGTTTCCGCGCCCTCAATTCAAGAAAAGCATTTGACAGTGCGCGCTTTGTTTTCTTCTCTCTCAAATCCATGATGATTCTCCTTGACGATTTTACTGAACCGTCTACTAATTGACGGATAGGCTAAATCAAATATTGTCCCTTTTTGGCATGAGCCTTATAATAAATTATAGTCAAATAATAGGCGGAAGTCAATGAGCGAGTGGAAGGTCAAAAAGGAGAACGGCTATGGATATGTACGGTTTTTATACAGGGCAGATTTTAGATGCTTATGAATATCTGGGGGCGCATCTCACCTCGGAAGGTGCAGTATTCCGTACATTTGCCCCCAATGCGCTCCGGGTAGGCTTGCTCCTTGCCGGAAAGGAAATTCCCATGCAGCCGGTCTATGACGGGAATTTTTATGAAGCTGCTGTCCCCGGAATAAAGGTGGGAGCGTTGTATGAGTACCGCATTTACAAGCCGAGCAGCGGATATACCGACCACTGTGACCCCTATGGCTTTGGGATGGAACTGCGACCTAATCACAAGTCCGTGGTAGTCAATTTGAGGTCATATTCCTTCACAGACAGTAAATGGATGAAGCAACGGACAGACCGCCTTGACCA
>CANQNT010000091.1 GCA_947625255.1 uncultured Acetatifactor sp. | reverse complement strand
ATAATGCTTGATTTTCGAGAAATTTTAAAAGGGTGTGGAATTTACTCCTGCACTGGAATTTACTTTTTCAAGTTACCACTTTTAGGGACTTTTAAATAGTGTTTACTATTAATGAAAGTCTTTCAACATTGTCAACTATAATTTACCAAATCGTATTTGACTATTTTTCTTTGGAGCGGAACTAATTTGTTCCGTCTACATTGAAAACCTGATTTCTCTCGGTATTATTCGAAAAGAAATGTCTTATGGTGAAAAGGTGTCCTGAAAAGCAATTTACGCTATTGAAGACAATATGTTTTGGCTTTGGCATTGATTTGTATTCGGCGAACATTTCGATCATTGCCCGCGAGGCTGCGGATCTGTTCTACAGGCGGATTGAGCTGGTTCCTTCGGAATATGGGAAAGTATTTGATAAAATTTTTGGAAAAAGGAGGAACAAGTCATACGATGTATGGCGCAGAGGGAAGAAGGCAAACACATCATGAAAAGAATGGATTTTTCAAAAACTACGTATGAAAGGTTGAAAAAGGATATGATCAATTATCTGAATCTGTAAGGTTTTTTCTAGGCATGTCAGGCTATTATGCGATGTAATGCTTTGCGCAAAGAAGTACAACCCAACCCCTCTCAACCCTGCATACATCCCCGCCTCCCTGCATACACTGTAAAAACACGGTGATTGCAGGGGGTTTCCTTGAAAAGTTATATAGAGGAGAGGGCAATAGAGATTGCGAATTATATTATCGAAGAAAACGCCACGGTAAGGCAGACCGCGAAACAGTTTGGAATCAGTAAGAGTACGGTACATAAGGATGTGACAGACCGCTTACAGCAGATCAATCCGGGACTTGCAAAACAGGCGAGACAAGTATTGGACGTAAACAAATCTGAACGGCATATCCGGGGCGGTTTGGCAACGAAAGAAAAATATCTGCACCGCCACGAAATAGGAATATCATAAAAATGAAAATAATATTAAAAAGGGAGACGGCCTGCAGATAGCTGTCTCCCTTGATTGGGTTAGGGGATTTATGCCGAGTGCGCCACTTTCATTAGCAGCATGCAAGAAACTGTACGCACAGATTTTTTGGAGCCTATTGTATAAGCGATCCGAAGCAAAGATTTTTAAAAATAATTTATTTTTGAATTGTGAAACGGTGTTTTATCCATTATACTGTAAAATAGAGGATTAACAGAAGTACACAAGAGGAGGAAATCATATTGAAAAGAGAAACCGTAATCGTATTGGACTTTGGCGGGCAATATAATCAGCTGGTTGCCCGGCGGGTGCGGGAATGTCAGGTGTATTGCGAGATCTATTCTTATAAAACCGATATTGAAAAGATCAAGGAGATGAATCCAAAGGGCATTATTCTCACCGGCGGGCCAAACAGCTGCTATGAGGCGAGTTCTCCTACTTATACAGAGGAATTGTTTCAGCTGGGAATTCCCGTGCTGGGCTTGTGCTACGGCGCTCAGTTGATGCAGTATCTATTGGGCGGCAAGGTAGAGCGCGCTGCTGTGCGGGAGTATGGAAAGACGCAGGTGCAGGTGGACACCGATTCAAGGCTGTTTGCGGGGGTATCTCCCGAGACAATATGTTGGATGAGCCATTTTGATTATATTTCCAGAACTGCCCCCGGTTTCCGGGTGATCGCGCACACAGCGGACTGCCCTGTAGCTGCGGCAGAAAATGAAGCACAGAAATTATATGCCATCCAGTTTCATCCTGAGGTACTCCATACAGTGGAAGGTACAAAGATGCTGTCTAATTTTGTTTTGGATATCTGCGGCTGCGCCGGGGACTGGAGAATGGATTCCTTTGTGGAGGAATCGATAAAAGCCATTCGGAAAAAGGTGGGAGACGGCAAGGTGTTGTGCGCTCTGTCTGGCGGCGTGGATTCTTCCGTAGCGGCAGTACTGCTCTCTAAGGCTGTGGGGGAACAGCTGACATGTGTTTTTGTGGATCATGGACTGCTGCGCAAAAATGAGGGAGACGAGGTAGAGGCAGTGTTTGGCCCAGACGGCTCATACGATTTGAATTTTATTCGGGTCAATGCGCAGGAGCGTTTTTATGAGAAACTGAAAGGTGTTTCCGAGCCGGAGAAAAAGCGCAAAATCATTGGAGAGGAATTTATTCGCGTATTTGAGGAGGAGGCAAAAAAGATCGGCATGGTGGATTTCCTTGTGCAGGGAACGATTTATCCGGATGTGGTGGAAAGCGGGCTTGGCGGCGAATCCGCAGTGATCAAATCCCATCACAATGTAGGCGGGCTTCCTGATTATGTTGATTTTAAGGAAATCATCGAACCTCTGCGGGATTTGTTCAAGGACGAGGTTCGAAAAGCGGGACTTGAGATGGGAATTCCGGAATACTTGGTATTCAGGCAGCCGTTTCCCGGCCCGGGTCTGGGCATCCGTATTATCGGGGACGTGACTGCCGAGAAGGTGAAAATTGTACAGGATGCTGACGCAATTTATCGTGAGGAGATTGCAAAGGCCGGACTTGATCGTAACATCAATCAGTATTTTGCCGCGCTTACGAATATGCGCTCCGTGGGCGTCATGGGAGACGAGCGGACTTATGATTATGCCATTGCCCTCCGAGCGGTCAACACTATTGATTTTATGACGGCAGAATCCGCCCAGATCCCATGGGAGGTGCTGCAGAGGGTTACCAGCCGGATCATTAACGAGGTGAGTCATGTGAATCGGGTAATGTATGACCTGACCAGCAAGCCCCCTGGGACGATTGAGTTCGAATAGTAAACATATCCCGAGGCACTCTCAGATATTCCGAGAGGGGCAAAAGAGGGTATCGAGAGAGAAAAAAGGAACGGCCTTAGATGAGGGAAAACCCCATCGGAGGCCGTTCTTTTAATGTCAGGGAGAAGGTGCGAGAAACCTTATAAAACAGGGAAAAATCAGGGATCAAAACAGGGAGAGAGCCGCAGAGTCGGGCCAGAGAGGAAGAACCAGCGAGACAACGCAGAGAGGATATGTGAGGAGTTGGGAACCACCTTGTCACAGTTTTTTGCGGAAGATAATGAAAAGCGGGATCTGACACAGGAGCAGAAGAGTGTACTGGAGACGTGGGAAGGACTTTCTGATATAGAGAAGAAAGCAGTTGAGACGTATGTGCGTGGTATGAAGTTAGAATAAGTGCAGCCTTTTTACAGGGCTGCATTTTGCGGAATTTGCCGGAAAGGTAAATTATGAAAAAGATATTGATATGCCTTCTGACACTACTGTTAGTGGGATGTTCAGGGAAAAAAGCCGGGGAAACCGGATATTCTTATGTTATAGTGACAAATGGAGAAGAAATTATCGCTGCATATCGTGATAGGGAAGATGTGACAGAAGAAAGGAAGGCGCTGGAGATCAGACAAAGGAGGCGGTCACCTGATTTCTGAACCGGGATAAGGAAACGCGAGAGTTTAAAGCATTTTGTATGTTTGAAGAAGATGGAGGGCTGATTGAGGTTGTGGCAAATGGAGTGTAATATAAATTTATCTGCAATTTGGAAGGAGATATTGAGAACAGTTGGAGCGAGGTTGGGGATTAGATAAAGGTATATTTTGAAAATCTTATAAATGATTTAAGGGCATTACTTATAATGCTCTTTCTTTGTTGGAATAATCCACTTTTTTTTATTGAGATGACTTATGTTTCTATTGTAAATGACTTGTAAAATGTGTATAATTAAAATAATATACGAAAAATGTAATAGTTTAACGATATTTGTCGTTTTGAGGTAGAATATGATGTCAGTTATAGATAGTTCTTACATAAAACCTTTTTTAAGATGGGCTGGTGGAAAATCTTGGTTAATTAAACATCTTAACAATATTATAGGAGATCAAAAGTTTAATAATTATCATGAACCTTTTTTAGGCGGAGGTGCAGTTTTTTTTTACTTGAACCATACAGGAATGTCATTTCTATCAGATTTGAATTCTGAACTTATTAGCACATACATTGCAGTAAAAGAAACTCCGGATAGTGTAATCAGTTATCTTCAGAAATATAAGAATACTTCTGATGATTATTACAGAATACGGAATTCCAACCCTACTATATTACCTGAAATTGCTGCAAGATTTATTTACTTAAATCAGACATCATTTAATGGTTTATATCGTGTCAATGCCAAAGGCGAGTATAATGTTCCTTATGGAAATCGACAAAAAAAGTTTTTGGAAGAAAATAAAATATGGGCTGCATCAAAAAAATTGCAAAATGCAATATTGAAAGTTGGAGATTTTGAGAATGTGATAAATAATGTTGTTGAAAACGATCTAGTGTTTTTAGATCCTCCGTATACTGTATCACATAATCATAATGGATTTATTAAATATAATAAAAACTTGTTCTCGTTGGAAGATCAATATCGGCTGAGATTATTAATTGATGCTATAAAAGAGAAAGGGGCTTATTATATTCTTACAAACGCTGCTCATAAGACAATTCTTGACATTTTTTATCATGAAAAAGACAAATATTATGAACTTAGTAGGGCAAGTTTGATTGGTGGAGAAAAGGCAACTCGTGGACAAATTCAGGAATATATCTTTACAAATCTACAAGGAGGTTCAAAAGAGTGAACTTATTAGATCAATTGGTGACGGGAAAAGAATTGTTTGGGGTAAAAAAAAGACGAAATCAGCAATATGTTTTTGAAAAGTTTGAGTATGAACTCCAGAAGAAACGAGAAAGCGAAGGATGGATTGTAGATAGAGAACTTAAGTCTCTAGTTCGAATGAAGCATTTAAAGCCTATAGATGAGATTTTTGAGGATGAGGTATGGTGTTTATTTGCAAATCTTGGATTTGTATTTATGAATAAGAACAGACATTTTGTTATTCCCTATAGTGCAGAGGGATCAGATACTACAAAACAGATAGATGTTTTTGCTGCTGATGAAGAGACAGTATTATTTGTTGAATGTAAATGTGCTATTACAGGGAAAAAGGGAGATTTCAAGACAGATCTTGAGGCAATTCAAGGTATAAAAGAGGGCTTGATTAAAACTGTACGTAGACTAAGGGAATTTAGAGGGAAAAAATATAAATTTATTTTTGCTACAAAGAACTACGAAATAACCAATCCAGATAAAAATAGAATGGAAGAACTGGGAATATATCACATTGATGAATATGGAATTAAGTATTTTTCTGAGCTTGCAAAACACTTGGGATCATGCGCTCGGTATCAGTTATTAGGGGCTCTTTTTGCTGGACAAAAAATAGGAGCAATGGAAAATAGAATCCCGGCTATTGAGGGTCAGATGGGTAATTTTACATATTATTCTTTTTCTATAGAACCGGAAAAACTTTTGAAGATAGCGTATGTTTTACATCGAAATGACGCAAATACTGATATGATGCCAACGTATCAAAGAATTATAAGAAAAAGTAGATTAGCTGAAATTCGTGATTTTGTTGATCGTGGAGGTTTTTTTCCGAATTCTTTAGTTATAAGTATTGACACAAAAGGCAAAAAATTGAGGTTTGATTTGGCAACTCCACAAGTTGAAAATTCAATTTCCCGTATTGGGATTCTTCATCTTCCGCAATTATATAGATCAGCTTATATAATAGATGGTCAACATCGCTTATATGGATATGCAGATTCAAAATATAGGAATAATAATACAGTTCCAGTAGTAGCATTTGTTAATTTGGAAAAGAGTAAACAAGTGGAACTTTTTATGGAAATAAATGAAAATCAGAAACAAGTATCCAAAAATCTTCAGAATACCTTAAATGCAGATCTTCTTTGGGCATCTGAAGATAAGAATAAGCAACGAAAGGCTTTACGATTGAATATTGCGCAGAGGTTGGGAGAATTACAATCATCTCCGTTTTTTGGGAAAATTGTAATTGGAGAAAATGAACCGACATCAAATTGTTGTATAAGGATTGATACAATTGAAAACGCGCTAAAGTCCACGCATTTTTTAACACGTTTTGGAAAGGATAATAATGAGATAGAAACAGGAACTTTTGATCGTGGCAATAATGAAGCGACACGAAAAATACTATTGCCATTTATTATGGGATGTTTTCAATATTTTAAGGAGCAGTTACCTGAAGAATGGGATCAAGGTGATGCTAATTTAGGCATTTTGACAATTAATAATACTATTCATGCTCTTATCCGCATTATTAATGATATTGTGGATTATCTGGTTGTTAATAAAAAGATAAATCCTAAATCGAGCAATATAGAAACACTGGTTGAAGAAGTGAATGTATACTTGTCTCCGTTGGTGTCATATTTAGGAAATCTTAATGTTGAACAGAGACAAGAAATACGTCGAAATTATGGTAGTGGAGGCAAGGCAAAGATATGGCGTGTTTTTGAAACAGTTATTAATGAGTCTATTTCTGATTTTTTGCCCGATGGATTGGAAGAATGGATTAGAGACAATACAAAACAATTTAATGCCGAGTCATATAATCTTATACAAGATATTGAATATTTAATTAAATCAGATTTTCAAGGCAAATTGAAAAAAAAATATGGAGAAAAATGGTTGACTGCTGGAATGCCGCCTAAGGTATATAAGCAAGCGCATGCTCTTATGGGCAAACAAAACTATAATAATAGCATTAATGGAATAAATAAAGATGTATCTATTTGGGATTGTGTGACACCAGCAAATTGTAGGGATATTGCAATTTTTGGATCAAATTGGACGGATCTATTTGAAAAAGATTACACTAGACCGGAGGAAGTTAAAATAAGCGGAGGAAAGAATGCAAAAACTGAATGGATAATTAAGTTTTCAAATATTGCAAGCAATACAAGTGCAAGTTATAGTTTTTCAGAAGAAGAATACCTGTTTTTGAAAAAGCTATATCAATGGCTGGTAAATAGATGATGTGTTGTGGATCAAACTGATAAAAAGTATATGGAATATTGGTTAAAAAGAATTATCGTGTATATTAGTGATTAATAGTTTAGTGAGCGGTGAGGGATGCTATATTTCTATTAGTCGCAACATTTTGGCAACAGAAAATCAGTAAGCCAGTATAATTGATGTAATTGAAGTAAAAAATGGCGTGTATCTACATAAAAACTAAACAAATACAGTTAAGAACAACAAAGAACACGCCGAATTCAAACGCAACTCCAACTCCAGAAATGCTGTAAAATAGGCATTTCTGGAGTTTTTTCGCGTGGCCGGCGATTTTTTGGCGATATATATTAACAAAGCCCACATCCAAATTGATGACGTATAATTAGTTTCGCAAATTCAATTTCATAAAGATAGACATGGTCTATGCCGTTTGGTAGAATTAAGT
>CANQNT010000090.1 GCA_947625255.1 uncultured Acetatifactor sp. | reverse complement strand
AAATCTGTCAGCAGCAGATTATATTCTTTCCGGCGTAGCATCTCCATCAGTTCCGCCGCATCGGTGCAAGTATCGCAATGTATTCTTTCCTGAGTGTACATTTCTTTCAGCATCAGGAGTAGCACCTCATCATTGTCTATGGCGACAACATTGATACTCTTTTCTTTTCGGTGGACATAAGTTTGTATCACTTGCTCCGGCACATCATCAGCTTTCTGCATGGGTATCTCCACTGTAAAACGGCTGCCTTTCCCTTTTTTACTTTCCAGTCGTACTTTTCCGTGAAGCATAGTCGTGATATTATGCACGATGGCAAGTCCAAGTCCGAAACCTTCCTTAGTGGCAGCGTTTGAAAGGCGTTCAAATGCGCCAAATACACGTCGCTGTTCATCTTCGGTCATGCCTGTACCCGTATCTCCAACCGTAATTGTCAGAATTCCATCGGTATAGTCGGTAGTCAGCGACACACTGCCTTCCTCCGTGAACTTGATGGCATTTGACAGAAGATTATTCCCTATTTGAATTATCCGCTCCTTGTCAGTCAGTATAACGGCATCGCTTCCGTTTTTCACTGTAAGTGACAAACCTTTGTTCATAGCAGCGGGCATGAACTCCATTTCAAGAGTATGTGCGATTGTGGAAATACGGCAGGGTAATAGTTTGGGCTGTTCCTTGCCGTTGTCCAAGCGGAAGAAGTCAAGCAGGGTGTTAAGCATATCCCGCATACGGTCGGAAGATTGTTGTATGCTTTGAAGAAAATGCACATTGTTACCTTTGCTGCACTCTTTCCGTAACAATTCGGTATAGCCGGTTATTGCCGTCAGTGGTGTACGCAACTCATGGGTAATAGTATATACCGCTTTCTTTCGGGAGGTTATGAGTACCTCATTTTGTTGCACGGACTGTTCCAATTGCCCTATCAAATCCGTTGTCTGGCGTTTGTATCGTTTGATGCTCTTTGCATCATGGTGTATGATGATATAAGAAATGACCAACAGCAAAAGGACAAATCCCATCAAGCCGCCTATCTGCATAAATGATTTTTCACGCATGGCGGTTATCTCGGCTTCCCTGCTTTGTAAATCAGATTGTACCTTCTTTTCGATTTGGCAAATCAATCCTCGCAGTTGTCTGTTAAGTTCGGCATTACGAGCCGCAAGACTGTCGGCTTGTTCCGACAACCGACGGCTTTGTGCTTTCTGTTCGCTGACCATGTTTCTATCGGGAGAACGAAGCGTAGTCGTTGTTGTCAATGGCTTCGTTTTCTCTTTTTTACCGAATATGCCCAAGAATCCTTTGCGCTTCGGTTTCTTGGGCTGTTCCTGCACAATCTTCTGCACAATCACCGGTTCTTGGCTGGCTATCTTCCTGTTGATGGATTGTTGCTCATCCATTAACCGGACAATCTGGAATATCTGCCGTTCCTTATACTCCAAAAGACTGCGCACGCTGTCAACACGCTCAATTTTGTGAGTTACATTGAAACTGCATAATATACTGTCCAATGCAATACGTTGGGCATGGTAATTCTCCAAATCTGTTTCGTCCCAATCCAATATAGTTTCTCCCAACAAAGAGAACTCTATCAGTCGGATATGAATACGGTTTACATCCTTCCTGAATTCATTTATACGTCGATTGCCAACCTCCAATGCTTCCACTTCCTGCCATTCATGATGCCAAGTGTAGGCAATACATCCGATTAACAATGCAATAAGTGTATAGCCGAAAGCGACCGCTTTCTGAAGATGTTTCACTGTATGTTTACATCTATGATATTGACAGAAAAAAATTAATTATTTTGTTTTTCCAATTTTTGCAAATCCATTTGCATAGTTTCCTATAATATTGTGATTATCATCACAAATATATCCATTGAAGTAATATCCTATGAGTATTTTATTTTCGGTGAAAATATAGCCATTGGAATAGTTTCCAATCATTTTACCCTGGGTGTTAAATACATATCCATTTCGATAGGTAATCAGAGAAGTTTTATATGAGCATGAGTATAAGCATAAAACACTCAGAGTTAGCAACAATGTCCTCATATCATTTTTGAATTAGTATCTGAATCTTGATGTATCTATTCCTTTTATCTCCTTTTTCTTATATCCGCCAAAACGATAACTGAAATGCAAAGTAAATGAACGTGAATAAAATCCGCTGTTCATATCCAAGTGTTGTCCCTTAAAGCGGACTTTTGTTGCAGGCATTCCTGTATCAAATATGTCATTGCAACGGGCTGATAAACTGAATTTGTCATTTGCAAAATTCCATTTCAATCCGGCAGTGAGATTAAAAATAGATTCTATATCAAATGTCCCTTGTATGACAGGAGTCTGTACATTCCCTATCAACTCGAAAGATAAATTCTTGTTTACTTTAAACGTGTTATCCAATGTGCCGCTAAATACCCATTTCCTCCGATTGAAAGGAATGTCGAAAAAATCATCACAGCGTTGGTGCATTTGCATTCCGACTAATGAGAATCGGGAATCCAGCCAGTTTCCTGCTTTAAAGGGTACTATGATATTTGCTCCCCATAGCTGCATATAGTTCCAGTTTGTATTTTTATAGATCAGTGCCAGCCTGTCGGTAGATTGATAGGCGGCTTGTGTGAAATAATCCGATGTATGCGTGAAAAACAGACTGAAAATATACTTCTTCATGAAGATATAACTTCCATTCAGATTATAATTCGTCATCGGCTTCAAATTCGGTGTACCCCACAATTCTGTATATCCATTAAGATAACTGACGGAAGACTGCATATCCCAATAACTTGGATAGGTTTTATCCGTAGATAATGACAATTGAAACAGATGTTCCGGTGTTTTAAAATAGGTCAATGATGCTTGTGGAAAGACTGCCCATTTATGATAATTGCCAATCGTATAATACTCTCCTGTAGCAGAAACGGATAAAGATGTACCTGTTGTATAGTTTTTGCTCAACGACACATAAAAACTGGCAGTTTGTTCTCTCAGATTGGAATATATATTTTGTGTTTGAATGTCACCTGTCACTTTATCGTAAGTTTGGAAATCAAGATCTTTGGCAAATCGATAGGAAACTCCATAACCCAAATTCCATCCTTTGGATAAAGAGTGTTTCCCGTCTACATAAATAGAATAGCGGTCTATCTTTTGTCCGCCAACCATAGAGAAACTACTCTGATTTCCATTTTGATAATCAGTATGTAAACATTGATTATTATTGGAAGTATAATAGGTATAGTCACCTCCTATTTCAAGACCGGATCCTGAATGATATTGCAATGTGATATTGTGCATTTGATTGTCAATATATTTATCAACATTACCGGTTTGGTAATTGCCTGATGTACGGCTGTTATTATATTGGTCAGGGGTATAACTACCTGTGTAGGCAATATTGATATTGTTTTTATCGTTGAAATTATATTCAAAAGCGGCTCTAAGGTCATGCTTCCAATACTTGCTGCGCAACTGTTCATTTTGTATGATAGAATGGAGTTCTTCTTTTAGCGTATGCTTGGAATCAAGGTCTATGTACTCCATTTTTTTTACGTTATTTACTCCATACATTACATCAAAAGCCATTTTAGGAGTTGACAAACGAAAGTTCCCGTTCATTCCCCCATCATTGAAGTATTGGTTTTTATAGTCAGCACTTATCTCACCCTGAAAAGAGTAGTCGTTTGAACGCTTTAAAACAACATTAATAGCCGCGCCCCGTACATGATATTCAGGAGGCGCACTGTACATCACTTCCACTTTTTCCACACGATTAACCGGAGTATTGCGCAAAATCGTTTCAAGTTGTCCGGCATCCATTGTTGTTGGTTTGCCATTTAGAATAACTGTCAGTTTCCCGGCTCCTGCCAAAGTCAGTATTCCTCTCTCTTCTTGTACTCCCGGTATCTTTGTCAATGCTTCATAAGCATTGTTTACAAGTTGATTTTGGGTAAGGACAGCAAGATTATACCCTAAAAGTCCATTCTTCACTTTAACAAAAGGACGTTCTGCCTTTATAATAATTTCATCCAAAGCATAGTCTTTAGGTTGAAGTTGAATAGTTCCGACATCATTTCCCTTACCTGCCATTTGTTTGGTTTCATATAAAAGGTGTTGTATTATCAAACGGTATTCTTCCTGTTGGCTATTAAAAACGAATATACCGTCAGTATTAGAGATGGATGCGGCTATATAGGTCGAATCCATCGCTTGCAGAATAATAGTCGCTCCGTCTATCGGTAGTTGTTCGGCATCTATTATTTTACCGCTAATCATTTGCCCATAAACAGTCGTTTGGGAGCAAACGAACGATAGGAAGAAAAATGTAAGTACTTTAATTTTGCGTAACTGCATCATACGAATTCAGTTGATTACAAGAAATCTATCAATCCAATATGTATTTCGGAATGGATACAAAGCTTATTATTCCTCTTATTCGATAGTCTGTATCAGGAACGGTCAATATCATAGTCATATTTATGGGAGCAGGTGATTTGGTCAAAGCATTGTTTATAAGCCTTTCCCAATCGACGCCTAAGTAGGCTTGAATGACTTGTAGCATGTACGAAGAACTGGCTTCTTCGCCATACAGTTCTATTTGGAAATCATAGAACTTCGACGCAGTAGTTCCAGCATCAGCGGGATTGTGTTTGTATAAGCGTAAGTTGGGAATAGCGTATTTAGTGGGTGCCGCACCTGTGTCGGCATTCAGCGTGATGAAGAACTCGTAACCGCTGTCTTTTAGTATAGGCTTGTTATATATGTTATCTTGGTCGAACAGATAGTAGTCCTGAGCTTGATTGTTCACTAAAAAGAGTGTGGTGCCTGCCGGCAATATCGGGTAGTTGCTGTCATTGATAACGTATGCAAGGTAGCAATCTGTTACTTTCACTTCAATAGTTTCTTTATCTCCTGTCACATTGTCTATAATGGACAGCATGGTACTTCCTTTCTGTTTTCCGAACAAAGAGACAACACCTCCCGGCTTGTCTGCATATAACTTGCCATTATAAGTGGCTTGCAAAATATTTTCATCTTCTATCGCCAAACTAATATCCCCACTACCATTTGTTATGTAGATGCTGTTAGTTTCTTGTCCTAATCTTACCTCATAGTAAGTATCTCCAAGACAGAACGGAGTAATCGCTTCATTTTCGTTATTATCATCGCTGCAACTTGTCAGTGACCATATGCTTAGCAGCAATGCCATATGCCAGAATTTAAGTTGGTTCATATTACTTTTTTTGGTTGTTATAATCAGTGCAAAGTTACGGGCATTAAACGAAACAACTCTCAAACTAAGTTGAGAGTTGCTCGTGATGACTATGTTGGATAGACTATTTCTTGCCAAAAGTTATTTCTTTGCGGATACGGCTGAGGTATGTAGGCGTTATTTGCAAATATGATGCCAATTCTTTGAGTGTAATGTCTTGTAAGATATTGGGAATGCGCTGTATCAAATCTATATATCGTTCTTTGGGAGATTTTTGATACAATTCGAGATATCTTTTATGAGCTTCATGAAATAATTCTTCGGAAAAGACTTTGAACATTTCATTATTATTTTTAATTAAAGCGTATAAAATATTGTTGTTACAAATCCAAACCTCTGAATTTTTCACTGCTATAATATCTGTCAAAGATGGCATTTTTTTTACAGAACCATAATAATCACCAACCAAAGTATTACAGAATGCAAAACCTGTAATATTGCTATTCCCATCTGTATCTATTACAGAATATTCAAAATATCCTTGAGCTATAA
This sequence comes from uncultured Acetatifactor sp., assembly GCA_947625255.1. Classification (GTDB taxonomy): domain Bacteria; phylum Bacillota; class Clostridia; order Lachnospirales; family Lachnospiraceae; genus Acetatifactor. The sequence goes on along the minus strand of CANQNT010000090.1, from coordinate 1,619 downwards.
AACCAAAATATTTAGGAATATCTCCTCGATGAAGAAAATACTCCCCTTTCTTGTATGAGCGTAACTTACCCTCTTTGGTGCATAGTTCGCGCCAAAAGTTCAAATCAATTTTATCTATATAGAGATTGAATTTATCCATATAATAGTCTGTATGATACCTATTTGCAAAGGTAGTGATTTTATTTCATACTATCTATGACATAACATGTAAATGAAGCCATTCAGACTACATTCACTCTAAATGGCTTCTTGCGACTATTTGGGTTTTACATTTTCAACCCTTTCGGTCGGTTCTCATCCTTGATATACGCTCCCGGACGACCGATTACAACATGGTCGGCAATGTAATTGCCCATGGGACTTCGTTCATTTGCCGGACTGCGTATCTGCGGCGGTGCATTTTCGGGATAATGCGTCTGCCTGTTCCGCATATCTTCTACCTCCGGCTTGACTTGTTGCCCTTCGTTCTCCTTTTCGGCGACTTCTGGTGTAGGCGGCGCAAGTTCCAGCTGTATCTTGCGGTCAAGGGCGGCAAGTTCGGACTTCAACTGTTTCAGCTCGTCCTCCTTCTTCCACACCTTGCCCGCTATCTCCTGCAACTGCGGTATCTCACATTCCAGCACCTCGTTCACTTATCAATAATTCATTGAGGATGGAATTGCAAGCTCTGTCTTTGTTGCCACTTAGCCTCCATCTCCCTCGAAAGTTCCACAATCTCCCGGCTCAGCTTCACAAGGTCAATGGTACACTTCTCCAGTTTGTAGGGCAACGCCATCGCCTTTTTCTCAGAAAAATGCAGCCTCAGTTCCTTCACTACTTGGTTGTAATTCGTTCCCACGGTACGGAACTGCGCATGAAAATCCGACAGCTTGGTGTAGTAATCCACCGGCGTCTTGTCCACCTTCAGCACCTTGAACGGCTGTCCGAAGAAGTGCGCCTTGAGGAAAACCGACCCTGCATAGACACCCGATTTTCCGAACATGGCGAGGAAACGGTTGTCTTCCTCCTCGTTGAAACGGGCGGTGTAGCTGTACACCGCCGTATCAAGTTTGGGATTTCTCCCTGCTTTGCTTTTCTTTTTTTCTTTCATATTACTTTGGATTTAGCGAATTGAAGGCATAAGCCGCCGCTTCAAGGCACAGACACCGTAGGTCTGAAAGGCTTCCCGACTTCGGATGGGAAGCCCGCCCCCTGCAAGGGCAAGTGCTTTTCGTGGCCGCTCAAAATATTTTGAGCGGCTGAAAAGACATCTTGCTATGTTCAGGTGAACATAAAAATCCGTCAGGGGACGGATGGATAAGATACCTCTCAAGACTCCGGCTGCGTCTCCATCGGCGAACCCTGCTGCCCGGGGCAAAGTTACACCCTTAAAGCAATATCGGACAGATGTTTGACCCGGTCAATGAATGCCAACCGGCGCAACATGTCGCCACTTGTTTGGGAAGTGATACTGGTTCAAAAATATACTTGTTTATTTGCAGCATGATTCAAGAAACCAATGATTTGAAGATATGAGAAACGGAACATTAAAATACCCGGAACACCGCTTCGGAGGACACTTGCCGAAACGGATACCCAAACCGTCGGAAACCCGGTTCTCCGACAATTCGGTGACGTAT
>CANQNT010000089.1 GCA_947625255.1 uncultured Acetatifactor sp. | reverse complement strand
TCATTGTATTCCTGATTGGACGCAAACCCCATTGTGGCGGCGATGTCCGCATTTTCCGAACTGCCCTTGAAATGTTCACAGGCGTACCGGAACGAATCGGCGAACAGTTCATATTCCCGCAGCATCAGAAGCAACAGGTCTTTGGAGAAATCAGCATCGGACTTGTCCAAGCCGGCAGGGAGCTTATTCAGGATGCTTCCCATTGCGTCACGGATAAACAGCTCTTTCTTATCCGTTATGTCCGTTTCGCATTCGTCCGTTTCCCCTCTGAGCCATTCCACGGAAACATGGAGCGTTTCCGCAAGACCGTCCAGCACCAGTTTCTTGGTGTTGTCGATCGTCCCCGCCTCATACCTTACGATGGTGGAAGTGGCAACTCCCATCTTCTCCGCAACATAAGGCTGGTTCAGCCCTAACTCGATCCGGCGCTGCTTTGCCCGGCTGCCGATAAGCCTGCGTAATTCCTTGTCTTTCATGATAAATACGCCTCCTTTTTCGGTATGTCCACAGTATAGCACAGAAATAACAATAATGCAATATGCAACTTAAAATAAATTTTTAAGTTGTCATAATGCTTGATAAGAGGATATAAAAGCGTTATAGTATTCATACACAGAAAATTGCATAATGCAATTCAAAAGGAGGTGATCAAATGACCGAAACGAAAATCGCTTTATCCATTGAGGAAGCCGCAGCCTATACGGGAATCGGCAGGAACACCATGAGGAAATTAGTGGAATGGGAGAAGCTGCCCGTCCTAAAGGTCGGAAGAAAGGTGCTTATCAAAAGCGACATCTTAGAGAAGTTCATGGAAGTGAACGAGGGGAAAGACCTGCGGGATAAAAACAGCGTCAAAACGGTTACGAGAAAATCAGCAGTATAAAAGGCGGTTTCCGAAGAAACCGCCTTACTGGTATATGCGAAAACACTGAGTCAAGTGAAAATACTAGCATTTTGCGTTTAGTAAATGCTATATCACTAACTAATAATAAAAATATTCAGAAAAGTGACGACCTTTATATCATTTATTCTTCCGCCATCAACTTGCGATACAATCGCTTGGATTCTGCAGTATTCGTGGTTTTTTTGTTTACCTCAATTATCCGTTCGTTTAAGCCATGGATCATCTTTTCTGCTGTAGGCTTTGTATTACCTTTTCGGTTTAACTGCAATATTGTTCTTGCGCATTTTTGGGCTTTAGGTGATTTTGCCGTTGGAATTTTTTCACCTTTAATTCCCAATTCGACCATTTTTGATACCTCTAGCAGTTCATCTAAATTCATTGAATTGATTAATCCTGTTGCAGTACCTCTTATATGAATGGAAGGTTGCTTTACAACAATCTCATTTTTAGACATAGTGTTTAAAGAAGCCTTTGCACCAATCGGTCTTGCTAATACCGTAGTGGATTGTACATTATTTACATTAGCATTTCTTTTTCTGCTTTTAACTTTACTCTGATAAGTTCTCATATTATTCACCGACCTTTTTATCAACTACTTCTACTATACCATCCAAAATATCTTTGAAAAAAATTGCCTCAAACTCATTTTCTCGTAAATCTTCGATTTTATATTCTATCGCATTATCGCTAGCCTTATTCTCTATAGATACTTCTTTGCACTTGTTTTTGACATCATTGCTTCTGATTATATAAAGCATCGGGAAAAACGCTTCATACTCCGCCACTGAAACAATACTTCTTATCTCATTATATTCTTTTTCATTAATAATTCCACTATCAAGTTTCGCTCTAGCGCCTTTTAAAATACCAGTAATATTATTTTCAATTTCCCTTGTATGTCGATCACCAGTCGTAATTTGTTCAAGATATCTTTTACATATGTTGGAAGGATTAGAAGTTGGTGGCTGTTTTGGTGAATTAAATTCGGTAGTACACCAAACATAATGAACATTTCTATAGTATCTCTTGGCTATTTTATATGCCAAATGCGTCCCGATAGAATATAAAATTGGGGTTTGTTTTACATCCAATCCCATTGCCTGTTATCTCCATTTCTTTCGTATTAAACAACATTATACAATAGAAAAAAACTTATTTCATCAGATATTTTCATTTTTTATTATTTTTTTATATTATGTCTTGATAAACAGCTCTTTCTTATCCGTTATGTCCGTTTCGCATTCGTCTGTTTCCCCTCTGAGCCATTCCACGGAAACATGGAGCGTTTCCGCAAGACCGTCCAGCACCAGTTTCTTGGTGTTGTCGATCGTCCCCGCCTCATACCTTACGATGGTGGAAGTGGCAACTCCCATCTTCTCCGCAACATAAGGCTGGTTCAGCCCTAACTCGATCCGGCGCTGCTTTGCCCGGCTGCCGATAAGCCTGCGTAATTCCTTGTCTTTCATGATAAATACGCCTCCTTTTTCGGTATGTCCACAGTATAGCACAGAAATAGCAATAATGCAATATGCAACTTAAAATAAATTTTTAAGTTGTCATAATGCTTGACAAGAGAATATAAAAGCGTTATAGTATCCATACACAATAAATTGCATAATGCAATTTAAAAGGAGGTGATCAAATGACCGAAACGAAAATCGCTTTATCCATCGAGGAAGCCGCCGCCTATACGGGGATCGGCAGGAATACCTTGCGGAAACTGGTGGAATGGGAAAAGCTGCCCGTCCTTAAGGTCGGAAGAAAGGTGCTTATCAAAAGCGACATCTTAGAGAAGTTCATGGAAGTAAACGAGGGGAAAGATCTGCGGGATAAAAGCAGCGTCAAAGCAGTTACGAAAAAATCGGCAGTATAAAAAAGGCGGCTTCCAAGGAAACCGCCCAATGGTATGTATCAGACCGAAGCCATGATATACCTACACGCAAATAGATTATATCATGTGCTTCCTTTCGGTACAAGCGGAAATTTGGGGAAAGACAGAAAAGTAAGTTGAAAAAAACAGGCCATTTGATATGAGTTGACTTAAAAAATCAACTGATTTCTATATTTTCAGTTGTAGAAATCAACTGATATTCCAGACGATATTTTGAGGTCATGATGGCATTTCCCACTATCAAAGGTGGCATTACTTTCTGTTATCATGGCAGCATTTTTTGCAGATGTAATTCGGGCATTTTGGGGAGGGATTCTTCTCTCTTTTAAGCCCTCGGCGTTTGAGAGCGAAATACACTTTCCGCACAAATCAGAGATTTATGCTCCTGGGTATTTCGCCCTTGCAGGGGGCAAATTCACGCCTGCGTGAATTTCAAATGCTATCGCATTTGCATTACCGCCGACAGGCGGATAGGTTCGTGTACGGTAGCCTATGCTGCCACTCACACCAATTCAGGCCGCCCTTTTCCCAATCTGCTGCTACTTGCAGGAGGGAGGAAAAAGCACAATACAAAGACATTCATTTATCCGCATGAGCAAGCTGCCCAATGTCAAGGGCAGGATCACTTATATATCCAGTCATGCGAAGCAGGAAAACCTGTATGCGGTCTATGAAACCACAGACCGCCGCTACTGGACGAAACTTGCAAAATGCAATCAGGAAGAATTTGAAAAAAGCGGCACAGTGGGGAAGTGTATCGAGGCGAGGGAGCTTATCATTGCCCTGCCTGAATCCTTTCCCGATCTCTATGAGCCGGACAAGCTGCTTCGGCTGTTCACAGACCATTTTAAGGAACAATACGGCGTGGAGTGTGTGTCGGCTCTGCACCATAACAAACGAAAGACAAACTACCATATCCACCTTATTTTTTCAGAGAGGGAGATGTTACCCGAACCCATAGAGAAAATAGCAACAAGGAATATGTTCTATGACGAGCAGGGGAAACATGTTCGCACCAAAAAAGAGATACTTGACGAAAACGGGGAAATCCGTAAAGGCTGTAAGATTGTGAAGAAATGCGAGGTATACGAGCGCAATCTTTTTACCGCCAAGAACAGGCTGTTCAAGCAGGAAGGATTTTTGGACGAGGTAAAGCATTTTTACACTAACCTGATCAATGCGCTTGTTAAGGACGGGAAAGAGAAACTCCATGTATTCAATCAAGGAGGACTGTACCTTGCCACCAAGAAAATAGGGAAGAACAACCCGAAAGCGCAACAGATACAGACGGATAACGGATACCGTATGCGCTGGAACCGAGAAGTTGACAGGGCACTCGTCAGCGGCGTGGCGGAAACAGAGATACGGCAGATAAAAAAAGAGTATATCACCGACCGCAGCCGGGAATCTGTTGATGTATTCGGCAATCAGCCGGAACGGTTGGGAACTGTCCTTATGAGCGCTGTTGCGGCGCTGGCAATACTGATCTCAAAGGTATTGCAAAAGGCAGTGGAACTGTCCGGCAGGCTCACGACGGCAGAACCGGGTCCGCTGGAGATACTGTTATCCGGCAAAGAAGCGCATACTCTGGCAGACAGGGAACTGGCGACAAAACTGCAGACACCGCCCAGACCCGTCATGCCAGCCGAAGCCGCCAATTATCCGGGACTGGATAAGATATATAAGGAACTGCAACGTCAGAATGAGATCATCTTTGCGGCTGAGAAAGAGCGCAGTGCTTTGGAAATGGAGAGGAACAGCCTGAAAGGGCTTGCAAAGATCACCCCAAAAGGCGGGATTCAGAGCAGGATCGACCGTAAGAATGAGGAAATTGACATCCTAAAAATGGGATTGTCCGGCATTGCTAAAAAATACGGATATAAGAATGTGCAGGAGTTTTACCGGATCTACCACAAAGCCGAGGAGGCTTATGCAGCTTATCAGAAAGATATGGCAGAATGGAAAGAACGCTATGAAGAGGGCAGCTCAAAGAAAGTCAGAAAGAGTATCCGGGAACGGCTGAAAACGCCCCCGGAGCAGAGGGAGAATTACAGGAAGCCAGAAGTTCGAAAGAAAGACAGAGGGGCAAGATGATTGCCTCTCTGCTTTTAAATCACACATTTCTGTTATCATTACCTGTTCTAATAATTATTGCGCAGGTAACTTCCTAAGCAATAAAGTGTTATTAAAAAATTGAGCCATTCTCGAATTTAACATTGACATTAATATTAACATAATGTATAATATAAACATAAAAGTTAATACAAGAAAGGAGAAATAGGAACAGCATGAAAAAATTATCAGATTCGGAATTTGAAATCATGAAAGTTTTATGGGAACAGGATAAGCCCATGACTTCCAATGAAATATTGGATGGTCTGAAAGGTAGATATGACTGGAAGCTTGCGGCGCTGATGACCTTTCTGGCAAGGATGGCGGATAAAGGATATGTATCCTGTGATAGAAGTACACGCACAAATTACTATTCTGCACTGATCTCTCAAAAGGAGTATCAGGTACAGGAAAGCAAGACTCTTTTGGAAAAGCTGTATGATAATTCCGCTGCAAAGATGATCGCCCAGCTTTGTAAAACAAATAGCATTTCCCAGAAAGAGATTATTGAATTGAGGGAGTACCTAAACTCATTGGAAGGAAGGGACGAGAAATGAGAGAGTTTGTGACAGCACTTTTTAATACTTCCATCGTGACTGGCGTATGTACTTTTATCTTTCTTTTGGTCTTTTCCTTTTGCGGGAAAAAGTATGCGGCAAAAAGCAGAAAGATCATATGGAGTTTGATTGCTGTCTGCTGTCTGATTCCTTTTCGTTTTCCTGCTGTTTGGCCGGGATACAGCGTGGATATTCCCGATGTTGTAATACGACAGGGCGATACGGAACATGCAGACAGTGCAGTTAGGCGGAGTGAAACGGCGACAGAGTCTCAGCAGATAGTATCTGTTAAAGATCCGGGAACCGGAAACTTTGCGGCATCTGGTGTGAACGGGAAAGAGATTACCACCACGGACGTCTTTTTTACTCTTTGGGTATGCGTGGGTGCGGTGCTACTGCTTTATTATTCTGCTGGTTATTGGAGACTGAAAGGAAAAATTAAACGGCAAGGGTATGAATGTACGTATTCCGGTATACGAAAAATCCTACAGGAAGAAGCAGAGCGGTATCAACTGAAAAGAACGCCCCGGTTATGGATCCTGTACGATTCCCCTATGGGGCCGTTTACGATAGGCGTGCTGCAAAACACGGTCGTGCTGCCTGACGATGTCTCAGACGAGCGGGACTTGCGCTTTATCTTAAGACATGAGATACAGCACTGTAAAAAGAAAGATATTTTGTGGAAGCTGTTTTTCCTGTCTGTCAATATCGTCCATTGGTTCAATCCTCTGGTCTGGCTGCTTAGAAAAGCGGCCGAGCAGGATATTGAAATATGCTGTGATGAGGCGGTCGTATCCGGAACGGATAGGGCATACAGGGAGGAATACAGCGATGTGCTCATGTCGCAGATCGCAAGGAACAGCTATAAATGGAGCGCCGCTTCCACCGGATATGTGCAGGGAGTGAAGTTCATCAAGCGGAGATTCGACAGCATCATAAACGGCAGGAAGAAGAAAGGTATTTTCTTGATTGTGGCAGCCTGTGCCGCCCTTTTGCTGACCGGAAGTCTGATCCGGCTGCAAACTGGCGGAAAAGTTTATGCCGTGAAAAATGTCCCGATCGACACCGGTATAGAGATCCGGGCGGATCTGGACGGAGACGGAACAGAGGACAGGGTACTGGTAACGGACAATGTATTCGGCGATTATGCGTCCACACAGGTGCTTGCCAAATTTCAGAACGGTGATATTGCCCTGATCGATTATCCGGATTACTGGGTTTCTTATCTGGTTACGGGCGATCTGAACAGTGACGGCCTACCGGATATCGTGGTGAACAGAATTGCCAGGGGAAGCACCTATGGAGGAGGGGAGACTTCCGTCCTGCATGTGGGAAAAAATGAAGCGGGAGAGCCTGTGTTGGTGGAATATCCCAGCAACTTTATCCAGAATCCGGATCTGGAACTAAAGTGGGTAGGCTGGGAGGATTACGACGGGGAGTATATTCCCGATGATGATTACTCTACTGCCCAGCCCACCGGCTTTGGCCCGGAAAACCTTGATTTTAGCGGGATGGGAGCGAATATCTTTGAAAGGGACGGTAAAGTGATGCTGCGCTTTGTTGCCTATGTAGATCCATTGACTGAAAGCGTGAAGCGCATCGAGTGTTCCTATACGCCGGAGGGCTGGTACATTGAAGATATGCAGATGATCTATGATTATTGGGGAGGAGGCTGGGAAGATGCGCTCATGGGAGAATGGTAAAGTCTTTGAAACGAAGGGGATAAGACTATGAAAAAGATAATATATCTTGTGATGGCTGTGTTGGCAGCAACGATGGCAATGTCGGATTGCTCAGCACAAAAGGAAAGCGACAGTGTTTCAAGCGAAAACTCGGATCAAAATATCAAGATTTCACCAGAAGATGCTGAACATGACATTTTAAATAATACTGAGTTTAGATCAGCAACTGAGGGCAGTGTCGAGGATAGTGAAGAAATTAAAGGTGATAAAAAACGTATTTTAACGCCAGTATATTGTGAACTCTGCAAAAAAGTTACACTAATCACCATCACGGGTTAAGAAAAGTCATGATCTCGTCGAAGCTCTTGCC
>CANQNT010000088.1 GCA_947625255.1 uncultured Acetatifactor sp. | reverse complement strand
TGAGAAAACCTGAATCTTACGGGAATCATCCTGTTTTCATTCTCAGGGACTAAAAAACGGTATTATCCGACAGGCCCCTCATAGTACGGATTATTTCATGGAACTCGGAAATAGCTATTTGATACTTTTCGGGTTATCGGGTACTGTCTAACCAATTTTTATGTTAGCTGGTATGTTAGTGCCCTTAGTCCAAATACCGGAATCCCGCATTTTTACCGGCTTTCCTTAATCAAGCTGGCGCATCGTCGGGAACAACAGCACGTCCCGAATGGCCTGCGAATTAGTCAATAGCATCACCAGTCTGTCAATTCCGTACCCGATTCCCCCGGTAGGCGGCATCCCGATCTCCAACGCATTCAGGAAATCTTCATCCGTATGGTTGGCTTCCTCGTCTCCCATGGCGAACTGTCTTTCCTGCTCTTCAAACCGGCCCCTCTGGTCGATGGGATCATTCAGCTCCGAATAGGCATTGCACATCTCACGCCCATAGATAAACAACTCAAACCGCTCCACATAATCCGGCTTGTCCGGCTTACGCTTGGTCAACGGGGAAATCTCCACCGGATGATCCATGATGAACACGGGCTGGATCAGATGCTCCTCCACAAACTCTTCAAAAAATAAATTCAAAATATCGCCCTTGGCATGACGCGCCTCATACTGGACACCCTTTTCATCCGCCAGCTTTTTCGCCGCAGCAGTGTCCGGCACCTCGTCAAAGTCAATGCCGGTATATTTTTTCACGGCATCCACCATGGTCAGCCGTTCAAAGGGCTTGCCCAGGTCAATCATTTCCTCCGCATAAGGAATTAAGGTCGTGCCGCACACTTCCTGCGCCACATAGCGGAACATCTTCTCCGTCAAATCCATCATACCATAATAATCCGTATAAGCCTGGTACAGCTCCATCAGGGTAAATTCCGGATTATGTCTGGTATCCAGACCCTCATTGCGGAACACACGGCCAATCTCGTAAACTCGCTCCATGCCGCCTACGATCAACCGCTTCAAATACAGCTCCAGGGAAATACGCAGCTTTACATCCTCATCCAACGCGTTAAAATGAGTCTCAAAAGGCTTTGCTGCCGCGCCGCCCGCATTGGCCACCAGCATGGGAGTCTCTACCTCCAGAAAACCCTCGCCCTCCAGATAGCGCCGGATGGCGCTGATGATCTTCGAACGCTTAATGAATGTCTCCCTGACCTCGCTGTTCATGATCAAATCCGTATAACGCTGACGGTAACGAATGTCCGTGTTGGTCAATCCATGGAACTTCTCAGGAAGAATCTGCAGACTCTTGGACAGCAGCGTTAGCCTGGTCGCATGCACGGAAATCTCTCCCGTCTTGGTCTTGAACACCGTGCCCTCGATTCCCACGATATCGCCCACGTCCATCTTCTTAAAATCCGCATAAGTTTCCTCGCCCACGTTGTCTCTTGCCACATAGGACTGAATATTGCCCGGCAGATCCTGCACATTACAAAAAGAAGCCTTTCCCATAATACGCTTGGACATCATACGGCCGGCAATCCTGACCGTTTTTCCTTCCAGCTCTTCGAAATGCTCCTTGATCTCCGCGCTGTGATGGGTCACGTCGTATTTGGTGATCCGAAAAGGATCCTTTCCGGCCTCCTGCAGCGCGGCAAGCTTCTCTCTTCGGACCTTCAACAACTGATTGATATCCTGCTCTTGTATGTTCGTATTCTGTGCTTCTGCCATCTTCTCCGTCCTTTCCATGTTCGGCGCGGGTCTTCACCCAGCCAAATCTTAATTGCTTCTCTGAATCTCCAAAACTTTATAAGAAAAAATTCCCGCAGGGGTCTCAACATCCACCGTATCGCCCACCTTGCAGCCAATCAGGGCCTTACCCACGGGACTCTCATTGGAGATCTTGCCTTTCAGGCTGTCCGCCTCCGTGGAGCCTACGATCTTGTACTCCAACTCTTCGCTGTACTCCAGGTCAAGGATGGTCACTTTGCATCCTATGTTAATCTTGTCCAAGTCCACCTCGTCCTCGATTACCACTTCGGCATTCTTCAAAATCTTTTCCAATTCCTCGATCCTGGCCTCTATATCCCTCTGCTCGTCCTTGGCAGCATCATACTCGGCATTCTCGGACAAGTCCCCCTGCTCTCTGGCTTCCTTGATCTTCTGCGCTACTTCCTGACGCTTCACAACCTTCAGTTCATGCAGCTCAGTTTCATACTTTCTTAAACCCTCATACGTTAAAATGTTTTTCTTTTCATTGCTCATCGCGAATACCTTCTTCCTTCCAAATAGAACTGTAGAACAAAATGTTTCAATTAACGTCCGTATTATACCCATTTTTAGAAACAGTGTCAAGAGACTCCCACTCCTTTTTCATGGAAAAATAAGAGACTCCCTGATAAGCCTCGACCCTGCGGCGCTTTTCCCCTTGGGAATCCATATCCAGCCACACACTTCCCTCCGGTGGGTGCAGAAGCGGCTTCTTTTCGCCGGACAAGTCCAAAATAACGGCACCTTCCTGCCGTCCGCGCTCCCATGCCAATCTCACCTGATCTCTCTGAAGCCTATGCTGATCTGTTAAATTCCTACAAGATACTGCCAGCCCATATTCTTCGAACACATCCTCCGCAAATGCTTCAAGCCCAGACGCTTCCCTATCCACGATCACCCGCAGACTCTTCATCTCTTTTGCATATTTCATCAGCACCGCCGCAAGAAAAGGTTCAAACCCTATCACCAGAAAATGCCTCCTTGGACCGCCCTGGGCCACCGCCTTTTTCAATAATCTGTCAGCGTATTCCTCCCGATGATACTCCCTGTATTCCGAAAAAGGCCAATTCTGCCCCCACCATTCCCACAGACCGCGCTTTTTCAACCATCCCTCCATGGATTTGTCATATACCGTTTCCACGGAAGAGCTATGTCCCAGAAAAGCTCCCGCGTACCCTGCAAGCGTCCAGGGATCCAACGCGGCCCAGGGAATTCTCGCCACCAAAAAATGACGTTCTTCCGCCAACTGCCGAAAATGAATCATGGGAGGCAAACCATAAACCACGTTCTTCGGCTCGTCCCGTTCCAGCTTCAAATAAATAATCGTTTCCATACCCCATTATATGAGATCCGTTTTTCTTTATGCCAATTCCCGTATACACCTCTTATCATTACTGCCGGGAACGCTTGTCAACCCTCAACCAGAAGCTTTAATCCTCCTATAACGCTGACCAAATGCCGCGTCCACTCCTCACCTGAAAATCTCATCAATCCCCGCCAGCAATTCCTCCATCGTCTCTACGGAATTGATTTTCTGCCGAAACCTGGCGGAATGGGGCATTCCCATGGTATACCAGGCCAGGTGCTTGCGCATCTCCCGTACCGCCGTATATTCACCCTTATACTGAACCTGAAGTTTCGCGTGCCGCAGCGCCATCTCCCTTTTTTCCTCCACGGTAGGACCGGGCAATTCTTCCCCCGTACGCAGATAATGAACAATCTCCCGGAAAATCCAGGGATTTCCCTGGGCGGCGCGGCCTACCATCACGCCGTCGCATCCCGTTTCCTCCAACATACGCGCCGCTGCGGCTCCTCCGTCCACGTCTCCGTTCCCGATCACGGGAAGCCGCACTGCCTCCTTGACCCGGGCAATGATTTCCCAATCCGCCTGACCACTATAATATTGTTCCCTTGTCCTTCCATGTACCGCCACCGCAGCCACACCGCAGCTTTCGGCAATTTTTGCGATTTCCACGGCATTTACGCTATTTTCGTCAAATCCCTTGCGGATTTTCACCGTAACCGGCTTCTTCACGGCTTTTACCAATTTTCCCAGAATTTCCTCCACCAGCCTGGGATTTTTCATCAAGGCCGCTCCCTCCCCGTTATTCACCACCTTGGGCACGGGACATCCCATGTTAAAATCCAGGATATCAAAAGGTCTTTCCTCAATCCGCTTCGCCATTTCGCTGATGATATTCGGATCGGATCCAAAAAGCTGTAGCGATACGGGACGCTCCTGGGGATGAATCTCCAGGAGGGCCTCCGTATTCTTATTATTGTAAAAAATCGCTTTCGCACTGACCATTTCCATACAAATCAATCCCGCGCCCTGCTGCCTGCAAAGCAGACGAAATGGCAGGTCTGTCACACCTGCCATTGGAGCCAGAATCACGGGATTGTCTATGACAATCTCGCCTATTTTCAATGCTTTCATGCCCATCCTCACTTACCGGCTTTGGTATTCTTTTTATAAATCATCAGCAGCCCGTCCAATGTCAGGGAACTGTCATAAATATCGATCTCGTCCGTTTCATCGGAAATCAGGCGTCCCAAACCGCCGGTAGCCACCACCAACAGGTCCTCCAGACCACTTTCCTCTTTCATTTTCCGTATGATATATTCCGTCTGTCCGATCTGGCCATAGACCAGACCCGCCTGCATATTTGTGATGGTTTCCTGGGCCAGGATGGACTTGGGCTTCTTGATCTCCACCTCCGGAAGCTTGGCAGCCTTGTTCCAAAGGGCTTCAAAGCTGATGCGGATTCCCGGCGCGATGGCGCAGGCAAAAAAATCACCCTTGGCGGAAATCAGGCTATAGGTGGTGGCGGTTCCAAAATCAATCACCAAAACAGGTCCCCCATACTTCTCGTATGCAGCCACCGCATCCACGATTAAATCCGCACCCACATTGCGGGGATTCTCCGTCACCAAATTAATCCCTGTCTTCACCCCCGGTCCCACGATCAAAGGCTCGGAACCCAGATATCGCGTCACGCCCCCAACCAGCGAATGCATCACGTCCGGAACCACACTGCCAATGATGGAACCCTCGATCATCGCTGGTTCAATTCCCCGATTTCGTAAGAGTTCTTTCAGTACAATACCATACTCGTCCGAAGTCCTGGGAGTCTCCGTCATCAGGCGAAACGTCGCTTTCAACTCATCCCCGTCATAAACTCCCAGCGTCATGTTCGTATTACCCACGTCAATTACCAAAATCATATTCGCACCGTACCTTTCCTCAAATTATGATGACCTTCCCGGCGGCATCACACTGTCATTCCCCATGCCGGCCCAATCCTTCACAGCCATATCGCGTGCTCTCCTGCACAGCCATACCACGCCATTACGCCACCCGCCGGTATCATTTCTCGCAGCCGCGCCCTTTAAGACCAGGCTCTTTTCGTCTACTGCGCCTCCTCTAATATATCCGCGATCTTTTCTTTCAATATAAAAATACGGTAATACAGATGCAAGGATTCCAGCAGCTCCTGCCGTTTTCTCCGAATCTCCCCAATCAGCAGACCACTGGAAATCTCATCATAATAAATATCGTCCTCTTCCGCACTGGTTTCCAAAGACAAAGTGCCGTCCTCCTCAAACACCATGGTAAAGATGCCGCCCACCTCCTCGGTAAACAGCACACAAATAATGTGAAGCTCTTCTTTGATCGATTCCGGCATTTTATCAAACAATTTATTAAAATAATATTTTTGCTGATATGCGCTTGCTCCGCAAAGCACTACCCTTTTATCGTCCATAAAGATCCCTCTTTTCTCTTTGAACCCATTGTCAAACATAACCATAAATGCCCCGCACAGACACTTCCCCCGCATAAACGCAAACTTCTTCCCCGCTCTCCAATTCCACCACAAGCTCTCCAGTAGGAGTGATTCCCCGCGCCACACCACGGAATTCCCCTTTGGGATCCAACACACAAACCTCCCGATCCCGATTGACCAACATTCTATTATAACCTTCCAACAAACCAGTCAAATCCTCTGTTGCAAGAAATCTTTCATAATCCTCTTCAAACGCACTCATAATACCGGCCAACAGCCTATTTCTGGAAACCGTCCGCCCGCACTCCCGTTCCAGCCAGGTGGCTTTTGCCGCGATCTCCTCCGGAAAGACCTGCTTTCGCACATTGATTCCCACGCCGATAACCACATGATGAATATATCCTATCTCCGCGCTCATCTCCGTCAGAATTCCGCACACCTTTTTCCCATCCAACACAATATCATTGGGCCATTTGATGCCGCAGACAAGCCCGGTCTCCTCCCGGATGCCCCTGGCCGCCGCATGGGCCATCAGAAGAGTGAGCATGGATGCCTTTTCCGGCGCGAAAGACGGCTTTAGTGCAATGGTAAAATATAAATTGGTCCCGGAAGGGCTCTCCCAGCCACGGCCTCTCCTGCCTCGTCCTGCGGTCTGCATATCCGCCACCACCAGGGTCCCATGAGGCGCGCCGCTTTCCGCCTCCCGCTTAGCCTGAAGATTGGTGGAGTCCACCTGGTCCATATACACAAGCTTTCTGCCTGCCCAGCGCGTCTTCAGGAGACTGCTCAATTCCTCAGAATTGTATGCATCATTGGTTCCGGACACGTATTCATCACGCCCTTTCAGCATTTCTAAAATTTCTATTTCCAATCATTTCCAGATCATCATCGCGCAAATCCCCTTAGTCCGGATCCTTTCACTCGGATCCTATCAGTCACTAATCCTATAAAGTCGCTGCCATCACGGCCTTGATGGTGTGCATCCGATTCTCCGCTTCTTCAAACACCAGGGAATACGGCGCTTCAAAGACTTCATCCGTCACTTCCATTTCCGTGATGCCGAAACGCCGCCCCATCTGGGCACCGATTTCCGTCTTCAAGTCATGAAACGCTGGCAGACAGTGCATGAAAATCGCTCCCTCTCCCGCATTCTCCATAACCGCACGGTTGACCTGATAAGGAGAAAGGTCCTTGATTCTTTCCTCCCAAACCTCATCCGGTTCGCCCATGGATACCCATACATCTGTATAAATCACATCGGCGCCCTTTGTGCCCAGAGAAACATCCTCTGTCAAGGTAATAGTAGCCCCCGTCGTCTCCGCAATGCGGCGACATTCCTCTACCAAAGCGTTCTCAGGAAAATATTTCTTCGTGGTACAAGCAGTAAAATGCAGTCCCATTTTCGCGCAGGCCACCATCAGGGAATTCCCCATATTATAACGGGCATCCCCCATATAGGTCAACTTAATCCCTTTCAAATGTCCAAAACGCTCCCGAATCGTCAACAAATCCGCCAACATCTGGGTCGGATGAAATTCATTGGTCAGGCCATTCCATACCGGTACCCTGGAATATTTTGCCAATTCCTCCACGATTTCCTGACCATATCCTCTATACTGAATGCCATCGAACATACCTGCAAGTACCCTGGCGGTATCGGCTATGCTTTCTTTCTTACCAATCTGGGATCCTTTGGGATCAAGATAGGTAGTCCCCATCCCCAGATCATGGGCCGCCACCTCAAACGAACACCGTGTCCTGGTGCTTGTCTTCTCAAAAATCAAAGCGACATTTTTTCCCCGATACATATCTGTCGGAATTCCCTTTTTCTTCTTCTCTTTCAATTCTGCCGCCAAATCCAGCAAATAGGTGATTTCCTCCGAAGTGAAATCCAATAATTTTAGAAAATCTCGTCCTTTTAAGTCCATAGCTTTCCTCTCATTTCATTCTTAATATTAACACTATACTTCATCAAAGAAAGATTTGCAAGAAAAAAATGGCATAAGAAAGGGGCTGTCGGGAAATAACCAGCCCTAAGACAGGGAGGTATGGAAAGCAATTGGCTCTCATATCTCCCTAAAAT
>CANQNT010000087.1 GCA_947625255.1 uncultured Acetatifactor sp. | reverse complement strand
ATAGGCTACCGTTGACGAAACAACGGGTTAAATCTAAGTTTAACAATTACTTACACAGCGACGTATCGCACCCATTCGCGGTTGATCTGGTTGGAACGGCTGTAACGGGAAAGCGAGTGCATGTTCCGTGCGGTCTGCTCGAATTTCCTGAGAATTTCAGCCGAATCATCAATGAAGAGATACTGGTTCACCACATGGTTGCAGGTAAGCAGGATGCCTATCGGTGCGGCAAAGGACAGCCGGCAGTCGCTCCGGTCTGTCGAGAGCCTTTCATACCGGCAATCGGTTGACACGTTCGACGGCAGGTCTTCCGGATCGGAAAGCGTATGAAGGCACAGGTAGTTGTCGCCCACCTTCATTTCTCCGGCACCGAGTGACAGATCCTGCAAGCAGGTAGCATCTTCCTGCGACATGGAAAAATACTTCTCGATGATGCCGGCGGAATTGTTGCTCCCGATGATCTCCTCATCCGTCAGGCGGATGATACGTAGCAGGCCGCTGTCGTTTACGATGCGTTCGAATTGTCCGCAGCACTCCATGAACCGGGTGACGGTTTCCTTGTCCTGCATTTCCTTGGGGATAATGAATCCCCTTGTAAGTGCATTGAAACTGCTGGTTGTCCGGCTGTGTTCCTTCGTGGTTTTCGTAAGGAACAGGTAACAGGTATGCTGCAAATACGGCCGCTCGTTGAAATGGCGTTCGAAACTGCGGCTCAGAAAGCTCAGGTCTTCCTTGCAGATATCCGGCTTATATCCCTCTTCGATGAAGAAGTCCTGCTTGTGTACGATGCTGTAGTTCGGCAAGATCTTTACCGCTTTTGCCCAGGTGGAGTGCATGGACTCGTACTCGGCACGTGTCAGCGTGAACAGTTCCGGCAGTTCCACCCGGTATGCCACGGTGATGTCCGCATCCTTGCTGATGATGCAGCCGTTCTCCACGGCCAACAGCGGAAACTTGCTTTCCAGCGTGGCTGTTTTCATTACGTTTTTCATGCTTTTCTGTTTTTAATGGTTGGAGAAAACAACCGGAGGAACTTTCTCCGGCTGATGATGTAGCGGGGATGGCTGCGCAGCGCATGGAGTTTCATAAGGCCCCATTCACCGTATTTCGAATTCATCCTGAAAGTGCCCCAGACCAGCACCGATGCGGAAACGACCCCGAAACCGATGCAGACCCACTGGTTGATACCTGCCATGTACATGACGACGAAGATTACGAACAACGCGAGCAATCCTCCCGCAAAGATGAACAGGTACTGGCTCTTGAGTCCCTTGAACTCCGGGCTGCGCCCAATCCCCTTGTTGACATTGAATTCCGCCATATTACAGGAAGAATGAGCGTAAGATGGTGGCAGCGACAATCAGGAAGATACACGCACCGAACCAGCTGGCGGCAGTCTTTGAGGTGTCCGGGTCGCCTGACGAGAACTTGGAATAGACCTTCACGCCTCCGATAAGGCCGATAACGGCACCGATAGCGTAAATCAACTTGGTGCCGGGATCGAAATACGAAGTGACCATATTGGTAGCTTCCGTAATTCCACCGATACCGTTGCCCTGGGCGGATGCCCCCATTGAAACCAGCAGCGTCATGGCTGCCAAAAAGAATCTTTTTTTCATGTGTCGAAACTTTTAATTAGTGAGACAAAAAATGATTTCGACTGCGAATATATAATGCTTAATTTATTGATTTACAAACTGTACGATATGTGACACCGTATGACATTACGTTACATCGGCAGGGAATTTTCAATCATTCAAAAAGGGTTTTCCTGGCAATATGAAACAGTAAAAACAGGATAAGGAGAAAGCGGCATTTCATTTCTTCCGGCAAAGGTAGCCCCGTGTCCTGAGAAGCCCGGCAAGGCGGCCCTGCGGGCTGGTTGCCGTGAAATAATCATCCTCGCTGCGCTTGCGGTATTTTTTCACGGCAAGCCTTGCGGGATTCCGAACCGGGGCGGAAAAGCCTTCAGGAAATAAAATACCGTTCGGTTTGAATGGATATATGTAAAACAAAAAACAGAAGATAACATGGAAACAAGAAACAATCAGACAGTGGCTTTCACGGGACACCGTAAGGAACGTATTCTGCAAGGGTTCGGAAACGATCCCCGGATACTTGCACAAATCAGGGAAGCTGTGGCTGGAATGGTAATAGAACTGTACGGGCAGGGATACAAGGAATACTACACCGGGATGGCCAGCGGATTTAATATGACTGCTGCGGAGGCGGTCTTGCAGGTCAGGGAGAGATACGAAGGTATCAAGCTCATAGCGGCAGTACCTTTTCGGAAACAGCCCTTGTGGTTTGAAGCGGAAGACCGGCTGTTGTATGCCCGTCTGTTGGAAAGGATGGACCGGGTGGTCATGGTTTCCGAGAATTACCACAAGGGATGTTACCTTCGCAGGGATGAATACATGGTGCGTAAAGCAGATACAGTCATAGCCTATTGGGATCTTGTGCCGAAAGGGGGAACATTCTACACGGTGAGCAATGCGTTGGAAAGCGGCAAGCCGGTCATCAATCTTTATGAAAGGATGAAATAGCGGCTGTCTGTATTGGAATGGAAAAGCGAAGTGTGAAAGCCGATCGGCCTTCACACTTCGCTTCTTGTATATTATATTATCTATTCCTCAGAACCGGAAGAGAGGGCACGCTGTTTCCTCCGTTCCTCCTTCTTCGCTTTCTGTTGCTTCTTCTTGACCTCCATTTCAGCCATAATCTGCTTTAAGGGCTTGACCGTTTCCGGCTCTTCCCGTTTGAACCGCTTGAAGTAGATATCCTCGATAAACTGCGGAAGCGGGGTTTTCCACACCTCCTGCCGGTGGTTATCTATCTTGCCGAGCTTGTCGGGATTCAGACCCAATTCACGGGCCATCTGCACCTGCCTGTCTGAAAGGCGGTGACGCTTCTGCGCCACCAGCCATTTTTCTAATATCGCTTTTGTCATTGCCATCGTTCATTTTTTTTGCAAAGATAGAGTTTTTGCATTGATTTCTCTTAAATACCTATTTGTCAGCATTATCTTATAGTCCATAATATATAAGTGCCAATATTGGCAGAAATTTAATATGACGATGGAAACAAAAAGAGACAGTTTGGATATATAAATCTCCAAAAACAGGAAAAGGCACACCGATATCACATCGACATGCCTTCTGAAACTATGACAGCAAAAAGAAACAATTAAACGAATTCATCTATATCGAATGCTTCTGTCTTATTTTTTGTATTATCCATTTCTGAAATTTGTGAGTCATCACAAAGCATACTATCAATAAGATTTCCTATCTTCTTTTTAATAGCGGCTTCTTTCCGCATAATTCTGATGATTTCTTCTTCAGATAGATAGATGCGTGGGGCACGAATTGCAGGATTTCTTTTTATGCCGAAAGATTCTGCTTCTGACTTCGGCATTGCTTGTTGTTTTTTGTTTTTCACATTCGATCCCATATTTACATGTATTTATTCCAATCAATTCTAATCTGTTCCAAAGACTGTTTTGGCGTCTCTTTTCCATTTGGCATATTTTCCTTGAGCAGTTTTTCCAATTGGCTTTGAGTACTCAATTCGGTTGCAAAGAACCTGAACAGGTCTGTATCCTGAAGTTGGTACAAGGTTTCGGCTGCATTTCGGATTTTCTTTCTGTCATCCATCCCCGAAATAAGTACATCAGCGACATTGTTCAGTTCTTCAAAAGTCAGTGCCCTTGAAAAATCCGGGTCAGGAACACACCCGTCATTTGACATAAGTTCCCGTTTTTCCGATTCTGTCAGTCCCTTTTGTGAAGAGAAACCATCTATCACATCATCCGGATCTATATCCTCATCTTCCTCTATAGGCTCTTTCTTCATAGGTTCAGAACGTGTGGGAGTTTTTCTCGCCACGTCCGGGTCTTCAAGATAGACTATTTTTGTCTTTCCGATAACTTCATTGTACTCGTCCAGTGGATTCGGCTGCGTTTCGGTTTTCTCTTCATGCCCGACTTTAAGGATATCCTTCTCCGCTTGTGCGATCCACGCTTCAGCCTTGTCCAGTCTTGCTCTATACCGGGCTTTCCTTGCTTTTTCCGCCATCCGCTTTTTGCGTGATTTCCATAACCGGATACGTGCAATACGCATATGACGAAGCTGACTATCCCAAAAATTATAAACTTTCGGACTGAAAATGAACATCCATACCTTATATAATATGTAGGTTGCCGACAGGACTTTTACTGAAAAATAAATTAATGTTGTTTCCATGACTATTGAATTTTAGGGGGTGAAAAACGGTCTTTATACATTCGGGTGATTTCCTCGATGTTGAGTTCTATATGCTCGGCGATGATGTTACTGATATAGCTCGCAATACTTACTTCGGGAGCTATCACATGGAGATAATTCTTTATCTCGTCGTACAGCTTGCGGTTCAGGTATACCTGGATGCGTCCGGGCATGGGGGTATTCACCAGATACTTCTGACGAAAGTTACTGTCACATTCAGGCATATTGCAAGGTTTGGGATTTTTCCAGGCAGTTTCTTTTTCCGTATCCTGCCTTTCATTGTTTTCCTCTTCCGGAACCTCAACCACTATGATATCCTCGTTCTCGATGGCATCAGGAATGTCACCGACCATATACCCCCTGATTTTTTCTTCATTCACTTTTACAATTTTCTTTGCCATATCTCAATTACAGGTTAAATTTTACAATCAGTTCGTTTGCCAGTTCCTGCAATCCGCTGCCTTTAAGCTGTCCTGCTGGCGGGGGAAGGAGTGAACATCGGAAATAGGTGCGGGTCCGGGATGAGAGTTCCTTGTCATAGCGACAGAGATCGGGAATCATTGAATCCAGAATTTTCAACCCCTGTTTCTTCATCAGTGCCATATAATTGTCAAGCACTTCGGTATTGCTTCTTTTCTTGACCTTGGTCCAGAACAGGAACACGTCTTTCAAGGGAATGTTCTTCCGGTTTTCCGCACACTTCATAACACTTTTGGCAAAGACAAAACTGCTGTCCATAACGAAATTGTCAGCGGCAATGGGGGTCAATACATAATCCACATTGAAAATGGTCTGCAAAACGCCGGATATGTCCATAGACCCCGGCAAATCTATGAAAACGATATCAAAATCTGCTTTTGCCGCCAACTCTCCGGCCACCTGGCGTGCATTCTCCGGCTTTGCCTGCCTGATAGGATAAATCCTGCATCCCCTGAGCCTCTGTTCCTCCAGCAACACCATGTACTTTTTGTTTATCTCCACCATCTCCATGTCCCGTTCCCTCAGATTGAACAGGCTGCGCTGGGTGGCGTCACAATCAACGATAGCCACATTCTTGCCCATCGAATAATTCAGGAGACTGGCAAGTGTTACCAACATTGTACTTTTGCCGACCCCACCTTTCTGGTTGCTGACCGCAACGAATAACGGATTCTTCTTCATAACTGAACTTTTTTAATGGTTTATTACACTATTGTTTTACTTGTCTGTTGTTTGCTTTGTGACAAGGTTTGTTAGTGATATGGTTACTTTGTGCTCACCAACCGGCAAACCGACCAACCGATAGTTATCTGCCCTAACAAAGCAAGTAAACAATTACTGCCCACCTGTTGCAACAAGTGTTTTCGCTAACCGACAATACAACGGACAGTCACTTGATTATTGGTTTGTTTTACCGTTTACGCTGCAAATAAAAGGGTATTTTTTCATACCTGCACTATGTTTTAAGGGAGGTGACGACCTGTGTCATCATTTGTCATCACGTTACATATAACCCGCTATTTTACAACAGGATAAACCGCCATAACTTTGCACCGACAACGGAACGGATACCGCTGCGGAGGTTTCCCGAAGCCGAAGAATGAGGCTGAAGGTCAAAACTTAATTTGACGAAGGAAAATTCATGTTCAAGCGAACATAGCAAGTTGTGTTTTGAGGCACCCGAAATAAATTCGGGCACTCAAAACAACTTGCCGCTCGCCTGACGGCTCGGGAGGGATTCACTCCAAAGTCGTGAATCCGGGACGGAAAATCAGAAACAGGAAACATCAATGCGTATGGAAGAAAACAGAAAGAAAAAATCGACAAAAGGTGTGGGGCGGAAGCCAAAATCCGACCCTGCCGTGCACCGTTATGTAGTACGGTTGAACTCGGAAGAAAACGGGCGTTTCAACATCCAGTTCCAGAAATCCGGATTGAAAGAACATTCAAAATTTATCAAGGCGATGCTTTTCGGACACGAAATCAAGGTGGTTAAAATCGACAAGGCAACGATGGACTACTACATCCGCCTGACCAATTTCTACCACCAGTTCCAGGGTATCGGCAACAATTACAACCAGACGGTCAAGGCGGTCAAGACCAATTTCGGGGAAAAACGGGCATATGCCCTGCTCCGAAATCTAGAAAAGGCGACCATAGACCTGGTAGTGCTGAGCAAGCGGATTATTATGCTTACCCACGAGTTTGAAGAAGCCTACCTTATCAAAAGGAAAAGGGAGGAAGGATGATATGGTGGCGAAAATCAACAGAGGCGTTTCCCTTTACGGGGCAATCGTCTATAACCAGCAGAAAGTGGATGATGCCACGGCACGTATCATTTACGAGAACCGCATGATTACCGATGTCACGGGCAATCCTGAACAGGTCATGCGGCAGACGATATGGGCGTTCGAGAATTACCTGCTTGCCAACAAGAACACGGAGAAGCCCGTACTGCACATCTCGTTAAACCCCTCATTGGATGACCGGCTGACAGACAGCCAATTTGCCGACCTCGCCAAAGAGTATATGCAGAAGATGGGATATGGCGACCAGCCCTACATCGTATATGTACACGAGGACATCAGCCGCAGGCACATCCATATCGTATCCACTTGCGTGAACGAGAAAGGGGAAAAGATTGACGATGCCTACGAGTGGAACCGCTCGATGAAAGCCTGCCGGGAACTGGAACGGAAGTTCGGCCTGAAACAGGTGGAAGACAAGCGGAAGGAACTGCTGGAACCGTATCTCAAAAAAGCGGACTACCAAAGCGGTGACGTGAAGAAACAGGTATCCAATATCGTCAAGAGCGTATTCGGTACCTACCGTTACCAGTCTTTCGGAGAATACAGCGCGTTGCTTTCCTGTTTCAATATCGAGGCGAAGCAAGTGAAAGGCGAATTTGGTGAAGTACCCTATAACGGTATCGTCTATATCATGACAGATGATACGGGAAAACCGGTATGCACACCCATCAAGTCTTCCCTTATCGGTAAACGCTACGGTTACGAAGGGTTGGAAAAACGTATCGGTTACAACGCCCGCGAGTATAAAGCAAAAAAATGGCAACCGAAGATACGGAACGAGATTACCCTTGCCATGCACGGCTGCCGTGGCAACAGAGAGGAATTTGTCCGTCTGCTTGCCGACAAAGGCATAGACGCGCTGTTCCGTGAAAACGATGAAGGACGCATCTATGGAGCGACCTTCATCGACCACAAGAACCGCGAGGTCTATAACGGCTCCCGACTTGGCAAGGAGTTCTCGGCGAATGCCTTTGAACGGCTCTTCAATAATCCTGACAACATCCCCAATGTGGATGCTCACATGCCGGACATCGGTCTGCAAAGCGGATTCTCCTCCGATATGGAAAGCGCCATCGAACAGGCTTTCGGTATATTCGCCATGGAACAGAACGGTCCCGACCCACAGGAAGAGGCTCTTGCCCGAAGACTGCAACGTAAAAAGAAGAAGAAACGCCGCTCACGCGGAATTTCCTAATTACCGATTTTTCTAATATTAAAATTAGTTCATTATGCAACAGGAAGATGATTTGAGAGGACTGGCCAAAGTCATGGAATTCATGCGAGCTATCTCCATTGTGTTTATTGTCATTCACGTGTACTGGTTCTGCTACCGGTCATTTGTGGATATGGGTATAAATATAGGTGTGGTCGACAGGATACTGCTCAATTTCCAACGGACGGCAGGACTGTTCAGCAACCTGCTTATAACGAAAGTATTTGCCGTCATATTCCTTGCCCTCTCATGCCTGGGTACCCAAGGAGTGAAAAATCAGGAGATGACATGGGGCAGGATATACGCCGCTTTCCTTTCGGGATTGGTGCTGTTTTTCATGAACTGGTGGATGCTTGACCTGCCATTCAGCCCGACGGCCAACGCTGTCATATATACGGTAACACTTACCGCAGGATATATCCTTCTCTTGATGTCGGGTATGTGGATCAGTCGTATGCTGAAACATAACCTTATGGAAGATGTCTTCAATACTGCCAACGAGAGTTTCATACAGGAAACAAGGCTTATGGAGAACGAGTATTCCGTCAACTTGCCCACGAAGTTTGTCTATCAGGGCAAGGAATGGGACGGATGGATCAACGTTGTAAACGTTTTTCGTGCGTCCATCGTACTGGGAACGCCCGGTTCGGGGAAAAGCTATGCAGTGGTAAACAATTACATAAAACAGCAGATTGAGAAATCCTTTGCCATGTATATTTATGATTACAAATTTCCGGATTTGTCCGAAATTGCATACAACCATTTGCTTAAGCACAAGGAGCATTACAAGGTAAGACCGGAGTTCTATGTCATTAATTTTGACGATCCGAGGCGCAGCCACCGCTGTAATCCTATCAATCCCAAGTTCATGGCGGATATTTCCGATGCTTATGAAAGTGCCTACACGATAATGCTCAATTTGAACAAGACCTGGGTGTGACCTGTAAAGTCGCGTAATTGATTGTTAAACAGTGATATTAGTTGCATGATTTAACCCGCTGTTCCGTC
>CANQNT010000086.1 GCA_947625255.1 uncultured Acetatifactor sp. | reverse complement strand
CTCAATATTTCCTACCAGGGCTCTTTTTGTGCTGTCTGAATAACCTGAGGCAGTTCAATCGTGTACCCTTCTCTTGTCTTGAATCTTGAGAAGATTAGTCCATCTGACCAATGCGAGTAAACATTTCGTAGGCATCTTCAACCTGTGCGTCAAAATCATAGTAGTAACTGGACCCATCAGTATAATAGTGATCAAGGGTACTACTCACAATGGCGGCTCTTTCAGTACTATTCAGATCAGCATCATCATAGCCCAAATATGCGTATACATTATCGGTCATAGTATAGGCATACTCACTGTCGTTGATAGATGCATGACGTCCTATAAAAGCACAGCAGTTATACTTGTTTAATTTTCCACTGCCAGATATAGTAGAAATAGCTTGGGGAAGAACACCAAAAATGATTCCAAAAGCGCCTAATGTAGCAGATGTTACTGTATAGCCCATTACGCCAGTGATAAAAGACCCGAGAGTCAATATATCCTCGCCGGTAGACCACCGTTTGTAACCAGCCTCATAGATACGAAAATCCATCCGCTCATAAATCTTAATATTTTCACCCTGATATGTGGTCTCATGTACTTTGCGCCATTCATATTCATTGCCCCTGAGATCCGCAAGATCCTCCATAAGGTCAGCGGATACAGAACTTCTCATGTTTGTAATTTCAATAGGTTCATCATAGGTGACATCTTCAATAACAAAATTAATCTGTTTTGCAGAGGAAATGTTTTCCTGGCAAAGAAATTGAACGGTATCCCAATTTATAGACGATGCAACCGATAAGTTCATGGTATCTTTGGGGATATAAAGTTGATACACGGTGCTGGGATTAGCGATAAAAGAGAAATTAATTTCCACGGGTTCGGAATTGTCAGGAACTGTTAGAACAAAATATTGGCTTGCTGTCTTTTTTGTGTAGATAGTGGCATCTTCAAGAAGGAGAGTTTCATTTCCGTCAGAGGCCGTCTCAATTGTAGCTGCGTATGCAGGCGCAGAGAAGGAAAACAGAATGGAAAGCACGAGAAGAAGAGATAAGAAACGTTTATTTTTCATAATAGTCTCCTTTCGTATAACATGAAAATTTTGTTGACTACGCCTATATACTTAATATAATATAAATCTACAAAGATGTCAATAAGCACAAAAATGACGGGGAGTGAGCATAGATGAATTATATAAAATGCAATAAAATTATTAAAGGATTGATGTTGACTGGAAGTATATTTGTGGTGATTGCAATAATACGAATGTCTTTGATTTTGGTGATTTTAGGGTTTATCTGTATACTTGTTACATTACCAATAAAAGCTATGTGGTGGAAATGTCCATATTGTTCGGCTCCATTGCCGTGGAGAAAAATGAAACCGAACAATTATCACTATAGGTGTATGCAATGCGGAAAAGAAATTGAAGGAATATAGAAACGATGATGTGTCAAGATTTATGCAAGTTGGATTCGATAACTTTGTAGCATACACACTTCGGTGAATTGGAAAAACGGAGAGCATGGCGGATTTTATTTTAGGATACCTTTCCCCATTCATAATAGGGGTGGTGATGCGATATGCATCACGAAAATGGGATAGGCCATTACTGGTAGCGAATTGCTTGATATTTGCTGTAATCGTTATAAGCCTTATTGTTTCTGTAATAGAACGCACATTTATAGTTCACCTTGAATTCAGAGTTAGACTCTTTGCCTGCATGATATTCGGCGTTTTGATAGCAGATTTAATATATCGTATTCGCCACCAGCGAAAAGAATAGAAGGATGGGAGCTGCTTGTTGCAGCTCCCATCCTTCTATTTGAGCAAAATAACGGTTTACCCGTTACGCTATGCGTGAACGGGTAAACCGTTATCCAGTTATTTTTCTGTGTATGCTGTTGACTTCCTCGTTTATTTATGGTAGTATGAGGATGGGTTAGAAGAGTGTTTTTTGCGGGGCTGCGGTCGGCGTCAGCTGAGTGCTGCAGCAGGATTCGATGCTCGTCTGGGCGAGGGTAAATAGTAATTAGGCCCAGAGCGTCTTGGCCGGGAGCTGCCGGTCAGGGGTTTAGCAGTTTGCTAATACAGAAGCCATATCAGGGTTGATACTCCTGTATGGTGTGCGGGCTTGCCGAAGTAACCTTTGTGAACTGGAAAGCGCACCATGGACCCCAGAGTAAGTAATCTTTGTGAAAGCCTGGGTAAGCAAAATGTATCGTGTCCCTATCCACCATCTGATAGTAGCCAGGATACTGTAGATCTCCTGGAGAGCCGCACCCTCTACAAAAGTGCCGACAGATCTCGAACTGCCGTAGATCTCAATAAATCGGGGCTGCACACATAAGCAGTTCAAAAAAGTGTCGGGAGTAATCCCAAAACCGTCACACATAAGACGCTAAAAAGTGTATTTGCCGATTGCCGAGTCTCCGAGGGGAGCTGACATGAGGCGGCCTTAGCTTTAACGAACTATATGAGAAATGAAAAAATAGAATTATAGAAAAAAAGTTTGCTATAAATATATTTTTATAGATTTATAGTTATATAGTTTTCGCAAGAAAGGAGGATGCTGCATGGGCCGACGCAATAAGGCATACTCCAAGGATCTTCACCAACAAGCCTATGATCGTCTAACTGGGATGCAGGCGTTTGGCGAGAGTAAGAAGGAGGCCGTGGCCAACGGAACAGAGAAGGAGAAGATCTTCTCCTTCAACACCTACAAGTCATATTGGAAGCATACAAAGTATTTCATCAAGTATATCAAGGAAAATCACCCGGAATGCACCACTTTGAAGAGCGCAAAAAAATATGTGAATGAGTGGCTGCAGACCAGGGTGGACCAGGGCCTTTCTGCATGGACGGTCCAGTTGGAGGCCAAGGCCATGGGAAAGCTGTACGGCATTTCTCCGGATGATGAAAACTACTTCAAGCCCCCAAAACGGAACCGGGAGGATATCAAACGGAGCCGCGGGGACCGGGTGAGGGACAAGCATTTTTCAAAGACCAATAATGACGAGCTGATCAAGTTCTGCAAGGGGACGGGCCTGCGCCGGGCAGAGTTGGGAGAGCTCCGAGGGAAAGACCTGGTTACCAGGGAGCAGATCGAGGTGGAGATTTCCCAGCTGGAGAGCCGGCCGGCAGCGGAGCTGACGCC
This sequence comes from uncultured Acetatifactor sp., assembly GCA_947625255.1. GTDB lineage: Bacteria > Bacillota > Clostridia > Lachnospirales > Lachnospiraceae > Acetatifactor. Next base: position 6,273 of record CANQNT010000086.1, on the reverse strand, counting down.
AGCTGACACAAAGCGGCTTGAAATGCTCCAGGACACCCGGTTGTTCGAGGGGGACTACTTTACCCATGTCCGCAACGGAAAGGGCGGACGGGAGCGTATGAGCCCCATTATTGGGCCAAATACGGAGCAGATCGTGGAACGGATCAAAAGCACGCCGGCAGAGGAAAAGGTGTGGCAGCATATCCATCAGAGTGCCGATATACATGGGTACCGGGCGGAGTATGCCACGATCATTTATAGGGCGAAGGCCAGGGCCATCGAGGAGATCCCTTATGACAGGGTGAACCGAGGGACCGGCCGGAAGTATCAGAGTGAAGTTTATACCTGTAGGAAGGATGAGGCTGGCAGGAAGCTGGATAAGGCTGCTATGCTGGTGTGCAGTAAGGCCCTGGGACATAACCGGATTGAAGTGGTGGCCAACAATTATATTCGGGGCCTGTAAGGAGGGATTGGGGTGCCAAAGTTTGTTCGAGAAAAGATGCTGGGTGGTTATACGGAAGTTGCTGGTGGGCACTCCGATCCGGAATGTACGCATGTCATCCTGAAGGCTGCAGAGTATGACAAAGTCCTGGATGAAAAAAGATCTGCAGAAAGGGAAGCTGCTGTTGCCAGGGCAGATGGTGAACGGGCGCTTCAAGCGTTGAGAAGAGAGTCGGAGAGCCGGCTTTGGCAGGTGCAGGAAGAGTCCAGGAAGGCGGCAGAGGCTGCTGCTGCGGAACTGGAGAGAGTAAAACAGGAGGCAGCGTATCAGCGTCGTCTGAATGAGAACCTGCTGCGGATCTCCAGGGAGAGAGCCAATGCGGATAGAGAGCTCAGACCTAAAAAAGAGCATAGCGGCTATGTGGTAACAATATCTGCAGAGAAAAAATATCGGTATAAAGCGGACCGGAGGACATGGAGGACGGTGACGCTTTGGGAAACCACTATCCAGAGTCCGTATTCAGCGGAGTTTACAGAGGAGCAGGCAAGAACACAAATAAGAGAAGAACTATTTTCCAGAGATGGTAACTGGGTCATAGGGAGAATCGGAATAAACGGGCGCTATGCTGGTGATTATGAGGACCTGATATCGGATGAAAAAGTCGAGCCAGAGTTTCTGGAACGGAATATTGCGTTGGGTGGCCAGCAGGGGCTGAAAATGAATTTTAAGACAGGATATTGGGAACTGAGCATATTTCATACAAAACCTTTGAGCCGAGTACCGGAAGATATGAGAGCCAGGACAGTAGCAGATCGAAGAGCGAGATGAGAAGGAAGGGACCGGGGTGATGCAGTCGGAAGAAAAAAGAGTGTGGTACTCATCAGGTGAGAAGATAGTTTCCATGAGTCCCTGTGAGGGATATGAGGAAGTGGTATTTTCTTCTGTGATGGAATAGTTTGACTTCATACAGAGCTTGGTGCAGGAAGGTTATAGAGTCACTTGAGGAGGTTACTATGAAAACAGGTATTTGTTCTGAAGATACCACTGTTCATCGCATGGTAGTTGTTTGGACTGGCCTTGAGACCGAGCAGCTGGAGGAAGGTGCGGTATTGGAGATCCAGGTGGCCGGTCACTGGATTGAGGTCGAGCTGGAGCGAGATCCTGACGGTGGATGGTGCTGGCGGGATCTGGAGAGCGGATGGGCGCTGCGGCGTACCAATGCGGCCCCTATCGGAGTCAGGAAAGATAATGTCTGAAATTAGCCTGTCCAGGAACCTTGAAAGAATGTCCAGGACAGGCTATAATAACAATGAAAAATAGGGAAAAAATCTATTGATAATATATGCCGTGTAAGTGAGCCCTGTGCGAGTGTAAATATGGGGGAAATTTGATCTGTCGAAAAATAGGGAAAAAATCTATTGATAATATATGCCCCCCTATGGGCCTTAGGCCCTCAAAAAATCTCTTGAAATTCTCTCTCGGATAGGGAGAAAGTCGGAGGGAAAAAGGGGGGTGGGCGGAGGCTGTGGGAATGTGGTAAACCCGATAGGGTTTTCCATCATTTCCACAGCCGGAGCCAGGGGGGAAAGGGGGAGGTGACTTTCTCTTTAAGGCCCCGAAGGGGCCGCTCTTTGGCTCCCCCTTTCCCCCCTTCTCGCCCGCAGGCGTTCCCCGCCGCAGCGGATTTTCTTTTTGCTACTTTTTCTTTTGGAGGTGAGCGTATGGCTATGGATCAGCAGACCGCCATGGAGCAGCTGCGGGCGTTGTATCAAGAAAAGAATGCGCATTTGGAGAAGTTTCTGGAGCCGGTCACTCCTTTTGAGTTTTACCGGGAGATCTTCCCCGTGGGCAGCTTTGAGAGGAAGGGCCATTTTGAGGATGAAAAGGGCAACGGGATTGCGGTGACGGTGCCGCCGAAGGCTGCGGGGATTGCCCTGGAGATCCAGGAGGAAGGCAAGGCCAAACGATATACCATCACCGATGAACTGTCGGAGCTGTCGGAGGTCTTTGATACAGACTTCACTATTATGTCCCCTCTGTCCTATTTTGGCCGGCAGCGGTGCGGTAAAAATGCCCGGTATCTCTATGCCTTGGTCTTTGACCTGGATGGGGTCGGAATGCCCCAGCTCCGGGATACGCTGCACCAGATGAACAAGGATATTCTTCCCCAGGCAACCTTTGTCGTAAACAGTGGAACGGGGCTTCACCTGTATTATGTTCTGGAGGAGCCGATCCCTATGTACCCGCACAATCAGAAATGTTTGAAGGAGCTGAAGTATTCCCTCACCAGGCAGATCTGGAACAGATATACCTCTACCATTAAGGAGCCGCAGATGCAAGGCATATTGCAGGGGTTCCGGGTGGTAGGGTCTGGCTCCAAGCTGGGACGGGAGTACCCAGTGACAGCTTATCGGCTTGGCGGACGGATAACGCTGGAGAAGCTACTGGAGTTTATCCCGGATAGCAACGGGGAGCAGCAGCGGCTCCTGGGTCTTATGCGGAAGGGGCGGCTCTCGCTGGCCGAGGCAAAGGAGAAGTACCCGGATTGGTATGAGCGGCGGATCGTTAAGAAGGAGCGACGGGGCCGCTGGACGGTCAAGCGTGACCTTTATGACTGGTGGCTGCATCGGATCGGGGATGAGATCCGGGTTGGCCATCGGTTCTATGGCATTATGACGCTGGCGATCTATGCGAAGAAGTGCGGGATAGATGAAGAGGAGCTAAGGGAGGATGCCTTTTCTCTGCTGAAACCTTATGATGATATGAGTGTGGAGGACATCAACCGCTTCACGAAGGATGATGTAGTGTGCGCCCTGGAGATGTTCAACGAGGACTATGTGACATTTCCCAGGGACGATATAGCCAAACTTTCAGGATTGACGATGCCTGTGAATAAAAGAAATGGGCGAAGACGAGAGCAGCATTTGCGCTTGGCCAGGGGACAACTGGCAATTTTGAAGGACATGGGAGAGGCGAGACAGGGAAGGCCAGCAGGAAGTGGGACGGCTGAGAGGCAGGTGTATGAGTGGCGTCAGCAGCATCCTGAGGGCCGCAAGTCCGACTGCCACCGGGATACGGGTCTTGATCCCAAGACGATCCGCAAGTGGTGGGATTTGAAATAAGCTGCACTTGCTTTGGTTAGCGTAATATGGTACAATATATAGTACAAGATATGGTGCATAATATGGAATGGAGGTGTGTACTATGATCGCAATCAACTTTTCGACTGCCCGTGGTCGCTTGAAGGATTTCTGCGACAGAGTGACGGACAGAGGAGAAACGGTAATTGTAACCAGGAAAGCTGAAAAAAATGTGGTGATTATCAGCGAGGAGCGGTTTAATGAGCTGGAGAAGGCAGAGCGGAATGCTGCTTATCTTGGAAAGCTGGAAAGAGGTCTGGAGCAAGTGCGCGCCGGCTTTGGAATTGTGAAAACGATGGAGGAGCTGGAGGCGATGGCGGGCGATGGCACATAACATTACCTTCTCGCCTGACGCTTGGGCGGATTACCTGTACTGGCAGTCAGAGGATAAGAAAACGCTGAAACGGATCAATAAGCTGCTTCAGGAGCTGCAGCGTGATGGAGCAGTGCAGGGGATAGGAAAAGCGGAGCTGCTGCGGAAGATCAAGGGCATGAGCAAGCGTATTGACGATACGAACCGGCTCGTCTATACCGTTGAAAATGACAGCATTATCGTTTTATCGTGCCGGGGGCATTATGAGGACTGATTGGAGGGAGAGCCATGTCTCGAAAAATCTTGCAGATCGGCTACGAGCCGGAGCGTGATCGCCTGACTTGGGACGGCTGGGACATTCATTGCGGCCAGGGGTTGGAGGTGCTGCTCCCGGACCGGATTGGTGGTGGAACGTGGCGGCCTGTCTCATTTGAGTACAATTCCAGCGGGTGGTATATGCCTGGGCAATCTGATGTATCGCCGGTGGGCCTGTGGGCGCGCGAGATTTCGGAGGGATGATATGAATTGCCGCTACACTGATGAAGAGCTGAAGGAAGATGTGGAGCGTACCATCGGGATCAGAGCGAAGGATATTGAGAAGATCCAGTTCTGCGGCCTGTGGCATATTCGCTTCCGGGCCTTTGGTACGGACTTCTATTATTATCGTGCCGATTCGGATGACACGGTGCATTTGGTTGAGTCGCCCTGGCAATGGGAGTAAAGACGGAAAAAGCCGGCCTGGTTTGGCCGGCTTTTTCTTGTTTTCTGTATTTCTATATTGCTATAAAAACAGATATATAGTAAAATAGAAATATATATTTATAGATAACTACAATTTTACAAAGGAGTGATGACCAATGATAATAGCTGTAGCCAATCAGAAAGGCGGTGTCGGTAAGACCACCACGGCCCAGGCCCTTGCTGCAGGTCTGGCCGGGAAAGGGTACAAGGTGCTGGGGATCGATCTTGACCCCCAGGGGAACTTCTCATCGGCCTGCGGCGTGGAGAGCTACAATGTTCCAACGGTCTACGAGGTGATGAAGCGGGCGGCCACGCTCCAGGAGACCATGCAGCACACAAAGGGCGGCTATGACTTGGTGCCGGCGAATATCATGCTGGCCGGAGCCGAGCAGGAGTTGTCCCAGACTGGCAAGGAGCATCGGCTGAAGGAAGCTGTGGCTCCGGTCGCCGGCGACTATGATTTCATCGTGATCGACACACCGCCCTCCCTGGGGGTGCTGACGGTGAATGCCTTTACCTGTGCCACTGACATTTTGATTCCAACCACGGCCGGGATCTTCGCCACGGCTGGGATCTCCCAGCTCAATGAGACAGTCACCAGCGTTCAGAAGTATTGTAATCCAGGCGTGAAGATCCGGGGCATTCTCTTTACTCGGTTCAATCCCAGGGCCAATATCAGCCGGCAGATCAAGGAACTGGCGGAGCAACTGAGTGAGTACATCTCGGCGCCAATCTACAAGACCTATATCCGGTCTGCGGTAGCCGTGGAGGAGGCCCAGGCAAATCGTGCCGATATATTTAACTATGCCGGGAAGTCTACCGTGGCAGAGGATTACAGGACCTTTATAGAGGAGTTTTTGAAAGGGGTTAATGTGTAATGGCAGGCAAAGCGAAGTTTGACCAGGAGGCTGCGTTCAAGTCTATCATTGGAGCTGGCCGGGAGCTGGAGGCGGGGAGCCAGGAGACGCCGACAATGAAAGAAAAAAAGAAGGATCGAGTGCAACGGTCGTATTTTTTGGATAGGGATATAGATAAGGCTTTACGGAGAATGGCGTTGGAAGAAGAAAAAAATCTTACAGAGGCAGTAAATGAGATTTTGCGAAAAGGGCTTGTTAAATATTTTTAATACCTGAAGAAGTGCATTAGTTTGTCGGTGCTGCTGAAGCCTGTATGATGACATGCAGAAAATTAACCATGTAAACAGTGTCGGAACGTGGGGGAGAGGCTTTCTGCTACGATATTATCTGGGAGTAGATCCCATGTGCCAGCTGGACCTACGCATGATTCTCACGGTACGCCGTCGATGTCAAGACGCGGAAATCCGTATGACAATGCCAGGGCGGAAAATTTCTTCTTTATCCTCAAAACGGAGTGCATCTACCGACACAAACCAGCCACTTGCTCAGAAACCAATGAGATGATTGACCACTGTATTCACTTCTACAACCATGATTTTCTCCAGTTAAAAACTGGAGAAGCGCCGCTTGTGCGACGCCTCTCCTAAAACTCAATATTTCCTACCAGGGCTCTTTTTGTGCTGTCTGAATAACCTGAGGCAGTTCAATCGTGTACCCTTCTCTTGTGTTAGCGTCAGGCGAAAATCGCCATTCAGAGTCAGGTGAAAATCGCCAATTTTGGTCAACCGAAAATCGCCACTT
>CANQNT010000085.1 GCA_947625255.1 uncultured Acetatifactor sp. | reverse complement strand
TTCCGTTTGAGGGTCGTGATACCCACCACAGCGGCCACAATCAAGGACAGGAAGGAAATGAGAATAGGGACATCTACCTGCATTGTTGTTCTCCTTCCTCTGCGGTTACTCCGTATAGCCGTACTTTTTCAGCACTTCCATGACGGGTTCCGTCAGCACTCTCTTGAGTTGGCCATAGGGCAGCTTCATAACCTCCTGTACGATGGTGTCCAGGTCGGTTGCCTTTTCATCGGCAGAGTCGATTTCTGCCTTGCGCTTGATTGCCAGTTTTTCCCACTTATTCATCGTCCTTCACCCCCAGGATTTCCAGCGCCTTTCTCATGTCAGCCACGGTACTTGCGCTCTCATTGACTTCCAGCGTTCGCCCGGTAGTCAGCCAGTCGGCAAGGTTCTTCTGAATGTCCTCCTTCAAGCCCTCACGGTTCTTGATGTGGAAGGTGTACTCGTCATACTCGTACATGGTGACGGGTTCTCCCTCGTCCTGGGGGTTCTCCACGGTAACCTGGTTGATGTTCTCACGCAGTCGCAGTTCCACATACCCAGGGAGGGGATTGTACGGTTCCAGAGTCATTGCCTCTGGGGACGCATTGCCTCTTACTCTCATTACGTATTACCTCCTTTAACTTCTTGATGTTGACGGGTTCGTAGTATGCCTTTCGCAGACCCATAGAGTCCGTATGCTTCAAACAGGCACTTCGGGAAATGAACCCTGCCGCCAGTTTGTAGGGGACAGGCAACCCCTGTTTTTGTAGCTTCTGGACGTGCCTGCTGTCCCGCATAAAGGCCAGCGCACGTCTTTTCCGTACCGTTGTGAAGCCTCTGCCAAAGCAGCGCCCTACGAAGTCGATTTTCCTTCCCCTCTTACTACCTCCCTTGTTATCCTTCTGAACCAGAAAAAGTTGGTAGTTGTCTTTGAGTGCCATACCCATTCCCTCCACGTACTCCTTGACGGAGTACATGACCTTTCGCATGACCTTCTTGTTGTTCCCGGTCATTACATGGTCATCGGCATAGCGGACAAAGCACTTCACGTGAAGTTCCTGCTTGATGTAGTAGTCCAGCGGTTGAAGGAAGAACTCTGCCAGCCAGGGTGAGGTATAGTTCCCTATGGGAATACCTTGAGGGTGTGAGTCAATCACCAGGTCAATCAATTCCAGCGCCCGCTTGTCCTTAATCTTCCTTCGCAGAGAGGCTTTCAGCTTGTCATGCGGGACGGAAGGATAGAACTTGCGTATATCCAGCTTCACACAGTATTTTGCGTATCGGGTGTTCTTTTTGGTGTACCGCTCCACACCTTTGCAGGCGTGGTCAATTCCCTTGCCGGGGACGTTCGCGCAACTCCAATAGTACATAGACTTCGCAAAGATAGGGGCTAAGACCCTTATGAGGGCGTGGTGAGCGCATTGGTCGGGGTAAAAATGCGGTATTTGAAGTTCCCGCTTCTTCCCGGACAGCCCATCGGAAATGACCCTGGTAGTGTACGGGGACAGAAAATCCAACTTTTGCAGTCGTGCAGACAGGTCTATTGCGTACCAGTCTACATTCTCCACAATCTCCCGTACTTTCTTTCGTTTCATCTTCCCTTTGGAAGCAGCCAGAATAGCTTGTCGGCAGTTCTCCACCGATACTATCCTGTCATACAGGTAGCCAATCCGTTTCATGCTTTTGTTTCATATAGAGCGTTCGGAAATCAATCTACTAACTCTATCCCTCCAAACAGTTTTTTGCCAAGCGGCACGGCGAAACAACACTTTATGGTTTTCCGTTTCACAAAAGTAGGCGGGAGCCGATGTTCGTGTTAGAGTTGGACGCAGTGTTGTTCAAGTTGACAGCCGACAGCCCATCATTCGAGCCATTGTTCCAGTTGCCTCCACGTTGACACACCCGCTAATGTTGTTCGCCTTGTATATTTCATCTTTGCTTATCTACGTTCAACCCACTTTAATGTGGGGGAGAAATCCCCCACACCCCCTTAGGAGGGAATATAAAGCAGGCGGGAGCCGAAGTACGTGCTAGAGGTGGACGCAGCGCTGTGCAAGTCGACAGCCGACAGCCCAGCAGCCGAGCCAGAGTACCAGGCGCCCCCACGTCGACACACCCGCCAGCCAGCGCTTAACCAGCAAGCGTCACAGAACCCGGTACTCTCACTGCCACTGCCCGCTTCGGACGGCAGTAGCACGTGGTCATTTTCCCCGGTGTCCAGCCCCAGCTTTGTGATATAAGAACTTGACCAGTTCGTTTGACCCTTGTAGGACAGGGCGGTGTACCCGGTTTCGGTATCATCAGCATACTTAGACTGGTCGTTGCAGACGTAGTACGTACCATCCTTGAAGTTGATACCGTCAACCCACTCCCAGACGTTGCCCCAGAAACCTTCAAGGCCACGCCACACCACGTCTACCTTACCGTCCGTACCCGTGGGACGGCCAGTGAGGTTAGTCACGGAGTCGCACGTGCCAGTCTTGAGAGCGGCACTGTTACTGTCACAGTAGCCACGGCCAATGACCTGCTGCACGTTGTTGTTTGCGAACTCCACCAGAATGAGCATGGAGATAGCAGACACGGCGGCAATGTCAATAATGCTCCACCCGTCACCCTTCGATTTCGCGCTGGTGCGGAAGTCGTTACGGGTCTTACTGGCCTGAAGCACAGCACCAGTACGGGACTGGTTCATGTTGGAGGTCTTGTACGCGCCCACGTAGGCGCAATCGCTCTCCTTCCCGGCATGGTTGAACAGCGGGTGAACCTTGAACCCGTCCTTCGGCTTGTCGGCAATCTGGATATGCTCGTCATCCCCGTCAATCCACCGCTTGTAGTAGAACTTCGGGATTTTCACCATCGTTTCACTGGACACGGTTTCACGCTTGATACCAGACCACGGGGCGCAGGTGTCAAAGTCGCTGCTACCAGCCACCGTACCCACGGAAGCGGTAGCGGTCTTGCCGACAGCTTCATCCGTTCTCGTCCACTCCGGGGAAGTGCTGCTGACCTTGCGGGTGATACCGTAGACCTTCACGAAGGAGAGGGTCACTTCCTTGCTCTCACCCGTAGCGGTGATGGTGACCTCCTGGGAAGCCGTCTGGCTGTTCTGCTCAATCTTCACAGTCCAGTTGCCAGCCTCATGCACGGTGAAGGTGTAGTCACCAGAGGTATCACCGTTCAGCACCTTTTCGCCCTTCGTGCAGGTCAGAGTCGCGCCAGCAGGGAAGGTCACGTGGATGGTGGAACTAAAGAACGCCAGCGTCACGGACTTTTCCTCACCCGTGGCATTGATGGTCACGGTGTCCTCCGCAGTGAGTTCATCGTCCACAGCCTTGACCTTCCACACACCCGCCTCATGGACGCTACACGTCCACGTCCCGGTAGTGTTCGGGGCAGTGTACTTTTTCGCGCCCTTCTCGCAGGTGCAGACCGCGCCAGCAGGGTAGGTGATGGTGATGGTCGAAGTGAAGAACGCCAGGGTGCAGGACTGGGTTTCCCCGCTCTTAGAGATTGTCACGGTGTCCTCCGTGGACAAGTCATCCTGCGTGGCCTTGAGCGTCCATTCGCCGGGTTCATGTACCTTCACCGTCCAGGAACCAGTGGTGTCCGGGGCGGTGTATTTCGTTTCGCCCTTCTCACAGGTCACCACAGCGCCCACAGGGTAGGTCACTTCGATGGTGGACGTGTAGTAGGTGTAGGACAGGTCATACGTGGTGGTAGCCCCGGCCACGGCCACCTTCGTATCGGTCTTTGTCGCGGAAGCGGTGTACTTATCCGCAGTACCATACTCAAGGTGGTAGCTATGGCCGATTGCCACAACGAACTTCGCCGTCCTGTTCAGCGGGGTCACGTTGTAGGTCGCGGTGTTCTGACCGTCCGTTTCATCCACGCACTTGATGACAGCCTGGGTGAACCCGCTGGGGTCATCAATAGTGACGTTGACGGTGACCTGCTCACCCGCAGCAGGGGCGCAGGTAGCCCGGTTCGCCGGGTCGCTGGACTGGTTGTAGATACCCTGGGCGCTGTACGGAAAAGCAGAGAAGTAGTAGTCCTTCCCTTCCTCCAAGCCGCCAACCTCGTAGGGGTTGTTCTGGTACTTGCCCGGTTCCTTGTTATCCACCACCAGGGTTCCATCGGTGGGGTTCAGCGGGTAATGGTCATCCGACATACGGATAACAACGCCGCCGACAGTGCAGATAATGTTCCCTTCGCTGTCATAGCTGTCCGAAGGTTCCAGAAATTTCAGACCAATGCTGGTCTTAGACATGGGGTAGGCGGTGAACGCCCTCATGTTGTTCGGCACTTGACCAGTTTTCTGCACAATCTGGTCAACAACCCATTTCGCTTCTGCCCAAGACATTACGATACTTCCTCCTTTATGATAGTTTCGCCACTGAACGTGATGGTCTTAGTGGCCTTCAAGATTTCGCCCAGGAACAACTTCTGAACGATAGTCCCGTCATCCTCAAACGTGGTGATGATTTTCTTCTCACCAAAGGTTTCCGTGATGGTCTTACCATCTTCGGAGAACTCCGTCTGTCTGCTGACAAAACCATCATCCTTCGCGTCCAGGTTATCAATCTCATTTTGCAGTTTCCCGGCAATATCGCCGTCAAGCTGACCCTTCACGCCAGCGTACCAGGCGTTGAACGCCCGTTCCTGCTCACCTTCAAACTGGTTGATTTCCGCACGGTAGTCCGTTTTAAGGGACTCTACCTCCTGGTCACCTTCCTGCTTGAGTCCTTCCATGTAGGTGTCGAAGTCCTCTTTGGACTGGGTAGCACCCTGCTTCAAAGTGTCTACCGCTTCGCGCCCTTCTTTGGTCAGTGCGTCCACAGACTCCCTCGCCTCTTTGGTGAGGTTACTGACCGCCTCGCTGCTGCTGGTCTTGAGTGCGTCCACGTGACTTTCCAAGTCCTCTGCGGCCTTGTCCTCACGCTGTCTTACTCCCTGGGCGTAGGTGTCCAACTCTGCACCCGTCTGGTCGGCTTTCTTCGTGAAAGCGTCCTTCTGCCCCTGGAAGTAAATCTGGAACGCTTCGTAGAGGTCTGTCCCGTTCTCCACCATAGACATGATGGTGTTGAGGGCTTCGTTCATACGGTTTGCGTCTTTTGCACCGAAGAACGATTTCTCACGGTTGGTATAGACCGTCACATCTTCCAACGACACAGTGCTGTCATCGTTGTTGACAAGCTGGTACTTTTTCCTCCCGTTCCACGTAGCGTCCGTGTAGTCAGTTGGCAGTAATTTCCAAGACATTTACAGTTCGCCTCCTTTCATACCGAAGTTCCATGTGAACATCCTCCTTCCATCGGTTTGATTTTTCAACTTGTCATACAGGTCAAGCGTTGCACTTTCCAGACGGTTCAGTTCGGCAAAGTCCATCGTATTGCCGTTGTCAACGTAGGTCGGTGCAGACCCGTAGGACACTTTGAACGTGTTTTCGTTGATGGTATTGAGGTTCGCTTCAAGCTGGTTGATTTCATCAGCGTAGAAGTAGTCCTGCGGGGTGCGGTCAGCACCCAGGGACACGATGGAGAACTCCTTATACAGCTTGATAGCCATTTCACGCAGGTAGTCCAGGTTGTTCTTGATACGGTTGAAGTCAACCGCATTGAACCTGTCCCCGATGTAATGCCCCTCCGTATCAACGGTTCCGTGCCAATCGGTTTTTGGTGTCTGCCACATACCTTATCCCTCCACTCTCCGGGCTGTAATTCTGCCAGAGAACGTCTGGTTGAAGTTGAGTCTTGCCCGGTATATCGTCACCTTCATGTTCTCACGGAACTCATTCTCCTGGTACACAATATCGTTCACGTCAATCTCCGGGTTGCCCCGTGTGTCGTACTCATACTCAATACCTCCCTTGTAGTACGAACCCAGCCAGTCAGCCAGGTCTTGCGCCACGGTCATATCGGAGATAAGAGGATTTTCCCACTTCACGGTCTTGCCACGGACGTTGAGGGTCTTGACTGCGTACCTCTCCACGATTTTGTAGCGGTAACCCCGCACGTCCAGAACATACGTTCCAGATACCTTGAACCGCAGGGTCACGTAGTAATTGCCCCACTCTACTACCTCCGCTTTGTCCTCAACCTCGTCCAGCAACGGACGATAGCCATAACAGGGGTCTTGCACGTAGTAGGTTTCCACCTGGCCGGGAGTCACGTCCACTTCCTCATGCACCAGGCTTTCTTCCCGGTTACCCGTCTGGTAACTGTAACACGGTACAATGACCTCCTTAATCAACTCCTGCTTGATAGCTTTCGGAGAGGAAGTCATATCCCGCTTTGTCATCGTGAACTCAGTGACCTCTCCAAAGGCGAAGTAGTTCAGCACAATGCGGGAGTACGGTTCAGCCGTCCCGGTGAACTCAACCTGCATGGTGTCGAAGTCATCAAACTGGTGCAGGATGACCAGGCTTTTTGTGATTTCCTCGTCCACCACATATTCATCCACCTGCTCACGGTTATTGAACGTGCGGATGATGATACCAGAGGGCAGGGCTTGACCGAACTCAAACTTCACACCGTAGTACATACAGATTGCTTCCTGGGTGACCGTGATGGTCGGGTTCACCGTGAACTTGCCCTCGCCGTCAGACTGGTCTTTGGACACGAACCCGGTATTGCCCGTGTAGCCCCCGCCACGGGGCAGGAACAGCATTGTGCCATCCACCACCGTATAGTTGGTGGAGAAGGTCGCGTACTCGTCCTTCGCACCCCGCAGCACGTTCCCCACGTTGGAGTAGGGCGCTTCCCCGTTGGACGTGATAGAGGCCAGGGGGTTGAAGTTGGACTTGATTTGAATGATACCGTCCCGGCTCTGCGTCAACACACAGCGGCAGGCGTTCGCTATAATTTGCAATGCCTCCTTGTGCTGCACCCTGGGGATAGGGTTCTTAGAGAACAGGGACTTCAACCGGGGGTCAATGTAATACTTCGTCACGCCAGCGTCCCGCAGGATTTCCACGGCCAGGTCGAAGAAACTTTTCCCGGTGGAGGAATACAATCCTCTGCGGTACTCGGTGTCCATGCTTCTGAACACGTCCTGGCAGCGGATAGTAGCCGTGTAGTCATCGAACTCCCACTCGGAACACAGCAGGTGTTGACCCTTTATCCATTCAACCTCCCCGCCGTTCGGAAGTTGGTAGCCGTAGTAAATATCCATTTCCTGCCCGGTTTCCAGGTAGTTGATAGCGGACTGCGGGTTGTCCACGTTGAAGTATTTGTCATAGTTCTTGAGGGTCACGGAGAAGTCAATCTGGGGAATATCCGCTCCAATGGGGGACACGTAGCTTTCCAGGGAGGAAGCCATCACGGAGTCGTTGTAGTACACCAGACCGTAGCCAAAGCGGATAGCGTAGATACGCAGCCTGCTTTGAGGGTTCTTCATGGTGTAGAACACCAGCCGCAGTTGGGTGGTATTCTCAAAGACTTCCTCCGTGGTGAACTCTGCCTGGTCATTGTCCCGGAACTCCACCTTGTACCCGGTATCGCTCACAATGTCAAAGTCAATGGGGTAGTTCTCCCCAAACAGGATTGTGATACCACGGAAGTCCGTAGCAATCGTGTTGAAGTTGATGATGACCTCGCACCATGCGTCAGATACCAGTTGCCTGCTCACCAGCCCAGTGTCGTAGTAGCCTCCGTTCCGGGGCAGGAAGTACATGGAACCATCAACCTTCGTGAAGTCTTCCTCAAGGGTAGCGTAGATGGTGTCATCTGTTTTTTCTCCAAAGAGATTAGACACGTTGGAGTAGGGGGAGAAATCCCCCTGCCCCACACGTGCCTTTGCCTGCAACTCTTGATTGACCAGGCCGAAGGACACCATAATGAACGCTCTTTCCCGCAAAGACTCTTTCATGCTCTGTTTGTATGCGGTAGAAACTTTCTGCATTGTCCTCACTCTCCTACGTCAATCAGATTGAATTTACAGTCCCGGTAATGAGTCGGTTGCTCATTGCCGTCCACATAGTACGGTTCCCCCTTTCGGTCACCAGGGTACATCTTAATGGTAATAGGCTTGTTGGTAACCGGGTCGGGGAAGGTTACGTACACAAAGAAGTTGTTCAAGATACTCAATATCCTGCTCCATTCCTCTGCGGTCAGCCACGGCCATTCCAAGTCATCTAACTTGTACTGGTCGCGGCCTATCCGCTGACCAACCACCGTGCCGTTTGCGTCACGGCCAGCGTCTACCACAGTAGTCACGGTAGGCTTGACCCCTCGCTTCGGAGGGGGAAGCTGATACCCGTTGATAATCAGATATGCCATTGTTCATCCCCCCTCCTTTACTTCGTGAAGCGGTAGCCGTCCGCTTTCTCCTGGGTAACCACTGCGTCCTTGATGGTCTTGTTGCCAATCTGCACGATGGTCTGTTTATCGGCCAGCCGCAGCAGAAGGTTATTCTGTTCCCGCAGAAGGGCGTTCTGTTCAGCCGTAGCTTCCAGCACACCGTCCCGAACCCCAGAAACAATTTGCTCCTTGCTACCGTCTGCCTGCCCGTTTTCCATACGGTCATTTATCTGCTCCATCCAGGAATACAGGCTGTCAAACTGGTAACTCTCTGGGTCTTTAATGGTCGCGTTCACAGCGTCCGCAGACAGGAGCATTGCAGAGATAATACCGTTGGCACAGGTGGTCATGTGAGAGTTCACCGCCTGCCAGTAGGTAGCAAACTGACTCATGCCGTCCACAATGGAGCGGTGCATGACCTGTCCCAACTGGGACTTGTTCAGCACTTCGGTACGCCCGTTGACGTGTCCCACCAATTCAGCACCGCGCTCCCCGGCCACAAACATACTGCCGTGGGCGTTGGCTGTACCTCCTGCGTACTTCGGCAGACGGTTCCAGAACTCTCCGAACCCGCCGTCAATGACACCGCCAGAGGCAAAGGCTTTCACGCCGCCGTTCGCGCCGATAATACCGCCGTCCCCCAGTCCGAAGAAGGACTTGATACTGTTCCACCCGGACTTGAATAGGGAAATACCAACGGACACCTTATCGCCAATCCAGGAAGAAATGCTGCTCCACCCGGATTTTGTCAGACTTACGGCCACCGAAGTTGCCGTACCTATGAAGTTGGAAATAGTAGTCCACCCAGATTTCGTCAGCTTGATAGCCTGGTCAATAACAGGCAGATTGCCAATCCAGCCCTTCACGGTAGTCCACCCGGATTTCGCAAGGCCAATGGCCTGCTCAAGCATGGGAATACTGCCTATCCAGTTTTTCACGGTTGTCCACCCGGACTTCACAAGCTGTATCGCCTGGTCAAGCGTGGGAATGTTCCCTATCCAACCTTTCACGGTTGTCCACCCGGACTTGATAAGCTGTATGCCCTGGGAGAGAATAGGTATATCACCAATCCACCCCTTTACCGTAGTCCAGCCAGATTTAATCAGCTTGATAGCCTGGTCAAGTACAGGGATATTTCCTATCCATGCCTTTACCGTAGTCCACCCGGATTTAATCAACTGGATTGCCTGGGAGAGTAC
>CANQNT010000084.1 GCA_947625255.1 uncultured Acetatifactor sp. | reverse complement strand
CCTCCAAATACTTGATAAAGGGATTATATCATGGATATGATATAAAGTCGAGTTGTTTTAAAATGTTTGTACTAGTAATGCTCGACTAAACTTCCACTTATTCACTGCGAAAGGCGCATAATGACAAATAATATGAAAGCGTTCTTCCAAAGTATTCTGTAATTTTCGACTAAGCAAGATATATGGCCAATCCTAGTTACATATTTCCTTTGCGTTCATTTCCAGAACATCTGTATCAACATATATATAATGTGTAGGATAGCATTTTATCTTGTCAAGCATAAAATCAATTCTATTGAATACAAATCTATCTTTTATCCAAATCTCCAGGTTAGGAGCATTTCCAATAACAAAGCATCTTTTCCTACCTTGGTGCCTTTCAAGGACCTGATAAATTTGAAAATGTATAATCTTAAGCTGTCTTCTTATGTTTATAGTTCACATATAAGTAGAGAATAAAACAAATCAGCCTGTTCACCTTTAACGTGACTTTATCCCTTGTCTTTCCTCTGCACCATTCATACGCTTTCTCCTTTCCATTACAAAGTAACATCCGTAACTGAAACTTTTTGCAATGATATAGGAAAATACAAAATAATTAGAGAGTTATATCTCCAAAACTGTCCGAAACATATTTTGGTTTGGTCATCAATCTCCACTTTTTACTTTTCACTAATGTTATAAGCGTCTAATGAAACTACTATATTTTCAATTGACATCATATCTCTAGTCTTATCTTTCACTTTCAAATTGGATTTTAAGTTTTCAGACAATCTCCCTCGATTATTTTTATTACCCGAGCTGGATTACCAACTATTACACTACCATTTGCAAATTTACCTGAAACAACTGATCCCGCACCCACAACGCAATTATCTCCAAGCTCTGTTCCTTTTAGAATTATTACATTGCATCCAATAAATACATTTTCTCCAATACTAATTTTCTTACTTGACATCCCTGCATCAGGGTGTTCTAGTCGTTCGTTTGGATCTATAGGATGAAAATCATGATCAAATATTTTCGTGTTTCCGCCTATGTTAGTATGCTTTCCAATATGAATCAAATTTCTGGCATAAATTGTTATTCCTGACATACGAACATCATCCTCTAGTATAATAGAACCACCCGCTCTCGCAAAAATAATAGAACGCTGATATAAACCAATAAGATTTGATAAAAAGCCACTTTTTATTACTACTCCATTGCCTAATGATATTTCTGAATCTCTAGTTCTCAGAATAACTGGCAGCCCATAAAATTCACATTTTTTTCCATATTTAATTCCCTGTAGCTTCATGAACAATTTAGGAATAGGGGTTCTCACTTTAAACATAAACTATCTCTCTATATTTTCTTATACATTTTGCACAAAAAGTTATGGTTTTAGTAATTTGTGCAATGGTTTATAAAATTTCAGCAATCCCAAAACATTTGTTAATGAGTGAAAAATATGTCATTTCAGTTACAATGCGCTTCGTTTCCAGTCAAAAAGATACACAAAATAAAACATTGTCCTTGTTTATAAAAGTGAATCTGCATCCTTTTCTTCCCTATGGCTGCTAACTTCTCATGTCCAACAGGATTATCCGTCCAACTCCTACGATGGTCTCTTTTTCGATTGATGTTATCCCTGAATTATAGAAATACTCTTATCATTCAAAGGTATTATCCTAAAAGTTTTTTATAACGTTGATTCTTAAAAGAGACTTCCAGCTTGTTGAATGTCACAAATAATGTTTTCGAGTTCCTTTACTGTTTCTGCTGTATAATCCGCTTCTCTTGGGACTCCCTCATCTCCATACCATAAAGTCAAAACAACTTTTACTTCCGCTCCTTTGGCACTTAAAATGTCATTATATCCATCTCCAATAACAATACAACTATCTTTTTTTACGCCAAGTTGCTCAATAGCCTTCAAAACAGGCACAGCGGACGGCTTCGGCTCGGTAATATCATCAGAAGCAATAATCACGTCGAAGCAATCATCAATATTGTAATACTTTAAAATATCTACTGTCCTATAATGATCCTTGCCCGTACAAATTGCTACTTTTGATCCCTTAGTTTTCATATATCTTATCAATTCAATAACCTCATTATTAATAATAATCTTATCGATTGCAGAACTGCTTATTCTCCTATAAGGCTCCGCCATTTCAACAGGTAAACCCATTTTTCTAAATATGTTTGGCAGCGAATCCCCAGTATGCTTCATATATTCTGAGAAATCGGGGCAATTCCTGTCACCAACAATTTCATGATAACTACCATAGAACGCAGCTTTTTGAACATCAACTGAATTGATTAAAACGCCATCCATGTCAAAAATGAGATTAATAATATTCAATTTCTACCTCACCATCCATTCATACATAGAACTTGTTATGAATTTAATACTCGCTTCATTCTTTTTCCTCTTTATAAATTCTGCAAAAAGTTTATTTTTTGTATCAAGTTGATCAGCAGTTACTGGCCGCTTCAAAGAATCCTCAAAATAATTTTCATTAATATCTGAAGTAAATCCATCAAAACCTGCTAAGTATATCTCAACCACCCCCAATTCTATCAAAAGATTTAAGATTATATATCCTGCTGAATCTTGTGTTTCACCGTCAATAATCGAGATCCACCTAAGATAATCAATCACAAATATTCTATCATTTTTGCAAATATTTACATTTGAAGTAACTATTATTTGATTCCCTTCTATTGTGATTTTTTCTATTGCATCATCTCTTGTTACCATAATAATATCCGAGTTGAAGACAGAGCAATTAATACTAACAGTCAAATCAACATGATTAATTGCTTCCATAACTTTTTCTTTCTCCCTCAGCAAACTCTTTCCTGGTGCAAGAACACATATCTTTTTACCTGAAATGAAACTACGAAGCTTTTCTATCTCTGAAATTGCTTCTCTATTTCTCCTTGCATTATATTGTCTATATATTTCCTCCGCATATTCCTTGTCAAAGGAAATTCGCTTCTCACCTTTTATCATACCTAAAAGTTCATTAATTTGTTCGATTTGAAGCATGTGTTTCTTATAATAATGTCCCGCGTAAACAGGTGAACAATCATTAATAGCGGAAAGATAATATTCTGCGGAATATCCCCAAGTATACTGTGCCTTGATCTTGTTTAATATAGAATCCATCACTTTCAGAAGGGGATGAATATCATATTGGATTCCATAGTACAAGTTTAAGTACTGTAAAATCATCTCAGTATTAAGATTTCCTGCGCCTCTCCCCATTCCCATAACAGAACTATCTATCATTTTATTCCGCTCAGTTTTGTACTGTAAAAACGCAATTGTATTAGCAAAAGCCATTTGCATATTATTATGCGAGTGAAATCCTAACGCTATATCCTTTCTCAATTCCCTGTCAAAAAAGCATGAAAGGCGTTCTATATCAGATTGATGCATCTGTCCAAATGTATCCACAAAATATAGCCCTTTAATATTTAGGCAATTCGCCAATGCTACAAGTTCCTTTAATTCTTCGTCTGTATAATGCAGCGTTATCATTGGCTGCATATAAGTTTCATATCCTTTTTGAATAAGCTTCTCATAAATTGGCTTTACCTTGCTAAAATCTCTTTTATGGAACGCAAATCTAATTGCATCTATCCCGTTTTTTTCTCTATTGCCAAGGACATCTACATCAAATTTTCCATAATCAAACATTACCGAGTATGTTACTCCTGGTTTTTTCTTGGTGAGAAAATATCTGGGAATTACTTTTTCATTGATAAACTGACTCCTTCCTCGCACGGTTCCCGTGTTCTTTTCCAGGTAACCGAGTTCAATAAAATCAACACCAGAATCCTCAATTGCTGAAAGAATCCTCTTCATGTTCTTCTCGCCAAATTCGAAATTATTAACAATCCCTCCATCACGCAGGGTGACATCCAAAATTCTTACTCCCAATCTAAATCACCTCAAATTTTAACGTTAAGCATCGCTTCGGCAATTGTAAAATCTTCTTCTTCGTCAATATCTATAGCTTCTTTGAGCGTAACCACTTTAATAAAGGGATTCACGCCAATTCTTCTGTGATATCTGAAAAACACCTCTTTTTGGAAGACATACACTCCCGACGTCTCTTGATAAACCGGCTTAAGATCCTGCGTACGGGGAAGATTCGCAGCGTCAAAATTTATCGGCTTATTATCCTGCCAAAGAAAGGTTTGAATTTTTTGTGCGCAGAAAGCAGAATCATACTCTCCTGTTTTGACGGCTTCTATACATTCTGTCATTGTCTGTACAGAAATAAACGGAGCCGTAGCATGTAATAGAACATAAATATCCGCGTCCTGCTCGGAAATAAAAGTTTCCGCTAACTGCGTGAAATTTGACGTGGGCAAATCAAGATATTTCGGTCGCTTAATAAAATTTACGTTCTTCGGTAGAAAAGGAATCACATCTTCAGAACTGCAGAAAACATTGATACTGTCACAAAGTCCTGTTTCTTTCAGGTTATCAAGTTCATATTGAAGTAGTGGTTTGCCTCCAAGATTTCGAATATTTTTTCCCGGGCAGCGCTCGTTGTGTAGCTTTATTGGCATAAACGCAATAATTCTCATATTAATTTCCTTTCTATCCTTTTTTACAACATATTGATCGCTTCCATGTACCTTTTAATACTCATTTCTTTTGTGAAGTGTTGAATAAGATACTCATGTCCTCGCAATCCCATCTGAACAATTTTTTCACTGCCAGCCATATTTATGAATGTCTGTATATTTTTTTCAATAGACATAATGTCACCTGGATCTGAAACAAGACCATTGTTTATTTCTTTAATCAGCATTTGAATTTCACTCCCAGATTCTAGGACACCAAGTATTGGTTTCCCACATGCTGCGATTCCATAAAACTTTGATGGGCAAGACACGCCTTTCATTCCTTTAGCATTCATACATAAATGGACATCTGCAGCATTTAGGCTATAAATAAGATTATCCTTATTCTGATATGGAATGAACACTATATTTTCAAGTCCGCACTTTTCTCTATAAGCCTTTAGTTTGCTCAAAACAGAACCGTCACCCACAAATACAAAAACTACGTCTTTCCCATCGGAAGTTTTGGCATTGCAAAACTTCCCAGCGACTTTAATGACATTTTCTAAGTCATAATACAAGCCAATATTTCCACTGTACATAATAATAAACTTATCTTCAATGTCGTAACTACGTTTAAAAGCAATCACCCCTGGATCTTCGGACGAAAGTGGATGAATTTGTTTTTCATCAATCCAGTTGTTAATCATCGTATAATTCGGCACCGTTTTGCCCGCAAAACGCTTATTTAATGTTTCAATGAGATCTCGTCCAACTGTAACAATTAAATCGCTTTTCCTACAGGTTCGTTTATCCAGCCATCGCATTACTGCAATCAGCATTTTGTTTTGAAAATATCCTACCGCCTCAATCTGCTCTGGATTATAATCCTGAATACAATAAATTAGTTTTGGAGGACACCCATTCTCATTCCTAATTTTCTTTTTCCCATATACTCCCAACATTCCACCCATAATTGGCGGTTGAGAAATAACTAAAACATAATCCTGTTGCCCTATTGCTTTTACAGCTTTTCTGGCCCCCCAAAAATATGCCAACAGGTTATGAATACGGCTCATTTTACTGTTTTTTCTGAATTCTGGAACAGAAATCCGAATAATCCTTACGCCATTAATTGTTTCTTTATAGAGCTTTTTCTTATGATATTTTTTTTCAATTACACCGCTATAAGAAGGAACTGTACAAATAACTGTTACTTCAAAGCTTTCTTGCATTCCTTCTGCTAGGTCTTGAAGAATCTGTCCCGTGGATGCAACATCAGGAGCGTAATAATGGGCAAAGAACAAGATTTTTCTTTTAATCAACACCATCTACCCCCAATCTTTTAATTATTTTCGTCCGATTGCCTACAATTACACAATTGTTTTTGAACTGTCCAGCTGCTACAACACCGGCTCCAACAACGCATCCATCTTCAAGAGTTGCACCACGAATCTCTACATTATTCTCAATGATTAGTTCAGTATTATCGATATTAAAAATTACAGAAATGCTTTTCAGCAAAAGGTTTTTATCATGCTTAACCTTGGGCACTCTTAGAATTAATCTAAACCAGTTGCAATTCATGTCCATAGCCTTTCTATTTTTTAGTTACACAAAAGTCATAAATATTAATGTGATTTTCTTCTAGTTCTTTTGTATTTCCTCAATCTTTTCCGATACTTGCACCATGTTTTTCTTTCAGTTGCCACACTTATGTATATCTTAAAATTGGGTTCTGTACCGCTGGGTCTTAAGACGACAGAACTGCCTCTCTCCAGCAGATACTTCAACACTTCCAATCTTGGAAAGTCGACAAGTCCAACACGATAATCTAAACAATTTTCAACTTTCCCATCAATCTCATTCATATCGGTCCTGAAACCAACCACAATTGTTTCCGTTTTCTGCCACCAAGTCATCAAAATCATAGCAGTGCAGCGTACTCATGCCGTAGTCAAAAGCCCTGTACTTCTCTTCCAACTATTGCAAAAGGTTAATATTTCTTGACTTATAGTAAGCAAACATCTCACAAATCGTAAATGCTATATGACCGCATCCTTATCTCTGACGTAGCTATCTGTCAAATGACCACAAGACTCTCAAAGCCACAGATATAACCCTTACCTTTCACCATTCTCCCAAAGAACTCAATCTCTAGCACTGCACATTTTTATGCCGACTCACATACAAAGCTTTCCCTTCTAGTTCCATCATGGACTCTTCAAAAATTATCAGCTTTTCCCCAATGATTTCCCCGCTGCTCATCTCAAACACTTTTTTCTCATTAATATGCTTCTACAGGAATTTTACTTCTTCCTCGACAGCAAAATCGCCCCCTCCTCATCCTCCAGCAACAACCATCAGCACACTCCTTTTCGGCACTGTCCCAGACATTGCAAATAATTACTTATCTTCATATACTAAAATGTAACTGATTCTCCCATTATATTTTTGACATTCTTATTATGTTCTGATAATATTATTCGATTCGCAATATCCTTTAACTTCTAATCACACTTTTTCATACCTGCACATTTTATAACTTCTTCTTACCTATCCTTTTCACACTTCTATCATTTTTATTTCCCCCATTATATTTCAACCATCCCACGATCCATCTAATATAATAACTCCACTCAAGCAATTTCCCTCTTCCCCACAATCTCCAGCCCAACTTTCATCTTCACCACTCTCCCAAAGAACTCCACCTCCAGCACCGCGCATCTTTTATGCCGGTCCACATACACAACCTTTCCCTCCAGTCCCATCATCGGTCCCTCCAGGATCACCAGCTTCTCCCCAACGATCTCCCCGACGCTCATCTCGAACACTTTCTTCTCATTAATATGCTTCTGTAAAAATTCCACTTCCTCTTCATACAACGGAATCGCCCCGTCCTCATCCCCCAGCACCTTGGCGAACTCCGGGATCCCCCTTAACGCCCCCTGCAGTCTCTCCGGATTTTCCGCAACAAAAAAGAGATACCCTGGAAACAGGATCTCTTCTCGCTTAACCCACTGACCGTTTACTTTCCTGGGTTTCTCATATTTGGGCAGGAAACATTCTTCAAACGCTTCCCGATCTTCAATTTTCTCAACACATAAATCCAAAACCTTCTGTTCCTGTCCGGTTCGGACCCACACCGCGTACCACATTGCCTCTCCTTTCGCATAGGTTTCATTAGGGTAAGCTTCGCCATTCCGCACCCGATTTTCCGTATGCGGAATGGCGATCACCATATGCGGATATCTTCGGACAATGTGCTCTCGGCAACAATTGTACTCCAATACCTTTGTCTATATAACCTACATACTTCCTACCCGGCCCAACACCACGCCGACGGTCTTGAACAGGATCCGCAGATCCAGCCCCATGCTCCAATCGACGATATACTGATTATCCAGCTTTACAACCTCTTCAAAATCCTTGATCTGGCTCCGCCCGCTGACCTGCCACATCCCGGTCATGCCGGGCTTAATCGCCAGACGGGAACGATGATGAAACTCGTACCGATCCCACTCATCCAAGGTCGGAGGCCGCGTGCCCACCAGACTCATATCGCCTTTCAAAACATTAAAGAACTGCGGAAATTCATCCAAACTGGTATCCCGGATAAAATTGCCGATACCCTTTTTGAAAGTACCGTCCGGATGCACCACGCAGCCGATGATCCTGGGATCGCCTTCGAGCTTGAACATCATCTCATCTTCCATATGATATTGCTCGATCAAATCTTTCTTGCGCTTCTCCGCATCCATATACATACTGCGGAATTTATACATCTTGAACTTTTTACCATTTTTCCCCACCCGGGTCTGGGTAAAGAAAATGGGACCAGGCGATTTGATATAAATAACGGGGGCAATGAAAATAAAGATCATCCCCGTCATCAGACAGCCCACCAGGGACACGACAATGTCCAGACTGCGCTTTGCAAACAATTGAAACGTGGTGGCGTGATTGATGCTGGTGGTAAGTACAGTATACCCGCCCAGACGCTCCACGATACTCTTTTGATTCATCCATTTATCAGGAAAAGTGATCATTGTATGTACTACCACGCCCATTTCCATGAGCTTGTCCACCAGATCCTGATGGTATTCCGACGGACTGTTCGGAAATACCAAAAGCACTTCGTCCACCCATTCCCGGCAGACATACTCCGCCACGTTGTCCTGATTCGCGACTATGGAAATATTGTTGATCTTCTCTCCCTGCCGATCCTTGTCAATGACAACCGCGCCGCATACATGATAAATCTCATGACTGTTTACCTGAATGTTCTTTAATACCGAATCCGCCATCTCCTGCGTCGTGATCACCAGCAGGGAACGATTCTTCTTCACCGACATCCATTTAATCAACGCGCGTTTCCACAAAATCCTGCCGATATAGCTGACGATCACATAATAAATCGGGAAAAACATGAACAACAGTCTGGAGTATGCGGAACCCTGGCCCACCACGAATAAATAAAACGTCATGAGCAGTTCCACCAGGCAGACGTGCTTGATCGTCATCGCAAATTCTTTATAATACCCACGTTTTAATACATTCTTAAGCGATCCAAACAGATTGGCTACTACGATATCAATCAATGAAAGCACGATTGATATGCTTGCATATTCTTCGATAGCGTAAGGATTCCCGCCCCCATGACGGCTTACGTAGGATAAAATAAAGGCGATATGCAGACACACGATATCGATCAGCAAGAAATCAAGATGCTTTAACCCACCTTGCAAGCTTCTCTTGTACATTACACAATCATTCCCTCATGATAATATTGAAAGCTCTAAAAGCATAATCCCGTCATATCCAATATCTCACCCGATGGAACTATTTCACGTCATCATGCCCATAGTTGCCATAATAGTTCCCATAATATTTGCCGTAATACTTACCGTAATATCTTCCGTAATCAATGTCATTAAGTTAGCGTTAGCAGCATAAGGCTTACCGCAGGAGATAAGGCCAAAACGAGATGCCAGGCTTT
>CANQNT010000083.1 GCA_947625255.1 uncultured Acetatifactor sp. | reverse complement strand
CCCTTATCCAGATGGCGGGAGAAACGGTCGACGGAATTGACCTTTTGGGCCTTTTCATGAAGCTGGTCGGCGATATCAGTGAGGAGACAGCTTTTGGATGCAAGGATGCCGTAAGACATGTCAGCAGAGAATTTTTTGTCGGGTTTGGGAGGGAGTAGGAAATTTTATTGGAAAAAGTTAAAATTTCTCTTTTCAATTGGTAAGTATTTGATGTAAAATTGACCATAAGGAATCCTCCATTTTTTGTTTCGTAAGGTTTGAGTTTGGTCACTTAATTTTACACCAAAAATAGACAAGATTCCTTATTTTTTGGTCAATTTTTGAAAATTGTTTACTGCAACAATGTCATATTCCTGCAGTGCCAGTAACTGCCGTACGGGATTCTGATCTTTTCTTTTGCAGAAACCCGTATGTACCCATATCGTTTCATGGTATCAGCCTCCTTTACTTTGGAGATCCTTGATCCCCTGTTATAAAGTAGGCAATATGTACACCTTCATATAAATAACTATTTATATAGTAACTATATATAAGAGATTCGTCAAGACGTTACTTTTCAGATAGGATATAAACAGAAAGCAATATATATCAGTTTCAAGAGAAAGGAAAACCAAATCATTTTCATATATAATTGGATCACAGGTAATAACTTTATGGAAAAAGAATTGTTCACCTTAAATCATTACGGACACATTGAGATTGACCTGAAAAAATATATGGATCAGAAACAGATCACCAGAAACGCCCTTGCCCGTGCCGTGAACACCCGCTTTGAGGTCATTGACAAGTGGTATCACGGGCACGTGGAAAAGACCGATGCGGATATTCTTGCCCGCATCTGTTTTGTGCTGGAATGTGAACCGGGCGATATTATCCGGTATGTGACGGAGGAAAATTGAAGTTATAAACAGTGAACACTGGGACTTGTATTTTATAACAATAAAGAGCAGGATACGTTGGACGGCTCATCCGAAGAGATTCCCAAATTGCACAGATGTTGTATTCGTGTGGGTCATAAATTAGAATAATCGCTGATAGCAAAGTATTTTTGGGAACTTAAAAAAATGATATGAAATATGATATCTGCAGAGTGTAGAGATTCATTCTGCGGATTTTTGGCTTGTCATTTAAATTTATTTATCAAGATTATTACAAATGTATTGAAATAGCAATGATATCATATTATAATTAAAAAAGGAGGTGCGCAAAGATGGCCAGTACAATTCAGGTACGTGTGGATGATGAATTAAAGAAAAAGTCGGACCGTTTATTTAAAGATCTTGGTACTGATACAACTTCCGCGATCAGGATGTTTTTGACGCAGGCTGTTGCAAACAACGGTTTTCCATTTGAAATAAAGCGAGTGCAGAAAAATCCATATATGCCCATGTCGGAAGAATTATTATTGGAAAAGCTCGAACGGTCAAGGAATGGTGCCACACAGGGAGATTACAAATTTGCAGAGGAAATAGTTTCCGATATGAGGGAAAAATATGGATTATAAAATAGCAGTAACGGCGGATGCAGAAGCAGATCTGGATCAATATATCCAATACTTGCTCACCGAGAAGAAAAGTAAACAGGCGGCAATCAATCTTCTGGATGATTTTGAAGCGACAATACGGCGCTTGAAAGCTGCTGCCGGTAGTTTGAAGCTATGTGAAAATCCAAGATTGAAAGAATTGGGGTATCGTCGAATCAATTTTCTTTCCCACCGATATTTTATGTTATATCGAATTGTTGATGATATTGTTTTTGTCGACAGCATTTTCCATGAATTACAGGATTATGAGAATAAGATGATTTAATGGATCAGACAACAGAAGTTTTGCCTCTTTGAGGATGCTGCTCATTGCAAAGCAACCGGATAAAGAAGTACAACCCAACCCCTCTCAACCCTGCATACATCCCCGCCTCCCTGCATACACTGTAAAAACACGGTGATTGCAGGGGGTTTCCTTGAAAAGTTATATAGAGGAGAGGGCAATAGAGATTGCAAATTATATTATCGAAGAAAACGCCACGGTAAGGCAGACCGCGAAACAGTTTGGGATCAGTAAGAGTACGGTACATAAGGTAGTAACAAAATAGAACGGTTTTTGTGGGTGGTGAGATAGGAGAGGAAAATAAATATTTCCTCCCCTATAGAATTACTTTGACTTTCCATATGATGTAGGAGATTCCGCGGCCATGCTTAAATTTTGTTCCGGCTGAAAAGAATACTCAATAATTTTGTGGCCTGATTCATCCATATCAGTGTAATCTGTCCATAGTTCACATTGTGTCATTACGGTCTGAACCGCGTCTTCCATACCTTCCGGCGGGTATTTGTGCTTTTTAAGGAGTTTTTTGATGAGCATGCGCATTTTGGCTCTTGCAGATTCCCGCCTTTGCCAGTCAATGGTCTTGTTTCTTCGCAGCGTATCCGCAAGCTCTTTTGTAATAGCGATCAATTCCTCTTTATTATAGAAATCCTTAATTGCCTGCGGTTTTGTGAGGGCGTCATAGAAAGCAAGCTCATCGTCGGTCAGCCCCAACTGTTTGCCTTCTTTCTGCGCCGCCGCAATTTGTTTGGCCAAGTTCAGCATTTCTTCGATCACTTCTTCATTGATAAGCATTCCGTTGAGATACGCATTGAGAGAACGCTGCATAATCTCACTGAACTTCTCGGATTTTACCACATTTGTCCTGCGATATACAAAGACCTGTTCGGCGATTAGTTTTTTGAGAAGCTCCACGGCAAGGTTTTTCTCTTTCATATTGGCGACTTCTTCGAGAAACTTGGGGTCAAACAGGGAAAACTCTTCTTTGATGTCGGAAAACAGATTGATCACGCCGTCGCTCTTGATACTCTGCTTCAGCAGCTCGCCGATTCGGGCGTTCATTTCCGGCAGTGAAATCTTCTTTCCGACGCCGGTGTTTGTCAGTCTCAAAACAAGCACCCGCACCGACTCAAAAAACGCCGCCTCAAACCGCATCGCTTCGTCTACAAGGGATGAGCAAAGGGACAGCGCCTGATGAAGCATAAGCGATTCCTTTACAAAACTGTCTTTATCATCAACCTTTTCTCTGGCAATCATAAAGTTGACTGCTCCGCTGATGGTTCTTGCCCGTTCCAGATCCGTGCCATTCATAAATTTGGTATAATCAAATCCATGGAACTTATCACGGCAGATGGAGAGCTTTTCAAGGAACTTGGGATAGGCAACCTTTGCTACGTCGGTATCACCGTAGTTTTTCCTGTCACGGGTTGTATAATCGTTCATCGCCTGTTTGAGAGCGGAAGCAATACCTATATAGTCTACGATCAGACCGCCTTCTTTGTCCCGGAATACGCGATTGACACGGGCAATGGCCTGCATAAGATTATGCCCGGCCATCGGCTTATAGACATACATGGTAGCAAGAGAAGGCACATCAAAACCTGTCAGCCACATATCTACAACAATGGCAATTTTCATCGGGCTGTTATTGTCTTTAAATTTTTTTGCCAGTTCGTCCTTATGATGTTTGTTGCCGATAATCTGCCGCCATTTTTCGGGATCGTTGTTGCCGGATGTCATCACCACGCCCACCTTTTCCGTCCAAGTGGGGCGCAGTTCCAAAATACGCTTATAAATCTTCAACGCGATCGGTCTTGAATACGCTACGATCATCGCTTTGCCGGTGAGCAGATTTTCGCGGTTTTTTTCGTAATGATCAAGAATATCGCAGACTAGGGAATTGATCGTATTGTCATTTCCAAGTACGGCTTCCATCTGTCCAAGTTTGCGTTTGCTTTTTTCAATCACTTCGGGGTCGGCATTGTTCGCCATAATGTCGTACTCGGCATCAATCAGCTTTAGGGTTTGTTCGTCAAGATTCAGTTTGATTACGCGGCTTTCGTAATAGACCGGTCTTGTGGCGCCGTCCTCAACTGCCTGTGTCATATCGTATACGTCGATATAATCTCCGAATACCTCACGGGTACTGCGGTCTTTGGAAGAAATAGGCGTTCCGGTAAAGCCAATGTAGGTGGCGTTAGGCAAGGTGTTGCGGATAATTCTGGCGGTGCCGATGACACGTTTGGCGACTTCCTCGCCTTCTGCATTCTTTGTAATCTTGATTCTTTCGGCAAGTCCGTACTGCCCGCGATGCGCTTCGTCCGCCATTACGATAATATTTCTGCGGTCAGAGAGAGACTCTGAGGATTCCTCAAATTTTTGCATGGTAGTAAAGATAATACCATTTGCCTGTCTGCCTGCAAGCAGGGACTTCAAATGCTCTCTGCTTTCGGCGTGCATTGGCTCTTGGCGGAGAAAGTCCTTACATTTTGCAAACTGTCCGTAAAGCTGGTCGTCAAGATCGTTGCGGTCAGTGAGTACAACGATGGTGGGACTGTCCAGCGCTTCCTGCAGCAAATGAACATAGAATACCATAGACAGCGACTTGCCGCTGCCCTGCGTGTGCCAGAAGACGCCGCCTTTTCCGTCGGTGACGGTGGCTTTCTTTGTGGAGACGACTGCTTTGTTTACGGCGAAGTACTGATGATATCCGGCGAGAATTTTGGATTCTTGCGTTCCTTCATTGGAAAAACAGATAAAGTTTTTAAGTATATCAAGCAGTCTTTCTTTTTGGAATATTCCCTCAAAGAAGGTATCAAACTGGGCAAACTGTGTGTTCTCATAGCTGCCGTCTTTGGTTTTCCATTCCATAAAGCGGTCTTCGCCGGAAGTAATTGTTCCTGCCTTTGATGTAAGCTGGTCACTCATTACACAGATAGCGTTATAGATGAACATCGACGGGATTTCCTGCATATAATTGCGAAGCTGCCGGTATGCTTCGGAAGCATCCGTTTCTTCACGGGAAGGAGATTTCAGCTCCACAAGCACTATTGGCAGACCATTCAGGAACAGGATAATATCGGCCCGTTTTTTGCTGTTCTCGATGAAAGTCCACTGATTTGCAATGATAAAGGAGTTGTTGTCAGGATTTTTATAATCTACAAGATACGTAATAGAGGAGCGTTCTTCGCCATCTACAAAGTACCGAACCGGAATACCGTTTTGCAGATAGTCCATAAAGACGGCATTTTTCTGCACAAGAGAGCCATTCTCAAAGTTTTTCAGCTTAAAAAGGGCATCGTCCAAAGCGGCGGAAGGCAGATTGCCGTTGATGCGCTGCAGAGAGTCTTCTAAAATTTCATCGTATAATGGACTGTAAAAATCCCTTTCTAAATCAGGGCCGTATATGTATTCGTATTCCAAGTTGTTTTTGAATAGTTCGATTATAGAGTTTTCGTAATCGGCTTCGGTGTAAAAGGATGACACGATTGAACCTCCCACTAATCATCCTCAAAATGGTGCTGAAAATTTCTTCCTAAATTCAATGCTTTGAGCAGTGAATAATGAACTCCATATGAGACTCCAATTTTTACCTTTGGGTCAAGTTGGTATATTTCTCTTTCTCTATAGCAAAATCTGAAAAACTCTTTACCATCTGACGTTGTGTCATAATAGCAAATCATATTTAGATTAAATAGCAATTGTAAGAAGTCATCTTGCTCCAATATTTCGTCAAATAATTCCATGTTTTTCTCTGATACTTGATTAGTATATTCTTTAAAAAATTTTTCAAATTCTGCATATGTAAACCTTGGTTTCCCATTCAGGAATTGGAAGAAAAAAATAACTGTTTCAAATCCCTCTGATGAAATGCTATGTAAACACCAATCACGGGCTTCATCTATATAATAATTTGATATTTCGTTTTGGGTAGAGTTACTGTTAAAGCCATCTAATGTTGAAACATCTGACGATTTCGGAGTGTTTTTTTGAATAGCTTTCATTATCGAAATAAAATCTCGTGGACGGCAGAGAGACAGTCTTAAACAATTTATGAATGAGTCATCTTTATCACGTTTTTGATGGTTTGTACTTTCTGTGTGCCATGGGAAATAGAAATCCCAATAATCTTCAATATTCATTCCATCGTTGTTGTAAGATAATAAATTATTGCAGAACTTAAAAAGTGCAGATTCCCTATAGTTTTCATATGTTGTCCTCCAGTCAAGTAAGACACTATTATCTCTGATTTTATTTGCCTGATTATGTAAGTTTAACATTGGGAAAATATCCGTTCTTATTGTAAGCACAATCTTTAAAAACCCATCCGTATTTGGCATGGAACGAAATAGAGAGTTATTTATTTCCCAAATTGCGGTTGCTAGACCTTGTATACAAGCATAATATTCTTGGTCAGAAAAATCATCTACTCTTATATCAATGCTATCTATAAAAAGAAATTTGTTCTTTTTAATCTTTAATCTAGAAAACGCATCGCAAAACTTTCTTTCCATTCCTAATAAATTATTTTGAAATTTGGTTAACACTTCTTCATCACTTATTTTTTTAATTGTAGTAGCTTTCAGATTTGAACCCAGATTCAAGCTATTAAATGATATATTACTTTCACCTGAACACGCCTCGTCAAATACATATCTGAAAGATGTTGAAATTTCCGGGACGAATGCATTATTGTAGTAATTGTCTATGCTTTTTGCCAACTCCTCAAATTGAGCAGAGCGTCTTGGGCCAAAGGCGGAAATATCCTGTTTATTAATGAATTTTGCCATAATCATTAATAAAATAATTTTCCATACTCGTGTATAGTTAGAAAGCTGTAAAAAACCTAAATTCCTCAGATTAAGAAAAATACGATAATCTGTAGATTCCAGATTGACGATTTTGGATTGAGTATTTTTATACTCGTAATTTTCTAAAAAAACAGCATAAGCGGTTTTTCCAGTTCCTTTGTCTCCTATCAAGAAATAAGAGTCTTCTCGCATTATTTGATCTAATTTTTCGTCTTTAACAAATACTCGTGAAAAAAACTCAGAATATTTTCTGCTCTTTCGGTAATTTGTGGCATCTCCATATCCAAAATCTAATTCACACAGTTTTTTCATAGAATTGTTTCCTCCTGATTTAAAATGTAATAATAGATAAACAATAATTTAGCGGCTTAGAGGCCACTGTCGGATACATCAAGCTCGCCGGACATCAGCTTAGGTAGTAGCGTATCACGAAGCATGGATAATCGTTGATTCTCTTTTTTGAGATGTAAGCGTTGCTCGAACATAGGCGCAGCAATTTTTTCAAAATTACTTACTATGTCGTTGTCTAACGGAAAATCTAATTCAAAGGAGGCTATATCACTTTGATTAAATCCTGCTTGAGCGCTTCTTCCTCCTTTGTTATTGATTCCTTCGTAAAAAGTGCGCGAGGAAAGATAACAGCGTAGGAACTCTCTATAATAGGGCTTCTTTGGAAAGACCTTTGCAAGAGCAACATTGTAAGCACCGTTAATTCCAAAACATATTCTCCCCAATGAAGCACCGTAACGTGCTATCATTATATCGTGTTCTTCGCAAAGTTTATTTTTGGGCGAAAAGGGAATGTACGTGATATGACTATCTGTATCGTAATCTCGTATTTGCACAAAGCGTACATACCCTTCTCTCTCATCAAAAATAAATTCGGAGGCAGGAGGCTGGCTACCACCAGCATAGTCCATCAGATTTGATAAAGAGATATGTTCAGTTACTATTGCAGATGATGTCAAAAATGTATTTTCATATAGCGCCTGCGCTTGCTGCTCTAAATTATTGTTTATCGCATTGTTAAGTTCAATTCTATCATCTAAGGACTTCAAAATGCATCCAATTTGTTTTTGCATATCAAGTGGCGGGACATCTATTTCAAGCTGTTCCAAAACGCTTGTCTGTACTCTTTGACGACCTGACGAACCAACCATAGATTTTATTGCAGGCTCTCGAACATATGGGCTGCATATTAAATAGAACAGAAAATCAGGGTCACTAACTTCTGATATTGCTCGAAAAACAATATATTCAGTAGATCCGAAGCCCACTTCTCCATCTTGTAAAACATTTACTTTTGCCGTTTTTCCGTTTTCTAAGCAAGGGGTAATACGAGCCATTATTGTATCATCATTTCTAAACTTGGCACCTCCGTTATATTTTTCCATTGTAAATGATGGAATATCTCGGCAAAATGGTTGAAGTATATCCATGGATATTTTCTTGGCTACCGTTCCCTTTGGCAAACTCTCCTTAGGATTAAATTCAGTGAAATCACCCAGCTTATATTTCATACCCAATCGCCCCCAACTTCTTGCGAATTTCGTCTTCCAGTTCGTGGGACTTGACAAACATTTCGGACAACTCTTTTGTTAAACGTGTCATTTTTGCTTCAAAAGGTTCTCCGTCGTCCTCTTGTTCCTCAATGCCAACATACCTGCCAGGAGTGAGGATAAAGTCCTGTTTTTCAATTTCCTGAAGATTGGCGATAGCGCAAAAGCCTTTGACTTCTTCGAGCGTCCCATCTTGGAACTGCGCAAAGGTGTCTGCCAGCTTCTGAATATTCTCATCGGTAAAATCTCTGTGCTTGCGGTCAACCATATGGCCCATTTTGCGGGCGTCAATAAAGAGCGTTTTGCCTTTTTGCTTCTTGTTCTTTGTAATAAACCAAATGGTAACCGGAATGGTTACACTATAGAATAGCTGTGTCGGAAGAGCGACAATTCCTTCTACAAGGTCTGCCTGAATGATTTTCTTGCGGATTTCGCCTTCGCCGCTGCTTTGGGAGGAAAGAGCTCCGTTTGCAAGCACCAATCCGATTTTGCCGTTAGGTGCGAGGTGGTGTATCATATGCTGTATCCACGCATAGTTGGCGTTGCCTGCAGGCGGGGTTCCAAATTTCCAGCGTACATCATCTTTCAGCTTGTCGCCGCCCCAGTTAGAGAGATTAAAAGGCGGATTTGCCATAATGAAATCTGCTTTCAAGGTTGGGTGCAGGTCATTGAAGAACGTATCCGCCTGATAAGGGCCGAAGTCGGCGTCGATACCGCGGATTGCCATATTCATTTTTGCCATTTTCTAGGGGTCGGCGTTGCTTTCCTGTCCATAAACCGATACGCCGAAACGGTTTCCGGCGTGTTCACGGATAAATTTTACGGATTGCACAAACATTCCACCCGAACCACAGCAGGGGTCATACACACGGCAGTTGGAAAACGGCTTCAGAATGGCGACAGTTGTTTTGACAATGCTGGAAGGGGTGTAAAATTCACCACCCTTTACGCCTTCATAAGCCGCAAACTGAGCAATACAGTATTCATAGGTTCTGCCAAGCAGATCTTTGCTTTCCTCGGTGTCGCCCATATCCATATTGGTAAAAAGGTCAACTACGTCGCCTAAAACACGCTTGTCCAGATCGGGGCTTGCGTAATTTTTAGGCAGCACATTTTTCAGACTCTTATTTTCCGCTTCGATCGCCCGCATTGCGTCATCAATAACTGTTCCTATTTCTGGCGTATGAGCGGCAGAGGATATTTTATTCCAACGGGCATTTTCAGGCACGAAAAAGATGTTTTCTTCCAAATAAGCGTCTCTGTCGTCCTCAAAACCGTCGCCTTCCGCTTTCAATTCATCGTATCTCTTTTCGAACGCGCTTGAAATGTAACGCAGAAAAATAAGACCTACAATAACTTTTCTGTATTCTGCGGCGGGAATGTGTCCCCATAAGACGCAGGCTGCGTCCCAAATCTGTTTTTCAAAGCCGATATTGGCATTATTCTTCTCAGCCATTCCGTATTCCTCCATGACCATAGATGATAAGCAAGGCGCTACTAAAATAATTTGTATTATCACAGAATTAAAAAGATTCCAAAACACGATAATTTTTCACAATTTCATTATATACGATGTAATTTCGGATTACAAGATTTGAACAAATACTTTTAGGGACTCCTAAAATGAAATTTTAAATTCCACTCGTTGTTCTCCCTGTGGAACTTACCCCTGCACAATCGGCATTTACTTTTTC
>CANQNT010000082.1 GCA_947625255.1 uncultured Acetatifactor sp. | reverse complement strand
CCAGTTTGTCCACGCTTGGGATGTTGCGATTCCATTTGCAAATGCTGTTTCAAGATTGCTTCTGGCCTATAGCAATTTCGGTAATAACCAATCTGTTAATAAGCGGAATAAAACAGTTGTGGCCGCTGATACAACAATGGTTATCCAATACTCTTTAATTTTTTTCGTCTGCATCACTTCCTAACTTAGGAAATATTTGATCTGTTATGCCGAAACCGTCCGCCTATCATCCTCGAACTTTTTCAAGTCCTCTTCGCTGACTCGATAAGACTTCCCGATCTTCATTGCCGGGAGCTTTTTCTTCCGAATCCAATCCCACACAGTAATGACCTGAACGTCATACCTCTCTGCGATCTCTTCGCAGTTATATAACTTTGCCAAATAATCACTTCCTTTTTATAGTTTTGTTTTGATGTGTATACAACTTTTTTGTTTCGCCATGCTATAATGTCCTTACAGGCTTACCAGAGCCGAGTCCACAGAAAGGAGACTACAGCATGAAGGACTTCAAAGATTTTGAGAAATTCATTCACGCTGATGGAAAGCATCTTCATGAAGAAATCGTTTCAGAAGTAAACACCATCGTTCACAAAGCTGACATAAAAGACAAAATCGAAGAACAAGTGTTTTACTATCGTACATTTTCCGAAATCAGCGCCATGAAAACTCTCAAATACTACCATGAGTGGCTTAATAAAAATCAAACGGATTAAGCCCCAACTTTTTCTGCTTTACATTCACACGGTAAAGCACTTTTCCGGCAATCACGCCGACTAATGTAAAAGGCTTCTTAGATGCTCGCACCATCTTTGGAGCCTTTTTCTTTTTTCTCAAAATATCCCTCCTTTCCCTAAATAATACTTGCGTTTACTTCGGCATTGTGATATACTCTGCTTAACCGATAACAAAATAACCATTCCGAAGTAACTACAAAGAAATATTTGCGGTATTTCTTTGCAATTTTATAGGTTTTCCTTAGCACACTTATAATATACTACGGTATGGTTATAATGTCAAGCAATTTTTATCGGTTTCCTTATAATTTTTTAAAGGAGGGAAAACCGTGGGAGAAAAGGCATTATACGAACGATTTGAAATGTTACTTAAAGAGTTTAATACTACTCCTTATGGCGTTTCAAAAAAGGCAAGCGTTTCACAGCCTACACTAAGTGATTGGAAGTTGGGAAAATCAGAGCCAAAAAGAATAACACTCGAAAAGATATGCAAGGCGTACGGAAAGAACATATCTTATTTTTATGGAGAGGAAGACCCGCTCCCAGTATTCTCTAATATATATCCTATCGAATTAAAGCGTTTCCCTATGCTCGGAGAAATCGCTTGCGGAGAACCGCGATACACAAATGAAGATCGGGAGAGTTATGTCATGGCAGGAACGGACATTAAAGCTGATTTCTGTCTAAAAGCAAAAGGTGACAGCATGATTAACGCTCGGATTTTAGACGGAGACATTATTTTTATCAGGAAACAAGACATGGTGGAAAACGGAGAGATTGCCGCTGTTGTAGTAAACAACGAAAGCGAAGCTACCCTTAAAAGACTTTATTACTACAGGGAAAGGGCAACTCTTATTCTCCATGCGGAAAATCCAGCTTTTGAAGATATGATTTTTCAGAATGAAGAACTGAACGAAGTGCATATTCTGGGAAAAGCTGTGGCGTTTCAGAGTGATGTGAGGTAAATTATGTCATTTATAAAGGATTTATTTTCCAAATCAAAAAAAGACAAACTGCTCACAAAATATGATAGAGAGAAGCAAAAGCTAGATAGTATAATTGAGCAACAGACACGGCAATTATATGAATTAGATAGTAATTTATCAACATATAAAAATAACTTTTATCATTTATCGGAAAGCGATATGTTGCTGTACAGAAAAACGTTATCTTCCATATTAGATTTTGTCAATAATATGGCAAGAACAGTAAATACAACAACCGATATAAAAACTTTTGTTGCTTCTTATAATGCACTTGACAAAGCATTTAGTGTATTGGAAAAGCATGAATTTACTGGTTTTTTTTCAAATAAACCTCCATCCAAAAATCATCAAGAGATTTTAGAGAAAAAACACTTTACGGAATTAGATTTTTTAAAAAGAGCTTACAAAATTGTTTCTAATAATTTATTATTTGGTGAAAACGCTAAATATTTTTACACTTTCACAGAAGAAACCATTAAATATATCAGAAACGGAGGAAAAACTGTTTTTGATAATAATTGCAAAAATAATTCAATATGCGGGGAATACGACTCCCTTATATTCGATGCTGGAAGAACAATTATAGAAAGAAATTGGGCATCCATCGGATTGATACAAAGAACATACAAAATAGGCTTTAACCGTTCCGCCCGCATTATGGAACAACTACATGAATTAGGAGTAGTAAGTGATGAACTAGGAACGCAACCTCGTAAAGTTGTAATGAATCTATCTGATTTTGAAAACTTAGAAAAAAACTTTAAGGGAATATTTAAAGACTATCCATCAATATCAGAAAATACACCTTCGTTATTTCAAAGCACTGAACTTAATGAGCGTATAAAAATGTACAATAATAATTTTGATTATATGGAAGGACACGAATTTGAACACTTTTGCGCAAATTTATTAAAGGAAAATGATTTTGAAAACGTAGAAGTAACACCTGGAAGCGGAGACCAAGGCGTTGACATTATAGCATTTAAGGACGGTGTAAAGTACGGAATACAATGTAAATGCTATTCTTCCGATATTGGAAACAAAGCTGTACAAGAGGCATATTCCGGCGCAAGGTTTTATGATTGCCATGTTCCTGTTGTACTCACAAACAGATATTTTACATCATCTGCAAAAGAATTAGCCAAGAAAACAGGAGTGCTTTTATGGGATAGAGATAAACTTGAAAAAATGAATAAATAAAAACCGCCCCGGTGCTACCAACACCAGAGCGGCAATGACATATCCCGAAGGTGATACGCCAACCTACACAATAATAGTATCATCTTCTGGGCGCCCGGTCAATCAGAACGTTTGTTTTGATTGTGGTGTTATTTTTATGCTCAAAAAAGAAGCAGCCAGACGTTTCCGCCCAACTGCTTCTGAAATACTAAGGGATTTTTCTCACAGGTTACCGTCCTATGAGTACCTCCTTCCCTTATTTGAGGAAAATTTATATGACCATGAAATAAGTATATTCCAATAGGCTTGATTTGTCAAGAAATCTATGGAAACTTGCTACACCACAGTCTACATTGGATTAGTAAGATTCGCCGGAGCGGTTGGTTAGTCCGCTGACCGTCAACTCACAAGCCCCATAGACTATGTATTACTTCTCTTTCTTCCTGTCTTTATATACTTGATAAATAAAGTTGAGGATAGACATAATGCCAGGTATTATCCTGCTGATAATGTCAAATATGGTCATAGATTTTCCTCGCCACCAATGTACCGGCGGTTTTTAAATTATAACATCAAAAATAAAAATAATCAATACATGGAGGATGATACTATGAAAATTGAAAAACTCCCCTCCGGCTCTTACAGAGTGCGGAAAATGTACCAGGGGAAAACTTATTCCGTTGTGTTTGATGGAAAACCCACGCAGAAAGAAGCGCTGAAAGCGATCTCGGATGAACTGGAAAAAGTACGGAACGCTTACACGCAAATGACATTTGAGCAAGCATCAGCCGAATATGTGAACATGAAGCGGAATGTGCTGTCACCCAAGACAATCAAAGAATACTCCGAAATGCCAAAGCGCCTACCGGAATGGTTCTGCCGGATTCGTATTGCTAACATCTGCCAGATTGATATTAACAGAGTGGTCAATGAACTTTCTAAAAGCAGGTCAGCCAAGACTGTGTGTAACTACCACGGCTTCATATCGGCTGTTTTAGGGGCTTTTCGACCAGACATGAAGATTTATACCAAGTTGCCGCAAAAAGTCAAAATTGAGCCTTACACGCCGTCACAAAGGGATATAAAGGCAATCCTGTCAGAATCAGCAGGAACAATGTTTGAAATCCCTATCCTGCTTGCCTGTTATGGAATGAGGCGATCTGAAATCTGCGCCCTTACCCTGGATGACATTGACGGAGACGTGGTGCATATCAACAAGGCACTGGTGCAAGACCAAAACAAAGAATGGATAGTCAAGGCCACCAAAACCACGGAAAGCACAAGGGATATCATAATACCTACACAGCTTGCGGATAAAATACGGTCACAGGGATACATCTACAAAGGGCACCCAGGCTCAATCTCAAAATACCTCGGGAACCTGGAATCCAATCTTGGTATCCCGCATTTCTCTATCCACAAGCTCCGTCACTACTTCGCTAGCCAAATGTCCAGTATGGGAATAGCCGATGCGGACATCATGCGGATGGGTGGGTGGAGAAGCGATCATGTCATGAAATCGGTATACAGACACTCCATGATGGAAAGGGATGAAAAAGCCAAAAGGGAGGCTTCGGAAAAACTCGCAAGCACCATTTTTTCGTGACAAATTCATGACAAAAAATCCTATAATTATGACAAATTCTCGTAAGTAATAGTTATAAAATCAGAAAAATAAAATGGCTACAACCCGCATATTTAGTGGATTTGTAGCCATTTTAATTCTTTTTCAGCAAGTCGGGGTGACAGGATTCGAACCTGCGGCCTCCTGGTCCCAAACCAGGCGCTCTAGCCAAACTGAGCCACACCCCGATAAGCCTTGTGTTTAACGCAAAATATTATATACCAACTTTTGGCGTTCTGTCAAGGCTTTTAATAAAATCTGAAATGATGCAACAGCAATCGCAAAACACTCTCAGCAGTTCTGCATCCGGATCTGTTGTCCCGTGATCAAAGGATAGGTAACGACCTGATCCTTGTCCAGATCTTCCGCGTGCATATCCACACCCGTAATCTGGCTGTTCTCGTAAGTCGTATAATAATAAATTCCCTTGTCCGCGTTACAGCAGGAAGAATAGATGGTGTATTCGTAGAGATTCTCGCCCATGTGTACCAGGCCGCGCTGCTGCTCCACAGATGTCAGGATATGGAAAAACTGGCTGACACTCTCGGATTCGGAATCTCCGGACACGGAATTCATCTTGGTAAAAGCGGCCTTGACGAAGCGGGAAACGGAAGAAAGATCCCCGGGAAGTCCCAAAGCCCCCATCCCTCTGCTGAATGTCGTAAGCGGCAGATCCCTGGCAAAATGATTTTCAGGCTGTTCAACAGATAAGCCCATATACTGATTCAACTGGAACATCTGCATCTCAAACGGAGGATTGTTGGTCAATATGCCAATCGGATTATCATAAACCATCAATCCGCCCTTAACGGATTCCACAGTGATAGAACCGGTCTTGTCCGAGATGATCCAATGCAGGGGCGACAAGGGCAGCGACTCACTGAAGTTGATTTTCACCATGTTCATGCGCTCCAACAGAGCACGGGCCTTGGCCAGGCTCGCGCACTGTCCCAGAATCCATGGAATAAACTCAAAAGGCGCCACATTGTCCTTGCCCTCCACGGGTTCCTTATAATCCGCGTTGCCCGGAAAATTCAATCCCGCCATGCTCAGCCCTTTTTCATTGGTTGCATCATAATAAAGCGGATATCCCTCCACTACCGTGGCCATGCCGATCATGGCGTAATGCGTTTCCAGAGCTTTCACTTTACGAAAATGAAAAGGAAATTGTCTGGGCGTAATCGCTATTTGTTCATGGAACGAAATCTCATAGTCCAGATTTCTGCCGAAATAAAAGTCTTTTGTAAAATAAGTTGCTGCCGTACACATATGATACCCTCCTTTGAAATCATTGTGAAATTTCCTTTAGTATATCACCTCCAATGGATTCTTACAACGTCCACAGATTCCATCTCCATCCGTTTATCAAAATCCAGTCAAAATAGGAAAAAAATTAATCAAAATATTTTAAAAAATCATTGACAAATGTAATAAAGGGTGTTATATTTTATTCGTATCCTTACTGAAAGTCATTGATTTCACATATTTTTGTAAGTCATTGTTACTTTTGATGATGATTTACAAAAATATGTGATTTTTTTGCCCCACATGGAAGGATACAAATCGTCTATATTGCACGAAAAGTGCAGTATGTGCGTCCTGCAAGGCTCCGCACTCACTATAAATGGGCACATATGCCCCACTCATCAAAGGAGGTTCACAGTATGAATCACGGCACAGTAAAATGGTTTAACGCACAGAAAGGTTATGGCTTCATCACCAACGACGCCAATGGCACTGAAGTGTTCGTACACTTCTCCGCTATCAACGCTCAGGGCTTCAAGTCTCTGGAGGAGGGCCAGAAGGTTACTTTCGATACCGAGAGCGATCCTCAGAACAGCAGCAAGATCCGTGCGACCAACGTAACCGTAGTAGGTTAATCAGACAAGCGGCTTACAAATATCACAATCATTGTGATATTCTCTGGATGAATGAAAAATGCCGTATCCGGTTATACCGGATGCGGCATTTTTCATATTGACAAACAAAGAATGCAACGTACTATATCCGCCGTTTATTGCACCATTTCCATCCGGTAAAAGCAAAGGGTAGAGATGGTCATAAGAATTGCCAGAGCGCCTGCTAACAGCACCAGGATCAGAAGGTAGGCGAGGTTGATTCCGCCCATCATGTATCCCAAAATCCCCATCCCTGCCGCGGCGGTAATAATGATTCCAAGGAGGAAAAGCTTGAAAAACTGCTTGCCCATCTGGCCCAGGACGCCACCCACCGCCACCTCCGCAACGGTTTGGGCATAAAGCTTACAGGCGCAAAGCAGCACGTAACTAAGAACGCTCAAAACCAGGGTAAACAAGGGCTGCCCCATCACCAGGGCCGGCGGAAGCACAAAAAGGATGCCATTGATCAAAGCCTGAATATGCTGGATCACAGTGGCATAAAACAATTTTCGAAAAGCATTGTCCGGAATCAAATAGGTATAGGGAGACAAAAGTTCTTTCCCCCATTTCCCGGTATAACCCGCGAATATCAGCACAACATAAGCCATGGCCGCCGGTAAGATAAAATCATTAAAGTCGCCAAATCCTCCCTCCTTACAATAAAGAAAAGCAATACCGATTCCCACACCCAGGTTGACCAAGGTATTGAAATCCAGCAAGAAGAAACGACTCTTTTTATATTCCAAAAGCTGTCTGTAAAACAAGGCCCTGGCGCCGCTGCCCCGATAAACGATATGCGCCTTGCCCAGTTTGTTCCTTTTGCCGATCCGGACATCCGTCCTTCCTTGCCTGCGCTTTTCCACGGCTTCTTCATAATCGTCCGCAAATTTTTCGGCATCCTCATAATAATCCCCAAGACACCTCATACGAACCGCCATGGCAAACAACACCGCCGTCAACCCAAAATAAAGCAGACCTCCCGCCACACTCACCGGTGTGGGATCTAAGAAAAGCAAATGCAGCACAGCGATATACCAGCCGATGACGGGAACAAGCTGTATCGCATCGCCTCCCAGAAAACTTCTGACCCACTGCCCGGACAAACCCTCTTTTA
This sequence comes from uncultured Acetatifactor sp., assembly GCA_947625255.1. GTDB lineage: Bacteria > Bacillota > Clostridia > Lachnospirales > Lachnospiraceae > Acetatifactor. The sequence continues at coordinate 2,515 of CANQNT010000082.1, read as the reverse complement.
AATATACACCGAGCCCCAGAAGCACCAAAATCCCGATCAAAGCATATGCCCCTATCATCAGTCCCTTTTGTCGCTTCTCTCCCAGACGCTCCGAGCCATACAAAACCAAAACGAGGCTGGCCTCCAAAACATTTTCCGCAAGAGTGGCAAACAAAAAATAGAAAACCATTCTCCACAAGGCCACACGAAACAAATACAATCCCGCAAGAAAAAGAATGATATTCCATATCAGATTTGTCAGCTGTGTTTTCAAATGAGTGTAAAGCAAAACCGTCTTCGGACTTATGGGCGACGGGAACAGGAAATGTATGTCACTACGCCGAAAAAGCAGCCCTTTCCTCCTGGCATAAGCAACAAAATTCGTTGGAATGATCCAAATTGCGAATACTGCGTAAACAATCACCATTCCTTCCGGCGAATCCAGCTTCCAGTCCTCTAACATGACCCGAAAGGAATACGGCAGCAAAAAGAAATATAAACCAAAAAATATGAGGAAAAAGTAGGTAGCGGGCTTCCGCAAGGCCTTTTTCACTCGATTGCAAAAAGAACGACGGTACAAATATAACAGGGCGCTCATCCTACCGGCCTCCTTTCGCGCCTTTTTCCGCTGTCGGCCCCGATTCCGGGGACATTTGCCCATTCTGTCCGCTTTCCGTGCTTCTCTCTTCGGACTGATCACCTTCCGAGCGCTCCTCCCCGCTCCGTGCGGTCACATGAAAAAAAAGCTCCTCCAAATCCTCATTGCCCACTTGCTCCCTGGTATAACTTCCCAAAATATGCCCTCGATCCATGACAAAGGTCACGTCCCACAATTCCCTGACCATTTCCAGCATATGGGTGCTGATCAAGACCGTGACTCCCTGTTCCTTTAACTCCAACACCACTTGCTTCAGCTCTTTAATGGCCGCCGGATCCAGGCCCACCATGGGCTCGTCCAGCAAAATAGCCTGGGGCTTGATCAACAGCGCGCAGCAAATACTGACTTTCTGCATCATTCCCTTGGACAACTCATTCCCAAGCCTTTCCTGCTTGTCCTGCAATTCAAATCGCGCCAGCAACGCCTCAACGTCCTGATCCGTGACTTTCACGCCATAGGCCCTGCGGATAAATTCCAGATGCTCCCGCACTGTCAGGCCGTCATAGAGACTTGGCATCTCGGGGACATAGGCAAAAATTTTTTTCGCCGCCAGCTCCCGGGAGGATATACCGCCGATTTTGATCTCCCCGTCAAAACGCACCAACCCGGCAATACTCTTGATCACCGTGGACTTTCCCGCACCATTCGGCCCCAGCAGGATTCCCACTATGCCATCAGGGATCCGAAAACTGATGTCGTCTACCGCCAACAACTTCCCGTACTTTTTTGATAACCGCACAACCTCCAGCATACAAACCTCCCATATCCCAAAATAAATATTCCAACTCACAGCGCCTCGCATCGGACGCCCATCCATAGGGCATCTGACGGTCAATCAGCCCTCCCCCGGACACTTCCCGCAGGCCCGGCCGCTGTACGACTGGGACACTGCATGTCAGCCTGGCCAACGTGTACGCAAGATCACTCTCCTGACTTTTGATCTGTCACACCGCGTTTGCAAGCACGAACACGCTTATTAAATGCAGAATCAGCAAATGAACCGGATAAAACAGATAGAACACATATTTCATTTTCAGGCCTCTCCGCCCGTCATACAACAACACCGGCACCAAGCCCGCCGGCGCCCATTTCTCCGCCCCATTCATCCGGAACAGATAATAGTCTCCGATCCAATAGGCCGCGCATCCGGCCGGGACCTGGAGAATCCGCCATTTTCGGAACAAATAAAGCACAAGAATACAAAACACACCATAAGAGCTATAATCCGTCTGCAAAAATTCCGCTATAACCATGGCCGCCACCGCTGCCGAAATTCCCAACAGGACTTGGAAAATCTTAGACATTCCGCTCTCCTCGAGCCAGTGCAGCGCCATCATGCCCAACAAACCGATGAACAGCGTAAAAAACACATTCTGACTGCTCCAATAAAAAGGCACGCCATGAAAAGCCAGATCAAAAGGGATCTCTGAAACCAGGGCAAAGATTCCCAGCCGGATCATATATTTCCAGATATTCGAGGTTTTCTGAAACCCTTCCGTCAGCAAGAAGCAAAAGATCGGAAACGCGATCCTCCCCACAATCATCCGCATAAAATAATGCAGATCATACAAATCCTGAGTCCAGTGTCCCGGCAGTCTCAGGTAAGGTTCCAAAATCACGGCCCCAATATGGTCGATCAACATCGCGGTTATGGCAATGATCTTCAGTGTGCTCCCGCTGATGCCTTTTTTTACAAGATTCCCTTCCTTCATACACTCTTCTCCTTTGGTCAAAATCCTATCTCTACATTAATTCTCCCCTGGCAAAAAGTCAAGCTAATATTCCAACCCGCAGCAAGTCCTTATAAGTCATTTATGATAATGTCTTAATAAATCACAAGAGAAAATGTCTCAAGTGTGGTAAACTTACCTCTGGAAA
>CANQNT010000081.1 GCA_947625255.1 uncultured Acetatifactor sp. | reverse complement strand
TACACGGTGCTAATGTTTTCGATTTTTTGAGACATTTTCAAAAATGCTTGACACAACTTTTTTCATTTTTTCAAATAACTTTTTCATTTTTTCAAATATTTTATAAGCGAATCTCCCGTTACCCGGTCTCCAGCAGTTCGCAAGCTTTCCTCATATACTTATTCTGATCCGTCAGCCCCCAGATCAGACCCGAGCGGTAATTCTCCAGCATCAGAAGACTGATCCCCTTGTCAATTCCGATATAACGGTCCGAAATCCATACGGGCTCAACGTCCATGTTATAAGCATCCTGAAATCCGTATTTCCCCCAAAGTCCCGGGATGCGCGCATATGCCTCCATCGCATGATTCACTTCCCGGGGCATAAAGGGAAACGATCCGATCGCCCCACAGGGAGGAACCGTTCCATCCGACTCATTCCTGTTGTTCTCAAAGCAGGGCAAAACCCCCTGAGCGCCACAGTAACCGTGCGGCGTCATACAGGCGGTGAGACCCCATGCATTTTCATTATATGTTTTCCGGTTTCCGGCTTGATCCATACAATACCTTCTGTTGGCATAGGTTGCCCACACGGAGTTTTCATACCAGTCTATCCCCCTTCGGTCCTTTTTCCCCTTCAGGTTTAAAAACGCATGGGAAAACTGATATACAAACAGGGCGCCGCAATAGCTGTGGTAAATCAGACCGCTGTCCCGGTAAACATCACAGTACAGGGGGCAGTCGTTCAGGATAGATGCCGAAACCGAATGGGTCGGAGACGCAACCCCAAGAAAGTACATAATGAACTGTTCTGCGTAGTGATCCCAATGCCCAAAATGTCCATTCGGATGACCATCCGCACCCTCTATCAAAGTTCCTTCTGCATTTTTCGCGGCAGGAACCGCTTCCCGATAGCCCATATAAAACTGATTTTTAAGGGGATCCCTGTACCACTCCCAGTCCACCTCCCTGTAGATCGCATCCCACAGAAGCTCACACTCCCCATGGAAATATTCTGCGGCACACAGGGCGCCCATGAGAAACAAAGCCGTATCTATGATGGAAACTTCACTTCTGCCATATCTGGAAGCGTCGTCCATTTTCAAAAAATGATAATAAAAGCCATGAACCCGCTTCGCCTGCTCCCGCATGGTCCGAAGCGTTCCATATGCCCGTTCGTACGCATCCTTCCGTTCAATGGAACCTCTTTCAGCCCCTATAGCGAGCGCGACGAGACCATATCCCACGGAAGCGACGGAACACATCTTACGATTAACGTCATTGTCCCTGATCAGACCATAACCCTTTTCTGTAATACTGACCTCCTCCCAGAAGAAATCAAAGCACGCCTTTTACTCTCTGTCCATAATATCAGTCCATATTTTTGCCATCAGCTTGCCTCACTTCCTGAAAATTCGGGTGCGTTCTACCCTTTCGGAATCGGGACCGATCATAATATCAAACTCCCCGGGTTCATAAATCCAAACCTCTTCTTCATTATAAAAGGAAAGCATATCCTCCGTGACCGTAAAGGAAACACGTCTTTTTTCTCCCGGGGCAAGGCTGACGCGCCGAAATCCCCTGAGCTCCTTGACCGGACGAACCACGCTGGCAGAAACATCCCTGATATAGAACTGCACCACCGTTTCCCCCGCCCTGTTTCCACAGTTTTCCACCAGGATGGACGCCTGGGAGCCATCCTGCGACACCTCCAGGCCGGAATAAGAAAATTCCGTATAGCTCAGACCATAGCCGAAGGGAAACAGAGGATCGTTATCGCAGTCGATATAACGGGAGGTAAAATGCTCCTCCTTTGAAAGAAGAGGTCTTCCCGTCTGATAATGATTATAATATAAAGGTATCTGTCCCACATTTTTAGGAAAGGTCATGGCAAGCCTGCCGGAAGGGTTATATTTACCCAGCAGAATATCCGAAACCGCGCCCCCTCCTTCTGTGCCCGGGAACCATGCCTGAAGCAGCGCGTCGCAATCCTCAAGCACCGGGGATAGCTCCATGGGTCTCCCCGAAAATACCACCGCAACAACCTTTTTCCCAACTTGCTTCAGGCTATGGATCAGCTTTTCCTGATGGGGCGTCAGGCGCAGATTCGTACGGCTGCTGGCCTCCCCCGTTTCCCATTCAGGTTCTCCCACCGCAACAATACAGACCTCGCTGTCCGCCAGCTCTTCCAGGTCTCCGACACAGATATCCGGCGCTTTCCCGCGGTCAGAATACTGAAACGCCGTCGTCATGGCCGTAGGAACAGCCCTCCCCAGGGCATCCTCCAGGCACTGCTTCAGGGTCTGTGTTTCCTTCTCCTTCCCTTCGCAGTGCCATCCTCCCAGGATACAGCCGGTATCGGCAAAGGGTCCGGCCAGACCGATCTTCTCGCTGCCGCTTAAGGGCAGGACCCCATTGTTTTTCAATAAAACCATGCTTTCCCTGGCAAGCTGTCTGCTCAGGCTTCTGTGTTCTTCACACAGAAGCAGGCTCTTCTCATCCTGCTCATCCGCATCCTTATACGGGTTTTCAAACAGACCCAATCTATCCTTTAATTCCAGGATACGGATAACACATTCATCGATCTCTTCCTCTTTCAGCTGGCCTTCCTTTACCAGCTTTTCAAGGGTGGCAGCGTAGACCCCGGACATCATCTCTATATCCAGCCCGGCCTGCACACACTTTTTCCCCGCCTCCATCGGAGTCGCGGCAACAGAGTGATTCATGGTCTCGTCCACCCCGGCATAGTCGGAAATGACCACGCCGCCGAATCCCCATTCTGAGCGCAGAATACGCCGCAGCAACAGCCTGTTGCAGGTCGCCGGGATCCGCTCCACTACATTGAAAGAGCTCATCACCATGGCAGCCCCCGCCTTCACCGCTTCATGATAGGGCACAAGATAAAAGTCTCTCAACACGCCCCTGGACATATCCACTGTATTATATTCTCTGCCGGCCTCAGGCTGCCCATAAGCGGCAAAATGCTTGACGCAGGCCGCGATCCTGCCTCTGTCGGAGGGATCCTCGCCCTGGTATCCCCTCACCATCGCCGCTGCCATCACACCGTTAAGATAGGGATCCTCGCCCGTGGATTCCATCACCCTGCCCCACCTGGGATCCCTCACCAGATCGACCATAGGGGAAAACGTAACATGAAGCCCCGCCGCAGCCGCTTCCGCAGCCGTTGCCTGAGCCGCCCTTTCCACCAGGGACTCATCGAAGCTGCAACCCTGCGCGAGTGGAATAGGATAAATCGTCCGATAACCATGAATCACATCAGACATAAATAAAAGGGGGATCTTCTGTCTGGAAACCGCCAGATAATCCTCCTGAAACTGACGTAAAAACGACGCTCCGGATGGTCCCAAGGCAGAGCCCATGGATGCGAGCTGCCCTTCCTCAAAGTTCCACTGTCTGAATGGTCCCGTCAGCCTGGCCGGCTCCTTATGATAAAAAAATTCAGGCGCCAGCTGGGTCATCTGCATGGCCTTTTCCTCCAGCGTCATATCCGCTACAAGATCCAGTATAAACTGTTTTGTCATACACCTCTCCTCAAATCGGTAAAAATAAAAAACTGAAATCCGTGTGCCGTTAGATAACCCATTGCTTGATGCAGTTCTCCCGTTGGATCAAAGCGGTGGGTAAAACAATCTTACTGCCGGGACCGCCGTTCATCATATCCAGAAGCGTCTTCGCAGCGGTCTCCCCTAATTCATAAAGCGGTCTGCGCACAGTCGTCAACGTGGGCGAAACCAGGGAACTCGCGGCGATATCATCCACTCCAATGACAGAGATATCCTCCGGAACCCGGATCAACATATCCTTAAGCGCCCTGATGCATCCGATAGCCATCTCATCATTGAACGCGAAAATCACCTCCGGGCGGTAGCCCTTGCGGATAAATCTTATTATACATTTAACTTTCCCCCAGCAGCACGGTCACCCTGTTCTGGATGATGTCCGCCACCTCGTCAGCTTTCTTAATACCGTTAAAATAATCCTCTGCTTCCTCTCCCACAATGCTCATCACCATGCCCTCTTCTCTGCGGGGCGGGGTAAAATCAATTTTTTCTATTGCATCCAGCGTATCGGCAAGTTCTTCCTTTTCCATGCAATAGACAAGCTTATCGTTAATGATAATACCCTTTGGTTTCAAGATGTAGGCTCCGTTCATATCCTGCATCCTTTCCCCCTTTCCGTCCAGCTCATACTCAGGAGTGGTGAGGAATTCCACCCGTCCCCAGAAATCCTCCTTTTTGGTAGGGAAAGGATCCCCGAAACTGTAATGGTATTCGCCAAGATAATACTCCAGAAAACTCCAAGCCCCCTCCTTGTCGGCGGACTTCGATACGATCGCCAGCGTCCCGTAGACGTCGGCCAGATGGCACTCCTTACCATCCGCCGTGGGGAAGCCTATGATCGTCAGTTCTTTCCCCAGCTTCGCCTCCTCGGCATAGATCGACTCAACCGAAGAGGGCGTAGCCAGCTCCAAGAGGGAATCTTCCCAGTCCGCCCCCTGAAACTCGGTTCCAAGCCTCTCATTCCTCTTCCCGCACTCCAGAAGCCACTTCAGAAACTCCTGGAATTCCTGGCTGTCAAAGCTGCATTTTCTCTCATCCCAGTCCACGAAGCGGTCAAGACAATATTCTTTACACAGGTACTGAAGGAACCATGCCGCGTCCCTGCCCTGCACCAGACTGGTTTCAGGATAACGCTCCATAAGCTCCTTACACTCTTCCATGGTCCAGCCCCGGCTGTCCCCCACCTGCTCCGTCCTTCCTACATAAGTCCTCAGAGTAAAGTTCAATGGGATGCAGCAGAGTCTGCCATCCACGGTATAGCCCTGAATCACCTGATCCAGGAAATCCTCCTTATGAATGACGCTGCTTTCCTCCAGATAAGAGGTAAGGTCTTCCAAAACGCCCTTGTCGGCATACTTATCATAGTTCAGATCCGCCAGATCCAGGAGGTCGGGCGGATTCTTACCCACCAGGGCAGCATCCAGCCTGTCCTCTTCTTCATATTTTTCCAAAACCACATGGTATGTTGGGCTCAGGAGGTTAAATTCGGAAATCGTGCGTTCCAAAGCCGGCTGCGGCCACCTGGAAGCCACTACCAAAATCTTTTTTTCCGGCAATTCCTCCATGGGAGTCCGTTTCAGCCGGTAATACGTATGGGTGCTGTAATCCGATGAAACATCCACTAAAAACTCTTCCTCTGATACCTGCACCACATTACGAATCCAGCTCTCATAAAGATTGCTGTCCTGCCATTTCAACAGGGATGCCATCTTACTGCTCTTGCCCGGATAGCTGTAAAGAACGCCGCCGCTGGAAAACAGAATTCCGTTCAGACCGGGATATATTTCTCCATACCCCTTCCCTGTAAAGGTTTCCGCTTTCGACAGGCTAAATGTGCCATTTTTCACCACCTCATAGACCAGCATCTCCGGACTGTCGGACGCCACGTAGAAAACCTTGTCGTCCATCCCCTTGACGAGATAGCGGCTGCCGCGCTGCTCTTCCACACCGCTTAGCCCATCCACGTTGGTATCGACCAGCCCGGCGAAATTCCCCTCCTTATCCACCAGGAGAATCCCCTCCTTTGCCAGCACCATGACTGTCCCATCCTCAAGAACCGCCAATACCTGGTTAATATCCGAAGCCCCCCAGGTACGTTCCGACAGATCCAGCTTATAAAGGATCTCGCCGCCGGAAGAAGTCTTATACAGAACCGTATGCAACCGTTCCCGAACCTCTTCCCATTCCTGCGCATCCGTCGTCACGGAATCTTCCTGTCCAAAGACTGTCTTGACCAGGCGGCCATCCTCATAAAGGGTGTATGAATTTGTTCCTGCCAAAATAGAAATACTCCCGTCTGAACGCAAGGAATAATTGCAGGACAGGAAGTAAAAATTTCCCTCCTCATCCCTGACAAATACCTCGGCCGGAGAAAAAGAGACTTTCGGCGCTTTCACGGCAAAAAGGCTGCTTACCTGGGCAAAACTTTCCCCGGACAAAACTTCAGGGACAAAGACATAACCATCGATTCCCATCGTCCTGATCTGGTCTGTGTTCCCTTTTTCGAAACCGCAGCCTACAAGCAGTGCCGCCGGGAGGACGACAGTGGCCATGACCATTATTATGACAGATAAAATATGACGGGTTCTCATTTCACAGTCCTCCTCAACTCTTATACGTTTCCTTTGATCTCAAATAAACAGAACTCTGCCTATCAAACATTTCTTTAAAAATTCCATATTCTATTTTTATAAGTTCATCAAATGTACCGTGTTCGGCAATTTTCCCGTTTTCAATAACGACAATCTCGTCTGTAAAACGGGTTGACGCTAAACGATGTGAAATAAAAACAGAACACTTGTCTTTCGTATATTCATACATCATCTTATAAAGCTCATACTCATTTACAGGATCAAGCGAAGCCGTAGGTTCGTCAAGAATCACTATTGCCGGATCTTTGTATAATACCCGGCAAAGTTCAATACGTTGACTTTCACCCCCGGAAAAATTCACGCCGTTATTATCAATTATTTTACCTATCGAAGTATTAAGACCAGCAGGTAACTGTTTTATTTTTTTACCCAAACCGCATTTGTCCAAAACAGCATATAAATCATTACTGTCACTTTCGGGTGAAAGTGAAATATTCTCCGCCACAGAAAATGCAAATAACTTATAATCCTGGAATACTACTCCAAGCATTTTCTTATAAACAGCAAGCGGAATGGAAGAAATATCAATGCCGTTTAAATATATTACTCCAGATGAAGGTTTATATAGTCTGCATAGGAGCTTTACAATGGTGGTCTTGCCTGCTCCATTCATACCGACAATAGAGAAAGACTTTCCCGTCTTTAATTCAAGACATATATCATCCAAAATAATCTTTTCATTGCTTGGATAATGAAAAGATACATGGTCGAATTTTATTGTAATTTCAGACGGGATTTGAATCTCCCGAACATTTGTCTCATTCACATCTTTTTCTAACAGCTCACGGTAAAGCGCAAAAAAATCTCCCGCTTTTAAGATGTTTGAAGATGCATCAATAATGGAAGAAAAGGCTGACGAGAAAGAGGATATCCCTGAAATATACAAGGAAAAATCACCAATCAACATACCATGAAAAAAGGTTCTGTAAGCAAGCAACAGATAAATCAATAGTTCCTGTATCACCAAAGAAGCTTCCACAAAAATATTCCTCTTTTGAAGTTGCTTATTATAGTTTCTCATTATATTAATATATTCTTCTTCAGATTGAGACATCTTCTGAGACATCCAGCCTTGAAGACCATTAATTCGGATTTCTTTACCATAAGCAGCATCCTGCAGCACTGTCAATAAATAATTGACTTTGCGGTATCTATCGTTAATCGGTACGCGCCATTTATTCCAAAGTTCTCGCGTGATTTCTTTTACAACTGATCTTATGAATAAAACAAGCAAAATCAATCCCAAAATAACAGGATGCAGAACGCAGATAATTCCAACAAGACCGCCTAAGGTAATAAACTGCATAATTAAATCCGCTACCAATGTAAGCAGATCAGAAACATCCATATTTTTTTCGATCATTTGAAGGAAAGTTCTTGTTTGGGGCGCTTCAACCTCAGAATATGGCAGTTTGATAATCCGTTCTGTAATATCAATGCTCATAAGTCTGGACGTATGTTCGTTTTGCCGATTATCAAGATTTACAAACCATTCCTTCAAGAGCGAAAAAAACAGCGTACAAAGACCATATGCACCCACAAGATACAAGATTAACCTCATATCTGTATGAAGTTGAATTTTATTCAATATCTCTCTTACAAACAAAAGAGGAATAAATTTCTGAACTACCTGCAATGCAATAATCGGTATTTTGATCAGAACCCCTCCAGGATTTAATTGATAAGCCCGCCTAATAAGAAACCAGGCATTTATCACAGAAGATAGACTCTTTTTACCCTTTTTCATCATATATCTCCCCCCGGGTATACAGTTCTGCCTGAACTTTCCACATATTCGCGTAAATACCGTTCAAATCCAGCAATTCTTTATGGGTTCCAAGTTCAACAATTTGTCCGGCAGAAAAAACAACAATTCTATCACAAAAAGCGGTAGATGCAAGTCTGTGTGAAATAAAGATAGCGCTCTTATCATTTATAATGGATTGAAAATGCTCATAAAGAGTAAGTTCCGATTTTGGATCCAGCGCAGCAGTTGGTTCGTCAAGGATGACAATCGGACTCCCTTTATAATAAGCACGGGCAAGCGCCAGCTTCTGCATCTCGCCCCCGGAAAACTCAACGCCATGCTCATCAAATTCACGATTGATATATGTATGTATGCCATTTGGAAGGGAATCAATTTTACTCCTCAAATCGGACTTACCAATTACATCCGCTAATTTTTCCTCTTCTAATTTAGAGTTTAATACTATGTTATCGACGACATCAAAAGAAAAAAGTTTGTAATCCTGAAATACGACCGAAAGCAGCCCGGCATATATTTCTCGCGGAATATTTTCAATATTTATTCCGTTGAGCGTGATCTGCCCACTTGTTGGGCTATATAACCGACAGAGCAGTTTAATGAATGTTGTTTTTCCAGCCCCGTTTTCGCCTACAATAGCCAGTTTGCAGCCATCAGAAATAGTGAGATTGATGTTTTCAAGAACCATTTGAGAAGTATCGGGATAACAGAATGATACATTTTCAAATTTGATTTCCAATGGACGGCCAGCTCTCCATGACATATCAACTGAATCAGATTCCTGCGCCAGTGTTTTTATCTCACAATAACGAGGGACAAAACGAACAGCAAGGTCGACATTTAAAATCGCATTTATCACTTTTGAGAATGCATTGGAAAAATTGATTACCGATGCCGCATAAGCGGTAAAAGAGCCAAAAGAAATTATTCCGTTCCATGTCATATAACCCGCATAGCCATAGACAGAAACTAGCTGAATCGCATCTGCAATATGCATACACATATTAAGCAAAAATTTTTTTCTTCCATAAGATGTATTAAGCTTCCAGCGCTCCCAGATATTTTCATTATACTTTTTATTGAACAGTTCATCGCATTGATTGATGCGAACCTCTTTTGCATTATCAAAACTTGAAAATGTATCATTAATGTAAGAAAACTCTCGGCTGTTGCGCTTAAGATCCGGTATAGTCTTTTCTTCCAGACGATTAAGCTGCATCTTAACAACTGTATTTGAGACAATAGCCAGTAAAACAATAAGCAGTATGATCGGATTTAAACTTGCAATATAAACCGCATATATCAATAGACTGACACCCGCTGACACAATTGCAGCACAAAAATCTGCAGCAGTTCTTCCACGTACCATACTCATGACAGACTCAAAGTTATTTCTATATTCCGCAGTTTCAAATATAGAATACTGTGTGTGGGCAGATAATCCCATATAATGACTGATCGTGTCAATATCGGATCGATTTGTACAAGAATTAACCCATGGACGTGTCAATAGGTTTATTATTTTTACCGTTGCGATAAGACCAATATAAACTGTAATGATTAACAATATTTCTGCCCACTCCTTGTCGGTTACCAAAGCATCAATAATATATTTGGGCATAAAGACATAGATTAATGTTTGTGCCACAGAAAGCAGGGAATCCAACAACGTGGAAAAATACAAATAAGGGCAGATCTTCCATGTTAATTTAAATAACAGGTATAATTCTTTTGCTTTTCTCATACATTCCTCATAATTAATTATGGATTTGCTGTCAAATTAAAATAGATATGAAATATCTGTAGTTCGTTTCCAACTTTTGTTATGCTTTGGAGTATATCCAAGTGGATGTATTAATATGGCATTATCATCCAAGGGATAATTTAACCCTTGTTCGATATGTGTAAGAAACTGAAATAAATTTTTACGTATATATTGATTGTAGTCTCTAATAAATCCTAGTATAAACGATTTTTATTAACTCGACTTTTTGACAGGCAATGTATCCACGATTACTACTTCACTGGGATTGATCTCTTCGAGTCGATATTTCCAATGGTATACAACCGGGTCTTCATTGACCTCGTCAAAGTATTTATATATTCGAT
>CANQNT010000080.1 GCA_947625255.1 uncultured Acetatifactor sp. | reverse complement strand
TTAAAGTTACCCTTTTTAGCAAAAACATATCAAAATCTTTTTAAAAATCAGCTTGACATATCACCAGATTGCTCCTTCATGGTATTGTCGTTTTCCGTCACGCCCGCATCCGCAGACACAGCCCCGTCCGGCAGGACAGCCGGAGAGGGAAACGCCCCGGATTTCAGGGCTTTCAGCACTTCCGCGAGCTGGTCAGGGGTGAGCTGCGCCTCATGCACAAGGTCATGGATTTCCGTGTTTTCCACTTCCTTGTATTTGCGCTCCAGCTCCTTTGCCTTCTCCGACCATTCCTCCGCTTTCTTGATGGCACGTTTCCAGTCCGCGCCGATTTTATCCAGTCTTGCGCTCATAACCGCTCCTTCCTTTTGTTCTTTTACAATTATATCTGATAATAGATCGTCTAAAAGTTGCAATTATTGTTGATAAAACTTATACATTACAATCAAAGGCACCACCTCCAATTCATTTTGAGTACAAAAAAGGATGCATCTGCTTTTCACAGCTTTTGCATCCTTTCCTTGTGTGTAAAACACTATTTATTTAGTTGCTCTATGTAATGCAACAATGATTACAGCATCATTCATCATCGGGAATGGGATCCCAGATTCCTTCTGCTTCTGCACGATTTCGGATATATTCCCTCATATCTTCAATGGATTGCCTTAACTCTTCTCTTGTGAAATGTGCATTATTATGGTTCTCTGGGTGGTGGATTTGATGTCTGACATATTCTGTCAGATCAAGATTCCAATTCTTAGTACTACCGTTCTTCACATACAAGTATGGCCTTTGTGGTCTTCCATTTTTGTAATCATTAAGCCATTGCTGAAAATCTAAAAAACCATATAACTCATTGTGATATTCTTCAGTAACTTCTCCATAAGCCGCATAATTCACTTCATTTAGTGACGGATATTGCAAAACCGCAGGTTCTACAGTAAGTATACGTTTCCCATTCTCATCTTCGTAAATGAGCCGGAGATTTTCAAAGTCAAGTTCCTTCACAATGACAGGACTGTGTGTCGTAAGTAAAATCTGTGTGTTAGCGGCTTGTGCCAATTCTTTCAGAGCCTTAATCAGCACTCGTTGGCTATTGGAATGCTGGGAAGTTTCCGGTTCTTCAATCGCATAGATGATGCCGGTATTGTCGCCTCCTTCGGCCCTTCGTTCAGCCTCTGCTCTGAAAAAGTTCAACAGGATAAGCCGTTTTACACCACTTCCTCTTTTGTTGATTGGGATGTCCTCATCTCCCGAAATAGACACAGCCTTAAACACATCTGTCCACTTTAGCTTGTCAGCAGTAGGAATAACCGGATTCAGACTGTTTGCAACAGCAGGATCCATTTCTCGAAGTTTCTCCAATGTTCTGCTTGAAACTTCTTTCAGCTTTGTTTCTACAACCTCAGCTACCGAGGCTAAAGTTTGCTGCAATTCTTCATCATTGATGATCTGTTTGACCGCTTCCTTTAATGGATCCTGGACTTCACTGTCACCATCGCTGTTCTTACGGTCTGACTGAAACAGAGAGTACACAGGCATATAAGAAGCCAGCTTATCCCAGACTTTTTTAGCGTCTTCCTTTGAAACATCAATCTCGATATTCTGCAAATTAAGGTCATCTGCATAGTACTCCCAGATGGCTCTTCTTATTGTTGCATTGACACTCTGGTTTTCGCACTCTATGCCTTTGCTTGTAATAATACGTTTAAGATCCGTATTTTTCTTAAGCAGTAAATCCTTACAGTCAGCATTCGTTGGATGTTTTGCGCGGATAAATATGGAGGCCTTTCCACCACTTTTATACTTCTTCACCACTTCCAGAAAACCGTCCGAATTCAGCATATATTCATCGGCAAGTGTAGTCTGCACTGCCGAATCTATAACAATCGACTCAGGTAGTTCTGAAAAGCATACAGAAATAACAGTCTCATTGTCACCATTCCTTGATGCCCGGATGTTAGGATCAGTTTTATCAATCTTAATTATTCCATTCCCGTCATTGAAAAAAATATCCAATGCTTCAAGAATCGTAGATTTACCGATGTCATTTCTGCCAACAAATACGGTAAGATCATCAAAACTAATCACCGTTTCTTCTTTGTAACTTCTAAAATTCTTTATCTTTATAGATTCAATCTTCATAACACAATTCCCACCTTATTTAACTTCAAACACTTTTTCACTGTTCATCTCCAAACAACACATCATTCAGTTCGGCAATCAATTCCTCAATCAATTCCCTGTTTCTCTCATACGAACCCCTTCTAATCTGTACTTTCCGTTTTACGTCACCATAAGCAAACTCCTTTCCTCCAGCTTTTTTCTTCTCAAGGGCGATTTCTGTATACCGCCGCCGGATCCATTCTTCCTGTGTCTCACAGACTTCATCAAAAAACTTCTGCATTTCTGGCAGATAGCGAAGCCTTCCGTATATATCATCCCTGTTTATCCCAGCTACCCTCGCCAGCCAACTGATATTTATCCGTTTCCGTTTATCCCCGAATAACTGTATCTCTGCATATGCTGCTTTTAATTCTGCAAGGGCAGCTTCGCCCCATTCATTCCATCTTGGCTTATCAAACTCATGGATCAGTCTGGCATGTATCCAATCCGGCTCCTTACGGATCAGCCATTCATAAGCTCCAGGGACACGCTCTTTCAAATCCCTGCAGGACATTATGGGTGTTTTTTGCAATTCTTCGAGGACACGCCGCTTGTAATAAGCTGTTTCCCCTTCACTCTTGGCAGCACCACAATAATAATTCGCTTTACGCCGCTTCTTTACATCAATTCCATTCTTTTTGGCATACTGTCCTATCGTACCGGCTCCGACACCTAACATATCAGCAATCGAATTCAACGACAATTCTGGATTAGAAAGGCATTCTCTCAAACGTTCCTCATATATAAATCCTTTGTCAGAAAAGCATGGTTTTTTCAAGTATTCCTCAAAACTCTTCCCCGGGTCTGATCTGCGATAACGCATTCCACAGTACGGGCATTCAAACCATGCCCATACCTCATTCCCCATTTTTCGGATTCCTGTCTGTACTGCAACATCTTTCCGATAATGGCTGCACAGCTTATTCGCACATGGCCATGGGCCGCTCCCATATGGCAACTCTTCCTTTACTTCCATATTAAGGAAGTTCTCCACTGTTCCTGCAAAGAACCGCATCAGCAGGATGTGGTGGAGCGGGCGGAGATTGAAACCTATGCTTTCCTGTAGGTACCTCAGCCAGTACAGGGGATCTCCGTCATAAGGAAGCAGTTCCGCAATGAATTCTTCCCCATACTTCTCCACAAAATCATGTCTCAGGGCATTCCTGTCTATGCTCGTCCCATGGAAATCCGCATAGTTTTGTTTCTTCATAAATGCCCTGTATTTACTGCTGATTGGCTGATGCCCGCCAAACTTTCTTCCATGTTCCAACAGCCAGGCTGTCTCCTGTGCAATAGAGAAATATTCTTCTCCATATTGCGATTCCAAGCCTCCCATCCTGTCATCCATATTACGCAGGACATAAGATGCAGGATATATCCTAACCCTTATACTTTCAAAAGAAACACTGCTGTTTTTGATGCCGCAACGATGCTTTGAGCAAAATTTCACTCCTGGCATCTGCGGCAGTCTGTGCCAGTAAGTTTCACTATACTTTTCTATATCCTCTCTGGCACATTCGGGACAGTAGCGGAGATATTGACCTGTAAAAGTATATTTGCATTTTCCTATCATCCTGCGTGTCAGATCTTCGATGCCATCCTGCGGTATACCATCGTGGATTGCGTCCTCCATCCGCTGGTATATATCATCCACATATGAGATAGAGTGGTATGGGTAAGCGGTATGCTCACAGATTAGCTTCCTTCCAGTAATACCGCTGTCCGGGTTGACCCAGTAACCAAGACGTTCCAGCTTTCTCGGGAAATAGACCGTTGATGCAAGCAGTGACTTGTCGCACCCGAAAAAACGCTTTGTCGCTACTGTCGGGGAACTGATGCCGCTCCGGACATAATAACGACAAAAGATACTGTAAAGGCATTCATCAGGGTATGGAGTTGGAAAAAAACCAAGTTTTTGTGTCACCTTTACCACTCCGTTTCATCAACAAACCCTTTCCTTTTTATGTCTTCATAACCGTCACTTTCCCTCAGATCCTCCCCTGATTTCTCCGTTTCCGGCATATCCGGTACTTCTGAAATATACAGGCGGTATGCTTCTTTGAAAGCTTCACCAACACTGACTGGATTTTTATGGGATGCAATCACTTTTCCTGCAAGCCGTTTGGCCACAGGCGGTTCCACGTCCACTTCCAGCAGCTTTACTACGGTCTGTTCAAGCACAGTAAGTTTCTTTTCTGCCGTCTTTTCCTGTATCTCCGGCTTCACCACCTGATATGCGGACAAATAATCCTCAATGCTGACTGGTGTAATGTCCTCATATCTCAGTATCTTTTTTCTGTCCCCACTTCGTAAAGCATCCAGCATCGGCTTAACAAGGCCAAGTTTTTTCTCTGCCACTTTATGTATATCTGAAGCGGAAAAACTTTCCACCCCGCTTGTGATTGCCTCGATCTGCACAATGGCATAAAGTTTTACGGCAATGTCGATGATTCCCTGGCTTTCATCATAAAGCATGTTGACCATCCCTTCTGAGTAAGGAACGTGTTTCTTTGTCCATTGGTAACGCCACATGGATTTCACAAACACCTGCCACACTGCGTCATTTTTTATCCTGTCCCAGATTAGGTCTCCCTGCCCGCTCCCCCGCCTTGCCTGCCGAAACTCTCCCTGCAGAATTGACATGGCTTTTGTGGTGCCAATCATGACAACCGGCAGGCCTATGGTATTGACAAGCGTCACAAAGAAGTTCAGCATCTTATCAGAGCCGCCTCCTTTTGCTTCACTTAAATGCTGTATCTCGTCAATCACAAGTATCCCTATCTGAAACAGCCTTACGAGCTGTGTCATAATAATCAGCAGCATATCCAGCGAATATCTCCCTTTGGTATACAGTTGGAAATAATCCGTTCCGGCCGCCATATCTAGTGCATAAAAGAACTGGTAGCACAGTTGTTTTAATGAACCGTCATGCGGGCAGTCCAGTTTCAGCCATACCAGCTGTGTGGATGCAAGCGGTGTTTCCCGGTACCTTGTATGAATGATCTTCTGCGGATACAGTGAAAGGATCTTCTCTACTGCTGTACTCTTTCCCACTCCGGACACACCGATAATCGTAAAACCAGATGCTGCCGATTTCCCTCGCAACACATGGTAATCGGCCTTATCTTTCATGGCAGCAAATCCATCCGCAAGTCCTGTCGCATATTCTGGTGTTAATGGATTCCGATACAGGTAACCCTGGCGGATGCTTCTGGATATGCGCTGTTCGATATCAATGTGTTGCTCCAGTGGCTGAAAATATCGAAACAGCCTGTAGATACAGTGCATCCGGTACTGCATATCCAGTTCCCGCTCCCCATTATTATAGGCAGCTTTCTCGGACAGCATCTGAATTACCTGCTCACCAGACCATATATCTGGTAATGCTTCAATCAGAGGATTCCCCTGATATTCCGGTATTACCTGTTCCCTGTACTCCGCTTTGTCTGTATAAAGCGTCATCTTTGATTTCTTCCTCCACCTGTTGCTGTATCAGCCGCATGATTGGCGATACTTCGGGTTCCCTGGCTGCCTGCATATCCTTTTTTTCATTTTGGTTGGTTTCATTCCCTGTAAAAGTTTCCTGTTTACGGATTTCTTCCCGTTCATTCCTACGATTGCTGCGGATATTCCTAATCCGCTCTGCCTTTGGGATGCCGTTGCTACTGTTGGATTTTTTCTCTGCAGAATCAACGATATCTTCTATCTGCTTCCCCAGATTGATTTTTGCTTCTATTTCTTTCGCTTTAACTTTTTTGTTGCGGATTTTTTCCTTCTCCTGCTCATACCAGACTTCATTCAGCTGTTTCCCGGCATATTTTACTTCCCAATCCACAAGCTCACACCTTACTATTTCGGCACTGTCAGGAGATTCTACGAGGATTGCCCCCATATCACGGGGATCATAATAGATTTTTACCCGGTATGCCCCCTTTGCCCTTGCCCTTTCAAACCACAAGCCCTTGAGTGCTTCTTCGCAGGAATAATACATTCCTTTAAAACGGATGCCCCGTTCTGTCACAGAGGCTTTATCTGTTGGCATGAGCGCCAATTGAAGCATATCTTTAGGCACCGTCCTAAGACTGCCGGAACAGTAGCGGATACCGAAATTCCAAAGTTCCAGCGGCACCGCATCAACACCCACCTGCATCATCTGTTCGCTTTTCTCAAAATACTCCATGCAGTGACTGTTATTGTAATAAAGCACACAACGGATAATGATCTCTGTAAACTGCCTGATATCAAGTTTTGCGTCCAGACGATAGTCATGGCCTCCACGCTCGCTCATATCCGGAAGGACTTTTCCCGGAAGGAAGGGCAGTGCATTTGTATTGATTGTCCGGAAATGCTGCTCGATAATGCCTTTCAGGTCGGCCCGGTAAGGTGGTGCGTTCTCAACCCGTACCCCAAGCATCTGGACAAGATTATCGGCAAGTCTGCTCTCCATCTCACCCCTGTCACCAAGGATTGCTGTGGGGAGATGATGGCATGGCCATTCATCCTCTGTTATCGTAACCCCATATGACGCACAATAAGCAACCTTATCACTAGCTGCGTTTTCAATCGCCATCATCGCCCCTGCCCATGACGGGCCTTCCAGCCCGACATACATCCCTGTCACCATCCGGCTGTAACTATCCATCACGAAATACATGACAGGGCGGCCTATGATGTCGCTCCGATCAAACTGTGAAACCAGATAAATGTCACCGACCGTTGCATCAATCTGATACTTTGCCCCTGGCCCCATCAGTTGATAGTCTGACCTTCCAGTGATTGCTCTTCCTGTCAGTTCAAATCTTGCATCACCATCCCTTTTTTGCTTTATGGTCTTAACATCAAATGACTTATGGAACCAATACCGAAACTGCCTGATAGATGGTATCTGGTCAGGAGGAAGAAGTGACAGTCGTTCCCCATTTTCAGCATTTACAGTCGTATAGTCATCTGCCAGCATTTTTTCATATGTTGATACCAGTGTTGCCTTCTTTTGTGAGAGATAGTATCTTTTAACTGCCTTGGAAAAATTTTTGATATCACCGCTGTCCAAAGTTTTCCCAAAACTTCCTTCATGTCTTGCAGGTCTTCCCTGCTTTTTTTGCCACCTTTCCATCTCTGTCCTTTTTCCGCGTTTTTTCCGTTCCATAAGAAACGCATTCGGCGTCTTTCCATTTTTCCAGTATCTCACCAGATAACGGTACAGATTGTTGTATGGCGTCCCCAGCTTTTTCGCCGGTTCCTGCAACAATTCTCCCCTACGGTTTCGGTTATAAATATCAGGTTCACAAGTGAGCGCACTTTCCAAGGCTTCCCACAGTTCATCCCGTCTCATTTTTGATGATTCTGAAATGTCCGTATTGACTGCTTTCTCAAGTATTTCATCCTGCTTTTCCAAACACCCGTCAACAAGTCCTTTCTCCAAAACCGGATACTCGAATCTTTCCGGCATTTTATTATCATCCATCCTGATCCAATACCCATAAGACGTGTCAGGGGAAATCCATAGTACCCTATACTGTTTTTCCTGTTCAAGTTCTACAATAATCTCATTCAAAAAGATGATGACTTCCGTATGACTTCCCATCCTTTATCCCCATCAAATTGATTTCTTTATTTAAATCCAAGGCAATCTTTTTCTCACAGACAAGACTCTTAAAAATAGCAATCCCACTTCCTACTTTCAAGTCAAAATTATTCTCTACACAGGTTAAGATTACCATGATCGGATAATTGCCTCTGTCGTAAAGTTCTACAAACGCCTCTTTACATCGGCTGCGCTGTTCAGCGTCTGGTATTAGGTCATGCGGATTCGGTCCTGAATACAGCCATTGAATATTGCGAACCTTTGTTTTGGAAATTTCATTCTCTGTTACAAGCCTCCACTCAATACCTTGCCTTTTCCAATAGCGCCGTTCTATCTCCAGTTTTTCCCGGACTCTCGCCTTTTTTAATTCTTTAGTTGGCTTGATTGCTCTTGCAACCAAGCCATTCTCAGTCGTAATAAGAAAGTCACTTGTCATTACATACGGAAAACCACTGACGTTATCATAAGGATATCGGATGCCAGCTGCTTCTGCAACAGAAATTGCTTCTGTTATATCTTCCAAAGGAAACTGTTCCCGGATATCATGAGTTTTGTCGGACCATTCAAGCAGATAAAAATACTCTAATTCAAGTTTTGATAAAAGATGGTGTACCCGGCCGGTTTTGCGTCCTTTTACACGTGATACAATCCCTTGTGACGGAAAATCCTGTATCTGAAGCCATGGTATATAATCGCCCATACTGCCTTGGCCTCTCCCTTCAGCAAGATATTTGTGATACTGGTTTTCATTCCATATACGTCTATGCTTTGCCACAGGCACACCACCCTTTATCAAATATAATTGTAAATTTGAGTTCTTGTTATCACGTCATTTGTTATTTATCTTGACATCCTTATTTTATCATACATAATTGTAAATTATCAATCACTATTGTTATTTTATCAATTTTAATTGTCACTTGACATCTTTTAGTTGCGTATCCGGCCATAACAGTAAAAATGCTGCTGCCAGTACGTTGTTTCGATGCTTGCATAAGAGATGGGATTCCCGCAGTGGATCATCATCCCACCGCCCACATAGATACCGACATGGCTTGCCCCTGATGTGTCGTAGGTGCCCTGAAAGAAAATCAGGTCGCCCGGTTCTGCTGCTGATGCGGGGATGATGTCGCATACTCCCATCAGCCCGTTTGCCGTCAGCCTCCCAACGCCCCACCCATTACCGCAATGGTTGATGACCCACGACACAAAGCCGGAGCAGTCAAAGGAAGTGGAGGGGGATGACCCGCCCCACACATAAGGATAGCCGAGGTATTTCTCCGCTTCCTGCACCATGTTTGCAAACCTTACGTCGGTCAGTGCCTCGCCGGGGATGTCGTAATCCGTGTATTCCCCCGGGACCGCAAAATTCACATCCCCGAACAGGTCATCCCGGTTGCCACGTGTTTCCATCAATACGTTGTACCGTTCAAGATGATCCCTGTCCAGCCCGGACGAGCGCACCACCGCGCCGATGCCCTTATTGGCCAGGGTCACGTTGAGGACATAATAGTTGTACTCGACCTCAACCTCGTACTCATATTCCTCCTCCCATGTCTCGCCCGTTTCCGGGTCCGTGTGGGTTGTGGCGCCCGTGCGTATCTCCGTCCTTGTGCGTACTTCGACTTCTTCCTCCAGAGTGAGCGTGTACTGCGCGTCAAAGATGGCTTGCAGGGTACTCTGCACCTCTGCACGGGTATAGTCCTCAAAGAGAACAGTCAGGTAGGAAGCCAGCTCATAGGGGTTGTGCCCAATCTCGACCAGATTGTATCGGTACTCATCATAGCCGGGACGGTTTGTTTCGATGCTACCTATCTGGTTCCGCAGCGCAGTTTCCAATGCGGTGTAATCTTCATCTGTGCCCTTTATATCTGTTTCTTCCGCCGTATAGGAAGTCCCTATCACGGCCTGTCCACTGCCGCCCAGAAAAACAGAGCAGGACGAGAACGTGGAGCTGATAAACAGGATCAGGAAGCCCAGAATCATGATAATCAGGATGCTTTTTGGATGCCCCTTGATGAACCCCATCGATTTTTCAGTCAGGGATTTCGTTTCCCTTGCCGCACTGCCTGCCTTCTTCGCTGTGCCGGTGGCCCCAGGAACACCGGATACAGCCGTACTTCCGGCATGTTTTGCCGCCACATACCCCTTCTTGATTTCCTGCTTCTGCCGCCAGCGCGAAAGCGGGTTGGACGGTATGTCCGCGTCGGCATGGACTGATTTCTGGTACAGTGCCCCCACATTCGCCCGGTCAGATTTTTCCGCCAGCCGCCCCACTTTCTCATAGTTTTTCAGCTTGTGGGAGTAACGGGCATTGTCCAAGGTGGCGCTGGTGGCATGGGCGGTGTTTTTTCCCTCCCCCATCGCCTGAACCCCAAAGTTGCCGTGTACCGCCGCGACGGATGGCTTCTCCTGCCGGAGCTTGCTGCCGGGGGTTTTCGGCCCGTCAGCTTCCCTGATGATACGCAGCTTTGCCTTTTGGGGGGCCTTCGACCGTGCCGCCCCCGCCCGGTCTGCGGCACGTTCCGCTTTTGCGGCGGCCCTGCGGACTTTCTCGTCCGTCAGCTCATTCTTCGTGAAC
>CANQNT010000079.1 GCA_947625255.1 uncultured Acetatifactor sp. | reverse complement strand
AATTGAGCTTTTTTACTTTGATTACAAAAGTAATATCACATTTTTAGAATGAAAGGGGGAGTTTATCGAATGCTTACGAATAACCGTATTCTTTCTATCTGTTGAAGAACTCCGCCAGCAGCCTGTTCCGGTCAGGATGACTGCTTATCTCCAGTATCGGGTCCAGCAGTGTGGAGATGTGTACGGGTCCGCCCTTTTCCCGTGGAGGGAATTTGACGGTCGGTTCCGGGACATGGTACTTTCTTCTTGCCGGTATCGGCATTGGTATCTGTACCGGTGCCGTCGGCGGTCTTGAGATGATTGCTTGATTCATGACTTTATCATTTTAATTGTGGATACTCGGGCTTTGGCAGCCCGTTGAACTACATGGGCTTTACGGCAGACGCTTCCGGAAAGGCAAGGCTTTCGGGAAAAATACCGCAAGCCCTCCGGGCGAGGATGATTTTTCCGCGAAACCCGAAGGGTCCCGGCCTTGCCGTCCGAAAAGAAGCGTTTGCCAACTTTGCCCTGTAGTTCCCGGTCTGCCAATGGCTGTATATGCCTCTCTTTCCTTTCCGTCCCTGATCCCGTCATCCTTGTCTTCATAAAGTATGGGATACCAAAAGAGCCGTCCGTTGGGACAGCCCTGTCCTGCAAGGTGTTGCAGTGGTTTATATGCCGCATTTGTTTCATTTCCCGATATTGTATGCCGGTGGAATCAGAATACCAGGCAGCTGAGGATGCAGAAAAGTATCGCCGCCGCTACCAGAAGGCAGGCGATTTTATAGAGGAACCTGAAGAATCCCCTGAAACAGACGATGGCGACTGCCGCCCATACCGGTGAAATCCCTCTTGAATAAAGATAACTGAACATTATGAAGGCTGCGGCGGCCAGTGCCATTCTTTTTATCCATTTGCCGGTTCTCGGTTTTTCGATACATTCCTTTGCTTTCATGATCATTTGCTATTAAAAGGTGAAACATGTCATTTCCAATTTCAGGGGCCAGGATGCGGACCGCCTCCACAGGCAAGGTTTTCGGGGAAAATACCGGAGCAGGGCGAGGATGATTTTCCCCCGAAACCTGCAAGGCCCGACCTTGCAGGTGGAAACGGGCGGTTCCGCTACCTTTGCCCCGGAATTGGAATGACGGTATCATTTACCTTTCCCGCCCTTGGATTTTGGAAAAGAAAGTTTCAGGTTAAAACTTTCGTCAAAAATGATTGCCGCATCGAAAGACACCCCTTTCTTGCCCTTGAAACCCTTGATCAGTCGGGTGGAACCGGAAGAGAAAAGCTGTTCGAGATGCTGGTCCGTCAGTTCCTTGTTCAGAAAATGGCGGAACACCAGCAGTCCGCATCCTTCACGGTCGCATTTCGCGACTTTGGACTTCACCACCACGTTGCCGGTCTTGCACTTGGGGCAGGCAAGGACGCATGATGACGGCTCCGGAAATTTGAGACGCAGTATCTCGCCGGTCACTTTTCCCGTGTATTCCCTGATGGAGAGCATGAAGCTTTCCGGATCGAGGGTACGCCCCTCTATCTGTTCCAGTGCTTTTTCCCATGTGCCGGTCAGCTTCGCGTCAGCCACCATCATGTCCTTTACCGATTCATAGAGATAAAGCCCCTTTTCCGTCGGACGGATACTCTTGCCGGAACGCTCGATGTAGTCACGTTTGAGCAGGGTCGTGATGATGGCGGCACGGGTGGCAGGCGTACCGATACCCGTATCCTTCACCGCTTCGCGTGCCTGTCCGTCAGTGATTTCCTTGCCGCAGTTCTCCATAGCCGTGAGCAGGGTGGCTTCCGTATAAAGAGGTTTGGGCAATGTCTTTTTCTGTGACAGTCCATGTCCCATGACCGGTATTTCCTCACCCTCTGTAAAAGATGCTGTGCCTTCGTCTCTTTCCGGCTCGTCCTTTTCCCGGTCCTCCTTTCGGGAGAACACCGCCCGCCAGCCCGGATTGGCGATAACAGTGGAACGGGAGTGGAAGTCCAGTCCCCCGCATACGCACTCCATGAGCAGCAGTTCTTTCTCGCAAGGGGGAGAGAAGGCTTCCAGCATCCTGCCGGCTATCAGAGTATAAACCGTGGATTCCGCTTCGGACAATCCCTCAGGGACGATACCGGTGATAATCAGCGCATGGTGGTCGGTCACTTTTGCGGCATCCACGCTTCGTGTATTCAGGGCGGAAAGGTCTAAGCTCCTTCTGTACTCACGAAACTCCGGCATGGCTGTTATCTTTTCCAACAATACCGGAATGTGCGCCATGACATCCTGCGGAATATACCTGCTGCCTGTCCTCGGATATGAAACCAGTTTTTTCTCGTACAGGGACTGTGTGATGGCAAGGGTCTTGTCCACCGGAAGGTCGTAATGAATGTTACAGTCCTTCTGGAGGGCTGTCAAATCGTATAGGAGCGGAGCCTGCTGGAATATCTTCCCTCGCTTTACTTTAGTGATTGTTACCACCGATCCGGGGGTAATACTCTTGTATGCCGCTTCCGCCATATTCTTGTCCTTGAACTCCTTCGTGTGGATGAACTGCCGGTGCCCGTTGTCCCTTTTCAGCACTATATGCAACTGCCAGTATGGTGTGGAGACGAAGTTACGGTTCTCCTTGAAGCGTGCGCATATCATGGCAAGGGTCGGTGTCTGTACCCGTCCGATGGAGTTGTTCACCGAACCGGAGGCTGCCGCCAATGCGCGGCTGGCATTCATGCCCACCAGCCAATCCGCCTTCGCCCTGCTGTCCGCGGCTGCATACAGGCTGTCATATCCGGTTCCTTCCTTGAGGCTTGCCATTCCCTCACGGATGGCCTCGTCGGTAAGCGAGGAGATCCACAACCGTTTGAACGGCTTGGTACAGCCCAAATAAGAATATATCCACCGGAAGATGAGTTCCCCCTCACGTCCGGCATCGGTCGCCACGATGATGCTCTCGCATCCGGCGAGCACTTCGCCGATGACCTTGAGCTGCCTGCCGGCTGCGATGTCCGTCACCATCCCCCTGTCAGTGCGTACCTGCCGCACGACAAGACGGAACGGATCGGGAATCATCGGAAGGTCTTCGGCGGCGGTTCTCGTGTAGCCGTATGCATCCGGTAAGGCCAGTGACACCAGATGTCCCAGTGCCCATGTCACCATGTAACCGTTTCCCACTATGTAGCCGTCCTTTTTTTCTGTAGCCCCGACCACACGGGCTATGTCCTGACCGACACTCGGTTTTTCTGCTATGATTGCTATCATGATTCGGATAAAGTCAAGCCGTTTCCCGCTTGCCGGTGTGTGGTGGAACGGAAAACGGCGGTTATACATTCAGTTTACATATTATATATAAGGAGGGGCTACTGTTGTCCGAAGGGTTTGATGCCGAGGATTTCGAGCAGCGGTCCGCCGTCCTTGCGCACCAGCTGTAGCGTGGCGTCCATCACCACGTCCACACCAAGCAGCACCAGGCTGAGCCGTATCACATTCGTTTTCTCCCCCTTGAGCAACGTGTCGAGTTCTCCCGACATTTCCAGCTCGTCTTTCAATATGCCGATACCTGCCAGTTCCTCCCAGTTTACGTCCTCTACCTTGAAAGGCGTGTTGTTTTCCTTGTTCATTTCCATATTTCTTTTCTTTTAGGATTCCACATTCATTTGATTCATGCATCATGCTATACTTGCGCCTTTGGATTTCCGGCTGCCCTGTTCCTGCCTCTGTGTTTCAGCCACGACATTTCGTTGCGAGGCGTCACGCTTGCGGTCGGGGTTCTCGTTGTAGAAGTCCAGCCTGCCCTGGTTGAAGTTCGCCTTGACATACTGGGAGATGGTCTTGCCGTCATATCCCTTGATACCCTCCACCAAAACAGCCTTGCCACTCTGCAGGTCGGAACGCTGCTTGCGGGTAAGCTCCACATCCCACACCTTATCCGGAATCTTGAATTCCGCACGCTGCTCGAAACCGTCCGGAGTGCGTGAATAACTGAGCCGTCCGGTTTCCAGGTCCGCCTTGATGAACGAGGAGAACTCCTCGCCCTTGCGGTTCACCATGTCATTGAGGAAGATGGTCCTGCCCTCCCGTAGTTGTTGCTGCTCCTCGGCGGTGATTTTCACGCCATTGATCTCGTTCGGGATATAAATTTCCCGTGCGCCCTCCGGGGAGTCGGGATTGTAGCGGGTATAGGCGGGCCTGCCCGTCACCTCGTCCAGCTTGACATAGGAGGAGAATCTCTCCCCGTCCTTACGCTCCATTCCCTCCACGAAAATGGCCTTTCCGGCATTCAGGTCTTCAACCTGCTGTTTGGTCAGTTCCACGCCACCCAATGACTGGCGGTTGAAGAGCTTGTCGTTATCGAAGATATATTCGATGCCCCTGCGCTCGGCGTTGATCTGGATGTGGGCGTCGAACTCCTTTCCGTTGTTGGAAATCATACCCTCGATGAACACCTTCTTGCCTTCGCGCAGGTCGTTCTGCTCCTGCTCGGTAAGCTTTACGCCTTTAATCTCCTTCGGGATGAAGACATTTTCCGCACGCATGGCGACCACCTCATTGGTGAGCTTGTCAATGCTGACAAAAGAGGGGATGTATTCACCGCCACGTCCTTTCAGTTCCACGACACGTCCCATATTGCCTGTTTCAAGCAGATTCTTCTTGTCCTCCTCGGAGAAGATATGCCCGAAGTACGGGCGGTCAAGTTCGGGTTTCTGCCGGATACCGTGGATGCCCAGCACGATGGGACCTCCCACGGACTGCTGGAGTGACAGCCGTGCGTCGGTACGCAATACGGCAGAACCGAAATTCATGCTGATGGGCACGACCTGGTTGGTCTTGTAGCCCCTGAGCATCTGGTCAAGGAGTCCGCGTTCCTGAAGATACTCGCGGGACAGCCCGTATTTCTTCAGTTCCTCCCAGTTGATCATGGATTCATTGTAGCGGTATTTCGGCTGCTGCGCGGTTTCCGGAGCGGCCTGTTGCTGTGTCTCAGTTTTTTTTGCCATTTCTTCTTGATTTTGATGGTTTATACTTTGGTTTTCTTTGGAGCGGGGAACAATCTCGTATTTCTTTAGAAATTCCTCCACCGCGTCTGATTTTCTGCCTGCGGCAAGATCCTCGATTGCCTGTCTGACTTCCGGGTTGTCCAGCGCATTCTCCTTGACGGAAAGGATGCCGAAACGAGTCGGGTCTTTCAACTGGCTCCAAAAGTTCTTCAGGAAATTCTCGAACATGCTGGCATATCGGTCAATTTTCAGGAAAGAGTTCCGGTGTTTTTTGTCTGCCGAAACCGTCTTGTACCTGCCGTTCTTGTCGATGTCGGATATTGCCTGTAGAAGCAGTTCCATCTTGTCGAGGATAAACACGATGTCGCTCAGCTGGGCGTTCTCGGTGACTTGCGTTTTTGGGGGTTCGTCCCTTACATTTTTCTTTGCCATAACTGTAATTTTTAGGGTTTATAACTGTTGTTGTCACCGCAAATATATAGTCATAAATTTGATAAATCACTATTTCTCAATGCGTTATACTATCCGTTTCATCGGATGTCATCACGTTTCACCGCAGAGGGAGAAAACGCAAGGCGGAAAAACGGAAGAATCAAGGATAAAAGTGTGAGAAACGTACCGGGTCCGATAAAAGAAGAGAGAGAAATACGCGAAGGGAAAGCCAAAAACAAAAAAGGCGGAACGGGAAAATGGGAAAGGGTAGAAAAGCCGCAAACGACACGAAGCCGATAAAGAGAAACTGTATTATGCAGAGTGGAGAGCGAGCTGTCTTTAGTCCCCGCTTCCTTCTGTTACTCCATAGGACTGGATGAGAATTTACGTGCGGTTGATGTTGACAGCATAATCCATTAGGACATCAGGTGTCGGCAAAATACCGCCGCCGGATTGTATCTTGGTTTTGTCCTATGCGTCGTAGGTCGCTTCGCTTGCTAAGTCCCGGAACGTTTCTCCAACTCGGACGGCGATACCGGAACGTTTTTTCGGGTGAAAAATTACCGAAGGGAATTTTTTGCCCGAAAACCGCAGGCCTGAACGTAGAAGGTATCGTCCCTCCGAGTTATCTTCTTAAAGGGACTTGACAAGTGAAGCGTGGCTTATGATGGATTTTTATAGAGAAATATGGAAAAATGTACCTTTAGCCCAAGAAAATTGCAATCATTTCGCAGAAGTAATCAGAAAGTGATTACTCTTGCAGAACGATAATACATGAAAAAATGTTTTTGTTCACTCATCTATAGATGTTCATTTTTAATGAATGCGAGCAAATAATGAACATGGATTCGCTTATATCCGCCTTCTATTGGAGAAAATTGGTCTTTTACCCATTTTTCTCCAATAAAATAACCGTAATACTGATAATTTTCACTACTTTTGCAACATGATTATACCAAGGGATAAATATTTGCAAGAGCTAAGAAGTGTGATGCACAACGGAATGATTAAGATTATTACCGGTGTACGCCGTTGTGGAAAATCTTATCTTCTATTTGAATTATTCAAACAATCATTACTTGAAAACGGTGTGAATGAAGAGCACATTATTCAAGTTGATTTGGAAGACCGACGTAATAAACACCTCAGAGAGCCGGACAGATTATTGGATCACATCGATGGACATATCACAGATAACGATATGTATTACATACTATTGGATGAAATACAACTTGTTCCTGAGTTTGAAGATGTACTCAACAGCTATCTGAAAATTAAAAATACAGACGTATATGTAACAGGAAGCAATAGCCGAATGTTGTCCAGTGATGTAAAAACAGAATTTCGTGGTCGAGGGTATGAAATCAGAGTCCATCCACTGAGTTTTTCGGAATTTCTCAAGGCAGGACAGTACACAAATGAACTTTCTGCCCTACAGGATTATATGATTTATGGAGGAATGCCACAAGTCGTATCTTTTTCAAAGAAAACAGAAAAAGAAAATTATCTAAAATCCTTGTTTCAAGGAACTTATATACGCGATATAAAAGAGCGTTACAATATTAGGAACGATGATGATTTGAGTGAACTTATAGATATTATTGCTTCCAACATAGGCTGCTTGACCAATCCGACAAACCTTGAAAATACATTCAAGTCCGTAAAAGGTCATAGTATTTCAGATACAACCATACAGAGTTATCTTGGAATGTTACAAGATGCCTTTATGTTGGAAAAAGCCATTCGATATGACATCAAAGGAAAGCATTACATCAACACGCCTTCAAAATATTATTTTGAAGATGTCGGACTACGTAATGCCCGTCTGAATTACCGTCAAATTGATGGGGGTCATCTTATGGAAAATATCATATATAACGAACTGCGTATCAGAGGGTATTCGATTGATGTAGGGCAAGTGGAAGTGAGAATAACAAATGATGATGGAAAGAAAATGCGAAAACTACTGGAAGTTGATTTCATTTGCAATAGTGGGGATAAACGTGTGTACATACAATCAGCACTTGATATGCCCACTCAAGAAAAAATTGACCAGGAAACCAATTCCCTTCGTCATATCAAAGATGGATTCCCTAAAATAGTCATTGTGGGAGGTTTGACCCCTTCTCATGTGAATACAGATGGCATATCAATCATTAATATAATAGATTTCCTTAAAGATACAGAAGGAAATCTATTATGAATCCACCATAATATGTAGCATAATAGTGTGTAAAAATAGTAAGGACAATGTGCATAATGCACCCAAAATATAAATCCACCCCTGCTACAAATAGCTGTAACAGGGGTGGTTTTATCAGAAAGGGAGTTTTGACTTTACCTGCACCGTTTTTCACGCAATTGCAGATTAACTTGTGGTATAAAAATTTTATGTATGTATGCTCCAGCCGTGAAATGGTTCCATCATTACGGCAAAAGACTCATCCGGTCTGCCGTGATAGAGCAATCCACCCACAATGCCGTTTCTTCCATCCGGTGTCCTTTCCGCAAATCCGAATGAATACGGAGCGAAATCGTAATACAGTTCAATTTCATACCTGCCGCCAGAGTTCTTCTCCCATTGTTTGAGGCGTTCAATGCAATTCTGAAAGGTTGTGTCACCAATACTTTTGGCGTATTCCGCCACCTTGTCGTAGTGTTCCTGACATTTGATTTTCATATCCGGTAATTTTAAGTTGTTTGTAGCAATTCTTCGTATATTCCGAAATCGAGGCATCCGGCAACAGTAAAATCCTCCCCATCTTTGTCCGTCAATGATTTCAAGTCTTCCAGACTATTGCAGTAGAAGAATATCTCGTCATCCTTTTCCGTGTCGGATTCCATAGCCAAAGCGATCCTTACTTCTACTGTTTCCAGTGTGTCACACCATCTGATGACACAGTCCGCATAATGAGGTTCACATCCTTGCTCACTGTAGAACTTCAGATAAAGACCTCCTATTTCCTGTCTGACTTCATCGGGCTTTTTCCATGTACTGTCATCCACGATTTCAAAGCCTATTCCTTCAACCAACAGGCACGTGCCATTGTCATTGACCATCATGGTGCGCTTGCCGATATGTTTTTCTCGTATTTCCGCCCAATCTGGCAAGTCCCAACGTTCTACAGTCCAGATTCCACGGTAATTTTCCGGGATGGCATTGTATTCACTCAATATTATCTTTTTCATTTCAAATCGGTTTATGCTGTTATAAAAGTCACTTCATACGTTTTACATGGTTTCCCAAAGGCCGGGTAAGCATCAAACTCTCTGTATGCTTCCCAATCCACCGACATGGTATATCCGTTCGGAAAATTTTCACCGATGAATCGGGTTATCAGATCCTTGTCTTCATCGGTAAGGAACAATTCTTCTTCAATGCCGTACTCCAATGCAAAAATCGCCCATTCGGGAATGTTGTTCCAAACGAGCGGTGTATTATTGTTTTCCTTCATACTTTCAAGTTTATTGCGGTGATACCAGCAGTCTTTGGATGATGCCGTCAAGTTCCGTTTCCCATTTGTCCGTACCGTTAAGGAGAGACGGGTAAGTCAACTGTTGCCATTGCCGGTAGTCGAAGAGTTTCATCCGGAGCGGATAATAATCAAAAAGTTTCCGTCCTTCGGAGAATATTCTCAGGTGATTGACACCTACTTCCATCAGTTTCAGACCGTAATGGTCGATAATCTCATGAAATCTATTCATCGGTGTGAAATTGCTTCTTTTCCTCATAATTCATTTGTCATTATAATTCGTTCAACAATACATTTTATACAAATCGGTATCTGACAGCGTACACAACTCTTCATCCGTACAGTAACCGTCAATCTCTTCGCTGGCTTCCATTGTCTCATATATACCGTTACGCATATCGTTTGCCAGTTCATTCCGCAGGCTCTCCACTGACACCCTGAATATATGGTTGCCGGCATCTATTTCCCTGACGGGATAGACACATCCTTTCCAATGGATTTGCCCGATGACGATTGCTTCATTCGCATTTTCAGCCATCCAGTCCAGGTATTCTTTAATGATATCCCCATGACAAGGATCCGGTTTGCAGAAACATCCCAATGTCTTGCCCTGCAAATTCCCGATCCGCTTGCGGAACTCTTTATCCGTACTCAGGCGATGATAAAAGTATTTCCTGTATCGGCCAAGCGTACTGCCTTTTGCCATCGTTGCTTCCAGTCTGAACGGATTCCCGAAATAACCGTCCTTGCCATATCCAGCCCTGCCAATGTACACGTCACAGGTTTCCTTGCGGATATTGACCACTCTTGTTCTGCCCATAGCCATATTTCTTTTATTCAGTTAAACATTCACCGGCTCGTGAGCCGATATTTTATTTCTTGCCTGCATCACTGTCCCGTGCCGGATTGTGCAAGGCTTTCCGGAAAAATACCGCAAGCGGAGCGCGGAAGATTTTTGCGGAAACCCGTAAGGGCTTGGCCTTGCTCAATCCAGGCGGGCACGGGACTACCTTTGCAGGCTGAAATAAAAAAGCGGACTTGTTCTATTCGTCTTTTTTATCATCTTCCTTCTGCGGAATCAGGTGTTTCAGATCCGGATCATTGGCTATCCTTGCCATCTCTTCCTCAATGATCTGCAGTACGTCAGCCTTGATGCGTGAATAGTTGCGGTCTATCTGTTGCTGCATGATGTCGTTGCCGTCCTCGTCCTTGAACTCGTTGATGACGGGTATCTTCTTGTAGGCTTTTGTTTCCGCCGCCACTTTTTCACTGTCGACAATAATCCGCGCATGGAAAATCTTCTGTTCTATCTCTTCTCCGAAATTGTCCGCCACGCTGCCCACGAATGTTCCCTGCGAGAGATTGGCTATTTTGGATGCCGGTATCAGAGAATCCAACTGCGTGTTGATGGAGGTGGATGTATCCTGCCGGTTGATGGAGATGGATTGCCTTTGTTGCAGGATTTTACCGAACCGCTCGGAAAGGCTCTTTGCGGTTTCACCTACCACTTGGCCGCTGAATATATTGCCGACCGTATTTTGGATTACCTTCGCCTCTTTTTCACCGTAGTCACGGGTCAGCTGGGAGAAATCCTGGAAGCCGAGACAGACTGCCACTTTGTTGCTTCGGGCGGTGGCTATCAGATTGTCAATACCCCGAAAATATATCGTGGGTAGCTCATCTATGATGATGGAGGATTTCAACTGTCCTTTCTTGTTTACCAGTTTCACTATACGGGAATTATACAGACCGAGAGCCGCCGAGTAGATATTCTGCCTGTCCGGATTATTTCCCACACATAGGATTTTCGGATGTTCAGGATTATTCAAATCCAACGTGAAGTCATCGCCTGTCATGACCCAATAAAGCTGCGGTGAAATCATCCTCGAAAGCGGGATTTTAGCACTCGCTATCTGGCCCTGCAACTGATCTTGTGCTCCGCCCTGCCAGGCATCCATAAAGGGGGAAAGATAGTTTTCGAGGGACGGGTAAGAGGTGAGAATCGTGAAAATATCAGCATACGGCTTGTTAAGGAATTCTATCGCGTGAGGGAAGGTACAATACTTGCCGTCCTTGTAAATTCGCAGATACCAGATGATTGCCGCGAGCAGGATAATCGGTGATTCCACGAAAAAATCACCCTGCTTCTGTATATCGGGTAAGTCAAGGGCATTGCTGCCCCCTTCTCCCCTAAGAACCGTACGTGAGAGTTTCCCCTCATACGGCTCAA
>CANQNT010000078.1 GCA_947625255.1 uncultured Acetatifactor sp. | reverse complement strand
TATAAAGAAAGATTTCAGTCTTCTGGTGATAACATGGGGCAATGGCTGAATTATGGGATATATCAAGGAATCAATTCTTCAATCGGCTATATCAACAGTGCAATGGGGAATATATTGAATTCCATAAATGGATATAACAATGGAATGTATAATGCAGGAAGGAGCCTTGCACAGTCACTACAAAGCGGCCTTAATTCCATAAGTATTTCAGCTCCTAGTGTCAGTTCATCAATTTCGTCTGGTAATAGGAAGTCCACAAGGAATATATCGGCAGATTCTTCTGAACCTGTAGTTTCTCTTTCTGGAATGCCAGGGGCAATTTCGACATTTTCCGGTTTTGGGCAGATAGGGATTTCCCCGGAGCTGCAGAAATACGCTCCCTATGAATTGGGAGCCGGAATTGCGGCACAGCCGATATCCGCAAGGATTGAAGACAGTCCTTACATGAGGGCGATTTCGGGCAGTCCGGCAAACAACTTCAAGAATTCCGGCATTGACCAGACGATTTTGCGAGATGCTGTGGCCCAGGGATTTGCGCTTGCCATGATGAACAACCAGGGCAGCAATTCAGCTCCGGAGTACATCCAGAACAGCATTTACCTGGATGGTGATGTAATCGCCAGGTCAGTTTCAAAGGCGCAGCGTGATACGGACAGGAGATATAACCCTACGCCGAGGTATGGGTACTAAAATAGAACGTATGGTTGGATTTTCTGTTGACAGGAACCGCACAGCGTGCTATAATTTCTACAGAAATTTACAAAAGATGAGTCATTTGAGATACGTCACGATACTAAGGATTCCGGAAGTTGGAATTTAGTTTGTGGCGTTTTTTGTTTGGTAAAAGCGACAGGCTAAGGTAGCTCCTGAAAAGTGTCCTCCAACACCTGCCTGTCGTTTTTATAATATTTGGAGGAAAGCTGGAAATGGATTGGAGGTCATTTTATGCAAGAAAAAGCAAAAAGAGAGAAAAAACCTATTGTCATATCTGAAAATAGAAGCTTTGAAGGTATATGGATTCCGAGAAAACTGTACATTACAAATAAATTTAATCCAAGGGTAAAATTCTTTATAGTTGAAGTAAAAAGCTTATCAAAGTATGGATATTGTTATGCCACTGATAAGCATTTTTCTGATTTTCTTGGAATATCTGAACGTATGGTTCAGAAAATCATTAAAGAATTAAAAGATCAAGGATATATAAATACTAAATACGAATACGAAGAAGATACGAATGCGATTAAAAGACGTTTTATTATTTTAACAAAAAAATTTTATGAAGAGTTTTATAATGAAGAAGGGAACGATGGTACTGAACAAAATTTCGATACCCCTACTGAACAAAATTTCAGTACCCCTACTGAAAAAAAGTTCGATACGGGTACTGAACTAAAGTACGGAGAGAAGTATAACAATAATTCAAGTAATACAAAAGATTCAAGTATAACAGATTCAAGTATTCCAGAAAAGGAACATACAGTATCTAAAGATACTGCTAAGGTACATACAGTTGTTTCTGGTAGAAACAACGTGATGAGAGAAAAACCAATCGAAAAATATTTGTCTTTGAAAGACAAAGAAACAGACATGCTCAAAAGGGTGTTGAAAATAAGCCTTAGAGATTATGACGAAGAAACAGCAAAAGAGATATTCTTGACGATAGAACATTTCCTTATGCGTTATACGCAAATGACAGGGAAGATACACCCGATACTTACGGATGAGACACTTGAACTGGTTATTGATGCGATAGCAAATTTTGAAGATTGCGAATATGGACATTTTGAGAAAGTGATAAAAGAATCCGGCACATTCCGAGAAATTATAGACGAATACTTCAATACCGATTTCGGGGCAATAAACGGTGGAGAAACCAATTACAGGCTTCCGCATTTTGTTTCAGATGAGATTTTGAGCAGAATTGCGCAGAGGGTTGTTGAATATTAAAGATGTGCTGAAAATAAGAAGAGAATATATTACAGCAAGCCAAGATTTGAGATTTTAGAGAGAGACAAATTTACTTGCAGATTTTAAGGAAGAGATAGGGTTGGTTTAATCTGAACCTAACATAATATTTTTTCTGCTCTTATTATTATTGATGATTCCAGCAACGAATTGGCGGAGGATTAGCATGGACAACTTCAAATTGATATATAGGATTTTAAAGGAACTGGAAAAGAACATGGGGAACGAAGATTTTTCCATACAATCCATATCGGCAGAAGCTTTAAAGATTTCTTTTTCCAGATGGGAGCAGCTTTTAATACTTATGCAGGATGAAGGATATATAAAGGGGATAGTCACAGCGAAAGCGCTGGATGAAAAATATAGGCACATTGCAAGGCCGATACAGATAGAGATCACAATAAAAGGATTGGAGTATCTTTCCAACAATTCCATGATGGCGAAGGCAAAGGAAGCGCTTAGGATGGCTGGGGAGATAATCTGATATATTCCAGTGAAGATGCTGGATACGAAAACGGAATTACCTCCGACCAGTGAAACAGCTGGTTACTATTGGACGGACGGGAGCGTGTCGGAAACGGTGCGCTCCTGCAATACTCTAAAAAATGACAAAATGCTCTTGACATAATGCAAAAATGCAATAGAATATAATTGCAATTAAAAATAATAGCATAAAGGAGAGGGTATTATGTATGTTAGAAAAAAGTATATGGTGCAGAAGTCATTCAGACTTGATGAAAAAGTTGAGAAAGACATATCAATTTTGGCTAAGCTTATTGACAAAAGTCAAAATGAACTTGTTAATTGCGCCATATCAGAATTCTTGCAAGACAACAAAAGTCATTTCTTGGAGGTAGCAATAGCAGAGCATTTTGACTGGCAAATCAACAATGGAATTGAACCTATGGAAGATTTTGAAATGGGTGGGTTTACCGTAAAAATGAAGTACATTGATGATGACAAAGTCGAAGTGACAAGTTACAACACATTAGATGGTGAAAAAGATAATGAATATACGGCTGTTTTTGAAAGTGATATATCCACTGACCTTGAAGAACACTTAAAGAGCCTTTCGATTCATATTGACAGAAATTCGGAGGATGTTAAAAAGTATCTTGAAAACAGGACTGATTACAGAGATTACATAAAAGTTAGGAAATAAATATAAGATACCGAAGAAAACAAAAGCGCACAAATTACAGAAGAGCGAATGAGGTACATGGATAAAGATTGTAGAGTTAATTTGTGAAATTTTGGAGGTATTCGTTGTGAATGAGATAGTTAAGGTTGGGAATGAAAGTATCCCAGTGATCGAATGGAAGGGAAATAGGGTTATTACTACTTCCCTGTTGGCGGAAACGTATGAAACTTCTGTCGATAATGTCAAGATGAATTTTAATAGGCATAAGAATAATTTTACAGAGGGAGTGCATTATTTCCTCTTGCAGGGAGATGAATTAAAGGATTTTAAGAACTTGGTAACTGATAGTTACCTAGTTGATAAGAGAACACCGCAGTTATATCTTTGGACACAAAGGGGAGCAAACAGGCATTGCAAGATACTTGATACAGACAAAGCATGGGAACAGTTTGGGAATCTGGAAGATATTTATTTTAACGTAAAAGAAAACCGGATTGAGGTTCCAAAGGATTATCCATCCGCTTTAAGACTTGCTGCAGACGAATATGAAAAAAGAATGCTTGCAGAAAAACAGAATAAGATACTTTCTGCGGAAAATGACTTGCTTTCACAGAAGAACCTTGAATGGGCGGACAGGGCAGTTATTAATGCACTTGTTAGGGCATATGCGCATGGAATCGGAGACGATTATCGGAAAGCATGGAGAGAATTTAAGAAGGAACTTTTATACAGATATGGCATAAACATAAACGCAAGGATAACAAACCATTTGAACAAGTCCGGTAAACTGACAAAGCCGAAAACGCTTGATATGCTGGACAATAGCGAACTTCCCGATGCATTAAGCACAATAACAGCTATGTGCAGAGAAAAGAATATTGACATATCTGGGATATTGCGTAAAAAGGTTGGATAGGTAAACAGGAAAATTTTAGATCGTGAATTAACAGCAGGAAGTCCGCCAGATTTCCTGCTTTACTTTTCCTGGGATCTCATGTAAGATAAAAGTAATCAAGATGTTCGGGGAGGTGGAGGATGTATGAGATTATACAATGTATATTTTATTTGCAAATCCGCATTAATCGAGTTGGAAAAATTTAATGCCGAGCGGTTAAATGACAATACATATCGTTTTTTGAACTGGAGACCGGCAATACAATCTATAGAATCTCTGATGAAAATAGATTTCATTAGCGGAAATGCGAAAGAGGCATATAATGCGGTTGGCCCGGTTGAACGTGAAGAAACCACTCCGCACGTAAGCAATAATATGTATTCAAGGTTTATTTCTCCATACCGGGTTATTGTAAATAAACTGGAAGCAGTAGTAGACTTATATGAATCCATGAAGAACGGGGAGTCCAAACCAGGTATTGATATCAAGATACCGAATTGCGATAATTTCCAAGAATATATTTCTCTTTTAAAGGAGATTTGTTTTGTACTATATCAGTGCCCGTACATGGTGTGCAAAGATGAAGAATTGCGGTTTAGGGGTACGGACGTGGGTTCTGACTGGCTTACATTTGCGCTTGTCATTTCAGCTGGAGCGGCAGGAGCGTTCCGTATATTAAATAATCTTGCCGCCCTAATAAACAAAGCCATAGCGTTAAAATCCAATAGGGATGTCTTTTTGATGCAGGAAGAGCAGCTCCGCTCCATGAAAGCAAAGAATGAAGTTGCGGAAGAGACGATAGAAACGTTCAAGAGAATGAAGCAGTTCACATACCAGAAATATATCGATGAGTTAAAGCAGGAGATCGGGGATGTGAAAGACGGGGAGGAAGAGGACAAGGTTTCAAAAACTCTGGATAAGCTTATCGACTTGATGGACAAGGGTATTGAAATATATACTTCGATCGAGACCCCGAAAGAGATCAAGGTGCTATTCCCCTTCTCCGACAAACAGGAAGTCTTACCGGAAAATTTTATGAAATACCTGGAAGATAAGGCATCGGAAGGTAAGTAATGTAAATGATATCTGTGCTTTACTTTTCCTAAAATTTCATGTATTATAAAATCATCTACAAAAGATTTCATTGTGTACAAAGGAGGAAACGATATGGGAAATACAAAATTTGAATTAAATGAAGAAAAGATTTTTGAATGTAAAACACATTGGTCATGCTTAATATGTCCAGCAATTATAAGCTTTTTCTTTGTTATGGCTTCGTTGATGGGATTATTTGAAGAATCAGAAGATAGAATTTTTTATTTGGTTTTCTTGATACTGTCATTATTGATTTTTTTCATACCATTTTTACGTGTAAAAACAAATCATTTGGTTTTAACAAGTGCACGCATTTATGGGAAAACAGGAATATTAAAAACAAAATCCCTTACAGCACCTATCTCAAAAATACAGACGGTAAATATTAATAAGGGTATTTTTGGAAGAATATTTGGGTACGCAGATATTAATATTAATTGCATTACTGGCATATATGTTTTTAAGAAGCAGTCAAATGCAGAGGAAATGCAGAATGCGATTTTGAATATGATAAATAAATGACAATAGGCGGAGCTAACAACTCCGCCTTAATTTTCAAAAATTTTTCAAAAATCTCTTGACTTTTGCACATACATATACTACCATTAAAACACGAACGAACGTTTGGGGAGGTGAGAGAATATGTCTTCCAAAATGGGAAGACCAACAGAAGAGCCAAAGAGGAACTGGGTAGGTTTCAGACTATCCGAGAAAGATATTGAAAGGTTAAACTATTGTTCCGAAAAGACAGGCCTGAGTAAAGCCGAAATTGTCAGGCGTGGAATTTCAGTGATGTACGATAAGATTTCGCAAGGTATATAATGCCTCGTAGATAATATACAAAAGAAGATAGAATATACGAAAGAACACACATGAAAGATAAATGCGAAAATTAAATCCATATCTTTATGTGTGTTTTTCTACTTAAAAATAAATGACTTTCATGTGTTATTATTTGGGAGGATATAACGATGAATGAAGTAAAGGTCTTTGGAAACAAGGAAATGGGGTTGTCTGTAAGGACAATGCTGAATGAGGATGGAAGTATTTCTGTAAATGCAGAAGATACGGCGATTGGGTTCGGGTGGACACAAACACAGAGTAAAAACGGAAAGGATTATATTTCTATTCGTTGGGAGAGAATGAACGGTTTTAGTGCAGAATGTGGCTTCCCCCACTTGTGGGGGAAAGACGATTACATCCCAGAAAGTCTTTTTTATCGTCTTGGGATGAAAGCTAATAATGAAAGGGCGAATAAATTTCAGAATTGGCTAGCGATGGAAGTGATACCGACCATAAGAAAGACTGGCGGATATGTGTTAAATGACGAATTGTTTATAACTACATATTTACCGTATGCTGACGAGCAGACAAAAACAATGTTTCGGTCAACGTTAAGTACAGTACGAAAGCAGAATGAGATCATACGAAAGCAAAAGGAAGAAATCGAACACAAGGAAGATGTTATCATAGGACTTGTAGATGATATATCACTGGCAGAAAAAAGGCAGATATTAAACAGGGTTGTCCGTTACAACCATGCGAATTATAGAGAAAGATGGAATTTATTATACAGAGAATTTGAAAACAAGTATCACATTAACCTGAAATGCAGATTTGATAGGTATAATTCCCAAAACAATCCTAAGTGTGCAACGAAACTGGAATATATTGACAGGGTCATGGGTAAGATACCAGAATTATACGAAATAGCGGCAAAATTGTTTGAAAGCGACGTAAAAGAGCTTGTAAATCAGATGTATGAAGTCGCTGGAAAATAAAATTTAAAAATAATTGAAAAACCTCTTGACATTATTGTACGGACAAGTATAATATAATTGTACGGACAAGAAAGGAGGTTAAAAGAATATGTCCCCAAGAACCAAATCAGACGATTCCAAAAGGAGACGGTTTGAGATTAGACTTGATGATGAAATGTGGAACAACTTGAATGAATGTTCCGAAAAGCTACAGACAACGAAAACAGAAGTAATCAACAAGGGAATCCTGATGGTAAAGTCTGAAATAGAGAAAAAATAAAAGCAACTGCCTACTTTGGACGGTAACAGTCGCTTTTATCATTCTCACACCCCAGAAGAGTGCTTACGCAATTATCATAGCATTCTTTCTGGGGAAAATCAAGAGCCAGAAAGGGAAAATTTCTGTACTGGCGCTTGAAGCACTATTGTTTCTGGCGCTTTTTGTATGCGCCGCTGTACAAAAGATAAAGCCCCTAATCGGGGAGAAAGAGAGAGATGCTATGACGAACATTGAAAACAGAAACGAAGTAATGAAGATTGTTCACACCATGAAAGCTGATGCCGAGGAAGTGAACCAGAAGATCAGGGAGGCGGCTGCATTGTTTAAGGCGGTGCAGTATTCCGTATCAGAGTGCGTCCTTGACGAGGATGAAACGGACAACTGCCTGTTGGGATTCTCGTTCCTGATGGATTCCTTGCTTGATTTTTTATTGCTTTTCCCGGATGAAGAAAGCGGGGTGGAGCAGTGATGAAGGAAGATCAGAGCATGATTAATTTCCACAATGACTGGGCTGATTCGGACGGATATGCTTCCGAGAGCTATATTGAAAATGGCGGTTTTAAAAAGTGTACGGAAGAGATCGTGAAGAAAATCGGTTCCGAAAAATGCAAGAGCATTTCAGATGATGTTTGCGATTTCGGGTGTGAAGCGGAAATGGCCGGATTCTTTGAGGGCTTGCGCCGTGGGATACTTTTCATGGCAGGTATCCTGAAAGGCGGTGAGCGGTGATGAATGAACTGATTGTGAAGAATGTAGATGTACTCGGCGATTCTATCATGGCAGCAAAGGATAAGGATGGTGTGATTTGGGTAGGCATTAGGTGGTTGTGCCAAGGAATGGGAATGTCTGATGGGCAATTTAAGCGCCAGATAACAAACATTCAAAAGGATTTGCTTTTAAAAAGTTCGGGATCAAATTTGGTCCTGAATTCAGGTGCCGGAGAAAGAGAAGTGTTTTGCTTAAAGCTCGACTATCTTCCAATATGGCTTGCCAAGATAAGCATAACCCCTAATATACAGCAAGAACACCCAGAACTTGCCGCAAAGCTTCTCAACTATCAGTTAAAGGCAAAAGATATTCTGGCAGCAGCTTTTTTGCCGAAACAGGTCACTGCGCCGGTTACTGTGCAAGACCAGATCAAGCTCCTGGCGCAGGGGAACGTGGAACTGAACCAGAGGGTGGACACGCTGAACGATCGGATGGACAGGTTCGAGAAAGAACTGCCCTTGTTCCCGTCCGAAGCCGAGGAAGTTTCACTGGCGGCTACAAGGCGTGGAATCATGATATTGGGAGGAAAGAAGTCGGCGGCATACAAAAATCCGTCTATCAGGGCAAGCGTGTATCGGAACCTCTACATTTACCTGAATTACAACTTCGGCACGAAGAGGTACAAGGAAATCAAGAGAGGGCAGTTACAACGGGCGGTGGAAGTCGCAGAGAACTGGCAGCCACCTGCTTACCTGGCAGAAGAGATCGACAAGGAAAATGCCAATGTGTAACACAATGGAAGGTGGAAAGCAATGGACGATCATGATATTTTAAAAGTTCTTGCAATTCTTCTGCTTGCTTTTGCTGCAATAATTTTTGGCATTGCCACTCCATCATTGCATTGCTTGGGTAAAATCGAGCAATATGTTTCCGAGGAACATATAGAGGAAGTCAAGAAAGAGTCCGATGACCCATATTTTTACATTATTTGTGAAATAAAGGATTTGGTGGGTGTGGATGGAAGAAATTGATAGGGAAAATGCAAACTTGTGATAACACAATATTGTATTAATGAGAAGCGCCTGAAATTATGTTGGACGCTTTCTCATATTTGATGCTAGTGTGATACAAAATTATTATAAAATCAGGAGAAATTTGTCCTTTATGTCGGAATTACATATAAGATGAAGAGGAAAAGGGAATTGAATTGTTGTAGATTTTGGCTTAAAATATATATTGGAAAAAGTTTATTGATCCATATTCTTGACATAAAATGTCGATTATTGTAAAATAGGTGAGTATATGTATGCATTTATGCAAAATTTTACGATTGGGAGAAAACGGGAATTTATGGGGAAAAATTACAATAGAAGGAATGGAAAAAGGGCAACAGGGAAGAACAAAACAATTAATCAATTTGAAAAAAGTACCGGAATTGACCAACACTTATCTGGTTCTGACCAAGAGCTAACATTACAATCTTTATCAAAACAATTAAATGTTATTGAAGAAAAACTAAAGAAAAAAAGTATTATACCTGGTTGGATAAAGTGGCTGACTGGGACAATTATATTTCAAATACTTCTATTTGTTATTTCTAGTTATTTTCAAGGTTTTATTGGTTTAAATGGTGAAACGGATGCAGAGGAACTTAGAAGTTTGTTAAAGTTACCAGAAAAATTTGAACAGTTTGAAACGAAATTGAATAAATTAGAAATTGAATTTGAAAAAATGCAAGAAAATT
Organism: uncultured Acetatifactor sp.; assembly: GCA_947625255.1. Taxonomy (GTDB): domain Bacteria; phylum Bacillota; class Clostridia; order Lachnospirales; family Lachnospiraceae; genus Acetatifactor. Next base: position 1,530 of record CANQNT010000078.1, on the reverse strand, counting down.
TTACTGATTTAAGGGTAGACGTTCTTGTAATGAAATCTACAATAAATCTATTAGATAATAATTTGTTAGGTAGATATTATAATAAAACAGTTCTTTGTTATCCGAATTTCGGAATTCGCTTTAAATTAGTAAATAGAGAATTTTTGCTTGAGGAACCTAGGTGGAATTCTTCGCAAGATATTATAGGATATATAGACGATGATATTAATTTGACAGCTGGAGAATTATTCAACACGCCAATATTAATTCCTGGAGAACAAAATGGTAAAGAAGTGTATTTTTATGGACAGTATAATGAGAATAATCATTGGAACGGAAAATGTATTATAAATATATATAATGATAATAAGCTTGAAATGATTTATGAAGGGGTATTTGATGACGGAACCTTATTTAGTTATAAAAGAGTGACCGTGGAGCCAGAAGGAACGTGGCTGATTAATGATAGAATTAGCCATGAGGATTACAATATTGGTAAAACGTGGGCTTATAGAAAAACCAGAGATATAGAAAAGTCGTTTACGATGGATAACGTTTCTGTAGAGGACATATTGGATGTTGATGAATTTTTAGAATCCCTTGACGAAGATATTATAGGATATTATAATGGAAGAACTTCAAATGGTTATTTTAACGATGACACTGGGGAGGCTTATTCAATAAAATATTTTCTGCCAGAACAATTAGCCGGGAGCAATGGAGAGCCGGTAATACGGACATTGTATAAAGGAAGATTTGTAGATGGAAAATATAAAGATGACACATTTACGGCATGGGATATAACAAGAGAGGTAGAAACTAAATATATGTATTTTCATGGATGCTTTGCTGATAATACGGCCAATGCTGGATTGGATGATAATCGTGAAGAAAAAAAACCGGAATTAAGTTATGAAGATATTACTGAAATATTGAAACAACGTAATTTTTATGAAGATATCTATGGAGAGTTTTTAGTAGATTAGAGTTGAATAAAAAATTGCTATACATGAAAATTTATAGAACAAGAACACCTTACGCAATGTAGGGTGTTCTTGTTCTGCACAAGTGTTTATAGTGACAATCGGGCAGACAAAGGCTACACCGAAAATTTGCTATTGCAGAAAAGATAATTGTATGTTATATTTTGTCTAAGGAAAACCAGAGAGCTGGGCGGCTATCCTCCATCATCGGAGGGGCTTTCCCCTCCGGACGAAAGAAAGGAGGGGTGCCAATGGTTACATATTCTGATCTGATTCAGATAGGTATATTCATTGTTTCCCTAATCGGGTTGTGTTACGCAATCTTTCGGGGAAGAAAATAGCCGCCAACTATTCCCAGTAGCTGACGGCTGTTATTTAGTATAACAAGCAAAAAGTTATTTTGAGGGTAGCCGCTTCTCTGGCTTTTCCCTTTTCTATAATATAGCACGAATGGATTATCTAGTCAATCATTTTCTACCACTTTTGACCACTTTATAAGTCATTTATGATAATGTCTTAATAAATCACAAGAGAAAATGTCTCAAGTGTGGTAAACTTACCTCTGGAA
>CANQNT010000077.1 GCA_947625255.1 uncultured Acetatifactor sp. | reverse complement strand
CATGAAATAATTCCACCCAGAGTGCTCCGGGTGGAATTTAATCCTGCAAAGTGGAATTTACTTTTTCAATTGACCTCCGCAGCCTGTTCCAATAGACACGATGCTGTTTTGCTCCCCACCGCCCACGCTCATCCAATGGACGGATGGGACACATCACATGGACATGGGGATTAGGGATGCCATCTTCTTCCCTGTCCGGGTGGTGAACAGCGAAGTCAACGATCATGCCCCGGCTTACAAACTCGTCCAATAAAAATTTCCTTGCAAGGGCGATATTCTCCTCCATGGAAAACTCGTTCTGCAAGGCAAAATCAAAACTGTATGCGAGCTGCGCTTTGGGGTGCTGCTCCACTTTCTCAACTGCGTTCCATAACATCTGCCGGTCTGCGTACTCTGCCGGGCGTGAGAGGGCAGAAGAATTTCAGAACACACCACGCCGCCCTTGCGGGTGCAGTCGCTGTCCTCGCCGTAATACTCGCTGTGCAGCTTCTCCCCGGCACGGTAAGCGGCGGACGCAATCGCAGACTGCCCCTTACTTCGTTTGATCTGTTCAACGTGAAAATGAAAATCCGCTATCTTAATCGCCTCCTTCCTGCGGCGTGGCGGCACGGATGCGCTTTGCTACCTCCGGCATGGAAAACACCGTTTCCATGAGCTCATAAAACGCACTTTCACTCATGTCCCTGGTCTGGGGCATGATGCTCACAATGGCCGCGCCCTTGGTGACAAGGTTGTGGGTGCGCTCCTTTCGCTTATGCTGCTGGTAGTCCCGGATACAGTTTTCCAGCCGGGCCGCCCGGGCTGTTCCTGGTGGAGTTTGGCCTCGGCCTCCGCATACTCCTGGCGGAGCTGCTCCAATGATTTTTTCGTGGTGATGACCTCCTTTGAATTTTGAATTTGGGCAAATAAAAACCGCCTGCTTTTCGCAGACGGTGATGATCTACAGGGGTTTATTCCCGATTTGTTTGTGGGGATAGCCGCGCCAGCGGCGCAAGGGGCGAAGCCCCTTGTACGGAGCGGAGCGACGCAGAACGGGCCTGACCTTCGCAAGTCAGGCCCGCGCCTCGCAGAGCGCAGTTCATACATGGCCGCAGGCCATGTATAGAAGTGCGTCCTTGGGATTCTCCCTGTTTCGGCAGACGCCCGCCGCTATATCCTCGCGTTCGTGTCCACCTTGAATTCTCGATTCGCATACTTCACATGGTAGAAAAATGGATTCTCTACCGCCCACTGGGGATTGTCATCCGCCTTGACCTGATAGTCATGATATGCCCGCATGAATCCGGCGTGCAGGGAATCTTCGGCATCCAGATGGACACGCACCACTTCCTCAAAATTCTTGTAACAGCCCAGGTCGTACCGCTTCTTCTGAAACTGGATGACGGCCCGATATGTGCCGCGCTTGATTTGATAGACCCCGCGAAAACCGGAGGTGTTATTGCGGGAATTGTTTTGGGTGCTCACCAGCCGCTCCACGCAGGTGTCCTCCGTCAGGTGCAGATAGGTGTGCAGCTTTTCGCCCGCCTCCTTTGTCAGGCATCCGCAGCTACGGGTAAAGCCGTTCAGAAGGCTGTAGGCACTGGTCTCAAATTCCCTCCCGCAGTCGCAGAGGCAGCGCCACATGGCACTGCTGCCCTTATGAGGCTCCCGAACAGGACAAAGAGCCACGGCCCGGTCGAAGCGCCGCCCGGTCAGATCCTCGGCCCGCCGCTGGAGGGGACGCGCCTGGGGAACACAGCCGCAGTCCAGCAGCTTTCCGCCGGTCAGCCGCCGGGCCGTGGCCAGCACCTCGCCGCCGCAGCTGCAGCGGCAACGCCACAGAATATATCCGTCCCGGAGCTGCCCGGAGTCCTACAGGACGGTGAGCTGTCCAAACCGCACGCCTTGCAGATCGTGTTTCACCCTTTGCCTCCTCCTTTGTCTCCGCCGCTATTTTTCCCGCTGTACCGAATGATCCTGAACCCGATAGACCCGGTCGCATCCGTCGATGACGGACTGCCGGTGGGAGACGATGACAATGGTTTTTTCTCCCTTTAGCCCGTAGATGGCCTCCAGGATCTCCGCCTCGGTATCCGCGTCCAAGGCAGAGGTGGATTCGTCGAAAACCAGCACCGGGCAGTCCCGGTACAGCGCCCGGGCAATGCCCAGCCGCTGGCGCTCCCCGCCGGACAGCCGGATGCCCTGCTCCCCGACCCGCGTGTCCAGCCCCTCCGGCAGCGCCCGGACCATGCCGGCCAGGGACGCCCGCTCCAGCACGTCCCAGACGGCCGCGTCCGAGACCTGCCCCTCCGGGACGCCGAACCCCACGTTGCTGCGGATGCTGTCATCCAGCAGGAAGATGGTCTGGGGTAGGTAGGCAATTTTGTTCAGGTAACTCCCCCGACAGTTCCGGATATCCGCACCGTCTGCAAAAACTGTGCCCTGTTGGGGCTCCAGAAGGCCCAGGAGAATGTCGATGAGCGTAGTCTTGCCCGCCCCAGAGGCACCGACAATCCCGACGGAAGTCCCCGCAGGGATGTCTATGTCTACATGCTCCAGCACTGCCTCCGTCCCGCTTTCATATGCGTAAGACACATCCCGCAGAGAGATTCCCTGGGTAAGCGCCACGGTCCATTTCAGGCTTACCCGCTCCCCGTTTTGGGATTCCGTCTCCTCCATGGCGCGGCAGATAGCGTCCACAGAGGCTCTGACAGAGCCGATTTTGGTCAGACATGTGTTAATCCGATTGCAAGTGGGCATAAGCCGTATTGCCGTCAATGCCAGAGCCGACAGGCCCGGCAGGTAGCGGGACAGCTCCGCACCGCTAAGGGTCAGAAACAGGAGATACGCCAAAACTGAGAGCACTACTGCCGTCTCCATACACAGAGAAGGCAGCTTGGTCCAGAACTGTTTCTGGCACTCCGTCCGGGAAAACGTCTCGTTCGTCGCCTCAAAGTGTTGGCTGAAAAAGTCCTCATGCTGTCCGATCCGGATGTCCTTGATACCTGCTACCGCCTGATGGAGCCAGAGCCACTGCGCTCTGCCGGCGGCGCGCTGCAGCAGAGACACCCGCTGTATGATCCGGTTTAGGAGCAGCCGGGTGAGCAATAAGAAAATGGCGATACCAGTCGCCGCGAACGCGGTCATGACCGGCTCCACCAGCAGGAGGAAAACCACCATTCCCAGAGCCACCAATCCCTCCAGAAGCAACTGCATACAAGCGTTCAGCCCCTGGCCAAGCTGATCCATGTCCCGACCAAGCAGGTTCTGGATTTCCGCCGTGCCGTGGCGGACAAAATAAGGATATGGGGCGCGGACGATCTGCCGAAACAGCCGGGCAGCTACCTCGCTGCGGGAGAGGCGCACGAATCTCGCCACCGTATAGTTTTCCCAGGTCAGATATAACAGCTTGCATACATACAGCGCCGCCAAGATGAGAAGTACTAATATAGTCAGTTGTCTCCCCGGTTCAATTCCCAGATACCCGCATACCCACAGGACGGCGGGATTATCCTGAAGCCAGCCGCCGCTCACAAGCATGGCACAGACGGACACCAAGAGGCCGATCCCCGCCATCTCCAGCAGCGATCCCAGAAGCATGATGGGTAACAGGAGAAACATCTGTATTCTGTTCTTTTCTCCGATCAGAGAGAAAATGGACTTGTGCATCATATTCCTGCTCTCTACATTTTTCTGTCCCTGCACTTTTTACAGTTTGTTGTAAAAGGATACAGTTTCCGGGAAAGCCGCCTTCCCGCCCTCATCACTTTTCGGTCCACCCTGAGTATCTGACGGTAAACTGCCGCAGGCAGAAATCGCGACATAATAATCAACAACTGTAAATGCCATCTGCGATAAAAACGTGCGTCTTTACCCGGCATGGCATATTTCTTTTCGATGTAATAGTGGTTCTTTCGCCAATGGGGAAAGTTTTTCCGCAGGCAGGCTTGGGTCTTTCCCAAGAACAGCAACCGGAGCTTCCATGTGTTGTCATCCTTTTCGACAAGTCTGTTATAGTCAGCGGTCATGTGCAAAAAGCAAAACTGCTCAACCTCAGAATAGAAACGTTCCTCAAACCGCTTCTGGCGCAGGAAGTTCAAAAGCTGCTCCATATTCAGAACAACATCCAACCATTTGGGGCTGATTCTCGCTGTAGCATCACCGTGAATACGAAAGTAGTGATAGAGGATCTGCTTTACAGTCCCAATTTGTTCAGCCAGACAGCAGACCTTCACAGAGAACTGATGATCCTCTCCATAGCGGATCTGCTCGGAAAAATGAACGAGGGAAAACAACTCTCTCTTGACTAACTTGTTCCAAGGGCCGTCATTCACGGCCAACACAAACGAAGGATAATCCTCCAATCTAAAGTTATCCTTCTCTCTAAACGTGTTGATCATGGGCTTTTTCTGAAGCGCACCATCAAACGTCCTCAGGATCCATTCGTGCCAGCAAATAACCACGTCATTCCCATCCCGCACGGCTTTTTCGTACATTGCCTTACAGTAGTCCGGTTCCACTTCGTCATCGCTGTCCACAAAGGCCAGGTAGTCCCCATGAGACATCTCCGCGCCATAATTTCTTGCGTGGCTGACACCATTGTTTTCGATAGAAAATAACTTAAAATTCGAATGATAGGCTGCAAACTCTTCCGCTATGGACAGACTGTCATCGGTGCTGCCATCGTTGACAATGATGACTTCAAAATCTTTTAGCGTCTGTGCCGCCAAACTATTCAGACAAGCCCGAAGGTATTTTTCTGTGTTATACACGGGTACAATGACACTGACTTTACACATATATCTCCACCGAATGCATTCAAAATTTGTTAGGGCAGCTTAAATTTTAACAATTGCTGTTCTCCAAAGGCCTCGTCAGCCGTTCGATCAGATCCACCACACGCTTGCTGGCGTGACCGTCTTCCATGCAGCCTTTTTCTTTTAAAAACGCCCCAACCTTTTGCAGGTATGCGGTCTCATCGAAGGCATCGATGTTTTTCATCAATTCCGCGTTGTTATGGGCCAGCGGGAACGGGGTGGCCTCCAGCGGATAATAGAAACCTCTCTCCGTATTGTATTTCTGTATGTCTGTGGCAAACAAAAAAACCGGCCGCCGGGTCAGCATGAAGTCAAAGGCGCAGCTGGAATAGTCCGTAATGAGGCAGTCAGCCGCGGCCAGCAGCTCCTGGATATCCGCGTATTGGGTGGCGTCGGCAACGCCTGCGCCGGGCGGGATGACCGCATTCGCCATATCTCTGACTCGGGGATGCAACCGCACCAGAACAGCCCATTCCCCGCCAAAACGGTTCTTTATATGCTTGACAAGATTAGAAAAGTCGAGTTCATAACAGTCGGTCCTATAATCTTCACGGAACGTGGGCGCGTAGAGCAGGAGCTTTTTTCCCTCCACGCCATAGGCGGCGGCCACCTTTTGGCGCGCCCTGCACATTCCCTCCGCGTCAAAGAATATATCGTTGCGGGGATGCCCGTAGAGCCGCATCGACTCATCCTTAACGTCCCAAAAGGCGGTCTTATATACATTTGTTTCGAAGTTGCTGTTGGAGATCCAAAAGTCGGTCATCCGGGAGCTTGCAATGGATGCTCGCAGCCATGATTTGTCCTGCTTGAGAGTGGAAACTGTATTTTCTATTTTTTTGATTCCTAGAGAACCGTGCCACGTCTGGATAAAGAACTGGCCCTTCCGTTTGCGCAAGCCACGTCTGACATAGTAGACCTTATCATAATTGCTGACCCAGACCTTCGCCGTGGCGTGTTCATAAAGAGACTTCATAGAGCTGTATCGCACGACCCGAATCTCCGGCGGGAAACCTCCGCGCTCCATATCTCTTCGATTTGCAAGCCACACCATATCGTATTTTCCGGCGGTGCCCCGTTTAATCAGCTCCTGTGCCATATACTTGGGATTGCAGCCGAAGCCCTTTCCCCTGTAATTGTCAAATACGATCTTGCCGTTCTGAATCGGAAACCGCTTAAATACGGCAAACGGCATGGGGAAAAATATTTTGCATAGAAGCGCCTTGATTTGGTATAGAAAATCAAAAAGCGGAGGGGGCAAGTACTCTGTCCAGTATTTTTTCATACACGATCTCGCTTTTCAAGCTGTTTTCCGCGCACAATATTGACATTCTCGCTGGTTCCGCGCAAACAATACTGACACGCGGCCAGCGGCTTGTGACGCCAAATCAGGCGGCGGAGCTGTTCTTTGTTCTGCGATTTGGCGTTTTTTAAAAGATCGACATATTCATCCTTTTCGCAGGGGACAAGCCCCAGGGCAGAGCCGTGGGAGCTGCGAAAACAAGCGTAAAGCTTCCCGTTCCGCAAATTGTGGCAAGACTCCTTGCAAGCCAGAAACTGTTTTTTCAATTCGCTTTGGCTGTGGTGATAATTGCGCGGTTCTCCAAAATCAGTCCATACAGGTTTGTAAGCGTAATACGCAATCCCTTCCCGGTCCAACGTGCGAATAAGCTTTTCCTGTATTCGCTCATTCAGCGGATATTGACTCATCAGCACAACGGCCTTTTTTCTGCGCATCACATCAAACAGCTCCGGGTCGTTAGGGATAATGGTGGCGTTGGTGATAATTTGGACCACATCGCATTTTTCCGAAGGAACCTCCTCCAAAATGTACTTCAGGTCCGGGTTGAGAAAAGGTTCGCCACCCAATATGTTGATGTGGAAAAACCAATCGACGGCTTCGGACATTTTTCGAATGGAGGTGATGATGCGGTCCTTATCCAAGTGCTCTGGATTTTTGTAATACGGAATGAGGTGGTCGCAGCCATCGCAGTGTAAATTGCATTTTGTGGTGATGCAAATATCCACCTTATCTACCCATAGATGACCGGGCAGAAGATACTTGATTGCCCTCGGCCCGTTTCTGAAGCACCACTTCAAACGCCTTAAATCTTTATAGACAGGAGCAGTCAGCTCCCTGACGAGTTTGCTTTTTTCCAACCTGGAAATAAAGCTCATAAAGTACCTCCTTGGCGGATTGCGATTGCTTCGGCTTTTTTAATCTTACTCAATATGCTTCAAAATCCGTTGGCAGACCTGCCCTGTGGCAGTGCCTGTTTCATAGGAGCCCAGAGCTTTGAGATGCTGGGCGGCTTTCTCCGAACATGCGCACGGATTGAGGGTATCGATGGCGGCGAGGAGTTCTTCGTCGTTTCGACAGACGATGCCGGGCCATTCTTCCGGGGGCGTACACAGACCGCGCTGCGCGACGTATTCCTCCAAGTCCGGCATGTACAGCAGGCATGGACGCCCCAGCAGGGCAAAGTCCCATATACTGGAGGAGTAATCCGTGATCAGCATGTCCGCTGCGCACAACAGCTCCTGCATGTCCGGATACCCCGTCACATCCAGCACATCTCCCTCCGCGCTGTCGGCCATTTCCCCGCCGGGATGAGCTCGCTTCAGGATGATAGCCGACTCTCCAAATCTCTGATGCAGGGCGGACAGCACCTCCTGATATGGAAAAGGGGCGCATGTACGATATCCCTTCCAATCTCTTCCTCGAAATGTGGGCGCGTAAACAGCGATATATCCCGTTATCCCCAGCAGATCTTTGACCCGCCGCGCCGCTGCCTCACGCTTATCTTTATCAAAAAACAAGTCATTGCGCGGCATACCGCAGGACAGCACCTCCCCGCCGTAGCCGTAGTCCTGCCGGATGCAGTACTCGGTAAAGGCCCGGGAGCTGGAGAGAAACAGGTCCGTCTTTTTCGCGGCCTCGCGCCTGATGCGCTCCTCCGCCCAATTTTTATCATACTCCGAGCCGCTGCCTACCCGCTTGTAGGCGCCGCCGCCATGCCATGTATTGATCAGCAACTGTCCTTTTCGTTTCGTCTGTGTCTGCGGACACCGAACGTTGGTAACAATAACTGAAGCGGTCACGGCATTATAAAACCAGGCAGGCGAATGGTATTTGACGGCCTTGATCCCGGGTATATCCCTATATTTTTCAGGATGCTCTAATCCCCATACGATCTCCAGTTCCTTTCCGCCGTGCCGGAGCAGATATTCGCTGATGTACTTCGGATTGCAGCAATATCCAAGTCCGCCGTACGCGCTCATGACGATCCGGGATCTATGGATCGGGAAGATGAAAAGCGTCCGCAATAGTTGTCTTATGCACCAGGCCGCCATCCATTTGGCCCCGCGTTTTAAATTCTGGATGCGCATAGACATCTCAGGCATTTCCATTCTCTTCTTTCAGTATCTGATCTTCTGGGAAACCATCCCTTTCGCAGAAAAGAAACCCCGCACTCCCGCGTCCACCGGCCTCCCAGCCCAACGCCCGCAAACGCGAGGTGTCCATATCCATATAGACAGGTTCGGGATAGCCGCTCTTGCGCCTGTCCTCCAACGTGAACCGGACGCGGATCCTATTGGCCGCCGCCTTCCGGGCCATCTCGGCGATGGAGCAGTAGGTGCTCTCGTCCGCCGCGTTGTATGCCTGCCCCGGCTGCCCTTTGAGCAGGACGGTCAGCAGCGCCGAGGCCGCGTCCGCGGTGTACAGATAGCTCCGCTCTGTCTCGCCTCTGGTCCGCAGTACGAAGTCCTGTCTGTCCCTGATACAGCGTTCCAATTCCGCAAAGATGCGCGTGTCATCTGGGTGTGTCCCCGGCCCAAAGGTCTGAGCCAGCCGGACGATCATGGCCGGGATGCCGTATTCGGACGCATACGCACAGCATAGATTCTCACATTGCAGCTTACTGATGGGATAACTGCCGCGGACATCCATCGGCTGGAGAGAGCATTCGTCTGTCTCCGCGACCTTGTGCCCCCGCGGCGGATGGCCATATACCTCCATGCTGGACAGATACACAAAGCCTGCCACACCCTTTTGCCGGGCCAGTTCCAGCATTTCCATCGTCCCCAGTATCGCAGTCCTGATGGTCTCCACGGGCTGCCGAACAAACGAGCGGCTGGCGGTCTGCGATGCCCCGTGGATGATGTAGTCCACAGGGTCCTCTGTCTCGATCGGTTCCTCTACCGTCCCCACCAGAAGGCGCAGTGGAGCGCCGGAGGACAACTGTCCGGCAAACCGCTGCCGCGCCTGCGCAGCGTCCCGCGACAGGGCCAGCACCGTCAGCCCCAGCCCCCGCTTCTCATTCGCGTACAGCAGCGCGTTGGTCAGTGTGAAGCCAATCAGCCCTGTGGCCCCGGTAATCAGGATGGTCTTGCCCCGCAGATTTGCCCAGGGGATAAAATCGACTCCGCAGAGGTATTCCAGGTCCTCAAGCGGTATTCCACACGCAGGATACACAAAGATCCCCTCCAAACCGTCAAATCATCTCCCGTCCCGGCTCTCCATGATGGCCTGGAAAACCTGATAATCCAGAGCGGTGGTGATCTTGATGTTCTCAGCCGGGCCCTCTACCATATGCAGGACACAGCCGAAATGCTCCATCATGCTCGCAGAGTCAATAAACTGCAACCCAGGGTCGGTCAAAGTCTTTCGGTGTGCCTCCAGGATATCCCCCAGCCGGAAACACTGCGGCGCCCGGACGGCCCGCCGCAATGGTCGAGCCAGCCCTCCAGCGCCACCAGGACGATTCCATCAATCTCCTGATGCCGCTGAAAGTGCTCCAGTGCGTATGCCAGCACCGGCTTGCCCCGGAACTCCAGGAACTGCTTAGGCCGGGACGAATTCAACATCCTTTTGCCGGTACCTCCGGCGAATATTACGGCGATGTGTTTTGAGGCCATGGTTCAACCTCCGCCTCCGCTGTTGACTGGCAGACTTGCTATTCACCCCGGGGGATTATGACGTTTTCCTCCGTACCTCTTAGGCAGTATTTGCAGGCTCTCACTGGTTTGTGCCGCCACATTAGACGGCGAATCTCCCTGCAATTCTGTTCCTTAGTGTTGTGGAGAAGGTCTACATACTCATCATCAGCCACATTGCAAATGCCCAGGTCATGACAGTTGGAACTCCGAAAGCAATAGTAAAGCGCCCCATCATACAACTGCTTACACTTTACAGGGCATCGGCTGAATTGCTGCTTCAACTCTTTGGTGCTCCTACTGCGCTCTATGGGTTTCCCATACTCAGTCCATACAGGCTTATGGATGTGATACTCTATTCCTTCTTGCTGAAGTATTGAAATAAGTCGTTGCTGCGTTTCTCGATTGCTAGGATATTGGCTGAGAAGGATTCGCACCTTTTTACGCCGCATCACTTCAAACAATTCCGAATCTGTAGGGATAATCGTTGCGTTAGTTGTAAGCTGTATGACATTACATTTCTCGTCAGGCGCCTCCGCAATGTAATATTTTAGATCAGGATTCATAAAAGGTTCCCCGCCCAAGAAATTATAATGATCGCACCAATCAAAGCACTCGTTCAATTTTTGCATTGTGGCAATCAGCCGTTCCTTGTCCATATGATAAGGCTGCTGGTAATATGGCATCAGATGATGACATCCCTTGCAAAATAGATTGCATTTTGTTGTGATAACAACATCCACCGTATCCAGCCATAGACGTCCCGGAAGCAAATACTTCATGGACCAATTGTCGCTTTTACTCAGTCTACAAAGGCGAACATATGTCTTGTGCGCAGAGAAGTTGTGCCAAAACTGCCGCAACTTAGATGATTTCCAGATGTCTTTTATTTCCATATTCATATTCTTTCATTTCTGAATCTTTTTGAAAATATCCGCTCGATTCGCTCATTTTCCACTTGGTAGATCCTATCGCAGTCCCACACGGCGGAGGCCCGGTAGGAGATGATGACCAGGGCCTTTTCGCCCTGCAGGCTCTGGATGGAGCCGATGATGTTCTTCTCCGTCTCCGGGTCCAACTCTATAGGAGTCACCAGCACGATATCACCTATTTTCTGATGTATTTGAAAATGCTCCAAGGTAAAAGCCAGTGCCGGTTTGCCTCATAGTTCTAAAAACTACTTGGGTTTGGATAAAGTTCCATCCGCCCATCGGTGTTCGTAGCAAAAATAAACGCTGTGTTTTACGGACGTTGCTTCATTTTAGATTCCCTACATTTTTGAGACGGTGATGTGGCCAGCAAGCACAAAGCTATCGGGTTACTGGTCTGGACCATAATCCAAACCGCGGAGAGCTAGTGTTGGAATACAGGAAAACATGATTTAACAAAAAGGTGTAC
>CANQNT010000076.1 GCA_947625255.1 uncultured Acetatifactor sp. | reverse complement strand
AAAACTGCGGAAGGTGTGATAAAGTTTTTGGAGAAGAACTTTTCTGTGAAAAAGAAAACAGATGTTTCTCCATCAAATCAAACAGAAAATACAAAGAAAAGAACTTACACGGTCAAAAAGGGAGATTCCCTCTGGCGCATTGCCACTTACGAACTTGGGAGCGGAAGTCGATACAAGGAAATCATGGAGTTGTCCGGGCTTAAGTCAGATGTGATTCATGTCGGACAAGTGCTGACCTTGCCAATCTCATAATTTGTCACGGAATTTGTCACGGATTCCATAAAATGGATTGGTTATGCGGCTTTTGGGGTACATAACTGCTTGTTCGAATCCTGTCACCCCGATTTGAAAAAACGCTTAGAAATGGCTTATTTATGCGATTTCTGGCGTTTTTGTTTTGCCAAAAAATCAAAAGGTAATCAAAGAGGTAATCAGACATACGTTCGATAAAAATACAGAAAGGAGATTTCTGTATGTACGATGTTCTATTTGACCTAGATTTGAGCCTTGATGTCGGACGATAGGAAATTCAAATGTGCCATGGAAATTGAAATCTGGGGCAAATAGGAGCGTCTGAAGGGCATTTCAGACGGATACATAGCAGCCTCCCTAGATAACAGCGGTAATTAACACTATTATATCAGAAAAAAGAAAGAATCCTTTTTTTTATTCATGCGTTTATCCTGAATTCGTAACAAGAACGGCTTGCGGAACAAATGGAGGGATGGTATAATGTATAAATGATCAGGGAAACCGTTTTTTGGGAGAAGGCAGATCAATGGCAGAGAAGAAATATCCTAAGTGGGTTGTGGCAATTGCGATCATACTTTTGTTTGGGTCTGTACTTATCAATGTCAAGAATATTTTTACCAGTTGTCAGGTTGACGCGGAATATCAGGTTACGATGGCGTATCGAATCCTTAAGGGTGACAGGATGTTTTCCCAAATGTGGGAGGCTCATCAGACCTCTGCATTTTTCCTTGCCTTTTTTGAATTGCTTTTTTTGAAGATAACGGGTTCTACAACGGGGATCATGATATATGCCAATACAGTAGGGGTTCTCTGTAAAACAGGAGTGGCATTGTGCGTTTATGGAACATTACGGAAATTTTCAGATAAGGTCATAGCGTTTACGGCTCTGCTTTTCCTGTTGAATTCATATCCGAAAGATGTTGTTTTACCGGATTTCGCAAATCTGCAGATTTGGTTTGGACTATTATTGATGTGCAGTTTTATTTGGTATTTTCATACGAATAAGAAAAAGTGGCTTATTCTGGGGGCGATTTTCCTATGCCTTGAGGTTTTGGCCTATCCGAGTTGTGTGATTGTCTGGATGGCTTGCATTGTATTGATTTGGAAATATTCTTCTCAAAAGGGAAGGGATATTTGCATTTTTACCGGAGTGTGCGCAGGAGGGGCGGTTCTGTATCTGTTGCATTTTATGCGTGGGAATCCGGCACAGCTTCTGCGTAATCTTTATTATATTTGGTCCGGGGATAAGAGCCATGCAATAGGCCTGGGCCAACGGTTCGCCTTGCTTGGTGGGGATGCGCTTTTATTTCTGTCGGATTTAAAATATATTTTTATCGTAATTGCATGCGCGGTCATAATGACGTGGGCAGGCAGGAGGTTTTCGAAAGGCGGACGGGCGGAATGGAGCCGGAGAAAAAAGTTTCATGGCTTTCTTTGTTGGTTTTTGGTCTTTTATATTCTGGGGTATTTGGGGCATCTCCCTTTCGAGGCGGCTGGGACAAAGCATCATTTTTTTATTCTCTATCTTTTTGTGGAAATAGCGGCATGGCTTGCTGCGAAATATTTGAATGAGAAAGAAAATATGATATTTCTTACAGGACAGCTTGTGGGAATAGGAGGATTTCTGGCCACGCTGCTGTTGTCGGATCTGGGAGTATTTCCCTCATTGCCATATCTGATTCCCGGCATTTGCGGCTGCATGATCCCGTTAAAGAAGCTTTATGAGCAAAGCCAGGATCAGAGAGAAGCCTGGAAAGGAATGATTCCGATTCTGCTTTTTTGTTCTATAATGATCTTTCGAAATGCTTTTTATATCAATGGCTGGATGGTTGCTCCAACGAACGTTTTGGAAGATAGCATTTTTGGAGTAAATGGGATTGCTAAATACGGTCCGTTAAAAGGAATTGTCAACAGGGAGGGCACTTATGTGGCGAACGTGTCTTATTTGGAATGGCAAAGGTTCATACACGATGGGGATCGCGTGCTGGTGCTTAGCTATCCGACGCTTACCGCCACCACTTATTTATACAAGGATGTGGAAATCTGTGCGGACTCTACAATCTCTACGCCTACTTTTTCGGAGAGACTGCTTACTTATTGGGAAAAAAATCCGGATAAATATCCCGATGTAGTGGTTGTGAAAAGTTTTGAACATGTTAATTTTCTGGGAGAATACAATAGAGTCACACAATGGCTGGAACAGGAATTTCCGGCGAAACGGATTGAGTATGGAACTTTTTGGACTTATTATTTTTCGGAATAGTATTTGAACGGACATACCATTAAATTAGAGATAACTGTTTTCAGAAGAAGGAGTACAGAGAATGGAAATAAAGCCAAACCGCCTGGACAGAGGCTTCTTTCGATATCAGGAAGAATTTGAGCGCAAGGCGCTGGAGGTTTTGCGCTCGGGCTGGTATGTGCTGGGCCGGGAGGTGGAAGCCTTTGAAAAGGAGTTTGCCGCTTATATCGGCTCCAAATATTGCGTAGGACTTGCCAGCGGATTAGATGCTTTGTGGCTGGCTTTTCGTGTTCTTGGGATTGGGGCAGGGGATGAAGTCATCGTGCAGGCCAATACCTATATTGCCAGTGTTATGGGGATTACGATTAATGGCGCGATTCCGGTTTTGGTGGAACCGGATGAATATTTTAATATAGATGCCGATAAAATAGAAGAAAAAATTACGGATAAAACGAAAGCAATCCTTGCGGTACACTTATATGGTCAGGCTTCCAATATGCAAAAGATCCAGCAGATTTGTAAAAAATACAATCTTCGTCTGGTAGAAGACTGCGCGCAGTCCCATGGAGCCTGTTTCCAGGGGAAAATGACAGGAACTTTTGGAGACATCGGATGTTTTTCTTTTTATCCATCCAAGAATCTGGGCGGTTTTGGCGATGGCGGCGCCATTGTAACGGATGACCCGCGGCTTGCGGCAGATATGAGGATATACCGTAATTATGGAAGTGAAAAACGCTACTATAATAAAGTGGTGGGGGCAAATTCCAGATTGGACGAACTGCAGGCCGGGCTTTTACGGGTCCGCCTTGCTCATATAGGGGAATTAACCAAAGAGCGCAGAGCGATCGCCCAAAAATATCAGGAAGGAATTGTGAATTCCGGAATCCAACTTCCCTGTATACGAGAAGGGGCTGACAGCGTCTGGCACCAGTATGTTATCCGTTGTGAACAGCGGCAGAAGCTGGCGGATTACTTGAAAGAGAAAGGGATTGGCACAATTATTCATTATCCGATTCCGCCGCATTTATCGGAGGCATATCATTATCTGGGATATACGAAGGGAAGCTTTCCAATTACGGAGCGTTATGCGGATACAGTTTTATCCATTCCAATGTATAACGGGATGACGCTGGGGGAACAGGACTTTGTCATGGATGCGATAAATCAATTTTAGTGGGACTCAGGGATAGAGAAGATGAAGCTGGAAGAGCAATACAAACTGATTTATTTCAAGGATCTGGGAGATGAGAGAGGCAATCTCGTTGTGATCGAAGGGGAAGGAATGGATATTCCTTTTGACATAAAAAGGGTTTTCTATATTTATGGTTCTGATACTACTGTGGTGAGGGGGCGGCATGCGAACCGCAAAACAGAGTTCCTGTTGGTCAATGTGAGCGGGAAAAGCAGGGTACGCATAGATAATGGCAGGGAAAGCGCGGTTGTTGAATTAAACAAGCCGGGAATGGGGCTGTATCTTCCGCCCATGATCTGGAAAGATATGTATGATTTCTCTGAGGACTCTGTTTTGCTGGTGCTTTGCAGTCAGCATTACGATGCGGAAGAATACATACGGGATTATCAGACGTACTTGCATGAAATCAACGGAGAGGCTTAAATCATGAGTAAAATATCAATAGTGGTTCCGGTTTATTATAATGAAGATACCTTGATGGACTTGTATCGGGATATGAAAAAAAAGATTCTGGGAAGCATCGGCGATTATGAATTGGTTTTTGTAGACGATGGGTCCGGGGATGATTCCTGGAAGATCATGAATGAAATAAAGGCGATGGACGAAAATGTACATCTTGTGAAGCTGTCGCGTAATTTCGGAGAACACGCGGCGCTCCTGGCGGGGTTGAGTGTCTGTACGGGAGACTGTGCGGTGACCAAGCAGGCGGATTTACAGGAGGATTCGCTTCTGATCCCTGAGATGTATGAGCGCTGGAAGGCCGGCAATAAAGTGGTTCTTGCCGTACGGCGTTCCAGAGATGAAAATGCGGTAAAAATCTTTTTTGCAAACCTGTATTACGCTATGGTACGCAAATTCGTAAATAAAAATATGCCTGTGGGGGGCTGTGACTGCTATCTGATCGACAGAAAGGTTATAGAGGTGCTGGAAAGGCTTGATGAGAAAAACTCCAGTCTGACCCTCCAGGTACTATGGGCCGGGTTTAAGACGGATAAGGTTTATTTTGACAGAAAGAACAGAGAAAAGGGAAAATCCCGTTGGACCTTTACAAAGAAACTAAAGCTGGTATTGGATTCCATGATGAGCTTTTCTTATGCGCCGATCCGTTTTATGGTATACATCGGAGTGCTCTTTGATCTGTTTGCAGTGGGGCTGCTGGTCAGTGTGTTAACGGAATATTTTACGAGGGGTGTTCCTATTCTTGGCTGGGCATCATTGATGTGCGTGATTTTGTTGTCTTCCGGTCTGATCTTATCCATGCTGGGAATTCTGGGTGAATACGTGTGGCGGGCGCTGGATGCTTCCCGTAAAAGACCGCCGTTTATCATTGATGAAGAAGACGAACCGGACGTCCGGAAAAGTGTGGAAGAGCAGCGTAAAGTACAATGAAGAATGTTTTGCAGGTGATAAAATTTGCGCTGGTAGGTGTATCTAATACCCTGATCAGTGAGACCATATATGCCGTTCTTGTGTTTTTTAAAGTGCATTATCTTCCTGCCAGTTTTATCGGTTTTTCTTTGAGCGTATTAAACGCATATTACTGGAGTAATAAATATATTTTTAGGGAAGAGGAAGGCGCTGAAAAACGGATTTGGTGGAAAGTACTATTAAAAACCTACGTGGCTTATCTCTGGGGTTACCTGGTAAGTGCGGCGCTTTTGGTTTTTTGGATTGATCTGCTGCGGATCAGCCGTTTTCTGGAACCGATGGGAAATTGGTTCATTCATATGGGTTATCAACGGCTGGACGCGAAGTTCCTTGGAGATCTGCTGGCCGCGGCCTTAAATCTCATGATAACGATTCCCATGAACTTCCTGCTTAATAAATACTGGGCATACAGGCAAAAGAAAAGGTGAAGATTGTGAATTTTTATTTGCGGACCGTGCCGGTGGTCAAAATTTCCATGCGCTGTGCTGTCCTTGATTGAGCGGCTTCGGGCGGAGGGAAAAGCGTCTGTGTTGGTGGCAGCTGGAAAACGGTGCGTCGGCATTCTCGCCCTCTCCGATGTGCTGCGCCCGGGGGCAAAGGATATGGTTTCACGGCTTGGGAGCCAAAAACAATATTAGCCATACAGAAGCATTGATTAACATGGGTTCCAATATAGTCGGACTGAAAAAATTCCCAACAGGATCAACAGCTAATAAACTCGTTCAAACTAATACCCAAAACATTGCACAAAGGCTGTGAAAGCTACTAAGCGTGGATTCAATACTAAACGCTTATTTAAGCGTCACAAATTCAGGTTATTACCTGTCGAATCAGTATATTTTTCTTCACGTTTCAACTGTATCACATCTGAAATGTCACAATTCAAGGTCTCACAAATTTTTGTCGGCGTTTCCATGCTGATCGGAGCCGGGCGGGCACTTTGAAGCTTGACAGATGATCAGAGGCGTGGTATGATAAGAAAAACTTTGGAAGAGAGGTGCGCAATGATCATTCGGTAATTCAGATGGAGAGATAGTGAATCCTTTGCCTGCTATTGAAATTTGGATTACTTGCTTTGGACAATGATCGTTTGTCGTGCCGCTTTTGGAGTTTTATTGAGCGGCATAAGGTTTTTTCTCATACGGCAAGAGTTGGGTTCCATTTTGACAGGCGGTGATTTACTGTCGAAAATGGAACTTTTTGCGTGGGGAGGTAATTTTATGTTAGAATTAAAAAACGTGACCATCAGTTTGAAAAAAGATGGAAGGAATATTGCGGAAGAGTTCAATTTCACTCTTAAAAATAATGAAAAAGCGGTGTTGATCGGAGAGGAAGGAAACGGGAAGTCCACTCTTTTGAAATACATCTATCAAAAGGATCTGGTGGAGGGCTATTGCGCCTGTTCCGGAGAGGTTATCGTCAAAGGCAAGCCCGCCTATCTTCCCCAGATGATGGACGAGGGGCATCAGGCGCTTTCCCTTGCGGAGTATTTTGCGGATTCTGAGTATTATCTGCATATGGAGATTCTGGCCATGCTTGGCTTGTCTGCGGAATTTCTGTTTTCCGACCGGAAGCTTTCCACATTATCCGGAGGAGAGCGGGTGAAAGTGCAGATTGCGCATATGCTGATGGAGGAGCCGGACCTCCTGTTGTTGGACGAGCCGACAAATGACCTGGATATTGCCACGCTGGAATGGCTGGAAACCTTTATCACGAAAAGCAAGGTGCCTGTCCTGTATATTTCCCATGATGAGACACTGATCGAGAATACGGCAAATGTCATTGTGCATATGGAACAAATCATCCGAAAAACGAAGTGCCGTATTACGGTCTCGCGCTGCCCTTATCGTGAATACCTGGCCAGGCGGCGAAGTAACTTCACCCATCAGAAGCAAATGGCGCAAAAGCAGCGGGACGATTACAATAAGCAGATGGAAAAATGGCGGCAGATATATAATCGCGTCGACCATGAACAGGAGGTCATTACGAGGCAGGATCCCGGCGGCGCCAGGCTGTTAAAAAAGAAAATGCATTCCGTGATTTCCATGGGGAAGCGCTTCGAGAGGGAAAAGGAAAATTTTCTGGATTTTCCCCAGGAAGAGGAAGCGATTCTCGCGAAGTTCGATGAAACAATCCGGCTGCCGTCCGGCAAGACGGTGTTGGACTTCGCTTGTGACAGGCTGTGCGTTGGTGAGAGGGTATTATCCAGGGATATTAAGCTGTTCGTTTCCGGAGGAGAACACATCGGTATTATCGGCAGGAATGGAATCGGTAAGTCCACCCTGCTTTCGCTCCTGTGGAAAGAACTGGAATTCCGTCAGGACATTGTTCCGGCCTATATGCCCCAGAATTATGCTCGGGCGTTGGATTATCACAAGACACCGGTCCAATATCTTGCGGACAACTACACCAAGGAGGAAGTGACCAGGGCCAGGACTTACATGGGCGGTATGAAATTTACCCATGAGGAGATGAACGGTCCGATTGGAAACTTGAGCGGAGGGCAGCAGGCAAAGATTTTGTTCCTCGACATGGTCCTGCGGGGGGCCAACGTGCTTCTGCTTGATGAGCCTACCCGGAATTTCAGTCCCCTTTCCTGTCCGGTCGTTCGCTCTGCCTTAGACCATTTTGGCGGAACCATCATCAGCGTGTCCCATGACAGAAAATATTTAGAGGAGGTCTGCGGCAAAGTCTACGAGCTGCGGGAGAACGGACTGTTTGCGGTGAATCAGGAAAAGTAGTCAAAGCATCTTCCTAAGCTCCTGAAGGCTGTCGGCGGTTTCGCCATCATAGGCCGCTTTTCTGCTGTTCAGTTTACTGTGCGCATTCCCATCGCCATCCTCCCGGAATTTCGACAATTTATGCTTCTGTGTTTCATTATAAGGCTTTTAGTGCCGGAGTCAAGAAAGATCTTGCGGGAAATTCGTATTCAGACATCGCTATTGACAAACTTTCGGATTTCACATACACTAATGTTGACTGAGGAGACGGGGAGCGTAATGGGCTGTAAAAATCATGACGGCCAATGGAGCAGGCAAGGGAGCTGTGGAAACGCCAGGGCGTAAAGGCGTGGATAGAGAATTAAGGAAAGGCATGGTGGAATGAATGAATCTGGCAATTTTTCTGGCGGATGGTTTTGAGGAAATTGAAGGCTTGACCGTGGTAGATCTTTGCCGCAGGGCGGATCTGGCGATCACAATGGTATCCATCGGAGAGACGAAGACAGTGCATGGTTCTCATGGGATTCTGGTAGAGGCGGACAAGGTGCTTTCGGAGGTGGATTTCGCGGAATTTGATATGCTGATTTTGCCCGGCGGCAAGAGGGGCACGCAGAATCTGGAAGCTTGCGAACCGTTGATGGGACAGGTGGACGCTTTTGACAAGGCCGGTAAATATGTGGCCGCAATTTGCGCGGCGCCCAGTATTCTGGGTCATCGGGGAATTTTAAAGGGCAGGAAAGCGTGCTGCTATCCGGGGTTCGAGGAACATTTGGAGGGAGCTCAGGTCGTTTATGAGCCCGCAATTACTTGCGGCCATATCATTACCGGAAGAGGGATGGGCTGCTCGATACCCTTTGGACTGGCCATTGTCGCGGCCTGCAATGGTACGGAGGCCTCTCGGGCAATCGCAAAGCAGATTGTATATCAGGTATGAGAAGGAAGCGCGGGGACGGAAAGGGTTGTCTGTTGTCCGTCCTTGGCGGACAGGAGGGGATAGACATGGAAAACTATCAACGAACATCCAGAGAGATGTTGGATTTTGTGGAAAAGAGTCCTACCGGCTTTCATGTGGTAAAAAACCTGACGGAAATGCTAGAAAAGGCTGGTTTTCAAAGGTTTAGGGAAGAAGAGGACTGGAGAATGGGGGAAAGTGACGGATTCTATGTGACGCGCAACGATTCTTCCGTGATTGCCATCCGGCTGCCCGCCCGGAAAGATTGGAAGGGTTTTCACATCGTGGCATCCCACAGCGATTCACCCGCCTTTAAAATCAAGGAAAATCCGGAGATGGCGGTGGAAAAGCATTATGTGAAATTAAACGTGGAAAAGTACGGCGGGATGATTCTGTCCACATGGTTGGACAGACCTTTGTCCGTGGCAGGAAGACTGGCAGTGCGTGACGGGCAGAGTGTGGAAACCCGTCTGGTCAATGTGGATGAAGATCTTTTGGTCATTCCGAATGTGGCCGTGCATTTGAATCGGGAAATCAACAAGGGCATGGAATATAATCCCCAGGTCGATATGCTTCCTTTGTTTGGAGACGGAGTGGAAGAAACGGGGACGTTTCTGGCCAAGGTGGCGGAGGCCGCGGGAGTGAACGAGGAGGATATTCTTGGACATGACCTTTTCCTTTATGTGCGGGAAAAAGGAAAACTGTTGGGAGCGAACGGTCCATTTGTGCTTTCTCCGAGATTGGACGATCAACAGTGTGTATTTGCTTCCATGAAAGCTTTCCTGGAGAGCGTGCCGCAAAGCTATGTCAATGTCTGCGCGGTATTCGACAATGAGGAAGTGGGAAGCGGCAGCAGACAGGGGGCCGATTCCGATTTCCTGGAGACCACTCTGCGGAGGCTGTGTGAAGCCCAGGGGCTTCCCGCAGGCGAGTTCCATCGCCTGGTCGCAGGCGGTTTCCTGATTTCCGCCGACAATGCCCATGCGGTGCATCCCAATCATCCGGAAATATCGGATCCCACCAATCGGCCTTTCCTGAACGGAGGATTGGTGATCAAATATCATGGCGGTCAGAAATATACCACGGATGCCTTGTCCGCGGCCAGGATGAAGAGCTGGTGCCAGCGGGCGGAAGTGCCCTGCCAGACCTATTTCAACCGTTCCGACATTGAGGGCGGATCCACGCTGGGACATATTTCCACCGCCCATGTGTCCATTTCTTCCGTGGATATCGGTCTGCCTCAGTTGGCCATGCACTCCGCCGTGGAGACGGCCGGGATCAGGGACACAGAATACGCCGTTGGCGCCCTTTGTGCCTTTTACAAGGAATAAGGCCGGAAAACCGGCCTTATAGGACTGTAAGCGCTCTTTTTTGCACGTATGCCATGCGGCGCGTTGCTAACGTTGCTTTTTTTAAGCCTGACGATAATTCTTGCGGTACTCCTTGGGGGTACAATGCAGGTATTCCCGGAACTTTTTGTTAAAATAACTGGAGTTGTTGAAACCTACGGACGCGGCAAGGTCAGAAATCGTGATCATTGCCGCGTTTTCGTCCGCCAACAGGCGCGCGGCCTCAAAAATACGGTATTTTAACAAATATTCAAAGGGCGTGATTCCCAGGGTCCTTTTAAAGCAGCGGCAGCATTCGCTGTTGCTGGTATGTATGGAAGAGGCGATATCTCCAAGCGTCAGGGGATTGGCAAAGTGCTCTTCTATGTATTTCAGGGCAAATTTGATGCGGACCCGGTCCGCGTAGGTCGGCTGGGCGGCATCGTATTTTTCATCCAGCATGACCCTTTGCACAAAATACTTCCAAAAATGACAAAGCATCGCCTTGATTTCCAATTCGTAACCGGGGATGGGACTCTTGTTGATGAGAATCAGCTGTTTGGTCCAAAGGAGCGGATCAGCCGTTTCACGGTCTGTTTTATCCAATACGAGGTATCGCAATTGAGGGGAGGAAATCACGGGATGAAGGTATTTTTCTTGTAATAGGCCATCGTCCGCATTGAAAATCAGACTGGGAAGAAATCGAAGGGAAACGGCTCTGGTGTCGTGATTCAAAAAGTCTTTTATCTTGTGAGGAACGTTTTGATTGATGAAAATGCCCTGGCCGGTGTTCAGGCACACCTCCTGTTGGTCAACCAATAAAAGAAGACTGCCGGTTTCTACCAGAATCAGCTCCAGCTTTTCATGACTGTCTTCTGCCCCGTTGCTTCCATCGGAAATCGGAAGAATCTGTGTTTCCAACGGATAGTCCGATTTCCAGTATTCGTTGAAAATATTCATATGATGATCCTCCCGAATGTTCCATTTCTAAAGCGTGTAAACTTCTTCCATTATAACAGACTTTCTCCGGAAGTCAAGTGGAAGAAATTTCTTATTCGGCGTTTATATAAGTCATTTATGATAATGTCTTAATAAATCACAAGAGAAAATGTCTCAAGTGTGGTAAACTTACCTCTGGAA
>CANQNT010000075.1 GCA_947625255.1 uncultured Acetatifactor sp. | reverse complement strand
GGGAAAAGCACATTTATCCGCTCCGTGGGCTGGTATGCTGCGGGAATTGCAAGCGTACAATGACACGTCGGCTTATGTATTCGTATTCAGTTATACCCACACGCCAAAATGGAGCGTTTGGGGAAGAAAAAACCGTTGACTTTTCACCGGGAAACTGGTGTGTCAACGGTCAATCTTTTGGTATTTGGTTTTGATGTGTGAAGAAAAAACTCTCCCGTTCTTAGATAAAAATTGATATAGTCTTAGTAAAATATATCATTTATTTTGTTTCCACTTTATAATGTGTGCGACAATATAAGCAACCACAGTCAAAAGAACAACGATTGCAAAATGAATAAGCATACTAACTCCAAAAAGTGGCCGATATTCGCTTTCACTTAGAATGTCCGGTACAGCTATTATGCTAATGATTACGGAAATTATTGTTGAAATTAACGGCGCTGTCCAAAGGAATTTTCTCTTAACAAAGAAAATTAGAACAACTGTAAAAACGGGTATTATGCCAAACACCGATATGTTCCACCAGTCCATTTAGTTACCTCCACTATCATATTTTTGAATTGTGGCTTTAATGTTACCAAAAATGTCCTTTTCCCTTTTGCGATCACGGTATAGGGAACATCAAAACGGAATTTGTCATCTTAATGAATTTACTTAAATCCGAATTACAATTACAGCTTCTTTTCAAAAACATATTGTTGGGGTGTCATTCCCATTGCCTGATACATAGCGATAGCTCCCTTGTTGAAGTCCCAGATGTACAGATCCAGGCGAACCGCTCCCTGCTCCTTTGCCCAGGTCTCCACCTTGGCAAAGAGCTTTGATGCGATCCCTCTGCGGCGATAGGCGGGCAGGACATAGATGTCATCCAAGCAAACGGTCTTTAGCTCCTTGACCATACCGCTTTCTTCCCAAAGCGTCGCCCGGACAACTCCCGCGAGATGCTCACCATCAAAGGCACCCAGCTGCAATACGGTGGGGTTGGCCAAGTTTTCCAGAAATGCCTCCTTGGGATAGGACTCCTCCTTTTCCCGGTGTACAAAAAAGTCCGGCCGTGCCTGTACATGGAGCTCATCCTCAGCCGCATATTGTTCAAGGACTTGTTCATAATCGGATTCTGTCAGTTTTCTAATTTCCATATATTCCAACTCTTTTCATCAAATTGGAATTTATCTAACAAATCCTCTAAAACCACTTGAAACAGTGCTATATGGTGGTTTTTCGCTTGTTTTGCATCTTGCCTTATCAAGTTTCCCTTGATTCTTCCCTTATGGGGAAAAACAAGGGAAACTTTTTTATGCTCAGCTTACCACCTGGTCGAGCATCCGGGCGGAAGATCGCTTCGTTTCCCGGTTTGCGTGGGCATAGATATTCATGGTGGTTCCTACATCGGAGTGGCCCAAAAGCTCCTGCACATCCTTGGGTGCTGCACCGTTGGTCAGCAAGTTAGTAGTGAAGGTATGTCTGAGAAGATGGAAATGAAACTCTCCCAGATCAGGCATTACTTTCCTCGCCCTGCGGCACACACTGCTTACCGTTGCGGGGGATTCAAAGGCTCCGTCCGGTCTTACACAGACCATGGACAGTTCCTTATACCCCTCCGGTACTTTCTCGGTTCTCGGCAGGCTGTACACCTCGTAGTAGACCCGGTTCTTTTCCCTTACTTCCTTGTAATAGTTAAGGGAATAAAGAAGACCATACTTCAGGCTGTTTTTGCTTTGCTCCGTCTTAGCTTTTCGCAGTAGTGCCGCCAGGGTGTCGCAGAAGTCCACGGTGCGGATTTTCTTCCGCTTGGTGGTGCCGATCTCCGTCTTGTGCCGCTTGCCGTTGTACCGCATACTGCGCCGCACGGTCAGGCACTGGTTGTCCAGGTCGATGTCTTGCCAGGTCAGTGCGCAGGCCTCCCCGATCCGAAGTCCGGTGTAGTAGGCGATTTGGATGGGCAGCAGTGCCGGGTTCTCTTTCTGCTTCAGATAATCCGTCAGCTTGATGTACTGCTCATAGGTGATCACATTGGAAGTTGCTTCCTCGTCATCATCTTCCGCAAAAAGGTCGGATTCCTCTGTCTGCCACCGCCATACCACATATTCCATGGGATTGAAGCTTAGCAGTTTCTTGGGGAATACGGCAAACTTGAATGCCCGTTGAAGTACCGCCGCAAATTGCCGCAGATAACCTTTGCTCAGCGGCTGGGTCGGTGTTCCATCTGGGGATTTTCCACCGAAGCAGAGCTGATCTGCGTAGGCTTGCAAATGGTCTGCTGTGACAGATTTTAGCTTCCGGTCAGCGATGGGATGCTTCTTGATTCGTTCCACATTGCCTTGATAGGCCATCACGGTGCCGTTGCTGAGATTGCTGGGTTTCAGATCTTCTTCTACCCACATATCCAGCAGTTCGCCAATCGTAAGGTTATCCGGCTTGGCAACTACTTTCTTGGCTTCGTAGTCCTCCATCGCCTTGCGGAGCATAGCTCCCGTTTTGCTCTTACTCTCAGTGCCGGGGAACTCTTTTTGAACCCTGTTGCCGTTTTCATCTTCGATGTAGAAGCGGTAGTACCACTTCTTACCCTTTTTTCTTACAGATCCTTTTGCCATAGATAATACTTGGTCTCCTTTCTTACCCGTGGCAATCGGAACTTATGACTATGTTGTGCGTAAAATAATGTCACTGGTCGATTGCGTTGCCGCAATCGGCCTTTTTGCATTTTACAATGCGCTTATTTAGCTGTCAAAGTGCCACGGTTAGTCGTTGTTTCCATTCAGACGATCACGGGCATCGTCCGGGAGTCTGAACATTTCGCTGATCAGATTGCCGCCCTTGCCCTTGTCGTAGATATGTAACAGTCCGTCCATGTAGCGCTTCAAATCCTCGATGATGGGTTCCATTTCTTTCTGGTAGACCTGCTCCACAATGACACCGGATTCGATGGCGTAGCGGATCAAGGATTCTTTCAGTCCTTCATCGGTAGCTACCTCGTCTGCCTTCTTCATGGCTCTTGCAAAATGTACCGCATATACGGAGTACAGATCGATGATGTTGCACAGGTGGCCTGCCAGGAACTGCTGATAGTTCTCCGATTCAACCACGCTGTCCATCTCTTTCAGAAAGCTTTCCAGATGTTCATCGAGCTGCATTTTGCTTTTGGTGTAACCGTCGTATTCCTTTTCTTCGGAAAGTCCGGTCAGCCACTCCGGGGTAGTCAGGAGTGCATCCGCCAGAGAAATGACAAGATACCGTTTCTCGGGATCGACACCCTTGGATTCATAGCGCTGTATGGTGGATTTGTTTACACCAAGCCGTTTTCCGAGATCGCCCATGGAGAGATTCAGTTCCGTTCTTCTCTCCTTGACTCTCTCACCGACTTGTTTTGCGGTGAACACATTTGGTTCATTCATAGGCTTTTCACCTCCGTTGACATCATTGTAGCACACATCGTTGCAATTTGCAATAGTTATTTCCATATTGTTTTAAGTTTATTCATAGATAGCGTTGCAAAATGCGTTGACAAGTAATAGCAAACTAAGTATAATAATGGTACAAGCGTTGCAAAACGAGTATTTTAAGAAGGAGGCAAGCAGAATGATCGTAGGCAAAATGGGACTAACCATCGAAGAAGCGGCAGAAACCACCGGGATCGGACGCAATACCATGCGGAAACTGATCGACTGGGGCAAGCTGCCGGTTCTGAAGGTGGGACGCAAGACCATCATCCGTAAGGATGCCCTGGAGCGATTCATGGAGGTCAACCAGGGACGAAACCTTTTGGTTCAGAACGATGTGCGGAAGATCGAATGAGTACCTCTCAGAAGCCCTCGGCGCTTGAGAGCGAAATACACCCCTCGCACAAATCTGACGATTTGTTCAAGCGGTATTTCGCCCTGCCGGGAGCCTGGATCATAGCTTCGTGGGCGTAAACTGCGCTATGATCCAGCGGAAATTGCAGCCGCAATTTCCATTGCTGTTCCGGTTGCTGCGGCACCCAAAACAGCGCAACTGCATAACGCAGTTGCAAAAGAGAACGCGGGGAGAACGACGGGGAAACGAGAGAGAACGAACGAGAGTTGAGTACGGACGGGAACCAAAGAAAACAGGAAATCAACGAAAGAATGGGAGATGATATATGGCACGGCACAGCTTTATCCGAATGTCAAAGCTGCCGAATGTTAAGGGAAGAATCGACTATATTTCCAGCCCCGACAGGCAGGAAAATCTATACGCAACCTACCAAACCGCAGACACAGAGTTCTGGAAAAATCTGGCCTTTGAAAGTCAGCAGGAGTTCCGGCGCTTCGGTACAGAGGGTAAGTGCATCGAAGCAAGAGAACTGATCATTGCTCTGCCGGAAGTGTACACCACCTATGACCCCCAAGAGGTCTTGACAGAATTTACAGAGGAATTTCACAAGCGGTATGGTGTAGAATGCGTCAGCGCACTCCACCACAACAAACGAAAGACCAACTACCACATACACCTGATATTCAGTGAACGGACACTTCTGCCGGAGCCGGATATCAAGATCGCCAGCCGAAGCGTGTTCTATGACGAAACCGGCAAGCGGGTACGCACCAAGAAAGAAATTACCGGAGAGGATGGGAAAATCAGACCGGGATGCACGGTCATCAAGAAAGGCGAAGTCTACGAACAGCATATGTTCACCCCCAAGGATGAACGGTTCAAGGACAAAGGCTTTCTACACAATCTGAAAGAAATCTATACCGATTTGATCAACCGGCATATCTCCAATCCGACCCAGCGCCTCCGGGTGTTTGATCCCAACGGTGTGTATCTTGCCACCAAGAAGATTGGCAAGAACAATCCCAAGGCGGCGGAGATCGAAGCGGACAATGCCGCAAGGCAGGAATGGAACCGCACAGCGGACATGGCATTGCTGTCCGGTATTGCGGAGGAAACCATCATTGAACTGAAAAATGAGGAGATCCACAACAAGGCCGCAGACTCCGTGACCAAACATGGCTGGCTGCCGGAACTGTTCCGAAAGATCGTCCGAACAGCAAAGGAACTGCTGCAAGGCATGATCCGCAGTACGCAGCTCCCGCCCAAGCCGGTGCTGAATATGGACATAGCGGAGTTCCGTAAAATGCAAAAGCTCATGATCAAGGTACAGAACAAGGCAAAGCACATCCGGCAGATGCAGGATACTGACCTGCCCAGGCTGAAAGAGCAGCTTGCCGATGTAAAGGGCATATTCAAAGGCAAGGAGCGTAAAGCACTGGAACAGGAAATTCAGAAACTGGAACAGACCATACGGGAAGAACTGGACGCACTGCCCACCGTTCTGGAAGAGGACGGATATCCCGATGTGCAGGCATTCATGGCAACCTACCGCAAGGCGGAATCTGTTGTCAGCCAGTACAACAGTGACCTTGCCCGGTGGGAGCAGGAGGTTCAGGCAAAGAAGAATCCCCCGAAGCCGCCGGAAAAGCAAAGTGTCCGGGATCAGCTCCGCAGGCTCCAAGAGGAAGGCCGGAAGAAACCCAGGAGCAGAAACCGAGACTACGAACGGTAACTTTGACAACAAAAAAACACACCGCTCAGCGGAAGAATTTCCGCTGGCGGTGCTTACATAGTGAAAATAGCTCAAGACCCGGAAAAACGCAATAAATCCGATGGAAGCAAGCCAAACGATGTGGACATCATTCAAGGCAATCCCAGCGGAAAAATCGGTCACTTTCCCGGTTCAAGAGCCGAGAAAAATTTACGAAAAAAGGAGGATTTTCCATGAGAACAGGACTTACCAAGAAACAAAAAGTCACGGAAGTTTATTACAATGCCAAAGACCCCACCGCAGAGGTCTACACCCACGATACGAAGCTAAAGAAGCGGCTGCTGGCCTATGCCGCCCAATTCCCGGAGCTGTGCCAGCAGACCGACGATGACGAGCAAGGCGGCCTGCGGTTCGAGATTGACAAAAGTAGGATCAGTATCCGACTGACAGCGCCGTACAGTAACGAACGCAGAAAATTGGCAAGTGAAGCGGCGAAAAAGCGTGGAATTATTTGTCAAATCAAATAAATGGTAATATCTACGGTGATCCGTAGCCGGATCGCTGTCACTCTCTTTATTTTAGCACCAAGGCTGTAATTCCCTGTACTTTGCCGTCAAATACGTTATCTGTAAGCAGGTTCCGCTTTCCGGAAAGCGCCGGTAAGGAAATTGTATCTTCCTTGGCGTGGAACAGAATGGTCACTTCATCGTCTTCCAGACACCGGGTTACGCAGATGAGACCATCTTTGTCCCGGGCCTCCTCCGCTACCGTTTTGCCCCGGGTAATGGCAGGGATCTCCTTACGCACCCGCAGCAGCCGTTTGTACCAGGAAAGCATATCCTTGTCCTGTCGACTTTCGTCCCACAGCATACCCCGGCGGCAGTCCGGATCTTTGGCACCAGTCATAGCCACCTCGTCACCGTAGTAGATCATAGGCATACCTGGTGTCAGAAGTTGCAGCGCGGCACATAGCTTCTGCCTATCCTTATTTTCGCCACACAGATGGAGGATTCTTGCGGTATCGTGGCTGCCGATGAGGTTCCACATAAGATGATGAGCGGCGTTGTGGGTATTACCCCGCTGAAAGCCCATGACACCCAGAAAACCGGAGGCGGTCAGTGTCCCTTCAGCGGCGTAGTCAAGCACTGCCCGATAGAAGGGGTAGTTCATGACGCTGTCCCACTGGTCGCCCTGCAAAAAGTCCGGAGCGTGGTGCCACACCTCCCCCACAATCAGCGCCTGGGGAAATTCCGTCTTAATTTGTGTGCGGAAATACTGCCAAAAACCGTGGGAAATCTCGTCCGCCACATCCAGCCTCCACCCGTCTACTTTCGCTGTTCGCAGCCAGTAAAGCGCTACCTCTGTGAAGTAGTCCGCCGCGGCAGCGCAACGCAGATGTACCTTAGGCATGCCCCAGAAATAGCTGAAGCACTTGTAGTTGTGGCGCATGGGAATCGTACAAACCGGGAATTTGTTAATGTAATACCAGTCTTTATACCGGGAGTTTTCTCCCTTTTCTACCACATCCCTGAAGGCGAAAAACTCCGGGGAGGTGTGATTGAACACACCGTCCAGAATCACCCGCAGCCCCAGAGTGTGCGCCTTGTCCACCAGCATCACCAAATCATCGGTAGTGCCAAAGGTGGGGTCGATGGTGTAGTAATCGATGGTATCATACTTATGACAGGAGTTGGAGTAGAAGATGGGAGTTAGGTAGATCACATCCACTCCTAAGTCCGCGATGTATGGAAGCTGCTGAATGATACCTTTCAGACTGCCCCCCAGCGCCGCATTGGCAGTGATGGGGGCCTGATACCAGATTTTGTCCTCCACTTCTTCGTGGCTGGCGAACCGGGAGGGGAATATCTGGTAGATAACCTTGTCGGATGCCCAGTCTGGAGCGAGGAAGCGTTCTTCTTCCCGGAGGGTCTGGGGGCAGTCAAACAGCCTCTCTATATCATCAGGGAGGGTGTCTGTAAATCCGCTGTTTGAGAAGAAGACCCGGTTACCCGCGTTGTCTTCCAGTTCAAAGCAGTAGCGCAGGCAGACTACCCTAAATTCCAACTCCACTTCGTAGTAGTCCCGAAGTCCGTCGCTGGCCACCCACTTCATGGGGATAGTTTTACGGGTATCTCTGATCTTCAGGGGCAGGTACTTGTCCAGGGCATGAAGGGTCACGGACTTTATGTCGTCCTTTGCCGTCTGGAGCCGGAACAGAAATCTGCCCGGTTCCAGACAATAGCAGTATCTCTGGGTGGCTTCATGCCAAAGAGCAGCATAATTCATAACATTACCTCATTTTCCGATACAAGTCTTAATCTCTGCCAGCATCCAGTACGCCACCGGGCATACATCAGTACCGCTCGAACACATTCGTCCAAAGCCATACCTATATAAGCACCTACCGCCAGCCAGCCCAGCTTCACACCAAAGAGCCAGGTTCCGCCAGAGGCACACAGGAACATAAAGATAATTCCAATCGCCATTGGATAGATCGCGTCGCCACTGGTTTTCAGGGCAAAGCCGTAGACCAGATTCGCAGACCGTCCGATCTCCAGGAAGATATCCACAATCAGCAACGTACCCACCAGCCGGATCATGTCCGGGTTGTCGGTAAAGAGGCCCACAATCGGCTTTGAGAATATAGCAAAGAGACCCGAAACCGCAACGCCCGCACCGATCCCCAACACCGCTGCCCGGCGGGTATCCCGCTTACAGGCTTCGATCTCACAGCCACCAATGTACCAACCTACCAGCACTGCATTGGCATGTGCCAGCGCAGCGGACACGCAGTAAGAGAAATTGGAGATCTGCAAAGCGTAAGATCGGGCAGTAACCTGCGCTCCGGTGGCATCCATCCTGTTAAGCATGCTGATGACCAGTGTGATAGCGATGTTATACAGAATCGTCTCCGTTGCCGCCGGCAGTCCCACCCGGATGATCTTCCGTAACACTTGCCGGCTTGCCGGAGGATTGGCGTCTTTTTCCGGCTTAATGCGGTACCTTGCGGCGATACACAACCACAACAGGTTTACCAGTCTCGAAATGCCGGTAGCCAGCGCCACACCAAAGACACCCCAGTGCATCACAAATAGAAACAACCCGTTCAGTACCACGTTAATGATATTGGCTGCCACCGTGGCAACCATGGTAGGTGTGGTATGCCCGAAAGACCGGAGGTAACTGGAAAGAATGGGAGTCAAAGCATTGCAAATACAGAATGCACCGATGGTTCGCAGATAAATACTGGCGGGCTCTTCCAAGTCACGGGCGATGCCCACGGCCTTCAAAATGGCATCCGTGCCGAAGATCAGCACACCGGTGATTACAACGCCTACAGACAGATTAAACATCAGACCCAGTTTCAGTGCCTGATGGGCAACTCCCGGTCGCTTTGCACCGATATACTGGGTCATCACCGCCACCATGCCTGATGAGATGATGGAGAACATGATGATAAACAGGCTGATGTAGGTATTGGCGGTGCCCACGGCCCCCACGGCATAGTCGCCTTCGGAGGAGAGCATCAAAGTATCCACCATACCTGCCAACATCATGAACAGAGTCTCAAAAAACAATGGGAAGAAAAGCTGATGGAGTTTTTTTCGTTGTACGGTCATAAAGGGAACTCCTTTTGGGCATGGGATATGTTCTTTCTATTTGCATTATACACTTGTCTATGGTATAATTCTCCTACAATTATACTGTATTTCTAACACGATCCTATTTTTCAGGAAGGAGGGGCTGCAAGTGGACGAAAGATTGCTTCACGAAACCAAAATTCACGGCACTGTAGAATTTCCCTTTGCAGTGTATCTGGGCCGGGTCCCAGAGTACATTACTGCATTTCCCCGCCATTGGCACGAGGAAGCGGAACTGATCTACGTAACCGCCGGCCGACTGAATGTATCGGTCTGGGCCCAGAACTACTTGCTGGAACCGGGGGATATTGTCATTGTTCTCCCTCACGCCATCCACGCTATCGAACAAGCCCAGTCCGAGAAGGCGGAGTATTATAATATTATGTTCAATTTTTCGCTTTTGGGGGAGGACCGTCTGGCAGAGAAGTATCTGAAACCCTTTTTGACACACGAAAAGAATGTCAATTGTATGGAACCGGCAGGATCGGAGCTGAATCTGAAACTGAAGCCGCTGCTGGAAAGCCTCATCGAGCATCGTAACGACAGCTATTCCACTCATGAATATCTGGTTAAATCCAATCTGCTGATGGTGATGCATCTGCTTAATCAGCATTGCGTGGAGACCGGGGAGAAGGATCTGGCACTTCATATGACTTACGACCGGCTAAAACCGGCTCTGGACTGGGTCCAGCTTAGCTATGCCATGGATACACCGGTGCAATATGTGGCTGATTTGTGTGGATTTTCCACCAGCTATTTCATGAAGCTGTTCAAGGATCTGATGGGCACGGGATTTACCGCTTACCTGAATAATTACCGGCTGGAGCTGGCTGCATATCAGCTTGCTGTTGAGGATCTGAATGTGATTGAAGTGGCATTAAACTGTGGTTTTCACAACCATTCCTATTTCACCCGGGCCTTCGTGAAAAAATACGGCATGACCCCAGTGAAATACCGGAAATCATGTCAGCACCGGTAAACATACAAAACGGGTAGCCATTGACTGCTTGAATAGCTTGGAAGTCACGAAATACTTACGGATAAAGCCAACGCTGGAACGCTCAGGCGCAGTATTGCACGAAAGAACCCCATATAAACAGGGACCAACCATTTCGGTTGGCCCCTTTGCCATTTATGTGTAAATGATCTCTGCGTTGATAATTTCTTCTGCCTGGTTACGGATACTATTCATAGCACCCACCCAGGCCATTTGATCCTGCGCCTTTAGCTGCTCGGTGATGCCTTCCTTTTCAGCCAGTTGCTTCACCAGCCGATCAAACAGTTCCTTTGCCCGGTTGTCGATCTTCGCAAGGTGGCTGTTCAGCTTGCCGCTGATCAGCAAGGTGGTAAAAAGTGCTCTGCGATGCTCTTTGATGTACCGCAGATACTTTCTGCCCCACATACCGATAGGCTGGGTATCTTCTTCGTCCAGAACCAAACAGGGAATGTAATAATCGCCCTGCAACTCATACCAAAGACCGTTCTGCTCGTTATAAATGTACTTTTCCTTTGTGTAATCCTCCAAGATTTTTATATTCGCACATATGTCACAAGCTCCCGATCGCCACACTCTGTTATATCGTTTTACCAGATTTTCCTTCCCTTGTTTTTGCCCTTACGGGGTGTCGTAAACAAGGTAAACACGAGTGTAATCATATAATGGAATAAGGTGAGCAAACTGCGAAAAACCATTGCGCCGCAACGATTTTGGAGGATTTTGTTAATGCCCTATGGAGGGTAATAACAGCATTAGATTTTTACAAATTCAAATTGAGATTTGTCGAACAGCCACCCACTCGACATTTTATATTATACCACCCAAATGTGAAGAAATCTACTGCCCGTAAATACAATTAAGGGGTTTGTTTGCGCTAAATTAGTTATAGCCGCTTTAGCGGCACAAGGGGGTGTAGCCCCCTTGACGGAGCGAAGCGACGAAACCTCTCGGGCGGCGGCTTTCTGCTGTCAGAGAGGAAGCCTCGCAGAGCGCACGATACATGGTCGCCAGACCTATATATAGAAGTGCGCCCTATCCGAGATCCCGGATAGGGCGCATTATCCGAGATTTTCAATTATCCGAGGAAATTCTTAAAAATGCCTCATTAAAAGGCTTTCCGAGATATTTCCTCGGA
>CANQNT010000074.1 GCA_947625255.1 uncultured Acetatifactor sp. | reverse complement strand
TCCGATAGCTGTGTGAAATTTTCAAGGTGCTATCAATGATGAGGCGAATAAAAAACTTTATTCGACCCCTACATCATACCATTTAAGCGAGGGGAAAAGCTCAGTCACAATTTCGCACCGTCTTTCAAATACTACACTTGCCGATAAAACACTCGTGATTGACGACGGACATATCATTGAGCAGGGTTCGCACTTTGAACTTTTGAAGCAGAACGGAAAGTATGCAAAATTATTTCACTTGCAGGCGAGCAAATATGTGTAATTATGTTAACTGTTGTATATAATGTCATGAGAAATCTGGCTGCACGGTCAAAATGGACCACCTTGCACCTTGCCGGAAACCTTGCCGGCCGGCTGTACCATCTGGCAGACGGTAGGTTTTCCATATGGCATTCTGAAAGCCCTTTCTCGGAGTACTGGTACTGATCCGAAAGGGAATACTGTTTGTCAATACCTTTGGCCAGGCTGACTATGGAGTTTATGAAGCCTTTAAACGACATTAGATCGCCTCCCTCATAATAGAGCCTGATATGTTCCGCCATATTCTTTGCAAGCTTTTTTAAATATGTCAGAATATAATTTTTCAGTATTATATGTTTAAGCAACGAGAAAGCATATTGATGATTGACCAAAAGGTTCACATGAGGTGAAATCAAAAGAAACTGCAAGTAAATTCCTGATCGGATGAGCATAAATAGCATATAAGATTCGGGAATGCGGATAGGTCTGCAAAAGAAGAAAAAGATAAGGGAAATTGGAAATTATTATTCAGTGTTTAAGATTTTATATTGAGTATGTTTTAAAATTATTCATACTCTCTAATCCGTTTTTCGTTTTAGCAACAGCAAGAAAGCATTTAGCTCTTCTTTGGATAATTCTTGTAAGAGGTGATCAATTTTATGAAGTAAATAAGTTTTTTCTTCGTCCACAAGGGTAGTGCTTTCATGAAAAAAATCTTCTGGCTTCACATCAAAATATTGGCACATCTCATAGAAAGCAGGAAAAGAAGGATATTTTCTTTTGTTTAATATTTGATTTAAATATCCTTTATTCATGCCTAATTCCAAGCTGATTCTCTCATCCGAAGATTTGGACTTATTTTCTGCGAAGTAGCGAAGTTTATCTAAAAATACTTCGTGGTAATGATACATTTCTTTTTCCTTGCATGGTACCATTACTATTATAAATACCTGAGAAAAATTTAGACGTTCTTTAAGAAGTTAAAATCAGGAAAAATAACGCCTTAAAAAAGTTAATGCGATATTTAACGCTAAAAACTTATAAAAACACTTGCAATATTCTGCCGGACATGATAATGTTTATAAAAATAGAAGTTTTATAAAAATAAAAGTTTTATTTTTATAAATATCATAAACAGATTAGGGTATATATTTTTTGCAGCCAAAGAGGAACCAGTTCCGAAGAAGTCTACATACTGGAATTTGATATATCCTGTATTTTTCTGTCATCCGCCTCGGCATAATGGCGCAGTGGTTTCGGCAACCTACCGGGAGTGTTCGCCATTTCCCGTGAAAGGGAAGTGATCGTATCATGGAGAAGATCCATCCTTTTTCTTCTGCATAGGCATTACAGCGGGTACGGAAACGGTCAAGTGTACGGTCACTGAGAGGTTATTCAACAAACGAGGTCGTATGGAGTGTATATTGGAATCGGATGTCAAACATGAGAGCTATAAGAAGTTCATCGTCCGACAACCTGATGATCTCTTTGATGATAAGCGCACCGACCTGGATGTTGACGAGAGTATTCGGTTTGGGATCCTTATTGCTGTAAAGAACCACATAGGGTTGTTCGTCAATCTTTGGAAAAATATAGTTGGTAGAATGGAAAGGTTTTAAGGGTATTGAAATGCTGATTGAGAAGGAAGAAAAATATCAATTGGATTATCATGTAAATCATTATGAGAAAATGGTTCCAATATGTAATCTATTAGACTGCTTTGAACAGATTTGTTATTTTGAATTTAGAAAAATATCGGATTTTAATCCATGGGTTTATTTCTGTGATGACATTAATTTACAGATTGCTAATGATGATTTATATATAATGAAAACGGATGTAAAAAACCAGTATCAAGATTTTAAAGAATGGACAGTAAAATGTGATTATCATAAAAATATTGCAGAGCTATTACATACTGAGGGATCACTAATATTGCAAACAGCATTTAATTATGTTCCCGATTATGCCTGGTGGGAAGACGGGAAGGAAGGGTTGCATATACAACATTTAACATACTTGTTAGGTGAGGATTTAGAAGGTTACTATATAGCGGATAGTCCGTATGTTTTTTTAAACATTGAGAATATAAAACAAAAATTTAATCCATCTATTGTAAAAGTGCCAAAAGAGCATTTTGACGAAGCATTTAATCATTACTGCAAAGTGTCAATAGTTAGGTATCATGATATACCGACGACACAAGAAGAACAATTTTGGTACTTTTATAAAATATTAGCCGGAATTGTAAAGGACTACTATTTTGAGCATCCTGATTTTAAGGTAGGAAGAAATGCTTTATTATATATGGCTAAACAGTGTGCATTGAGGAAAGAAAATTTGTTTATTCCCTTTTTTATTTATCATTTAGCTGTGTCAAAAAGAATTCTACTCAAGAGGTGTTTAGGTATTTATAAGAGATGTATTCGTAATTATCATGAGATCATGATCTATTTAGATAAATCTATTGAATATATGAAGAGAATTAAAGATTTATCTTTTGAGCATTTATATTATAATAAGATGGTTAGTTCAAGTGTTGAGAAGGAATTAGATACCCTTATACAAAATGAAGATATACTAATAGAAACCATTCAAAGTTACTT
The DNA here is from genome assembly GCA_947625255.1 of uncultured Acetatifactor sp. Classification (GTDB taxonomy): domain Bacteria; phylum Bacillota; class Clostridia; order Lachnospirales; family Lachnospiraceae; genus Acetatifactor. The sequence goes on along the minus strand of CANQNT010000074.1, from coordinate 9,263 downwards.
AGGTACTTGTTAAGATATGAGTATGCATTCTAGGGAAGATAGGAAAAGGCTGCTGAAAAAGATGAAGGTCGAACCGCCGGTAGCAAGGAAATGGAAGCTAGGTGCTGTGCCGTCCATAAGAGCTGAATTGAAAGGGTGGGAAACGGTTTCCAGTGTTTTCGACCGAAGTTTGATGCTGTTGGTTTAAGGTGGAGGTAGATGGGGAATCTGCCTACAGTTACTCAAAAAGGGCAGACTTTACCTACAGTAATTATATGGGAACTTTGTGGTTGTCAAAGTTCATGGACCGCTTTCGTTCCAGCTGTGGCTGTAGCTAATGGATGTTTTCCAGTGTCTCATGCAGGAAATGCTACAGATACTTCTGATGGGTCTACCAGTGAGTTGACACACGTGTGGTTTCCTTTGGTGTAGGTGAGAAGTAAATGGTTTCCCCTTAACCAAAGGATCACGTTCATTGATTATACATTTCAATCAATGAACGCTGCCACACAAACTGGCAGGTTTGTCAAGAGGAAGTGAAAATTTCCTGATGAAAATATAAACATGGTAGAACCCCATTGAAAAGTGGGGGGTGAAGGAAAACGGGGTGCTTTGGAAATGCGGTGTTTTCAAGGGCTGTGAGTTTCCGAGAGTACTCTGTAGTAGAAAGGGGGTGAGTTTAGATGAGATTGCGTAAGAAAAAAGCTAATGTAAAAATAATCTTTTTTGCTGAAAACGCATTTATTTTTTGCTGCCATGGCATTCATTAGAGAAAAAGTGGGTTTTTAATTGCTATGAGATTAAAAAATTATCAAAGAGGAAAGGAGGAAAGCTGATATGGTTTTAAAGAAAAAAAGGAAGATGCCTAAATTAGTTCTTTATAGCGAGAAAGCTTGGGCATTTTGCTGTTCATGGTAATTCAATAGAAATCAAGGACAGTTGACCGCAGGAATGCTTTCATGCTGAATGCGGTCAACGGCAGCAAAAACCGAAAGTGAGGCAAATGTGGGCGGAATAGAAAAAATGATTGACAGAAGAATTTTTTTCGCGGGATTTATTCTATCGATTCTTATGAATGCACTTTCTATTTCAGAATCTCTGCTTATGGGGAAAATGCTGGACGGGTTCATGGCGGGCACTTCTGTTTACGCAGCTATATGTTGTTACATTCTGGTAATAGTCGTTGAGTATGTGTTTAAAGTGTTTCATGCCTTAAAAATGGAGAAACTCTATTTAGAGGGGGAACGCAGGTTTAAGGTCAATCTGGTCGATGGGGTAATTCGCGCAGACTACTTTCAGGTATCTGCTCTGCAGGAAGGGTTCCTGACAGAGACTCTGACGAATGAAGCGGGGCAATATTATGGTATGCTGAGGGGAGTATATACGGGAAGCATTCCGTCTGTGCTTATTATGGTGGCAGCATTTTTCATATGTCTTTTTATTTCATGGCAGTTAACAGTCATGGGATTTTTGATGATTCCGGTAATGGCGGTATTGGGCGGACTTGTATCGGCTCCAATGAAAAACATTGTAGAAAGGCGCGGAGAAGCCAGGGCGGGCGTCAGTGACTTTATTATAAGTACAATGAGGCAGCAAAATATTATAAAGGTATTCTCCCTGCAGAGCATTATGTACAGGAAAATGAAAGCCAGGCTGGATGACATGAAAAGTGTCGAGGAGGAGATGGCGGTTCGCGAATCCTTCAGCGGGATTCTCCAGCTTATGACGGGAATGGTGCCGTATGTCTTTTTCTTTATCGGCGGGGGCTTTCTGGTTCTCAGGCAGGAAATAAGTGTGGGCACTTTTTACGTTTTCCTTGCGGTTTTCAATTATGTCTATCAAGGGCTTCCCGGTATCCAGGACTTAATATCTTCTTTACGGCAATTAAAAGGCTATAAGGAAAGAATTAATAAGATCGTATTGCCGGAAGAAAACTGGAATGGCGGGGCGGATACAGGGCGGGAGAATTCCTGTCCGAATGGAGGTATCTGCCTGGAAGACGTGACTTTTGCCTACGGCAATGAAAAAGTCGTATTTGAGAAGCTTAATATGCAGTTTTCGGCAAACAGAATAACTGCAGTCACAGGTGAGAACGGTAAGGGGAAATCTACTCTGATTAAACTGCTTTCCACTTTGTATGTTCCGCAGGAGGGACGTATTATTTATGGAGGATTGGTGCTGACGAAAGATTCCCTGGAACAGGTAAGAGAAAAAATCGCCTATGTACCGCAAAAATGCACGATGTTCGCAGGAACCATCAGAGATAACATTCTAATGGGATTTAAGGCGTCAGATGAAGAAATAACAGAAGCCTGCAAAAAAGTAGGATTATGGGAGGAAATACTGAATTTCAAAAAGGGGCTGGACACTATAATAGAAAATGGCGGCAGGAACCTTTCGCTTGGACAGATACAACGTTTTGGCATCTGCAGAGCAATTATACGGCATCCAACGTGGCTGTTTCTGGACGAGATGACAGCGAGCCTTGATCCGATTACGAGAAGTGCGGTTATGCGGACAATCCGCGAATTAAAAAAAGAATGTACGATTATATACGTTACCCATGACCAAAGAGATCTAGAGGGTGTAGATTGCGTGGTTCAGTTGTAAGAATTCATTGATAAGGGAGTTGGTAGGGCTATGGAATTCAGTACTTTGCTTCAGGGAAGAAAGTTAAAATGGGGATTATCCCAGGCGTTGCTGATGGTTGGCAATGTTTTTTATACGATTTCATCGGCCGTTATGGTGCAGTATATATTCCTTGCCATTGAACAAAACCAGAAGAGCTATATCTGGACGGCGCTGATCCTTTTTGTAGTCGGAATAATGGTGGCGTGCCTTGCCGAGTTCTCTGGAAATCTTATGCAAAAAAAGGTCATGAATAAGCTGGTTCTGGATATGAAAGAGAGGGTATACAGGAACAGTGTGGGCATTCCTGCCAAGGAGGAGGAGTACCTTCATCTGATGAATGAGGATATGGAAAATATCAGGGAATTCCTGATGGAAAACATGGGCGATATCGTGACGGCAGTCTGCACGATAGCTGTCAGCCTGGCACTTATCCTGCGCGTGAGTCTGTTTATTGGGAGTATTTTATTTCTGCTGCTCGTATTGTCTGGCCTGAACCAGTTGTTTTTATTTAAAAGGCAGGACGTAATTAATGGAAAACTTGTGAAAAGTGAAAAAAATCTGTATGGAGCCATAGCCGCCCTTGCCCAGATGCAGGATGTTCTCAGAAGCTTCAATGAAAGGAGATATGGCCTGTCCTATTTTGAGGAGAAAGCCGACAGATATTATTGTGATAGGAAGTCTGATCTGGTTTCTCGGTTAAAATACACGGCAGCGAATGGAATCCTGGAATATAGCGGCACGGCAATTCCTTTTATGCTCATATTTTTATTTGTTCTTGCAGGGAGCATACAATTATCGGATGGGATTTATATTTTACAGATTTCTGGCAACATGGTGTTTTTTGGCAGCAAGATGGTGCCCGCTCTGTTAAAATTTGGGAGGATGAAGCTTTCCTATTCCAGGATCGCGCCATATTTGCAGGAGATGAGGAGGCAGATCGTTCCCGAAAAGGAAAGCGCGTATGTGAAGAACATTTCGATAAGGACAGAAGACCTGAGCATAACCTATGGCGAGCGCTGTATCCTGAAAGACTTTTCTGCGGACATACCGGGCAGAGGCATCACGCTTTTATTAGGTGCAAGCGGCAGTGGAAAGAGTTCGGTGGTACGCAGCTTGTTGGGAATACAGGATTATGATGGGGCTGTAAGGTTTTTTGACGAGGATGGGAATGAACTGGCCAGGGAAGCGGCGGAGCAGAGTATGACCTATGTGCCGCAGCGGCTAGAGTTGTTTAAAGAAACGATATACCAGAATATACAATACGGGAATCCGGCAGGAACTGACCGGGAGGTGAGGGAAACCGCGCATACGGTCGGGATTTCGGAATGGATTGAAAGGTTACCGCTGCAGTATGAAACACAGTTCCAGGGAGAGAATTTTTCCGGAGGAGAAATTCGAAGGATTATGATTGCGAGGGCACTCATGAAAAAGCCGGGGATCTTCCTTTTGGACGAGCCGACGGCGAACCTGGATGCAGAATCTGTAAAGCTGCTTGTGGAAAAACTGAAGGAAATGGGAAAGGAGTGTTTAGTCATCGTAGTAACTCACGATATGAGCTTTCTTTCCATAGCAGATCATTTTATTTACATAGAAAACGGATCCGTAAAATATGCCAGCGAGGGAGTCTGTCGCAATGTAAAAAAGGAAATCAGCAGAAATATGCTGGTGGACTACTTGGCAGGATTGGAAGCTTGAGGAAAGGGTTTAGTATGAAAAAATCAATTTATAATCTCTATACTGAGAACGGGGATGGAAGAAAGATAATCTATAATTCGTTCACTGGAAAACAGGTACGTTTTGAAAAAGAAATGGAAAAAGAATATGAAAACGTATTGACTGATAATTTTCATCAGATTAGAAAAGAACATTTGGAAGTACTAATGGCAAGTGGAATTTTAGTGGATGTAGAAGAGTTTCATGAGCTTAATAATTTTTACAATGGAATTGTATTTAACCAGGATTTCCTGGAAATTACTGTACTGCCAACTGATGCATGTAACTTCAGGTGTATATATTGTTATCAAACAGGTCCATATCACAAAATGGAGTTAGATACAGCTAATGGTTTACTTATGTTTCTTGAAAAAAATTGTATGAAGTATAAGAGGATTCTATTGGGATGGTTTGGCGGTGAACCACTGTTACAAAAAGATATGGTAATTTATGTGACAGAAAGAGTAAAAAATATGTGTAAAAAGAACGGGATTGCTTTTGTATCCCGAATGAGTACTAACGGTTATGAGCTTGACTTAGATACTGCTAAAAGTTTGATAAAAAACTCTCTTTTGTTTTATCAAATTACTATAGATGGTACTAAAGAAACGCATAACATACAAAGACCACATATTGCGAATGGAGATTCTTATGAAAAAATAATATATAATTTAAAAGAAATAAAAAACAATATTCGTTCCAGTCAATTGTCTATAGCATGTAGAATTAATGTTTCGGAAAGAAACTATAGGGTACTTGATTCTTTTTTGGACGAATTTAAGGAGCAATTTGGCGATGATACAAGATTTAAGGTTGTAGTAGAACCGGTGCATGACTGGGGTGGCGAGAATATAGAGAAAAATAAGGATTTGGTAATTGATGACAGGTTGTGTGAGATAGTGAAAAGATTTTGCGAATTGGCAGCAAAAAAAGAGGTACATGTATTAATGCCAATGGATTTTGGAAGGGGAAACTTGTTATGCGAAGCTTCTAGAAAGAATTCACTTGTATTTAATTTTAATGGTGATTTGTTAAAGTGTACCAGTGCGATATATACGGGAGGAATTGCCCAGGATATTAATAGAATAGGGCATATTGATAAGCAAGGTAATTGTCACATTAATGAGAATTGGGAGAAACAGTGGTTAAAACGGGAAGATGATGAGCTTATGGATAGATATGGATGCAGGAATTGCATTGGATATCCCTTATGTGGCGGAAGCAGTTGTGTTTTAGCTACTAACATTATTAAGGCTGATGTATGTGAAAATAAACAACGAATTGCCGATTATATTGAAGGCATAGTTGTTTATAATGATCTTACTGGCAAGTATTTAGAAATTGCTTGATTAAGTGTATATATTATATAATTTACTGTTCAGAAGGTAATTCTCTTTGTGCTTGATTGATTACATTCAAAAAAATTAGCACAATTTACGATTAAGATTTTTTGACACTTTCATCATTATATAGAGATAATATACATAGTTTATGAGGAGATAGAAAATGAATATTTTAGAGACACTTGAAGAATGTTTTGCTGAAAATGGAATTGTGATAAATAATATGGATGAAGAGTTAGAATTAGACTCTATACAATACATTTCACTGGTTGTTACTATAGAGCAAAAATTTGAAATGGAGTATCCTGAAGAATTACTTGGGGAGAAAGCCATTCTTACTTTTAACAAGTTTTATGAAGATGTCAAAAGAATAAATGAAATAGGCGTTAATCAATAGTTATGTCGTTTCCTGAAATGTTGTTCTATCAGGATACCATATTTAGGATATTTGAAAGATGCACTAACATATATATTGTATAATATTATAACGTATAATGAGGTTAAAAATCGTGAATAAGTATCTTAAAAGTAAATCAAGAACAAAAATACCTGATCTTGTATATTTTATATTAACAGAAAAATGCCCACTGAAATGTCCTCAATGTTATAATTCGGATATGAGAACAAAAGATATGTCATTTGAAGTTTTTGCTGATAATTATAATCAAGTGAGAGACATCGGAACTAAAAAAATAGCATTAATTGGGGGAGAAGTTCTGTATCATCAGGATATACTAAAGGTCATGGAATATGTTAATAGAGGAAGTTTGTATTGCGTATTTTCCACATCTGGATATGGCATTGAAAAGGTAATAGAGCTACTTGAGAAATCAAAAATAATACATCCGTTTATTTCGATTAATGCATCAAAAAGGGAAATAAATGAGCTGTCAAGAGATGGATATGATTATTCAATTAAGGCTATAAAACTGTTAAAAAAATATAATATCTCATATTCAATTAATTGGGTAGCACATCATAGTAACGTTGATGATTTTTCGGATTTGCTCAATATGGTTTTTGAAAATAATGCGGAAAAAGTAACAATATTACAAACAAAATATAACTATAAAGGTGAAATACTTGATAACCTTACAATAGACGATGTAAAAAAATTAAGAGAAATTATATTGAATAGTTCATATAAGGACAAAATTATGGTGGACAGATGTTCCGATTTTTTCAGGCAGGAACTTTTGGGACTAAAGATTCCAGTGGTAGGAACCGGCTGCTGTGCAGGAGAATTTATAATGACTGTTAATGCTGATGGTAAATACCAACCATGTCAGCATATATCTATTATGTCAGAATCAAAAACATTAATGGACGCATGGCAAATATCAGAAGCATTTAAGGAGTTTAGAAAAAATAAACAGGGTTGTATTGCTGAAATTGAATAGATATTCAAATTATTATGTAAGGAGTTAATCTAACATAAAATTATGAGAATTGTGGTTATAGATAGTGGTTATAATTGTAGTTCGGAGAATGGAATTGATGGCATATCAATTCATAAACAAGGCGATAATTATTGTATAAATAAAGATATTTGTGATACAGAGGGACACGGTACTAAGGTGGTAGATGTTCTGCTAAATTATGGGAAAAATGTTCAGCTGTTTATAGTAAAAATAGTTACAGATAACCTCGATGATGACGAACACACTGATATTTTAATGTATGCATTGAAATATGCTGCTACCCAAATAAATCCTGATATTATTAACATTAGTATGGGGGTGGAGTATTGTTATCGATATGTGGAATTTTCCCAATTATGTGATAAAATCAGAGATGATGGAATATATATTGTAGCGGCATACTCTAATACTGGTTCAAACTCATATCCGGCAGTATTCGATAGTGTTATTGGAGTGGATTGGTGTAATGACTGTGGTAAAATATCACAATACATATTGGTTGAACGTTTAAAAAAGATTGATATGCGCTGTTCAGTATCAATAAATATTAACAGGTCTGATTATAGAGGGAATAGCTTTCTGGCACCATATATTTCAGCGCTGATAAATAATATATTGGAAAAATCTTCTAATAAAAACTATGCAAATTTAAAGTCTGAACTAATAAATAGAGCTTATAAAGTTGTAAAACAAGTTCCAAATAAATTTGAATATATGCATAAGCAAATAAGAAAAGCCATACTATTTCCTTATAACAAGGAAATAAAAAGTCTTGTTATAAATAGAGGGATGGTTGATTTTGAAATAGAAGGTATATATGATATAAAATATTCTAAAGATTTACATAAACATATACAAATAGGAAGTTCATATTATTGTATTGAAAATTATAAAAACATACAATGGGAGGAGGATTTTGACACTGTAATACTTGGACATGTACAACAAATATCCAGGATTATCAATAAAGATCTGACTAAATATTTTATAGAAAAAAGTAAAGAATACAATAAATTCTTATATGGTTTTGATGATTTGTCAGCTTATGTGGGTGTAAGTGATATGATTTATTATCCCCGCATAGACAGTCATTCTTTTCGTGATTTATATTTTGGGAAGCTGTTTCATCTTTCAATTCCTGTTTTAATGGTGCTGGGAACGAGATCACGGCAAGGAAAATTTTATATTCAGCAAAAAATCCGCAATTACTTTGATCAAAAAGGTGCTTCAGTAGGCTATTTTTCAACGGAAGCGTCTGGATTTTTGGTAGGGGCAGATGCAGTTTATCCAATTGGATATGGTGCAAGCGTGCATCTGTCCATAAATGAACAAATTTCGTGCGTTAATTATTTGCTGAATGAAATTGCGAAAAAGGGAAAAGATATTATAATTACTGGGGGACAATCTCAGATTATTAATAATGCATTTGGAAACGTACATGGTTATCCAATTGAACAATACGCATTTTTGTTAGCTTGTGAGCCAGATGAGGTGGTGTTGTGTGTAAGTTACGATGATGATATTGAATATATATCTAAAAGCATCCAATTTATAGAAAGTGTAGCGGAGATTTCGATTATTGCAATAGTTTTGTCGCACATTATTCTGGATAATGGCAAAGATAAGTTGATCACAGATGATGGGTTGTTGGATAATAAGAAAAAAATGTTAGAAGACACATTTTTTAAACCTGTTTTCCGCTGTGACCAAGAGGACAATCTGAACTTTATGTGTGATTTAATATTATCTGATTTACAGTAAAAAGCGATCTTTCTAGTACGGTATTGCTTAAATTGTCAGGTTTATAACTATTGCTTTTTTATTATAGGCGATGCATAATACCTGACTTCTGTCGTTTTTCTTAAAATCTAGTACTCAGCAGTCAATCAGCATACAGTTTTCAAAGAAACTGTCGATTTCTGCTTTTGTAAAGTACAGGACATCAAGGTTGAATAGTTCGGTTATGGCTTTGATCTTTTTATGTTAACTTTTCATTATTTTACACCTAAATCGTGCTGGCGACTACTTTTCGGTGTCAACAGCACGGTTTTATGCCGTTGGTATTAGTCTGCGTCAGGCATCTCGCCTTTGATCATCCCAAGGATTTCCTCGTAGCTTCTGCTGCTGTTGACGATTGCCTCCCAGACTTCGTCTTTCCTCCTGGCATCCCGCTTGT
>CANQNT010000073.1 GCA_947625255.1 uncultured Acetatifactor sp. | reverse complement strand
AGCAAATAAGCTGGCTCATGAAATATCGGATATGGGATTACTCCGAAAGAATTATAGTGCTAAATCCTAAAGACGGGTATTTCTGTCAAAACGCTGATTTTCCGCCATAAAGTCAAAATTTGAGCGTGATTTACTTGAATAAAATAATGTAATATAATAAAATTATAAACAAATTATTAATATTCGGGTAGCTATGCCTATTTTTAGGCTGCTGATAATTTCGACAAAACTTTGGAGGGAACGGCATGAACGGAACAAAGAGAAGCGTAAAAAGATGGATCGCCATGTTTCTCTGCTTTTGCATAGTGATTTCCGGTATCAATACAGGAGGATTCTCCGGGATCTTTCATTCGGACGGCACAGTAGCCCATGCCGCCTCAAACTACATCTATTTTGATAATGGCCTTGCCGGGTACGACAAGATCGAGTATTCCGTAGATGGCGGCTTAAACTGGAAAGCTATGCAGTGTCTTGCAGCTATTGGCTCCGGCGACGGCAGATACATCACGTCCGACAAGGTGAATCCCAACTATATCTATGTGACACAGGAAGCAGTGACGGATAGTGCTATCACTTTCCGCGGCACAGACAGCGGCAGGGTTTACGATACGGCAAGCAATTATCAGCTCAGCAGCGCAAGCCGTGAGTGGGGCTACGATTACAAGGATTTTGTGTGGACTTCCGATGCCATTGCGGTAGATGGAAGTTGGGACTGCTACTATGCCCCGGCTCTGGCCATGCAGTACAAATATAACAGTCCCGACGCCAGCGAACTGTTTATCTATAATGTAGGATGGGCTCTTAAAAAGGAAGACCCGGATTATTTTATCAAGCTTACTGACACGCTGAATTACGCAGTAAGCGGTATTTTGATGCCCCTGACTTTTGCAGATACTGTTAATGCTGTTACATATACGGTCAACGGCAGCGAGACCGCCCCGATTTCTTTTGCAAAAAATTCTTGGACGTTTACCCCGGATTCCGCTTTGAATCCGACGGCTCCCAGTTCCATAGAGTTTACCGCTCAGTATACCGGCACGGGCGACATGATCATGTTTGTGGCAGATGCTGGAGCAGAGGTAAAGGTTTATGCAAATCAGCCGGTGACGATAAGCGCGCTGGATGGGACTGCATTAACGTCGACAACAAACACATATACAGATGTGGATGAGAATACCCTCTATGAAATCACTACAACGGCGGAGGCAGGACAGACCTATACGATCAGTAGTGCTGATGAGGCTGAAATTTATTCCGTACAGGTAGACGCCAGCAAGCTGGAAGATAATACCAAGGCAGAAGATACTACTCTTGCAGATGAGCTTACCCTGACCCATGGCAGCCAAACTGTATTTACCCTTCCTGCCGGAACCGTTCTTACATTTAACGATACAGGCGCCTGCACGTCCATTATACCGAATGGGGGAATCATCGGACTTAATACTACCAGTACCGGCCAGTCCAAAGTCAGTGTGACCGGCGGTACAGTCGTATCGGTAACCGATGATGGCGGTCAGCCGGTATCTGCCAGTACCGACGATTCCTATAAGCTTGCACAGGGAATATATAACATAACCGTTAATGGCACGATCACAGATTTGAACGTGGGGTATAAGGGAACGGTAACTGCGAAACCTGGAGAAGGCACAACGTATGTAATTGATTCTAATAACAATAGCAGTGTGCTTGGCAAGTTAAGTAGTAATATAAATTCAGATACTAAAGTTGGAAAGGACAGCTTTTTTACTCTAAAAGCAGGTGCCGATGGTACCATGTCGCGGGGGACTGAAAGCAGTAATAAAAGCGCTGATGGTGATTCTAGCCTAAAATTCAAATATTACATTAATACAGGAGGCGGAATTAAACCTTCATCATTCCAGCAGTCAATTGCTTTTCATCTGGAAGAGGGCACAGCAGGGATAGTAAAAGTTTACGCCCTTAGCGGTGATAAGAATAAGGATGACACTAGGAGTTTAAAGTTACAAACTGACAAAGCAAATGTAGGAACACCGGTATCGCTTAAAAAAAGTACTACAGATCCTATCACTCCTATCACCTTTGATCTTTCTGAGCCGGGCGATTATTATTTAGGTTCGGCAGGCAGTGGTATATTTATTTATTATGTAGCTGTCACGGTGATACCTGCTTCTGCGGAGAAGGACTATACTTTTGAGCCGTTCCCCATCGCCATTCATCCGGTCAACGGGGAGAACCGTACTTTTACAGGGTATCAATACAAAATGGAAGGCAATACTGGCATCATTACTCAGGATGTCAATACAGTCGGCCTGAAAAGCCAGGAAGATAACGCGGAAGGCTGTGTGTGGGTGACAGAAGACGGCGATGGCATTGAACCCGGAACAAAAACATTTGATGGAGCCACAGCTACCATTTTTGACTACTTCTCCGACTGGGAGCTGTCAGGAAAGAAGTTAGTGGATCATGAATATGTTTATATGCAATCTGATGGAGATAAAGATTATAAAAAGTCGATAGAAAGATCCAAATATAATAAAGTCGAAAAAGGCGACAGTGATGATCCGCCTATAGTGCCCATTACATTTTCGGAGAACAGCAATTCTATTTCCTATGCGTATCAGGGAGATCTTTGGAATCAGGCCATATTGAAAAATTATCAGGGCCAGACAAGCGTAAGGCCGCTGTATTTTGGTTCCAACAGCTGGTTTACAGGCAATGGACGGTATATGGATGTAAACCGGTATAATGATCCAATGCCGAATATAGAAACCGGCTATGATGAAAATGGGATATCTGAACAAATAAAAGAAAATAACAGCAAAGAAGGAAACGCCTACAAGATCCCGGATGATAGAACATATCTGAATCGGTTCATACAGGATGGTATGCAGGTCTTTAACGCCTCTATCGGACAGTCCAACAGCCGTGGTCTTGCCGGTCTGGTGGAAAAAGAGGAAGTAAACGGCGTGGCTCAGCTGACTAATGCCGGTAATACGGTAAACCCCTTGTTTGATCAGGACTTTATAGAGGGCAACAATGACAAACACGCCGTGTATGGCAAAGTGTATAATGACGTTGCGTTCCGGTTCAAACAAAATGAAGACACCGGATATTATGAATTTGACAGTTCAAAAAAGGAGTATGCAGTAAGGCTTTCCTTTAGTCCTTCTAATAATCAATATTACATGAAATATACGAATCGGCTGATTCCCAAGGCCGATCAGGACAGTACAAGGGGAGGGCAGTTCTATCCGTTCAACGGTACTGATACCGATGCTCGTTTTTCCAGTGAGAACCTGATGTTTGGCATGAAGCTGAGCATTCCTCTTGTAACCTATTCGGATCCGGCGCTCCGCTCAGACTTGCTGAAATTCTCCGGTGACGATGACGTATGGGCTTATATCACCGCAAAGGATGGAAAAGGCGAGACGCAAAGCGCGCTGGCCATGGATATCGGCGGTACCCACGCGGCCAACGGCGGCGTGATCGATATGAAAAACGGGTACGCCGTGACAGAGTTCACCTTAGAGGAGGGGTCTGACGACAGGTACGGATACGATACCGGCGATGGGGTAAGTTCTGACACCGTCCTTGCTTCAGATGATAATGCAAAAATTGAAAAAGCGGCATTTGCCATTGCCACAAATGACGGAATTTCAGAGACGTCTGGCGCGCAGCCGATTCCCGATGATGTAAACTTTTTCGGGACAACATATTCCGGCGGTTCCGGCAGTTCCTATGAAGCAAAAATTGTGGATATCGATGGTAAAAATTATTATCAGGTCACTTTGAATGGAACCATCAAGAGTGGCACCAGTACAATCGACCATCCGAACGGCAGTTCTACTATCGTGAATTTTGCTATATATGATCTGAACGATATTTTAAAAAAGGTTTTAGATGAAGATAAAGAAAAGGATACCCTTGCCTACAGTATCGATATTTTCTACTTGGAGCGTGGCCTGAACAGTTCCAACTTGAAGCTGGCTTTCCGGGATGTGGATATTTCCGAGCGGGCAGTGGAGAAGCAGTGGACGGACAGCTTGCAAGGCTTTAATCTTCACGACGATCAGGTGAGCGGTGAGGATGAGAACGTAAAAGTGAATCTGTACAGGGAAAAAGTGAAATATGCGGATGAGACCAATCTTACCTCCACCGAGCTTGCTTCTTCTGTAGTGGGCGGTTCAAGTGATCCGATCGCTTCCAAAATGGTAGTGCGGGCAGCAGCCAGAGACAAGACAGAGTATAACAATAAGGATGATGAGGACAAGCAGAAAACGGTATTTGTGAGTTCCGGTGATGAAGTAACCATTCAGGAGACGGTGGCCGCTCATACAAATTACGCGGTACTGTCCATGAATGGTATCAAACTGACCGATACGGTATATAGTCAATTTAACCAAGGTGCTGCAGAGCAAGTTGCCGACCCCATACAAGACAGCGGCGGCAATCCGCTGAACCTGAAGATTTATGTGGAGGCAGATGCGGCGGGCACTGGAACAGAGGAAATTGACGGCAAGCCCTATAAGGCCGTGGAACCGGATGAAAACGGGTATATTCCGGTAAATGCGGGATCTGCCAAAAAGAGTGTTCTGATCAGATTCAACGCAAACACCACCACCCGGCAAGATCCTACAAGTGAATATGCGTCCAGTACAAAAGAAACATGGCTGATGGAGAAGACAAACGGTTGGCTTGTAGAATTGTATCCTCTTTGTCAGGGGGATCTCTCCCCGGCGAATCTTACCGATGCTTCCGTGGACGACATTACAGATGGCACAGCCGGAAGCAGCGCTGAGGAAACCCTGGAACGCACCGTTTCCTATCAGGCCAGTGACGAAACGGTGGCAGACGAGCATCCGCTTACGCTGAATGGCAAAGACATGCAGTTTGTGATCATGGAGAACCCCAGCAGCGCAGAATCTGGTCAGCAGTGGGAGCACCGGTATACGGTGGCTGCGGTACATAAGGACGATGCGTTGTCTGTTAAGACCATTGTAAGCCAGAAGTCTGGTTATCGGCATGCTTATTATCGGAAAGAGGCCTGGCATGGCCTGCTGACGCCGCCGGAAAGATTAACGGAAGACACTTGCCCCGGGTACCAGCTGGACGGAGAGTTTGGTACAAGCGAAGACGTGGCTGGCGGCAAGCTAAATGATGAAGATAATGACAAATATTTGGAGAAGACCGTCAAGGAGAACGGCGACGTTGGCGATTCCTATATTACCATAGTTGCGGACGACGGAAAAACGGGTAGCGTACCGTTTACCGGTCAGGTCAACAAAAAGCTTGAGCCGATGACCCTTACCGATACTTATCAGTATCAAGAGAGGGTTCTGGAACTGGTGCAGGAGGATGTGCTTCTCAAACTCCAGAGTAGCGGCAGAAGCTGGTATCAGTATTGGAACGATCTGGCCGACAGCGTTCCTGTGGATGGGGGCGGAACCATTTATGATTATAAATATTATATCAGTCCGGAAGTGGTTACCGACAACATAACCAATTACACAACCAAATACTATAGCGTTGTGGCCGGAGAGGAGCCTAAGCCTCTGGAACCGGTAACGAAAGAGTTTAACGTAAAGGATCCTGTCGGCGATACGACCACCGAAAAGACAATGACGCTGTATCCGTTTACCAAATCGGAGGAGTTAAGCATGGTCCGCATTGTCAACACGCCAAAGACGGATCTGGAGCTGACCAAGGAGTGGCAGCTGTTCAAGGAGAACGCAGGCGCCGGCATTGTCGAACAAGAGCCGAATTCTATCACTGTGAAAGTGTACAGAAGTACGCTGAGCGCCCCGGGAGCTGTGCTGAGTGCGCCTGAAGAATTTGGAAGTCTGAAATTTATTCCGCAAATAGATTCGACCGACAAATATACAGGTTCCTATACAGTTGTCTTTAGTAACGCCGGGGGCACCATCAGCGAGGACATTACCGATCTGAGCGGCGACGGTGGCCTTGCAAATGAAGACAGTAGCATTGGAGGCGGTCTGAAATCCATCACCTGGCATGCAAAGCTGAAAGACGTGCCTTTATATGCGGAGGACGGAACCCGGTATGTGTATTATGTAAAAGAGGAGACGCCGCTGACTTCCCCGTTAGAGGATCTGGTGACCAATTACGATCCCAGCGAGGCAAGAGATGCAGGCGTGGACGGGCTCATTTATCCATTTAAGGGAAATGACGTTTATGATAGCGACCAGAACCTTACCATGACGGTTCAAAACACCGTTCCGCAGGTGAAGATCCAGCTGGATATCGCCAAGACGGACAGCGCCGATCCTTCCAAACCTTTGGCGGACGCACAGTTTACCCTGTATGAGAAAGAGGGGTCTGGCGGCACGTATGTGCAAGTGGGAGATGTCGTCAAGACAGGTTCCGACGGCCATGTAAACATTCCTCTTGGAGTGTTCGACGAAAACAAGTACTACAAGCTGGAGGAGACGGTCGCTCCTGTAGGGTACGATCTGAGCAAAACGGAGCCTATCGAGTTCCATTTTGTAAAGCAAACGGACGGGACCCTCGCGGTAGTTGTGACAGAGCCTGCGGCAACCGGCAGTTACTACAAAGGGCAAACATTTGCCATTGATGCCACCGGCACATGGACGCTTACCCTGAATCTTGCCAACACGCTGACTTCTTACGTCCTGCCTGATTCCGGCGGCTCCGGCGTGGGTTGGATGCTTCTGACAGGAAGTATTCTTCTGGCGGCGGCACTGCTGCTGGCGGTTTTGCGCCGCAGGCAGAGCGCCCGATCCTAACGCGCAGGCCGCGAACCTGCGGATATGACGGAAAAGGAGTTGGTCATGGCTGGAAATAAAACGAAGACCCGGGGTTCGGAGCAGTCCGGACAGGAAGAACGGGAAACCGCGAGAGGAAGACCGTCCTACCGGAAAAAACGGACCCTGAAAGAATATCTTAAAATGCTCAGAACAGTCTGCGCCACCCTGATCGTGGCGGCAGCGGCGGTAGTATTGCTGGTAAACTTTGTGTTTCCTGTGATGAGAATTTATGGAAGCTCCATGAGCGCCACGCTGGTTGACGGCGACATTGTAGTGGCTCATAAGACCACCAAACTGGGTTACGGCGATGTGTGCGCGTTTTACAGCGGCAGCAGGATTCTCTGCAAGCGGGTGATCGGACTTGCGGGAGATGAGGTCAATATAGACGAAGACGGTACCGTCTATGTCAACGGAAAAGCGCTGGAGGAGCCCTATCTGAAAGGCAAAAGCCTTGGGGATTGCGATGTGGAATTTCCCCTCACAGTTCCCGAAAACAGTTATTTTGTACTCGGCGATAACAGAAGAGCGTCGGTGGATTCCCGCAACAACATCATTGGATGTGTGCCCCGGGAGCAGGTAGTTGGAAAACTGCTGTTCTGTCTTTTGCCGTTCCCCAGTATGGGAAAGATACAATGACCTGTCAGGTCGCAAAAATTTAAATCTGGTAACAAAATCTTTGCAGAAAGGATGAAGGAAATGAAAACCAAAATTATGAAACGTATCGTAACGTTTGTATTGGCGCTGACTATGGTATGTACCACATCGGCCGTTGGGGTGCTGGCGGCTACGCATGACCCCACTCCGGTTATCAATATTAGTCCCGGCGATACCAATACGATTACACCGGAAAAGGTTGAAGGATCAGATGCCAAAGAAGCTGTAGGAAAACGTTTTGAGGCATATCAGATTTTTTCTGGAGAGTTGGGAACAGCTACTGAAGATGATGAGCTGGTAAACATCGACTGGGGTAATGCCCTTGTAAAGACAACAACGGATGGTAAAAAGGATTACAGCCTTGTTCTTAAATTTTTAGAGAATTTGAGTAACGTCGACAACTGGGCACAGAGTGGAGTACAGAGTAAGTTCGCTGCGATATTCACTGATGTTAAGAGTAAGATTGAAGGAGCAGGATCTGACGATGATAAAGCAGCCGCAGCAAAGGGAGCTGCTCTGAAGGTTTCTAAGATTCTCAACGACCCTGCAAATGGTTTTGAGAATAAGTCAAATGTATCCATTGCTACAGAAGTTCAGAAATTTGCAAAAGTAGTGAGCGATACCGTTACCGCGGCGGTTGTAAAAGATGACTATGAAATTACTGGAACAGAGATCAGCGAGAAGTACCATAAATACCAGTCCGTCTGGGAAACAAATAAATGGGTGATTAGGAATATTCCCGTTGGTTATTATTTTATCAATGATGTTTTGTCGTTAGACGGTTATGAAAATGATGCAACGGCGCCGTTTATGTTGGATGTGTTCCGGACTGTGGACAAGACAATGAAATCTACGGCTCCCACCCTTGATAAATCCATTACTGGTGTGGCAGATTTGACTGACAGCGTAGACAAATCTGGAAACGTTTCAAGTGATGGAAACGCAGCTGAGGCTAATATCGGCGATATAGTTTCTTATCAGTTGCTGGGAGGTCTTCCCGCAAGTCTTGTCACTTATTACGACACATACGCTTATACGTTCCATGATACGCTGGATGCGGGCCTTGATATAGTAACAGCGTCGACTGACTTTGCTGAAAGTGATATTACAGTTGCTTTGTCTATGGATGCAGGTACGAATTGGCTGACCATAGATCCAGAAATTTATGAAGCGACGTTTGATGCAAGTGGAAGGAATCTTACGGTAAAATTTTCCGATCTGGTTGGCGATTATTTTAAGTCAGCTGGTGCTAAGGGATATAATCAGACTCGTAATTCAGCTGACAATTATGTAGGTACAAGTTCGACTCCTTTTTCTGGTGCTGATTTTGGGGTAGATCAGTTTAATCAATGGTCAGAACGAGCGCAGATTCGTGTAACTTATAAAGCAAAACTTAACAAAGCAGCTGTGACGGGATCGAAGGGAAATGCAAATACTGCTTATGTGGAATATACCAACAATCCCAATACTGAGGGTACGGGAACTTCCAATACCACAAAAGAAAGCCCGAAAGTATACACCTATCAGTTGAATCTTCACAAGCTGGGAAGCGATCAGGCAGACAATGCGTTCCTGGCTGGCGCAGAATTTCAGGTGAGCCGGACCTACAAAGGAAAAACGCAGTATGCGATCTTTGCGGCAAAAGGTTCTACCGATTATGAATATACGATTACTGAGTGGGTAGCAAAGGAAGCTATAGGAGGGAAAAACGCGACGATTACCACAG
Organism: uncultured Acetatifactor sp.; assembly: GCA_947625255.1. GTDB lineage: Bacteria > Bacillota > Clostridia > Lachnospirales > Lachnospiraceae > Acetatifactor. Next base: position 3,247 of record CANQNT010000073.1, on the reverse strand, counting down.
TGAACGGCCACGATTTGGTAATCGCCGGGCTGGAAGCAGGAACCTATACCTTTGAGGAAATCAAGGCGCCTAATAATTATGATCTGGCGGATCCTTTTACAGTGACGCTCACAGATGCAGCGATTGATGGTACTTTGGAGAGTGTTGATGCCAAGTTTATTGGTGACAACCCTTATCCTGACGGTGAGGTTAAAGGTCAGGTAGGCACTACAGATTTATCCGATCGCGAAGCTGCCCACGTTACAGTAACCGATATCAGAGCGTCTATTCTGCCTCACACCGGCGGTTCTGGCGTGTACTTCTATTACATAGCAGGCGGTGTTCTGGTTGCTGCGGCTCTTGTACTTCTGGTAGTCAGCAGAAGAAGATCCAGAAGAAGCGCGTAAACAAACTGTCTGATCTGCCTGATAAACAGGCATAACACTTAAACTTGCTGTACAGAGGAAACCAGTGGTCGCAGGGGGCCGACCCCTGCGATACACCGGGGTTCCTCTGATACAGCGGTAAGGAGAGATCCGTATGAAACAGCGGATAATGACTTGCTTTGTGATCCTGATCCTCATTGCGGGGCTGTCCTTGCTGCTGTATCCATCCATAAGCAATTATATCAATAAAGTAAGGCACCGGCGGGCGGTCTTTGACTACACGTCCGAGGTGGAGACGCTGAGCGATGAGCAGTATCGCCAGATCTTGGAGGCGGCAATGGCGTACAACACGGCGCTGGCCGAAAATCCGGTTTCGTTCATGGGAATGAGCGATCAACAGCGTCTCGACTATGAAAGTCAGCTGGATATTACCGGTACGGGGATCATGGGGTATATCACCATTGAAAAAGCGGATATTTCCCTCCCCATTTATCACGGTACCAGCGAGGCAGTGCTGCAGGTAGGCGTAGGGCACATTGAGGGCTCGTCGCTGCCGGTAGGGGGTGAAAGCGCCCACTGCCTGCTGTCGGGACACCGGGGGCTGCCCTCTGCTATGCTGTTTACCAATATCGACAAGCTGGATCGGGGAGATACCTTTGCCCTGCATGTGCTGGAAGAGACATTTGTGTATGAGGTGGATGACATCCGGGTAGTAGAGCCCCAGGACGTAAGCGCTCTGGGAATTTATCCGGGAAAAGACTACTGCACGCTGATCACCTGTACGCCTTACGGGATCAATTCCCACCGGCTGCTTGTGCGGGGCGTGCGCAGGCCCCTTTCTCCGATAGATGAAAGAATGGAGCTGCAGTCCGGAGCAAAACGGGTCAATATCCTGTTTGTGATAGCGGCGGTGGAAGTTCCCGTGCTTGTCATCACTTTGATCGTGATGTCAGTATCCCGCCGTCGGCGGTTGTCAAAAACAACAAACTCTGAGGTGAGTGAATGATGAAAAGAAGGTTGCTTACAGGCCTTGTGTTATCGCTGGCTATGGTTTTTTCTATAATATTCGCGCCGTCCGGCGACCCTGTCTATGCCGATCAGGCGTATTCGCTGACGGTGAAATTCAATACGGAAGCGGGGGCCATGTCGGGCTCGGTCTTTCGGGCGTACCGCGCGTTTGACGCTTCTTATGATTCGGTGGGCGCTTTTGCGGACTATCCGGCGGATCTGGGAGATCTTGGCAGCGAGGCCATGAACAACCTGGCGGCGACCCTGTCGGCCTATGCCGCCGACCATAATATCGCGGCGGATCAGGAAAAAACCTCCGACGCAGCCGGTCAGGCGTATTTTGGCGACCTTGTGTCCGGCCTGTATCTGGTCACCGGCGAACCGGTGCAGAAAGGGGACGTGACCTATACCCCCAAGCCTTTTATGGTGAGCGTGCCATACCGTTCTGCGGAAGAGGGCCTGGTGACGGATGTAGTGGCGGAAGTGAAGTACGACCGCCAGGAAATTGAGAAAAAGACGATTGATCTTTCCGTGGAGAAAGTCTGGGCGGACGGCGACGGCGCCGCAAGACCTGCGGAAGTAAAAGTACGGCTCCTGAAAGACGGAGAGCTTTTGGAGGAAGTAACGTTAAGCCAGCAGACTCAGTGGAAGCACACATGGGAAAAACTGGATGGCAGATCCCAGTATCAGTTGACCGAGGAAAATGTACCGGACGGCTATCAGGTTTCCGTTGCCCGGGAGGGCAACCGGTTTGTGGTGACCAACCGTTATCAGACGGTTTCCCCGTCACCTTCTCCCGTGCCAAGCCCCGGGCCGAGTTCTGCGCCCCAAACGGAAACCCCTTCTGCAAGACCCGAACCGCCGCAGTCTGAGGTGCCGGGAAGTCCCGCGCCGCCTGTTGTTTCTGCCGGCCCTTCGGGAGGCCCCGCGCCTACCGCTTCGGTGACTAAGACCGCCGGGCCTGCAAGCTCTGCGGCTCCCAGCGAGCGTCTGCCTCAGACGGGTCAGCTGTGGTGGCCGGTTCCCATTTTCCTTGGGGCAGGCATCCTGCTTGTAGTCGCAGGCAGAAAGCTCCGGGATCATGAGCAGTAACGATAGAAAAGAGCGCCGGAGCAGGAAGGCCGGCGTCAGGAAAATTCTTGTGTGGGCGGGCGTTTTCTGCATTGCCGCCGCCGCTGCCCTCACTGGTTATAATTTCTGGGAAGACGCCCATGCAGGCGCCCAGGCGGAGCAGGTCGTTTCTGTGCTAAGGGAAAAAAGGGACGCTGCAGCGGAAGAAAAAGAATCTGGCACGTTCCCTGTTCCCACCGATCAGCCCGATTATGTGAAGAACCCCAATATGGAAATGCCGGTGACAGAGGTAGACGGCTTCCGGTATATCGGAACGCTGACGATCCTCCCGCTGGAGCTGGAGCTTCCGGTGATGGACGACTGGAATTATACCCGGATGCGGATCGCGCCGTGCCGGTATGTGGGCTCTGCGTATCTGGACAATCTGGTGATCTGCGGCCACAATTACAGATCCCATTTCGGCCGGCTGAACAAGCTTCAGAAAAACGATCAGATCTTGTTCACAGACGTTGCGGGCAATGTATTTCGATACGCTGTGGAAAGCATCGACGAGCTTTCCGCCACGGACATTGAGAAGATGACCTCCGGCGGTTACGACCTGACCCTCTTTACCTGTACGGTAGGCGGCCGCGCAAGAGTCACCGTGCGCTGCAATCGGATCAAGAACTGAAAAAGGAATCACAAATGTGCTGAACTGGCGGTATAGATCATGCCGCCAGTTTTTTGTGTATGACGGGCATGCCGTCAGTCTGTGGTGAAAGTCCACAAGGGGCATAGTTGCCGATGAACCCCAAAGTGACTCC
>CANQNT010000072.1 GCA_947625255.1 uncultured Acetatifactor sp. | reverse complement strand
CGCATATTTCCGAGATTTTTTAGGAATCGAAGCAAAAATGGAACTTTTAGTGGAACTCATACGCAGAGTTCACAATAAAATACATTGCTTTCAAATTGGTGTCTAAAATAAAGTTCCATTCTGCTTCTGAAACTTCATCCCACTGTTTTGCACTTTCACCTGATGGAAGCCGGTTCGCCCCCGCATTATTGACCAGAACATCCACCCTTCCAAAACTGTCGAAAACTTGATCTATTTTCTCTTTCTGAGCAGGGATATCAGTTATATCCCATTTTATAGCATGCAGTCTGTCACTGTTTAAGGCTCTTACTGCATTATCCAACCCCTGCTTTGTCCGGCCTGTAATAATGACTTCTGCACCTGCAGACAAAAACTTTCCTGCGGTGGCCAAGCCAATCCCCCTAGTTCCTCCCGTTATCAGCACCGTCCTGCCCTGGTATAGGTTCTCAAATCCCGGATACAGCGCAGTTCTAACATACTCCCTTTTGATAACCGGCTTTTTCATATAGTCAAGACCTCTTTTTACAACTTCTTTCCCAAACATTTTAACCCTCCATCAAATACACATTTTCCATGCTCTTTGCCATGCGCACAGAGGGTCTACGCCATACTATAACCTGGTAAAGTCACAGCAATCCGGATCTGGCCAAATCCTAACGTCAGAATCAAACCCTTTCAAAACTTCCATATCCTCTGGGAGCAATTCAAAATCCCAGATATCCTCATTCTCTGATAAATGGGATAAACTGGTCGTATTGGGAATCGATACATCACCCAGCTGATAATGCCACCGCATAATCAACTGAGACAAAGAAATCTGGTATTTATTACAAATCTCCTTAAGTTCTTTCGACCCTCTGATTTGTTCTGTAAGCCTCCCTAATGGTGTATGCGCAATCAGTTTTATCCCATGCTCCCGGCAATATTTCCTGGTATCATTTTGCTGAAGTAAAAGATGACATTCACACTCATTTACCAAAGGTATAACATCGGCAATCCTTAAAAGTTCTTCCAGATGATGGGGTTTACAATTGCAAACTCCAATTCCTTTCACTTTTCCGGATGACAGAATCTGTTCCATAACCTTCCAGCTATCCAGCCAGGTATCAGTCTGCGGCCAATGCAGTAGATAAAGGTCAATATAGTCTGTTCTCAAGTTACGCAATGACGCTTCCAGATCTTTGACCACCGTATTTTGCCTCTGTGCTATGTTAGTTACTTTTGTTATAATGAAAATATTATCCCGGCTAATGCCACATTTTCGCATTTCATCGCCCAAAACTTCCTCACTATAGCAATATGCCCGTGCCGTATCAAACAGGATTTTACCCCCCCCCCACACACTTTGCAATTTTGCCTGTATCATCTGAGGAATCATCTTTTCCTTTTTTATGTCTTTCAATATGGGATATCGGTTATTTTCCTTATAATGATTAACAAATAAATCTTTTGCTTTCTCCAACGCAAACTCCCTAGCTATATACAAACTGCCGCGCGCCCGCAAATCTTTAACTGTTCCAACGCCAAAGCCCACTGCAGGTATCATCATCCCATTTGATAACCGAAAACTTACTGTTTCCATACATTCTCCCCCTATTCTAAATATTTAATGAATTTGTTGAATAATATCCTTCTTTATCTTTTTTGTAAATTCTTTCCTCCCATAACAATTCATAAATGCTGGATATTGATAAAACCTAGCAGATGAAAAATAACTATCCTTAAAATAATCCAGCACAGGATAACCTTTTTGATTAACAATTCTGAGTTGCCGGTCAACAAAAGCTTCCTTAAATTCATCGCTTATGAGTTCTGTGATTCCCTCTTCCATCGGAGGAATCAGAAATACAGGTTTCCAATTTCTTCTTTCGCATAAGGCAATTATCTTAGAAAGCCAACTCCTTGTTTCTTCGAAGACTTCTTCCTGGTTTATTGCTTGAGATTTATCTGTAAGGTCATTCAAGCCACTCTGCTGAAGCCAGCCTTCCAGCAATTCATCAATAAGATCTCGATAAACCTCCCCTTCCATCTTAATCATACTGTTAAGGGGATCAACTAAAGGCACATCCTTAAATATTCTGAAAAGATACTTCGGATGTTTCAACAGCGGAAACTTCCGTAAGATAAACCTCAATGGTGAATAATATTTAATATCTTCCTTGGGCAATAAGCCATAGTATGGGTAATAATAATTTTTATTAAAATGTTTTTTATTTTTTGCAAAATTAAGTGGACATATAATAATAATAATAATAATACAATAAGGATTAAGCCTATCTTGATACCTATTCAATATCTTATATCCATATTCAAAGGATTGAGGCGACTGACAAAAACTAAATCCATGGTCAAAATGATTATCTAAATCAATATCGTACAAACCGGGACCAGATCCTATAGCCGCCACATCAATCCCATATGGTATATTCTCAAATCTGCGTTGCTGCCATGTCTTATTTTGATAATGATTCGTCTTTTTATATAAATGGTTACAAACTAAAAATATTAAGATGCAAAATATTACCAGGGATATCATTCCTACAACTATCAACAAACCACCCCTTTTAAAAATTTTATTGCTTCTTTTAAATTTTCGTTTTTAATATTAATCGCAAAAATCACCAGATTAGGGACAATACAACAAATGGCTGCACGTCCTGCCAGAACCCAGATCCCGTTGCCGGATACCAGCCTGCACACTCCCCAGGTACATCCTGCCACAACTACAGCCTTCAAAAAATAAATCACAAGATCTCTTAAAAAATATATCCAGCGCCTCCAGGAGTCAAAATAATAATGGAACAAAATAGCAGTACCATATGTGTCATTAATTAATGCGATACTTACAATTGTCGAAATCACAATACCCGGCAAACCAATTAACCTGACAAGGATAATATTAAGCGTCAGATTCACCATGGAAGATATCAAGGGCACAAACTTCCCCTGCCACCATAATCCCATGGCTTCCTTGTAGATAAAACTAATATCCCCCATTTTATGAATAAAGAAATAAATTACAAGAAGAACTACCATAGTCCCGGACAACATATTTTCTTTTCCTTGCCATATAGAAATAAAGGGCTGGTATAGATTTAACAAACAAGCGCAAAACCACGTGACAATCCACATATAAAGAAAATGAAATTTTTGCAGGTCACGGTAATTTTTTTCCTTAGAATCCTGTATGACACTGTTCCCGACAGACGGTATCATGGCCGACGATATAGTACCCATAACTCCAAATAATGCTGTAATAATATAATAGTAGCCATTATATATACCCAATATCTTTAATCCCAAATATGCCGAAATGACAATGGTATCCACTGACGTCAACACAATGTTTCCAATCTTCTGGAAGACCAATCCACCGACCCTCTTACGGATCTCTTGCACTTCAATTCCTGTTATATTACCCCGGCATATATAAAGTGGATAATGCCGACGAAACAACAATGCTACCAAGATATTATTCAATATTGTAGCGATTGGTATGGCATATACGTACCAATAATAATTTCTGAAACACAGCAAAAAGAGTATCTGTAGCAATCCTTTCAGCAAACCAGTCAACATACTGATCCGCTTTGTCACATCCACCCTCTGACAAGCTATAAACAAAGACGATCGATAAGCAAATAAAAAATAACCAATTACTGTATTAAATAGATATACAGCAAAAAGAAGTTTGAGGCTAATGCCGTTCGGCACTTCACCTGCAACTAAATGGTCTAAAAATGGGACCATACAAAGACCCAAAAACAATATGACGGAACCAATCACTCGGTAGCACTTTTTGTAGAAGTTGAGCAATGCACAGACTTTCTCGTCATCATTCTCTGCAATTGGACGGTACATACCATAAACAAGCGCACTTCCAATGCCCAATTCAGCAAAGCTCAGCACCTGCAACAAGGACGTGAACAAGCTACCAAGGCCAACATATTGTATCCCTATGGTGTAGATCATAATGGTTCTAGTAATAAAAGGAATTATCGTTTGAATTATCCAATCTGCAAATCCCCATATAATATTTTTGGAAACAGTTTCTTTTCGGCCCATATTTTCACCTCCCGTTACATATTCCTTATCTTATTTATCTATAACATAAGGTATAACAACACTCACAACAATCGAACTTCCTGCACTCCTGAGAGGCTGCAACCGACAAAATCATGTAATATTATTTTAACAATACCATTACACCGACTACTGTTATATTGAGGATATATGTACAGCAAATATATTCTTTCTACTTTTTAACATATATAATCTATGACTCGATGATTGTTCATCAGCAAATACCATGAATATAAAACCAGAAAGTAAATATCAGAAACAAGCTAAGCAGTAGCATTATGTTGTATATAATGCCAGAAAATATATCAAAATTTTTTCTGCTAATTATATTTCTCACCTACCTTTTTCCTTTTTTACTATTCTAAATCAAACGCCATTTTCAAAAAATTAATCGCTTTTCTTCTTTCTTGTTCTAATTTCTTTTTACCTTTTGAATAATCTGTATCAAAAATATCAATATCTATCTTATTTTCAATATATTTATTCTCAATGTCAAAAGTTTTCAGCAATGATCTTATTCTTCCTGTCATATCATTTTCTGAATCCAATCTTGGAAACACTAAAAAAGCTTTTTCAAACAAAAAAGAAAAAACACATGCATGAAATGAATCCGTCATGACTAGTTTCGCATGATAAATCAAGTATAAAAATTCTTCTGGCCCGGAAACATATATTTCAGGATTAGACTTGTCCAGTATATCTATTACTTTTAACTTGTAAGCATTAGATATATTGTATATATATTCCTCAGTTTTATTACTAATTCCACCTAAAAAATAAGTAAACATATAAGGGTTCTCACATTGCTTGTTTGAAGGAAATGACATTATAGACATCCAATCATCTTTTTCTAAAAGTAAGGTTGGATCAATCAAAACCGCCGCCTTATTACCTATTAAGTCATTTATAATTTTAGCCCCACTATCTTCCCGGACTGAAATATAAGGAATGTGTAGCAAATTGCTCTTAAACCATTCTACCCATTCTTTTGGAAGAATATCAACTCCAAAACTGGCAGAATAACTAATCTTTTTATTCTCATCTGCAAATGTCAACAAAAAAGTGTGCTTTCTTTTTTCGGTATACCATGACGGATTCCAAACTTGATCACTCCCTACAACAAAATAATCATATTTTGTATTTATATTAGAATTTTTATTATAAACATTCTTATATTTGGAGAAATAAATATGATTTTTTTCAAACCTGTGAAATTTTATTTTTCTCCGTTCCCATAAATCATTTCCCAATATGCATCCTTTTATAAGGAATCTCAATCCATTTTTAAAACTGTCTTTTACAGTATTAAATTCAGTTATCATTGTTTCGCAATGAAAACCTAAGTTACAAATCACCTGTTGCAATGCATAATTTTGAAGGCTATTTCCGTAATTATAGACTTTTGTTAAAGTTACAATACATACCCTCTTTGAAAAAATTTTTTCTTTTTTTTTCATTTATTTAATTCCAGCCTTTTTATCAAATCGCAAGCTATTACATCCCACGTTAATTTTTTTCTATATAGTTTCATTTTGGCCACTTCAGAGTTATATAAATTCTTTTTAATTAAAAATTGCTCCATTGCCGCAGCCAATTTTTTTTCATCATTGGGAGTAACCAATAAACCAACTTGCCCATCAAAAAGCTGTTCCCTTAATCCTCCCGTATCAGATGCAATTATCGGAACTTCATAATCAAACGCAACTGTTGCTACTCCAGATTGTGTAGCATCCTTATATGGTAGTATCAATACAATGTTGTCTTGCGAAAAAATATAATCTACTTCAGGGGCCTCAATATATCGATTTATTAGCACCATATTTTCAATTTCGTTAATTTCCTTTTGATATTTACTAAAATCTCCTTTCCCAGCAATAATAAGTTTAGTGTTTTTGTACTCTGCATTTACAAATTTGAATGCTCTTAATAGTACTTCTATACCTTTATAAGGGTCTATTCTTCCAAAAAACAAAAAACAAATTCCCTTTTCCTTTTTATATTCCCTTTTTTCCCTAGACTCGTATTCTGAATAAGGCAACAAGCCATGTTTAATAAATATAATATCTTCTGGTTTCCTTCTATATTCTTTTTCAACAACAGGAATAAAACTCTTTGAAAGAACAACTATTTTATCAGCATGGTTTATTAACCTTTTATTTTTTTCCGCAACTTTACGTGATATACCACTATGAGGTATAGGATCATGACAAAAATTAACAATCTTTTTTGTTTTAATTACCTTACTAAGCAATTCATCATATAAACCTACAAATGTTCTCACAGCATAATCAAAACTTATTGTTTTGAATTTATTATATAAGTAATATAATTCCTGTATGAAACGCATTCCGGACATTATTATTTTAGATTTTGATAACCAAGTTTCAAAGAAAAATATTTTTTCATTACTTAGAAGTGCGATCCATTTTTCTTTATTCTCTATATTATTATTTAAAACAGCATATACCTCATTTCCATTCTGCACTAATCCTTTTGCTATTTCATATGTAAAGACAGGGCCAGATTCTATCACGCCTAAAAACTGAATTAAAATGTTCAAAAGCCATCACTCCATATTCATAAAATCTTTTAATCTATACAATCTTTCATTCGTTTTATAGTATTGCCAACATATTTCTTTATATCCACTATCATTCATAATCTGTTCTGATAATGACTCTGGTGCATCCTCAAACTGACAACTATATTCTCTCAAATATTTCCATATTTCATTTTTATCTGCAACATTTATATTCGCAAGTATCTTCTCTATTTGATCTTCATTCTGTCCTTTTCTTTTTGTATAAAATTCTTCAAGACTCATTATTTTTATCGCAGGATTGCCTGCATATACCGAATTGGATTCAAGGTTTCCAGAAACAACACTTCCTGCTCCAATTATTACATTATTACCAATAGTTGTTCCCATCAATACAATGGAACGCATACCTATAAAGACATTATCTCCAATAATTACCGGTCTAACTCCTCCTATACAGTCTCCGTATACACCCGAGACAACTGACCAAGAAAAATCATGTGTTAAAATAATAACACCGGAAGTGATCCTTACATTTTTTCCAATTGTTAACAACTTGGGATTTTGCAAATCTACAATGTTATTTATGGGATCAAAAAATTGTGTTCCTTCTCCAATACTGACTCCTGACTTTTTTAAACTTTTAATAAACGTATCTGATGTTAAACTTGATCCAAAAACAGCACGCCTGATTATTTTTCTAATATACATTTTTATTCTTGATAGCATAATCTTTCTCCACCTACAAATAGGTTTTGTATCATATTTTCAATTTTAGACTAGATTCCGTTGAATGTCTGATTTAATACAATTATTTGATAAAAAATATGCAGTTTGAAATAAACACATTGATCACCCTCAAATCATTAATCGACGTTTTGACTCAAGCAGGATTAATGGTGTTATCGAATCAATCTCTGTGCGTTTCCCCAGAATTCCAATATGCTATGTTTAAATATAATCCTTTACTTTTTCGGTTATATGCTACTTCCCAATTAATTATTATCCATATGAACTCTTTCTACAGCCACTGCATAGAATGAACAAGGTGATTTAATATTTATTTGTCGTATGTTCTTAGGAATCGTTATTTCTATATTCCTTACAGGTCAGAAATAGTCATATTTTTTATTTCTTCCATGTGATCCTATTAGGATATACTTTGGACTATTTCCAAGTCCTCTTCAAGGAAATTTGAAAACACTATCTTGTTTCTCTTTATAGAAAAACTCTAAAAAGATAAAACAACACTATAATATATGTAACTTTCTTTGACTTTTAGACTAAGATTTCTTAAATGCATATACTCATAACACAAATTACCTAGATGAAATATCAGTGCGTTACCGATAAATCTCTGACCGCACCGTTACCATTTTCCTCATTTGCTACATAATTATAATCAATCTCATGTTGAAGTAATGTTTTCGAATCTAACATTCTTGTATTCTTATCGATACGCCTCTTGTTACAAAGTTTTATTAGCCTAATTGCCATTGTAGTCATTTCTCATATCTTCTCACTATTTCTTCATAAAGTTGCACATATTCTGCATACTTATCTGATGCAGAATACGATAATCCAACTTGTGCGCAACGATCTCTATCAAAGGAACAGACAGAGATGTTTTCAATGAAATCTTTCACGTTTTCCTCAGTTACAATCATTCCACATCCTTCTACAATACATTCTGCACTTCCCCCGGTTGGAAATGTTATAACCGGTGTACCACAAGCAAGCGCTTCAATATTCACAGTTGGGAAGTTATCTTCAACTGTTGGATTAAAGAAAACATCCGCAGCAGAATAAAACTCTGCAAGCTGATGAGTATCATTAATACGTTCAATACCGATAACATTCGATGGTAAACGGTCAATCTGTTCTTGTTTTAACCCTATTAAGATGATTTGATATTTATCATCTAATTCCTTTGACAACCTAATAAACACATCCAAACCTTTTCTTACATTCCAGATTGATGCGACCCCTAAAACAATAATCTTATCTTCGATGCCATATTGCTTCCTTATATCCGATTTTCTCGGTTTAAAAATGCTCAAGTCAATTCCATTATTTATTACTCGCACAGGATAATCTTTAAGAAAGCTCTTCCTAACTAACTTGCTTAGCCATATGGAAGGTGTAACTATAGTCAAATCCTTTACACCTAAAAATGACTCTCTTTTTTTCTCATACATAAATTTTGTACAATCTATATTTGAGGGATACTCTTTATAGGAGGGGCACTGACCGCATCCTGTTACCCACTTTCTGCAACCTACTCGTTCAAAATGGGGACATTGTCCCGTAAAGCTCCAGCAATCATGGAGAGTCCATACAACAGGGATATTATTTTGCTTTATATAGTCAAAAAGAATCTCAAAGTTGATGTAGCCTTTATGAAGATTATGTATGTGAATAATATCTGGATGAATTTTATCTAATTCTATGAGAAATTTTCTTGTGATGAACGATGAGTACAAACCATATTTACCCGTCATTCTTCCTAAACACAAATGTATATTTCGATCTATTCTATTTCCAATATATAGATGTCGGTGATATTTTTCTCCTTGGGTTGATTTAGCCCGTTGACAGGATGTATATACAGTAAAACCTTTCTTTTCTCCAGCAAGAGCAATATTCCTCATTATAGTTCCTGTGCTACCATGATTTACACTATTTATTTCAACAATCGTTTTCATCCAACTAACCTCGATACTCATTTATCCTTTTTAATCAACTTAATTCGAGAACTGTCATAATTGCAAAAAAGGAACCAGTACATCGTCGGCGCAAATACCATTGGTTGCGCAAAGACAGCAGTGATAAATAAAGCTGCATTTGTATATATAAATCGTTTCTTGTTGATACAATCATTGAAAGCAAATGCAAAAATCATTAACCATAGTCCAATTCCGACAATTCCAACTTGTCCTAACGTAGCTAGTGCGCACACTCCAGTCTGAACATTGGCATTGCCTAAAGTACTATAAAATCCACTCCCGAATATAGGATGATGTACAAATACATTTAATCCATATGCTATACCTGTTATTCTATCTGCAATTGTGGACACTGATCTATCGCTTATACTTGTTCCTCTAGCGTAAAAAAGGATATATACCATTGCGACAATTAATGTCACAACAACTACGATGTGTTTATATCCGTCATTCTTAATCATGCTCCGAACATCAAAATAAAAGAGCAGAGAAACACCAAAAACAATAAATCCAGCCGTCGATAAGCATGCCGCTACACCAATCACCATTAGAATCTGCACTACACGAGAATCTTTGAAATACTTATCCGCAGAATAGAAACCCCATATATAAAAAATCTGCATTATTCCGCTCTCTCGAGCAAATCCCAGTAATCTCCTTAGCTCTATACCATTAAAGGTCATGTTTCCATATGTTGTGGTAAATGGGAAATAAACACCCGTTTGAATAAAATAACCATAATTTAGCGAAGTTACTTGGATAGCATTCCAGCCCCACACTAACATGAGTACAATAGAAATTATATAGGAACACACGAAAGCCATTAGCAGAAAATATATAATCCTGATAAAAATACTTTCAACCGCTTTGTTACTAAAACCCACATAGAACGCAGTAACGGCAATCATTAGCAAAACAACCGTTTGCATACCCGCTTGAAGCCTGTCTGAATGAAGAATTACTGCCTGAAAAAAACAATAAACAAATAATAACATTGCCGTCACATAAGTGCGGCTATGTACACTACGTGAAAACTTTATTTTCCAACGAGTTCTTATAACAGAGAATACAATAGCAAGAATGAAAAGAATCATCCCAATTGGAGTATAGTTATTTCCAAGAAGCATTGGTCGATAAAACATACTTGCGGCAACCAACAAAAACGCAATTACGCAATCCGTCAGACCATAGCGGATTATGTTGTTCTCCACTTTATCAATCATTTTTCTCAAGTTAGTAACCTCTTATCCTTTTTACTACCGAATTTGGAAGAAATCTCTTCATCTTCTGCCTCAGACTAAGTCTCCAAATCATATAATTTCGCTTCAATCTACTGTAATTTTCTAATCCATTTTTCTGGCGAATATCAATCTTCTCTTTTAAGTGATTAACAGTACTTGTTTCTGATACACCACCCATTGCATATTTTGAGATGATTACATCAACGTGTAGAAAAACAAGTTTCTTTTTATAACACTGGACAAAAAAGTTGTAGTCTGCTGCAAGCTTGTAATGAGTATCAAACTTAATTTGTTTGAGTAAATTAGTCCGAACAAAAATAGATTGATGACAAAACGGAAGTGATATCCCTGTAACTATTCCCGATAATGGTTTCCCGTTGACTCGCAGGGTCCAATCATTCGAATATCGTAAAGTATCACCATATATTCCTGAATAGGTTTCTTTAATTTCTGACGCAAAAACAGAAGTCATCGTTCCTGCTTCGAATAGCAAATCACCCGCATTCAGAAATAAAATCCATTCCCCCGTTGCTCTTTCTATACCCTTATTCATGGCATCGTAAATACCGTTATCTCTTTCTGAAACAATTCTCATTGAAAGGCTTTTTTTGTTGCTATATTCCTCTTTGATTTTCTCTATAATATGTAGAGTTGCATCCTTTGAAGCCCCATCAATAATCAGATACTCAATGGAAGGGTAATCTTGTTCGCAAACAGAACGCATCGTTTTTTCAATTTCTGCCTCCGCATTGTAGCAAACAGTGACTATGGTTACTTTATTCATTATCGGCAGTCCTTTCCTGTACATAATTAAAAAACTTCACCATTGCTTATAGACACCTCTGATAGTTCTCGGGCATCCTAGTCCCGCCAATCACTCATCATTAGTGCAGATGCATCCGTAAATCTGGCTTTAATAAATCTCAACGGTCCCCAAACTGTCTCAAAACTTATATTTTCGCTGTTTTCCCATCCATATTTGAACACAAAAGCGACAGCCTTTCGTATATTTCTGCCCGATTATGTTACTTGATCTCAAAAACTGATTAAGACATATTATTTTGTTAGCATTCTTCTCTGTTATCCCCTTGACAAGTCCCATCAATTCGTCAAATAAAAAACAGGCATTCTGCTCTTGGCATATTGTTTCCCATTACAATAAGTACAACTTCTCCACATACTTTTTATTCGCTTTTTCACTACAAAAGTATATTACTAATTTTCACCCTGTACTCTCTTAAATCAGAACAATGTATCAAAGTTAATTCGCTCAAATGCTTCTAATTTTCCACCTCTTGTAGCATTTCGAATTACAATTCCATGTTCATCGGCGTACTTTCTTGCCGCTTTAAAAGCTGCTGTCGTAGCTTCATAGTTCATCGCCGTGATTGCTGTTTTTTCAAGGCCTTCGAAATAATCTTTCACAGACTCGTCTTTTGTTACATGTCCTTTAGAATCAATTTTTACAGAATAATTGTGGTCCACGCCTAACAAATATATTTCTGAGTATCCCATATAGATTGCGAGCTGTATAGCATCATAAGTCACCGTAAAACAAAAACAGCAATGATTACTCACATCCTCGCTTACATAGGGTGGATCAAAACTAAATCTATTAACTTTGAAACGCGAATAATCATATAAATAATGGATATTGTCTTTCTGTCTTTTAACCTTACTTCTTGCAATATCTGACAGAATAATTATAGGCAACTCAAGTTTTTCTATTTCTGGTAGATTCATACCAAGTACACCCACATCAACACACATATAGTAAGTCGGCCGCCAATCAGTCCTATTAAACATATAGTAAATGCGGTTAAATGCAAAAGTATCTTCGCCCTTTAACATATTAAGGTCATTTACTGTTAAACTCGGTCCATTTCCAAGAATAAAACATCGTTTTCCAATCTTTGTATCCTTTAGAGAACGAATGTACGCCGCATCAAGTGTGGAGGCATATTTTTTTCTCCCTGTAACCCTCTTATAATTCATATAAGGATACAACACTGCCCTTACAGCTTTGCTATTTCTAATCCTAAATAGTATGCTTTCCTTGAACTCTAGAATATCCATCCGGAACTCCCCTCTTTGCTTGTAGATGAGTACCCTGGTTATGTACTCATCTGACAATCATATCATCAAAACTAATATGCAGAAAAACTCTAGTTTTCCTCCATGCGCTGCATTATAAGTTCTCACTATACTTGTATTTTACAATAGTCTCGTACTGTCTGAAATACCGCTGCAATCGCTCCATAATTCATCATTGTAATATCTATTTTATGAAGACCTTCAAAGTAGCCCACTATGCTCTCATTACTTGTTTTCTTTTCTTTCGAATCTACTTCAATCAAATAATTATAATCAACTCTAAGTAGATAATCTCTGCACACCCCGTATAAATTTGTCCACTGAAAAACTTCAAAAATTACCGTATAACAAGAACAGAAATAATTGCTTACATCCTCACTAGTATAAACGATTTTTATTAACTCGACTTTTTGGCAGGCAATGTATCCACGATTACTACTTCACTGGGATCGATCTCTTCGAGTCGATATTTCCAATGGTATACAACCGGG
>CANQNT010000071.1 GCA_947625255.1 uncultured Acetatifactor sp. | reverse complement strand
CGCAGGCAGTTTGAAGGAAATGCGATTTAATAAGCGTGTGCGGACGGAGAGTCCATTTTCCCAAAACCTGTGAAAAAGCGATAAAAGTAAGACAAGAGAATGACAACACCAAGATAAGACCAAGATAAGACCAAGATAAGACCAAGTTAATGATAAGGAGAGAACATCATGAGGTACGAAAAATTTGACATTAAAAATGAAAATTCCCAGGACTACGCGGCACTTTATGTGTATTTGCTGGATCACACACAGGAGATCAGCATTGACAGGCGGCCCATGGTCATTGTCTGTCCCGGGGGCGGTTATGCGTTCCTTTCTGACAGAGAGGCGGAAATGATTGCCGTCAAGTTTTTGTCTTTTGGTTATCACGCGGCAGTGCTGCGTTATTCCGTGGCCCCGGCCCGTTTTCCTACCGCGCTGCTGGAGTTGGGGCGTTCCGTGGCCCTGGTGCGGAAGCATGCGGAGGAATGGCATGTGCATCCGGATCAGATAGTGGTCAACGGTTTTTCCGCCGGAGGGCATATGGCGGCCAGTTTCTGTATGTTCTGGAGTGAAAATTGGGTGGCGGAAGCCTTGGGAGTGGAAAAAGAGGCGCTGCGTCCCAATGCCATGATTCTGGGCTATCCCGTGATTACGTCCGGCCCTTATGCCCACAAAGGTTCCTTTCAGTGCTTGTTGGGCGAGGAATATGAAGAGAAGAAAGGGGCCCTTTCTTTGGAAAATTGTGTCAATGAAAACACCCCGCGGGCCTTTGTATGGCATACCTTTGAAGATGGGAGCGTGCCTGTGCAGAATTCTATTATGCTGGTGGAAGCGCTGGCCAAACATCATATTCCTACAGAGTTCCATTTGTTCGAGAAAGGCGGACACGGACTGGCTCTTGCCAATCGTCTGACCCAGAGCAGGAACGGTTCGACCATAAAGCTCGACGCGGAAGAGTGGATCGAGTTGGCCCACCGTTGGATGGAAGGATGGATTCTGTAAAAATGATTATGGAATATTGATCGATGGTCTGGTTTCAGAAAAGGGTGGGGAGACCTTTCGGAGATGCCTGTTGTGGAGCGGGTGAATAAAAGAACGTGAATAAAAAAATTCCCAGAAAGGGAAAAGAAGTATTCCCGAAACCGCAAAAAGGTGGTATGATAATGGAAAGTGAAGAAAGTATATGCTTTGGAGGTGGTTTGGCTTTATGGAAAAGATTATTTTGACCGGGGACAGACCCACGGGACGGCTGCATGTAGGACATTACGTGGGATCGCTGCGTAGGCGCGTGGAACTGCAGAATTCCGGGGAATATAAGAAGATATTCATTATGATCGCGGATGCCCAGGCGCTGACGGATAATTTTGACAATCCCGGCAAAGTGCGTGAGAACATCGTGGAGGTTGCCCTGGATTATATGTCCTGCGGATTGGATCCGGCCAAGAGCAATCTGTTTATTCAGTCCCAGATTCCGGAGCTTTGCGAGATGACGACGTATTACATGAATCTGGTGACGGTGTCCAGACTGCAGCGCAATCCTACGGTAAAGAATGAGATTCAGCTGCGTAATTTTGAGACAAGCATTCCAGTGGGTTTCTTTTCCTATCCCATCAGCCAGGCATCAGATATTACAGCCTTTAAGGCCACGACTGTTCCCGTGGGTGATGACCAGCTGCCCATGATCGAGCAGACCAGGGAAATCGTGCATAAGTTCAATACAATTTATGGGCCGGTTTTGGTGGAGCCGGAGGCCCTGCTTCCTGAGACCGAGGCCTGCAGGAGACTGCCCGGAACGGATGGTCAGGCGAAGATGAGCAAATCCCTGAACAACTGTATTTATCTGGCGGACAGCGCCGATGATGTGCGCAGGAAGATCATGAGTATGTACACGGATCCGCTGCATTTGTTGGTGAGTGATCCCGGCCATTTGGAGGGGAACACGGTATTCACTTATCTGGATGCGTTCTGCGCGGATGAGCATTTCCAGCGTTACTTGCCGGATTATGCCAATCTGGACGAGCTAAAGGCCCATTATCAGAGAGGCGGTCTGGGGGATGTCAAGGTGAAGAAGTTCCTGAACAATGTGATGCAGGAGACCCTGGAACCCATTCGTGCCCGGAGGGCGGAATTGGAAAAGGATATTCCGGCTGTTTACGAGGTTTTGAGGAAAGGCAGTGAGATTGCCAGGCAAGAGGCGGCCCAGACCTTGTCCGAGATGAAGAGGGCCATGCGGATCGATTATTTTGAAGACGAGGAATTGATTCGTTCTCAGGCGGAAAAGTACCGGAAATAGACGGATCTCATGAAGAGGGTAGTTTAGGATGAATAATCAGGACTCAAATGAACGGAATTATTTTGAGGGCGGTTCGAATAATGTCGCAATTATTATCGGCGGTGTCGTGATGATGGTGGTCATCGTGATTTTGTGCGTGCTGATCTGGAGGGTGTATCATGATGACGGCCCCTTGACGCAGGACATCATCACCCAGGAAAGCAGCTCGTCGGGCGGCGATGACGATTTGGCGGGTACGGATTCTGAAGAGAGCCCGGATACGGTTTCCGGGGAGGAATCCCGGGAGGAAACTTCTTCCGACTCATCGGACGAGGGTCCATCCGGTTCGGAGCAGACGGGTCAATCCCAGGAGGCTTCACAGGGGAGCGCCGCGGAGAGCAATCCATCGGCCCAGGGAACGGGAATGACCTTTACGGAGGTGGACGAAACGGTGACGGCCAAGGAGGTCACGAATCTGCGCAGCAAGCCAGGAACCACTGGGGACGATACGGTGGTGACTCAGCTGAGCAATGGGCAGACTGCCCATCGGACAGGTATCAATGAGGCGGAGGGATGGTCCAGGCTGGAGTATAACGGACAGACCTTGTACGCGGTCAATCGGCTTTTGACCACGGATCTTTCAGCGCCCGAGCCCCAGACGCCTGCCGTGAGCGATACCGTGGTGACGGCAGGAGGCCGGAAGATCACCTTTACCGAGTGTGATGATTATATTTCGCCCAAGATTGAAGTGAATCTGCGTGGGGAACCCGCCACGGACCAGGGAAACGCTTCTGTCCATTATTTGATCAAATATGGGGAAAAGCTGCACCGGACGGGTTATGATGATACCAGCGGCTGGTCCAGGGTGGAATATAATGGAGAGGTTCTCTATGTGGTGACAAGCCTGACATACGTGGTGGAAGACGAAGAAGAGACTCAGGGAGAATGATGTTGTTAACAGGCCCTGCGGGAAGTGAAGAATGCTTTCCGCAGGGTCTTTGTGTCATTCCTTTTGCATAATCAAAATTCATCTGGAAATGCTATGTATCGGATAATGAATCAGCTTTTGGGCGATCGGCAGGGTTGGGCAGGTACCAGACTGTGACCAGGCCGTGTCCGCGGGCAAAAAAAGGAAAGGAGTCAGGATACATGAGTCAACGGATGGGGAGTGCCGGCATCAGGCTGGAGAAGCCGGTCTTTATCAGGAGCAGCGCCAGCATTGTGGGAACCAAGGAGGGGCAGGGACCCTTTGGGGACCTTTTTGACATGGTTGGAGAGGATGATTTGTTTGGATGCAACACCTGGGAGGAGGCGGAGAGCAATCTGCAGAAAGACGCGGTCTATCTGGCTCTGGGCAAGGCGGATTTAAAACCGGAAGAAATCTCCTATCTGTTTGCGGGAGATCTGCTGGGGCAGTCTATTGCCACCTCTTTCGGAATCGCTACCTTTGGGATTCCCTTGTTCGGAGTTTATGGAGCCTGCTCCACTTGCGGGGAGGCTCTGGCGTTGGGGTCCATGGTTGTTGCGGGAGGTTATGCGGACAGAGTGGCCTGCGTTACCTCCAGCCATTTTGCCAGTGCGGAAAAAGAATTCCGTTTCCCTCTAGGATATGGGAATCAGAGACCCCTCTCCGCCACCTGGACTGTGACGGGAAGCGGCGCCTTCGTGTTGGACCAGGGATCGGCCGAGGGAGCCAGGGCCCGGATTACCGGGATTTCCGTGGGGCGAATCGTGGATTATGGCTTAAAGGATTCCATGAACATGGGGGCGTGCATGGCGCCGGCCGCGGCGGATACCATAGAACGCCATTTTCAGGACTTTGGGACAAAGCCCGAGGATTATGATAAAATCATTACGGGCGACCTGGGCAAGGTGGGCCAGACAGTATTGATCGACCTGCTGCGGGACAAAGGATATGATATTTCTTCTGTCCACATGGACTGCGGGATCGAAATATATGACGCGGAAAAACAGGACACCCATGCCGGAGGAAGCGGCTGCGGGTGCAGCGCCGTCACCCTGTCCGCCTATATTCTGAAGCAATTGGAAAAAAATATGTGGAACAAGGTCTTATTTTTACCTACGGGAGCCCTGCTGAGCAAGACAAGCTTTAACGAGGGCCAGAGCGTTCCCGGAATTGCCCATGCTTTAGTGTTGGAAAATCCAAAGGAGTGAGTCCGTTGTGTGGGATTCGCGTCATAATCCTCTTGCATTCTTGGAAAGAAGCGCTTATAATAGGTGCAGCAAGCCACAAGGCCACAGCGGGAGGGATGGACGGATGCGCAGAATGGAATTTAAAATGGAGCGGAAAGGGCTGCTGAAAATCGGACAAAGGATTACTGTGACCGAAGGAGTGCTGCCCAGCAATTATTATTACACCATTGATCCGTCTTACGCCATGTCGGCCAATATCCCCTTTCGTTACAGACTTCGGTCCCGGGAAGGGGTCGTGGAGGATATTGTGGAAAATGCCAGAGGCTTTTATGTCACCGTACAGTTCGACGAACCGGAGGTTGACATGACCAGATAAGGAGGATAGGAAAAATGACACGGAAAATCGCGACAGACAAGGCCCCTGCGGCGATCGGGCCTTATTCTCAGGGAATGATCGCGGACAAGCTGTTGTTCACGTCCGGACAGATTGCCATCAATCCTGCTACCGGCGAAATCGAGGGCAAGGATATCGTGGAGCAGACCGAGCAGGTGATGAAGAATCTTGGCGCGTTGTTGGAAGAAGCGGGCTGTGGGTACAAGGATGTGGTGAAAACCACTTGCTTTTTGGCGGATATGGGAGATTTCGCCGCATTTAACGAGATTTATGCCAAATACTTTACGGAGAAGCCGGCCAGAAGCTGTGTGGCCGTGAAAGCTTTGCCGAAAAACGTGCTGTGCGAGGTAGAGGTTATCGCTTATCTTGGCTGATGCCGTCGGGGCGGGGAGTGTTTCCCGCCCTTTCCTCTCTGATGCGGGTCTGGAAGGTCTTTTCCCGGAATGGGACGTATATTTTACCGTCAAATGCAGACACTATCCCCAAAAGGGCAGAAAGGAGTCGATTTGTGATGGATTATTTCAATGCGTTCTGGGTAGGAGGCCTGATTTGCGCGCTTGTGCAGATTTTGATGGAAAAGACGAAAATGATGCCGGGCAGGATCATGGTCCTGTTGGTCGTAACGGGAGCTGCCATCAGCGCGCTGGGCTGGTACGAGCCATTCGTGGAATTTGCGGGAGCCGGGGCCAGTGTGCCATTGCTGGGCTTTGGAAATGTTTTGATGAAGGGCGTCAAGGAAGCCGTGGATGAACAAGGGTTGCTGGGGCTGTTTGCGGGTGGTTTTAAAGCCGGCGCCGTGGGAACATCAGCAGCCTTGATCTTTGGTTACCTGGCCAGTCTGGTTTTTCGTCCTAAAATGAAGAAATAAGACGGGATACAATTTTGATGCAATAAGGGTGTTTAATAGAGAAATGGGGAAGGACGACATAAAAACGATTGGTTTTAGTGTTGGACTTTGAGGTGAGGGCATAAAATTAAGATACGAAAGACAAGGGTGACGAATTATGAAATTGATGGGTATCCTGATGGGATTTCTGCTATATCTTGAAATCATTTATCATCTGGGATGTTTTGGATTGTCGTTTAGCAATCCGTTATTGACGATCGCGTTGACGATGATCGTGGCTTCTTTGGAGACTCTGCTCATCGGCAAGCTTCCGAGAAAGTGGAAGAAACGTGTGTTTTGGCTGGTGGTGGGGCTGGAGTATGTCGTGTTTGCGGCACAGTTCGTGTATTATTTCATTTTCAAGCAGCCCATGCTGCTGGAGGCGATTGTTCTCGGCGGAGGGGACGCGCTGACAAATTATTGGAGGGAAGCCCTGCAAGGTGTGTTGGGAGCGCTTCCGTTTTTGATTCTGATGGCATTGCCTCTGGTGGTGATCGGTGTTCTGATGCACCAACGTATTCTGCGGATGCCCATTCTGCATAGTCTGCAGGTTTTAAGGCAGTTGGTGCTGGCAGGAGTAGGCATGATTTTCGCGATATCCTTTGTATTGATCGGAAAATACATAGAGGCCGATTATTATGAGGAATATTCGGAATTTTTCGATCCCTTGACCGTAGTGGAGAATATGGGCGTTACGACGATGATTCAGAGGGATACGGCCATGAATCTGGGCAATTTGGCCGGCGGTTTGTGGGATCGTCTGACCCGAAAGGATTCCAGGGGGGAAGGAAGCCTGGGCAGTCTCGCCGCCGGGAAAGAGGAATTGGATCCATCTGAAATTACCGGGAGTGATCCGATGGAGAACACGGATGAGTCTTCCGTGGGAGAAAATCAGGATCCGGAGACGAATCCCGGGGAAATCAACGGCGCGGAATCGGAAAATCCTCCGGGAGAATCGGGAAACGGGGAACCGGCGGAGGAAGATCCAGTGGAAGAGGAACCGCCTTTGGATACTTCTCCCCATGAGTTCCCGATCGACTGGGCGAAGCTCCAGGCGGAGGCTGCTTCTAAGGAGGAGACCTGGCTGGCTTCTTATATGCCGGGGCTTGTTCCCACAACGAAGAACGAATATACGGGTATTTTCAAAGGCTATAACCTGATCTTTTTAACGGCGGAGGGTTTCTGCCCCTATGCGGTGAGGGAGGATCTGACTCCCACATTGTATCGGCTGACCCACACCGGGTTTGTTTTCACCAATTATTATGTGCCTTTGTGGAACACCAGCACCAGCGATGGGGAATATATTAATACCACGGGACTGATTCCGGACGGACAGTTCAGTATGCGGAAGAGCGGGGCCAATGACATGGCGTTTTCCCTGCCCCATTATTTTAATACGCTGGGGACTCAGAGCATGGCTTACCATGATAACAGTCTGAGCTATTATGACAGGCACGTCAGCCATCCCAATCTTGGTTATTATTTTAAGGCGGCAAAGCTGGGAGACCTGAGCGAGGAGGAATGGGGAGACCATATTTTCCCCATGGAGCATCCCAACCAGTGGCCTGCTTCGGACCTGGAGATGATGCAGGGTACGATTCCGGAATATATCAACGAGGATATTTTCCATGTGTACTATATGACCGTGTCCGGCCATATGAATTATAACTTTACAGGCAATTCCATGTCTTATAAAAACAGGGAAGCGGTTGCCGACCTGGAGATGTCAGAGAATGCCAGAGCTTATATTGCCTGTCATATTGAGTTGGATAAGGCGTTGGAATATCTGCTGCAGGAACTGGAGAATGCCGGAAAACTGGAAAATACGGTGATTTGTATGAGCGCGGATCATTACCCTTACGCCATGACTGCGGAGCAGTATGATGAATTGGCTGGAAAAAGCGTGTCAAACAGCCTGGATCTGTACCGGAATAATCTGATCCTCTGGAACGCTTCCATGGAATCGGATCCGGTTATCGTGGATAAGGTCTGCGGTTCCATGGACTTGCTGCCCACGCTGCTGAATTTGTTCGGCTTTGAATATGACTCCCGCCTGTTCGCGGGCAAGGATATTTTTTCTCAGGACGAAGGCATGGTTATCTTCAAGGACCGCAGCTTTATTACCGATACGGTTGCCTATAACAAGAGTGATAAATCGGCGACCTATCGGGCGGATCTGAAAGCCGCCGGAGGATTGGTGGATGATATTGCCGGTTATGTCACGGAACAGGGGGTTTCCAGAATTCTGGATAACCTGGGAGATCTGGCGGTGAGAATCCCCGGCAGGATGCGGCAGTTGGACAGCCAGGAAGCCCGTGACCAGTATTTGGAAGCCTGCCAGCAGGAGGTTAAGGACAGATATCAATTCAGCGCCTATATCCTGCGCAATGATTACTACCATGACATTCTGGAAGCCTTGCCGGAAGACTACTCTTTCCGCTGAAACCTGGGATTTGTGTAGGCATTAGGAAAGCCCGCGGGGCATGGCATCCGTCACAAGACCTCCGTGGAAATCCCTTTTTGGGCGAGGTAGCGCATGAGAGTGCGGTCCCAGATCTGGTCGGGTTCCTTGGTGAGGAGAAAGGTCGTGGTAGCGGTTCCGGTGGTCAGGACGGCTTTGGAACCGTCGTATTTTATCATGAGAAGCAGGGCGCGGATCTGGTCCGGTTCCACACTGCTTTTTTCCCGGAGCAAAAGCTTTTCCGTAAGTTCCGGCTTCAGATGAAAAACAAATTTAAAAAAAAGGGGTGTGCGTTTTCCTTTGATCAATTGGAAGCACAGCCCTTTTAAATTGCTCCAGGGCATGAAGTCATAGCCGGGAGCCTGATTCTCATCAGAATCTAGGGAAGCGAAGAAATCCTTGTTCAGATGGCCATCTATGGTCATGGTCGTAGCCGTAGCGATCGTGGCCTCTTCCAAAAGAAAAGGGTCAAAGGTTTCCGAGGCCAGAAGCTGGCTCATAAATTGCTTCATGGAAGTGATCTGTAACGCGAGCATGAGAGCTCCTTTCCATCCCCTCTCGTAATAGGAAACTACGAGAGATTTTTTTGAGATATGTTTTCGCGCGCATCCGGGACGGCCGGGGGGAGGTAGTCGATCCCGGCTTTTGCTGCCTGAGCCATCTGATACTTGCGTTCAATATGATAGATTTTATTGCCGCGTTTAAAGAGGGATCCGGTCTGGTGGAAATGAAACGGGACATCGTACCTGACACATTGGGTCATGCTCTGCAGGACCCAGGCGTAATCGCACAGGCGCACGTCTTCGCCGGATTCGCCTCCGCAGGAAACCATTTCGATCTGATCGTGATACTGCTGCAAGTAGGGTTCGATATTGATGGACTCCAGCATGGGTTCATGGATGATCTCTTTGTGCGGAATCGGCAATGCAAGAAAAACCGGCAGTCTGGCATCCGTCATGCGTTGATTCTCACATGTGCAGCAAATATGGACGTTAGCATAGCCTTGTCCCCAATCAGAGGGCAGATTTACATAGAAACGATCAGGCCTCTTGGTAACGAAATAAAAAGAAAGATCGGAGCGTTCCCTGATCATTTTCCAGGCCTCGACCCGCCATTCGTCCGCTGCCGGGTGAAAAAAGTCGGAAGTAAAGCAGGTATAGATATAGTCCCCATCGGGCATCAGCTTATATTCCCCTTTTCTGTTTTTGCGAATGGGGAGATTGAAAGCCGATGTTTTATGCAGGACGGAAGAATCCTTGCCAAATTCCGCGTCTCTGCGGTACACGTAACAATGATAGCAGCCGGGACTGATTTTCGTGCAGCCATGCCAGGGGTTCCACTGTGTCAAAGTAACACCGCCTTTCTCGCTGGAAATGAGGTATGCGGAGTCAGGACCGCGTGTTAACGTTGTTTTTCAAATTATGGATATTTCTTCCGGTGAATATGGCAACGGATCTGGGCCGCATGATAAAATTTCCGTCAATGCGGATTTCATCCTGTTCAGGATAACAATATCTGCCAAAATCATCCCCATAGGTATTGACGGAGAGATACCAGTTCATGCCGTATTTTAGCTGCGGCAGGGTAATGTTAACATCCTCCCAGTGGGTGTTCACTGCCACGTAAACCAGGTCATCCTGCCCTTTTTCCACATCGTAGCCTGCGAAGCTGATTGCCAGGAAACGGGTGTTTTCCGACAAATTGGTTTGCTCCGCGTTGGTGTCATGGGCCTGCAGGGCCTCCATGCCGCAGACGGCGTCATGCAGCTGCCTGCGGATCACGGGATGCTTGAAACGGTAAGCGATCATGAACCTGAAAAACTCGTACAGATCCCGATGCTTTTCCAACATGGACCAGTCCAGCCAGGAGATCTCGTTGTCCTGGCAATAACTGTTATTGTTCCCGTATTGGGTATTGGCAAACTCGTCGCCGGCCAGGAACATGGGCGTGCCCCGGCTGCACATCAGCACCGCGCAGGCGTTGCGGATCATTCGGAACCGGAGCGCAAGGACCTCGGGATTGTCCGTTTCTCCTTCCACGCCGCAATTCCAGCTTCGATTGTCATTGGCTCCGTCCGTGTTGTTCCATCCGTTGTTTTCATTGTGTTTTTCATTATAGGAATAGAGGTCATACATGGTAAAGCCGTCATGGCAAGTGAGGAAATTGACACAGGAATTGTAACCATCGTAATTGTCCTTGTGGTTGGTGACGGAATTGCCATATAAGTCTCCGGAACCGGCGATGCTCCAAGCGGCGGTCCAGGACAGCCAGTTTTCCCCTTTCAAAAAGCCTCTTATGGAATCGCGGTAACGTCCGTTCCATTCCGCCCAACGCCTGCTGGCCGGAAAGCTTCCTACCTGATACATACCGCCCGCGTCCCAGGCCTCCGCGATGAGCTTGACACGGGTCAGAAGCGGGTCATAAGCCAGGGCGCGCAGCAGGGGAGGGCTGCTCATGGGAGAACCGTCCTCATTGCGGCCCAGGATACTGGCCAGATCGAAACGAAACCCGTCCACACGGTAGTTGACTGTCCAGTAACGCAGACATTCCAGAATCATTTGCTGGACGATGGGGTGGTTACAGTTCAGCGTGTTGCCGCAGCCGCTGAAATTGTAATAGTCGCCGTGGGGGGTCAGCATATAATAAATGCGGTTATCCAGGCCCTTGAAGCAGAACGTGCTTCCCTGTTCGTTGCCTTCGGCCGTATGGTTGAAGACCACGTCTAAGATGACCTCGATGCCATTGTCGTGCATCGCCTTGATCAATTCCTTGAGCTCGGTCCCCTCGTGATTGTACTCTTCCGCGGCAGTGTAGCTGCTATTAGGGGAGAAAAATCCTACGGTGTTGTAACCCCAATATTCCAACAGACGTCTGCCGTTGTAGTTCCTGGAATTTACCGTCTCGTCAAATTCGAAAATCGGCATCAGTTCCACGGCGTTGACTCCCAAGTCTTTTAAATAAGGAATTTTTTCCATGAGCCCCGCAAAGGTTCCGGGGTGCCGGACGCCGGAAGAGGGATGGTTGGTGAAGCCCCGTACATGGAGCTCATAGATCACCAGGTCGCATAATTCTTGTTTTGACTGTGGCATATCGCCCCAGTTGAAAACGGCGTTGACCACGCGGGCATGATAAGCGCCCCGCTTGCGTTCGCCCCATTCACGCTGTCCCGCTACCGCCTTGGCGTAGGGGTCCAGGAGGATGGTGTCTTTGTTGAACAAAAGGCCCCGCTTGGGTTCATAGGGGCCGTCCACGCGATAGGCGTACTCCAGGTCTTCAATCTGCAGATTGAAGACGATCATGGAGTAGACATCGCCGATCTTGTATTCTTTGGGAAAAGGAAGTATGGCGTAGGGCTCTTCCTCATCGCGGTGGAAAAGGAGAAGTTCCACATTCTTCCCGGAGTGGGTATGGATGGTGAAATTAACGCCTACGGCGAGCATGGTAGCGCCATTGATTTCAAACATACCGGGACACACCGGAAACCCCGCGATTTCATCAATAGGGTGAACGGAAACGGGGTCGTGGGGAATCAGGGCCGGGGTGTAAATTTTCAAGTAAGAATTCCTCCTGTCGCTCATTTTTCACTCATCTGATCAAGCAGCTGAATTTTAATATCATATAGTCTCGCGGACAAATCCACATAGACCTGGTGCGGATTGACCAGACGCTTTGTTTCCTCCCAGAGGGTATCCAGCTCTTTCTGGCAATAGGCCCGGATATCCATCACCCTGGGAGAAGTGTAAATACATTCTCCTTTATGGAAAATATGCTCCATGACGGGACGGATCCGGTAAGTACCGCCCCTCATGCGGGTCTTTTTCCATGGCTCCTGAGGGTCGAAAAGCATCAGATCCTCGTTCTCGTCAAAATGCTCTTCTACCAGGCAGATCAGATCGGCCTTGATCTTGCCGGTCTCTTTTTCATAAATACGATAAATTTTCTTATTGCCCGGATTGGTAATTTTTTCCGTATTCTCTGAGAGCTTGATCTTGGGGACGAAATTGCCGTCCGGTCCCATGACGGCGGCCAGCTTGTACACCCCGCCAAAGGAAGGGTTGTCCTTGGAGGTGATCAGATTGGTGCCCACGCCCCAGGAGGTAATGGCGGCTCCCTGGGTTTTCAGACTGTCAATCAGAAATTCGTCCAGATCGTTGGAAGCGGAGATCACCGCGTCCGGAAAGCCTGCCGCATCCAGCATTTTCCGCGCTTTCTTCGAAAGATAAGCCAGGTCGCCGCTGTCCAGACGTATGCCGTAAAAGGTGAGGGGAATGCCCGCCTCGCGCATCTCGGTGAAGACCCGGATGGCGTTGGGCACGCCGGATTTCAGGGTATCGTAGGTATCCACCAGCAGGATGCAGGCGCTGGGGTACATATCCGCATAGGTTTTAAAGGCGGTATATTCATCGGGAAAGCTCATGATCCAGCTGTGGGCGTGGGTGCCTTTGACGGGAACGTCGAAAAGCTGTCCCGCCAGTACATTGCTGGTGCCTATGCAGCCGCCGATCATGGCGGCCCTGGCCCCGTAGATTCCCGCGTCGGGTCCCTGGGCCCTGCGCAGGCCGAATTCCATGATTCCGTCTCCCTGGGCCGCATAGCAGACTCTGGCGGACTTGGTAGCGATCAGGCTCTGGTGGTTGATGATGTTCAAAATGGCCGTTTCCACCAGCTGGGCCTCCATGATCGGCGCGATCACCTTGATCATGGGTTCTCTGGGGAACATGACCGTTCCTTCGGGAATGGCGTAAATATCTCCGGAGAACCGGAAGTCTTTCAGATAATCCAGGAAATCCCCGTCAAAAATCTTCAGGGAAGCCAGATAGTCGATATCCTCCTGTTCAAAACGCAGGTTTTTGATGTACTGGATGACTTGTTCCAGACCGGCGGAAATCGCATAGCCGCCTCCGCAGGGATTGGAACGATAGAACGCGTCGAAAATGACCATCTCGTTTTGGGCCATGTTTTTAAAGTAGCCCTGCATCATTGTCAGCTCATAAAGATCTGTCAGCAAGGTAAGGTTTTGTCTGTCCATAGACTCCTCTTTTCCGCGCGCGGGTCCTGCTTTCCGGGAAAAGCGGATTGACCTTTCGGGCGCTTTTTATGGTAGAAAAGAAATTTCTGCCTATTAAAAGCAATCATAAGCCAAAAAGGGAAATTCGTCAAGCGTTGAAACTGCATTTTGGGCAAAACCTATAAGTCATTTATGATAATGTCTTAATAAATCACAAGAGAAAATGTCTCAAGTGTGGTAAACTTACCTCTGGAAA
>CANQNT010000070.1 GCA_947625255.1 uncultured Acetatifactor sp. | reverse complement strand
GGATACACGCTTAAGGTGAATTCATCAGAGCCGATGGAATGTCCTTTTAAAATATCCGCCGCGGCACAGATGTTTTCGAAACCGCCGCCCGCACAGCCGGCAATGATGCCCTGGTCTACCAGGAACTTCCCATTTTTCACCTTGTCTTTCAGATGAAAATCCACGACGCCGCCCAGGCTTACCAGGGCGCGCTTTTCCGTTTCTTCCAGAATATCCGTCAGATTGGCGTTCAGCTCTTCGATGGTGTAGACGTTGCTGGGATGGAAAGGCATGGCGATCATGGGACGGATCGCGGACAGATCCACCGTCATCATATGATCGTAGTAAGTCACGGGAGCGGGTTCCAGAGTCTCAAAATCCTCTTTTCTCCCATGAATCTCATAAAACTCTTCAATCGCCGCATCCGTTTTCCAAATGGAGGAAAGACAGGTGGTCTCCGTGGTCATCACGTCGATTCCGATCCGGAAATCCGCGCTCAGACTGGAAACGCCGGGGCCTACGAACTCCATCACCTTGTTTTTCACAAATCCATTTGCAAACACGGCGCCGATAATGGCCAGGGCCACGTCCTGAGGGCCCACGCCCTTTACGGGAGCGCCGGTCAGGTAAACCCCTACAATGCCGGGCATATCGATATCATAGGTCTGGTTCAGGAGCTGCTTCACCAGCTCCGGTCCGCCCTCTCCCACAGCCATGGTGCCCAGCGCCCCATATCTGGTATGGGAATCCGAGCCCAGGATCATCTTGCCGCCGCCGGACATCATTTCTCTGGCGTATTGATGGATCACCGCCTGATGAGGAGGTACATAGACGCCGCCGTACTTCTTGGCGCAGCTTAATCCAAACATATGATCATCCTCATTGATGGTGCCGCCTACCGCGCACAGGGAGTTATGGCAATTGGTCAGCACATAAGGCATGGGAAACCTGGTCAGTCCCGACGCCCGGGCCGTCTGAATGATTCCCACGAAAGTGATATCATGGCTGGTCAGTTTATCAAAACGAATCTTTAATTTCTTCATGTTGCCGGAGGTATTATGGGCCGCCAGGATGCCATAGGCGATGGTTCCCTTTGAGGCCTCTTCCTTCGATACCGTCCGTCCGGTCTTGCTCTGTATGGCTGCGGAAGCCTCTGCGTTATCCGGAACCAACTCCGTTCCGTTCAGCAGATAACATCCGCCTTCTAATAATTTGATCATAAATCGTCTCTCCTTTTGATAAAATGATACGATAGGTAATTACGAAATCTGTTGTTAAATATATCATTTTTTTCCAACGATTGCAAGCCTTATCCCCGCAATCGACCCATAACTGCGTGTCATAGCGGAAAAGGTCAAACCACTGTTTCGTCCAGAAGGAAATCCAGCACACCGATATTGAGAACACCGCTTTCATCATACCACCACTTTCTGATATCGTGGCGCACAATAATCTTCGGAAACGAGTCGCCGGTCAGGGAAAGCGGTTTGTTTTCGGCAGCGGATTTTTCATCCGTTTCCAAGGCATAGGCCGACTGAATATAAGTCTTTTTGCCTCCTTTTGTTGCCACAAAGTCGATCTCTCTTGCGACACGCACTGCTTGTCCGGTTTTCCTTTTCTCGGTACCGTATACGATCCCAATATCCACCGAACAGCCTCGAATCCGCAGATCATTATAGAGAATATTCTCCATGATGTGGGTCATTTCCTGCTGGCGAAAACCGATTCTGGCGTTTCTCAACCCGAGATCATCACAATAATATTTATTCGGGTAGTCAAAATAATCTTTCCCTTTCACGTCAAAGCGGCGGCATTCCTCAAACAGATACGCGTCTGCAAGGTGAGAAAGATACGATGTTACAGTGTTGGCCGCCACCATGCCCTCCCCCGACAAGCGCCGCTTTGCATTGAGGGCGTTTGCAATATTGTTCGGATTGGTCAGGGAACCGACGGAGGAACAGATCAAATCCAATACAGCCGAAAGCACATCCTCCCTCTTGATTTTTTTACGCTCAACAATGTCCTTGAGATAGACCTCCGAAATCAGCGACCTTAGGTAATCCATTTTCGCCGTTTCGTCGGGACGCGACAGAATCAGCGGCATTCCGCCGTAAAACGCATATTCTTCAAAAGCCTCTGCTTTATCGCCTCCAACGGCAGCATAATACTCCGAAAAGCTCAAGGGATGCATACGTATCTCATCGCTGCGCCCCCGGAATTCTGTCAAAATATCGCTTGAAAGCATACGTGAATTGCTGCCGGTCACATAAATGTCAAGATTGGGCAGAGTTTTCAGGTCATTCAACGCATCATAAAAGGTAATGGGTTTTCCGTCCGGATAATAGGGATTCGGCACCTCGTCGGACATCTGAATCTCATCAACAAAAAGATAGAATTGTTCGGATACTCCCTCCACAATTTTTCGTACCGTACTGGCGAATGCAAGCGGATTTCGATATCTGATGTCCTTTGCAAGATCCAGGGCGTAAAAAAGAATATGATCCTCTCTCACACCGCTTTGCAGCAAATACTTTTTAAAAATATTTCCAAGCAAATAGGACTTCCCGCACCTGCGAATCCCCGTAATGACCTTTACCTGACCATCCCACATAAGGGAAATGATTTTTTTCAGATACAAATCCCGTTTGATTTCCATATGGTCTCCTCCGTTGAGAACTTGACTATAATAACATATAACTTCTCAATGAATATTATACCTGGAATCACAGACTTGTCAATATGAGAATGTGGTTCTGGCAGGGACTCCTTTTCCAGGGTTTTCAGCAGCCCTTCATCTGAAAAATAATCGCACAAATCTTTGTATGCGTTAGACTGGTTGACCTTCACCGCGAGGCAGTGGTCCGTATGCGCGTCGTGGACGATGCTTTGCACGGTTTCTTTTTGTTTGTCTTCTCGGTACTCCAAAAGGATAATATCCGTTTCCGATTTTTTTATCCTGTTCAAACCGGGTTCTCCTATTGACAAACGGTCGGTATACCGATATGATGTAAATAAGGAAAGGATGAAAAAGATGAATCTTCAAAGCTATCTTGATAGCCAAAATATAACGAAATATCGCCTGTCGAAGCTCAGTGGCGTCCCAAAAACGACTGTGATAGATATATGTACCGGAAAAAGTTCGCTTCGAAAGTGTTCGGCCTATACCGTACAGCAGCTGGCCAAAGCGCTTGGGTGTACGATGGAATACCTGATGTCTTTGGATGATGCAGGGACAGAATATGACAGCAAAACAGGACTTCCGATGAACCGTGAATATCTGGAATGCGGACTCCCGTCATATCTCAAAACATCGGTCGAGAATATGATCGCTTCGTGGGAAAAGATCGATGGTGGGGAAAAGGATGTCCATTGGGACCTGTATTGGTGTGAATTGAATGCAGATATCAATTCCGCAGAGGTGGAACAGGAAATTTCATCGGAGCAGGCAGGGTATTTGCGTGAAAAATATTTGAGAATGAAGAAAGGTGACCCGGATGATTGATTTTACCGAATTTCCCGTTCGAAACAAAACCTACGCCGGTGCAAACGGAAGCAAGCTGTCTGTGATATACGAGGGGAATCTGTATATGCTGAAATTTCCGGCCGCTCCTTCCATCAATAAAGGTATGAGTTATGCGAACGGCTGCATTTCGGAATATCTCGGATGTCATATTTTCGACAGCGTTGGGATTCCTGTGCAGGAAACGCTTCTTGGAACATACACAAAGAACGGGAAGCAGAAAATCGTGGTGGCGTGCAAAGATTTCACGGCAGGCGGACTTGTTTTACAGGATTTTGCGTCACTTAAAAATACCATTATCGATTCGGCTCATAACGGTTACGGAACCGAGTTAAGCGATATTGTCAGAACCTTCGAGGAACAGACGGCGATAGACTCGGAAATTCTGAGCGAACGGTTTTGGGATATGTTTATTGTAGATGCTCTGATTGGAAACTGGGACAGGCACAACGGGAATTGGGGATTCCTTTACAACAGCGACACCGATGGAATCGCGCTGGCGCCTGTCTATGACTGCGGCAGCTGCTTATACCCCCAAGCGGATGAGGAAATAATGAGAAGCGTAATTCAAGATTCTGCGGAACGGGATCTCCGTGTGTTTGAACGTCCTCTTTCCGGCATTAAAATCAACGGACAGAAAATCAATTACTTTCGGTTTATTTCCTCTTTAGAGAATCAGGACTGCAACAGGGCTCTCAGAAGAATTGTGCCGCAAATAGACATGAATAAAATCATCGCAATCGTCAACGATACTCCGTATGTGTCGGATCTCCAAAAGGAGTTTTATGTTACGATGCTGAGGGAGAGAAAAGAGAAAATTCTGGATTTCTCATTTCTAAAGCTAAACTAGTACCTGCCGCAAGGACAGTCAGCGCATAAGTTTCAGAGAATGTTCAAGGTAATTTTGCTGCGCCTCTTTCTCACGCTTTTAATATTTTCAAGTCTTTACATTATTATTTTTCAAGAATCTGCGGATCAAGAAGGAAATCATATATATTCACAGTCAAGATACCATAGTCATCATAATAGGGCTGCACAATATCTTTTGTGATAACAATCTTTTTGAAAGAATCATCAATTTTTCTGAACGGTCTAATTTCCTGAGTACGTTTCGCTTCATCCGGCAGTGAGTATGCAGACTGGATATAGTATCTGGACGAACCAAGATTGCATACAAAATCAACTTCAAGTTGTTTGCGGATAACCTTACCGTCCTGCTCTCGCTCTGCAATCGGTATTACACCTACATCCACGCTGTAGCCACGCATACGAAGTTCATTATAAATGACATTCTCCATAGAATGGGTTTGCTCAAACTGACGGAAATTGATTCTGGCATTGCGAAGTCCAAGATCGGAAAAGTAATACTTCTTTGGAGTTTCAATATATGCTTTTCCTTTAATGTCATATCTTTGTGCTGATTCGATCAAGAATGAATCTTCAAAATAATCCAGATATTTCTTAATGGTAGCGGAAGTGATTCTGGATTTCTTTACCGTCTTGAACGTATTCTTCAATTTTTCCGGATTGGTCAGCGAACCAATAGCAGAGGAAAGGATATTCAGCAGATCTTCCAGTTCCCCAATGTTCTTCACTCGGTTACGCTTGGTAATATCTCGAAGATAAATCTCACTGAACAGATTCTGTAATGCAACTGCCTTATCATTTGCTCCCTCACGAAGAACAACCAGAGGGATACCGCCATACAGCATATATTCAGATAATCCCATGTACTTATCACCGTTGTAAGCGGTCATAAACTCAGCAAAGCTCAAGGGATACATATGAACCTCGTCGCCACGACCGGCGAACTCGGTGGCAATGTCTTTGGACAGGAGTTTTGCGTTACTTCCGGTCACAAATACATCCATATTATCTTTATGAAGATAACCATTCAGAACAGCTTCAAAACAATCCAACATCTGAATTTCATCAAGAAGCAGATAATACATTCCTTCCTCTACAACTTTGGAACGGATATATGCCATGAACTTTTCAGGGTCAACTCCACGCTTTTCCTTTTCCATCTGAATCAGGCTTTCACCAATCAGATAAAGATCGTCCGCCGAGTCAAAGGCGAAACGGATAATGTGGGCAGCATCAACTCCGCTTTCCAGTAACTGATGATAAAACAGATTATTCAGTAAATAGGATTTGCCACATCGACGAATACCGGTAATTACCTTAATCAGTCCATTGTTTTTTCTTTTTATCAACTTATCCAAATAAAAATCTCTTCGAATCTCCATCACCAAATCTCCTTGCAAAATATTTTTGCAACTTGTTGCATTTTTCTATTCTATCATATCCAGATAGAATTCAAAAATCAATATATTTTCCGCTTTTTAGAATAGATCATTGTTCTTGTGCATGGTATCCACGCCGTCGCCCAGCGCGATGAACCGGCAGCCGAGACCCCACCTGCTTCTTTCATGGGATTCCCACACCCTTTTGATACTGCCGTTTAGAAAAAAGCGTCCAAGTTTTGGGAGTTAATTATAACAGGGTGAATGCCCCGGGAAGATGCAGAACAAATAAGAAAAAGAGTAGAAAAAATTTTATAAAAGGTATTCACCAAATCCCCTTTCTGTTACTATATAAGTGAAAGTCAGCCAAAACAGCACAAAGGAGACAGGAAATGACACAGGAACAGGCAGCGGAACTGATTGCTGAAAATCTGCAGATACTTTATTCCTATGCGCTCTCCAGAACCGGACACAGGGAGGAGGCGCAGGACCTGGCGGGGGATATTGTCCTTAGCGCGCTGGACAGTATTCCCCGGTTGAAGGACGATGGGGCGTTCTGGGGATTTTTCTGGGCAATTGCGGAAAACAGTTACCGTAACTACATGAGAAAGCGTGTGAAAGAGCGCAGTATCCATGTATCCGAAAAGGAATACGGACAGGCTGCCTATAACGATACCTATGCCGTTGAGGGGGATTCCGGGAAAGCGGCGGATCTGGTGAAATTAAAGCGGGAACTGTCTTTACTGGGCTTCTGCCACCGGGAATGTACCATCCTGTATTATTTTGAAGGGAAAAAATGCTCCGAAATTGCTTCCAGGCTTGGCTTATCATTGGATATGGTAAAATATTACCTTTTTAAAACCCGCAAACTGTTAAAGGAGGGCATTGGTATGGAAAGGACATTTGGTGAAAAAAGCTATCGACCTGGTAAATTTGAGTTTTGTACCGTTTTTGCAGGGATTTCTAACGGGGAGTATAGTAATCTGTTCCAGCGCAAGTTACCCGGACAGATTCTTTTGACAGCGTACTATTCGCCTGTCACTATCCGGGATCTGTGCATGGAACTGGGCGTCTCTTCGGTGTACATGGAAGATGAGGTCGCGCTGCTTGCACGGTATCATCTGATCGATGAAGTATCAAACGGAAGGTTCCAGACGAATCTTGTGATCTATACTGAGGACTATATGGAAGCCCTGTGGAGGGAATTGGACGGTTTTGTTCCGGAAGCAGTGCATAAGCTGATCGGCGGTATGAGAAAGA
Organism: uncultured Acetatifactor sp.; assembly: GCA_947625255.1. Lineage (GTDB taxonomy): Bacteria > Bacillota > Clostridia > Lachnospirales > Lachnospiraceae > Acetatifactor. Next base: position 6,583 of record CANQNT010000070.1, on the reverse strand, counting down.
AGCTGCCCCGGATCCGCGCCCTTGGCTTTGCAGGCGCAGCTTTGGAAGAAAACAGTCTGCTATGGGATCTTTATGTCTGCGTACTGTTTGCCGCAATTTATTCTCCAATAAACGGAGCGTACCAGACGGAAATTTATCCTGCGGCTATGGGCGTCAATTACGGGCTTGCCGCGGAAATTCCTCAAAAGTACAGCGCGAATGGTTTTGCAGGAAGAGGCTGCGATATAGAAAACGCAGGCTATGATACGTTTGTGGATTTCGGTATTTTCAGGGAAAAGGGGTATGTGCCGGACCGGGATCCGCAGGCGCTGAAGGCGCAGCTTCGGGGTATGCCGGAGGATAAGATCCCATCCTTTACGGAAAGGCAGCGAAAAGCCGTGGAAGAGATCCTGACTGATGAAACAGACTCTATGAGGGAGATTTTTGAAAGGATCCAGCAGGTGATGAAGGAACTGTTTCGGGAAATGGCGCCTGCAGGCGTCGGAGCCCATGTGGAAGAAGTCGTCCATAAGGTTCACTTTTTCCTGACCATCGGATATTTTGGAGCCGCTGCGGTGGAGAGCGGGGCTCTGACTGTGCCGGGCCAGTCTGACTATGCCGGAATCTTCGTAAATCTTACCTGTAAGGATGGTGAGGACGGTGTTTAAAGGGATTTTCTTCCTTTTCCAGTATTTTTGGAAACAGGATAAACGGTATACCTTCTATCAACTGTTCCTGCAGCTCCTGATCTCTCTGGTGCCGCTTACCGATGTGATCATTCCCAAATACATCATTGACGAGCTGACGGGACAGCGGCGCGTGGAGATTGTCTGCGCATGGATCGGCCTGATGGTGTTCATCAACCTGTTTGGGAACTGGCTGATCTGTTTTTTCCAAGGGAAAATAACTCTCATCAGGGGGCGGGTATTTACGGAATTTGAGACCATGATGGCGGAGAAGCTTTCGAGAAGTGATTATGCCAGATTGGAGGATCCGAAATTTCTGGATATCCGAAGCAAGGCGGAACGAATCTTATATGGCGATGGGGCAGGCTTTGGAAGCGTCCTGGACAGCGCATTCCATATTTTTGGTAAGGTGTTTACGTTTCTGGGTATCATCGTCATCATTTCTACGCTGAGCATCTGGGTGGTGCTGGGGTTTGTGGCGATCATTCTGGTAAATACCTATTTTGATTCCAAGGTCCGCAGGCGTTTTGTGGAATGGGATCTGGAAAAAGCGCCCGTCGAGCGGCGCACAGGTTATTTCCTGAATCTGCTGAGCGACTTCGCGTTTGGAAAGGAAATCAGGATCTTCGGGCTGAAAGACTGGCTGATTTCCAGGGAACATGAACACCTTTTGGAATCGGAAAGCTTCTATACGAAACAGACAAAGCTTTCCAATAAAGCCAGCTATCTTTCCACCCTTTTAAATTTTCTGATGAAAAGCATCACCTATTTTTACCTGGCCTTCCGCGTGCTGAGAGGAATGATCGGAATCGGTGATTTCACCATGTATGTGTCGGCTCTGATGAATTTTTCAAACGCCATGAATGACCTGATGGGAAGTATTTTGTATATTCGGCAGTTCAGCGGTTATTATGACGCGCTGATGGAATATATGAAGGTCCCTCAGCAGATGTATGATGGAAAAAGGCTTCCTGTGCCCCGGGGGCCGGTCCTGATCCGCTTTGAAAACGTTTCCTTCCGCTATGAGGGTCAGAGCAGTTATGCGCTCCGCCACATCAACCTGACGCTCCACAGCGGGGAAAAGCTTTCCATTGTCGGGGAAAACGGGGCCGGGAAGACCACCTTTGTAAAGCTTTTATGCAGGCTGTATGATCCTACAGAAGGGCGGATCACCCTAAACGGAACCGATATCCGCGACCTGGACTATGACGCGTATTTAAAGCAGATCTGCTCTGTATTTCAGGACTATAAGCTGTTAGCCTTTACGCTGAAGGAGAATGTGGCTTTCCAGGATGCGGAAACAAAAAAGGATGAAGATATCCGCAGAATTCTGGAATATTCCGGGCTTGGCGCCAGGCTGTCCACCCTCCCGAAAGGGGTTGGGACCAATGTATACCGGATCTTCACGGATGATGGGTTTGAGCCCTCGGGCGGGGAAGGACAGAAGATTGCCCTGGCGCGCGCCATCTACAAGAATGCGCCGATCATGATCCTGGATGAGCCGACGGCGGCATTAGACCCCAAGGCGGAGTATGAGATTTATCAGAAGTTTTCCCGGCTTACGGAGGGAAAAACCACTTTGTTCATTTCCCACCGGATGTCCAGCTCCAGGTTCTGCGACCATGTAGCGCTGTTTAAGAACGGAGAGATTGCAGAATATGGAACACATGAGGAACTGATGGGCAGGAACAGCGCTTATAAGGAGCTGTTCCGGATGCAGGCGCAGTATTATCAGGAATAGGAGGTTCCTTTCAAGCTTTGCCGGACTATTATCTTTATACCGCAAAATTGAAATAAGCCCCTGAATTTCCGACTCACCTCAACACAAAATAAGGGATCACCATTTAAATAACCGCTCTCAATATTCGGTGGTTAATCTTATAAGTTCAATAACCAGATAAAAGGTCAGGATAGCGTTAAGCTCGTTATCCTGACCCTGATTTTTTAATTTACATCTTACTGCTCATAGTGATTCTCTTTTTGTATATTTACTGTAACGGAACTTCAATCAAATCATAGAAGTCCTGAAAGTCACCAAGGAATAAATCTTCTGCCGTAGTTTCATCTGGATAGACACCATGGAATTCTATGTAATCTGTCCTATAAGAAAACGTAGCCTTTATTGTTCCCTAGGGAAAAAACGCTGAATCCTTTCCGCATTTTTCTCAGAAAGGCCTGCGGATTCTGCAAAACTGTCCCACTTAGAGATGGCGGTCCCAACCTGTCGGATACACTGTTCTGCCTCCGCTTTCTTAATTCCCGTTCTTTGGGCAACCTCGAAGAAATCCTCTTTTGTAATTCCATCCGCTTTTCCGTTTATCAGCATTTGATGCGCATTTACCCAAATACTGCTTTTGTTGTAGGAAAAAGTCATATCATACGCCGGGGACAGACGCCATACTCCCTTTTTATCCATTAAAAAGGTGATATTTTTTGTATGATCGTCATAATTTTTCGCATATTCATTAAAGATCATCCTTTTATACAGCTGCAGGAAATCCCCGTGCGGAAGCGACAACCGCCTCATAACCCGAAAAGCATCCTCATAAGAATATACCCTTGGGACATTAAAGTCCATGTGCGCCATCGCACATAAACTCTGCATATGCAGCTTTTCTCCCCTTAAGCCCATGCGGTCGAACCGCTTCGTCATAAAATGCGACCTGCCGTTTTCCTCGTATAACCGGCATTCGCTCATTTGGATCCCCGCCTCTTTCGCCATGAGATAATACGCATATTCGATCTTCGTATACTCTTTCGCATCCGGCTCCTGATCCTTATCTTTATTGTTGGAAATGTCATCGAACTTCAACAACCAATATTCAAATCCCTCCCCGGCATTGACCTGTCCCGAACGGATTTCACCCGTCCCCGGATTCCAGGCAATAAGTGTCTTGGCCCTGGCACCGCCAACAGAGGAACTCCCCTGCATTAACTGCATGAGCATACTTTCATCATACTGGATATGCCACTTTTCCCTTTCGGATAAAATATCCGAGGCCAGCCTTGTAAGCGCATCGAGATCAACCCTTTCCCCAGGAACTCCAAGATCCACGGCCGGTTCATATTCCAGGGCGCCCATTCCTCTTTTCCCCGTGTAACACAGCTTTTCCAATACAGTCAGGTCATCCCCAGACCTGCCCTGGCTTTCCAAATAATTCTTGATCACAATATTGCCGAACTTATCAGGCAGAGAATCCGCGATCATTCCAGGCAGCCCGCTGAACGTTCCTTCCGGCAGACCGGGAAAAGAATATGTCAAATCAGATAAAGGCATTACAATAGGAGCGACCTCTATGCCGCTTTTGATAAAGTCCCTGTCATATTGAAAACCGATCAATCCATTCTCTTGTCTGTGAAGATAACCAATTGTGGAATCCCACAGTTTCACCTTAACCGTTCTTACATCCATAACTCATTCTTCCTATTTGTCTTCTCCCCAGACCCAGCCAGATTTCGGTTCCTCCTTTTTGGACCGAACCCGCTGTCTGGTAGGCTTTTGCTCAAATAACGCCTTAAAGTCCGGCTGCGGTTCCGGGATCAGGAGATCCAGATTTTGCAGGAGCCCTAAGGCACTTAAAATCCTGATATAGCTTGAGAACCTGGAGTCTATGCCATTTTCAATCCGTACCTCCGTGCTGGAAGAAATCCCACACCTGTCTGCCAGTTCCGCCTGGGTGAGATTCATCAATATACGGTGCTGCTTAATTCTAATACCCAATTCCTTTAAAACAGTCTGTTCACTTTCATATCCGGTTATTTTCATAGTTCACCCTTTTAATAAATTCCTGTTCTCCGGCTCTTCCATTCCCCCAGCTCTTCCATTCCAAGTCAGTTAATTTATGATATCTGCATAATTATTATATGATTCTCTGATTAATTTGTCAAATGTAAAAAATTATATTAGTGGTTTCCCTCATCTGCACAAAAAAGGCGTCAGGTAAACCGGCAAATATCGGATTTCTTCCTCTTTTCCAAGGTCTTTTTGAGAGATGACGATACAATCCCCTGTATTCCTGGAATATTTCCTCCGGAATTCGGACAGGGATTCATGTTTTCCGGTTCCAGAAGACTTTACTTCTAAGGGGAAAACCTTTGTCCCCTGGGAAATCAGAAAGTCGATTTCATAATAATGGGTACTCCCTTCCTTTTCCCAGGTATGATAATATAATTCCCGTCCGGAAGCCGCAATCATCTGGGCAACCAGGTTCTCATATAGATAGCCCAGGTTCGCCGGAAGCTTATCCGCCACGTACATCTTATAACTGTCCAAATCCTTTGTAAGGGTTAAGCTCACCCTTGGGTCCGTCATGTTATAAGCCGGCAGCACTGTTTTCGAATCGATCAGATCATAAATCAAACGTTCTTCTTTCTGTGTTTTCCTTTTCCCTACTGCCGAAGCTAAACGATACCGCTTCATGTCCCTGGAAAGCTGTGCAGGGATGGAGTGATAAATTGCGGAAAGCTTTCCCGATGGATCCAAACGTTTAAAATCATCTTCATAAAGCCTGATGATCTGACGTTTTATCTGATCGATCCTGGCAAAATTATCCCCATTTACATAGGTTTCCACCGCCTGGGGCATCCCGCCCGCCGCCATATAGATCCGAAGATCCCGCATAAGCTTTCGATTCACCTGCTGTCCCAGGGATTTTATCTTCTCATAAATCGTTTCCAACATGGAATAATTGTTTCCCGTGGCCCCGCAGAACTCTTCATAATCCATTGGATAAACGGTTATCTTCATTTCTTCAGAGGGAATCAAGAAAGAGCCCGTCTCAATATAGTGATATCTGCCATCCTTCACCAAATGCTTGATGGCCTGCCTGGCCTTGGGAAACAGCTGCGCCTCGTCAAAAATCACTACGGACTCATGCACATATAGATCAACGCCTTTTACCGTCTGCAGTCTCAGGTAAAACAGATCCAAGTCGGAGATGTCGTCAAAGCAGGCAATTTCTTCCTTGGACGCCATTGAAAAATCCACCAAAATATAAGATCTGTATTCCTTCGCCGCAAAGCGCTCCGCAATCGTGGACTTCCCCACCCGTCTGGCGCCCTCCAACAGCACCGCATAGTGATCCGCATAATTCTCCTTCCAGCGCAACAGCTCCTCATATGCCTTTCTCCTAAAATACATATCCTGCCTCACTTTGTAAATTATATAATGTTTCATCTGATTATATTTTGGGACTGACCCCTTTAAAAAGACAAAAGCACTGTGCAAAATAACTCCTATCCGCACAGTGCTTTTTTATCCATCATTTTATAGTTCACTCCTAATAGGATACGCTCCCCACGTTAACCGGAAAGCGGACAACCCACAACAGATTTTACCCCTGCTGTCCGTTTGCCTGGCGGATCATGTCCTCCACCACGATATCATAGATCTCTCCCACGGAACTACAGTATTCCAACACCTTCCAAGGCTCGTTGGTGTGGAAATGGATCTTCACCAGGTCCTCGTCCCCGGCTGCGATCAGGCTGTTCCCTTCAATGTGCTCCGTTATGTAATCTGCGATTTCATCTTCATCCAGATCCTTGTCCCTGCGGTCGATCAACAGCTGCGTGTCATATCGATATGCGAACTGATCGTCCTCTGCGTCAATCACGTTCAATCCCATCTTTTTGTCCTCCTTGTTCGGGAAGGCCCCGGCTAAGCGTAAGTCAGCCGGGGCCTTCCTGTGAAATCACTTCTTTTCGTTCTTTTTCAAAACCACTTTGTCCAGATGCCAGATCTCATCCACATACTGCTGGATGGTACGGTCGGAAGTGAACTTGCCGCTGCAGGCCACGTTGAGGATTGCACTCTTGGCCCAGCCGGATTCGTTCTTGTAGGCTGCTTCCACCCTCTTCTGGGCCTCCGCATAGGAGCGGAAATCCTTCAGGATGAAATAGGTGTCCGCCTTGTCCGTGCT
>CANQNT010000069.1 GCA_947625255.1 uncultured Acetatifactor sp. | reverse complement strand
GGCTGTTCGCTAAACTTTACCGGGACAGGACTTTCACCTGCCTATATTTCAAGCGCCGAACTGGCGCACCCTCCCACTGAAAGATTTTGGCAGATGGCAGTGGTTGACATAGAGTAGTTAAAATTAAACTATATCTGTACCCCCCCCCACTTTTCTTACTTAACTTTTCTTTAATTTGAACCATTTTTGCACGATTGTCCTCTCCGATTATCCGTGTAGCAATTTGCTTTAATCTCTTTTTTATTTTTTCTTCAGGACTCATCCAGGTATTATCATAATGATGAATTGCAAATGTGTTATTTGTCATATTCAGTACACCGGTATAACAATTCAGGGGAGAAAAAAAATCTGCTGGGAAAACATAAAATCCTGGCAATAACTCTTGTAATCCTTTTTCCCAAGAATAATTATATTTGATTTCTAAATACTTCTGAACCCGTTTTGTATTTGTCTGTTTATTAAAGCTTCCATCCTCATTGATAAAAGGCTCATTCTCATATTCATCTAACAATTCTTTTATCCAAGGAGCTTGTGGTTCTGCCGCAATAATCGCCGTTGAGACAGAATAACGGCTTTCCGTGCAGAAGAAACCTCTGTATTTCAAAAAGGAATCAATATTCTGTAACAATTCCATATCTGTATCAAGGTAAATTCCCCCATATTCGTATAAAATCTTCAATCTAATATAGTCTGATACAAAAGCCCACTTTCCCTTTGAATATGCCTCAACAACATAACGGCAGGAATTCTTTATATCAAAATTCGATTCATTCCATTCCATAAATGCATAATCTGGGCAAAACACCTGCCAGCTTACCATACTTTTTTTTGCAATCTCTGATTTTTCTCCATTTCCAATCCATACAGAATGAATTATCTTAGGTATTCTATCTTGATCCATTTCCCTTTTCCCCATTTTGTCAAAACTTAACAATATACATTTCCTTTTTTCCTTCATGAGCAGAATCTATACATATAGCATTTCCTTTTCGGTTCCAACGTGGATGCAAGTCACATCTTACATCATTGTCATACCGAAATGGAGCAAAAACACGGGCGACGACCGGTGTCTCCAACGATCCTTCCTCCAGCACATAAATACTGGAGACACGTCGACGATCCGGGTAGGTATCCGTCACAACCTGACAACCGGAACTATAGCTGGGATGACCATCGCCCACAAGAGAAGGCCACATATGACGATAATCCCTTGACTTGTCACGCAACAGATAGTATCCCCGGCCCTCATCCCTTTTCTCTGCGAAAGTCAATATTTCTCGCTCATTTTTCCAATAGCAGTGAGAAACAAAACCTTCATCCAATAAATTATAAAGTCCGCCACCAAAGCAATTTGCCGTTAACAGTCGGGTACATTTCCGACTTCCAACAAACCAGCGGTGTAACATCATAAACCTTTTGCCGTCTGGGGCAATCATTAAATGATTTACCTTATGAATAGCATCCTTCATCTCCGGACAGGGTTCGAATACAGCTAATTCCGCATAAGAAAAAAGTGGTCTACATTCCCCTGTCGTCATGTCCTCCCGCCAGACGCATGGACTATCCGGACAATCTTCCTCTGCTGTTGTCCCCGGTAAATTACAATAGCCATATCCCGGACGCAAACGATGCAAACGCGTAAAATCTAGGGTCAATGCAAAAGTTCCATCTAAGGAAACTGAGTAGACTGGCATAGGAAGGATTTTTTCTTCATTAGTTTTTAAATTGAGTATAACCGCACAAAATTTCCCATTTTGAAAGTCATTATATATTATTCTTTCATTATAATCAGGTCCCAGCCATTGGAGCATACAGCCCTGTTGTACATTCCATGTATGTGTTTTTGCAATTACACGAATGGAATTATCTTTTTCCGTGTCAATTAAAACCAGTTCCGCTTCGTCATCACTGTCCGGCCGCTTATATGCATTTTTGACACGAAGACACAGCATATAACGATCCGTACTATCCCAGGGAGATTTATCATAATACCCAAAAAAATATTCGTAATCATCCTCTGGGGTTATACGTAAAACACTTCCTTCGCTTACTAACTTAGGAGAAACCACATACATTGCAGTTTGATAAATACGCTTAATTCCAGTCTTTAACTGCGGAAACCGTTGCAAAACTTTGTTAACACTTTGTTCAATACCCTGGATATTCTTCATGCAAAATTACCTCATCTTCTCAACGCAGTTTTATAAATAAAACTGCGAATACAATTTGGAAATAAGCAGACAATTACATTTCCAACACCTGAAATAAGAAAATCTTTTACAGTATAAAATCCTAAGTCAAAAAATTCTTTTTTCAAACGGAACACTAATTTTGCCTGTTTAAGCCCACCACGTCGTTTATAAAACAACGGAGAGACTCTCATATACACAAGGGGTTCTTGTATATTATAAATTAAAGCACCAGACAAAATCATATGTACTATAAGGTTATAATCTTGTGCATGCCTGTAATCTCGGTAATTTCCAGCTTGTAGAACTGCACTCTTCCGATACATCAAAGCAGGATGCCTTATAGGGCATCTTCTTTTAGCAAATTTTACAATTGCATCATGATTTTCAGGTAATATGACATGAGAAATAATATTATGTATGTCATCAGTAAATTCCTCGACATTACTGCCTATTACACTATACTCTGGATAGGATTCAAACATGGCTAATTGTTTTTCACATCTATCAGAAACAGAAAAGTCATCTGCATCCATTCTAACAATCATCTCATTTCCGCAAAGTACTATCCCCTTTTTAAGAGCAATTCCAAGTCCCACATTCTGTTCAAATCGATATATCTTATAAAGTGTAGGTTCAAGTGAAATGAACCTATTAAGCTCATTTTCCAAATCCTTTGTAAGCGGGCCATCACATACAATCACAATTTCGTCAGGAGGAATCGTTTGATGTAAAATGCTATCTAGTGCGAATCGAAACCATATAGGATTATCTTTTTCATATAAAGGCATTAGAACACTATATTTTCTTCTCAACATGATACTCTTTCTAGTCCCTCCTAAACAAATCCCTTGTATAAACCTTCTCACTCACATCATCCAGCACCGCCTCATATCTGTTTGCTATGATCGCATCCGCACCGCGTTTGAACTTCTCCACATCGTTCACCACAAGGCTTCCAAAGAATGTGGCTCCATCCGGCAGTGTAGGCTCATATATGATGACTGTCGCACCTTTCGCCTTCAGCCGCTTCATCACTCCCTGAATCGAGCTCTGGCGGAAATTGTCACTGTTCGCCTTCATCGTCAGCCGGTACACACCCACCGTGATCGGCCGCTCCTTCTCCGCATTCCACATGCTTGAAGCCGTATAATAACCGGCCTTCCCCAGTACCCTGTCCGCAATGAAATCCTTCCTCGTCCGGTTGCTCTCCACGATGGCCTGGATCAGGTTCTCCGGCACGTCCTGGTAGTTAGCAAGCAGCTGCTTCGTGTCCTTCGGTAGGCAGTAACCGCCGTATCCAAAGGAAGGGTTATTGTAGTAGTCCCCGATCCGCGGGTCCAGGCTTACCCCTTTGATAATGTCCGCTGTCTTCAGCCCCTTAACTTCCGCATAGGTATCCAGTTCGTTGAAATAGCTGACACGCAGGGCAAGATAAGTGTTCGACTGACCCTATAAAAAAGGAATTATGCGCAGAAAACCACAAGATATAGACATAAAGCCGCATTTAGGCACTATATGTAGTGATAAGTTTTGTACATTTTTCAAAATGTGCCGAAACTCCCTCTCTTCAAAAATCATAATGAAAAGCAGATCCCAGCCCCGAAAAGTACATTCCCCACTAAAAGTTACATTTTCAATGAAATGTACATTTCTCGAAAAATGTGCAAAACCGACCCCACAAAAAAGTTACATTTTTTCTGGCGGAGGGCTGTGAACGAAAAAAATGTGCGAAAAAATGTAACTTTCTCAGGGGAATGTGCGGAACTATGTGTGAAATACTAATGATTCCCCTTTGGAATGAGAATTTCCGAAAAAATAATGTACATTTTCATGTGTAGAGCCATTCCGAAATGTACAAATCCATTCTGAAAATGTACATAATCATAGAAAATGTGCGAAACTATGTGCGAAAGAAAAAATGTGCAAAACTTGTGGGGTTCATCGAAAGCGAAAATGTACATATTCTTCTGAGGGGCGAAAATGTAACTTTTTTGTGTGGTTATAATCACACTCTGCTCGGACTTCACAGCCCCTGTGAGAGTGAAATGTTCCTTTACGGCCTGTGATGCTCCCCGCGACTACAGAAAAATGTACATATTTTTATAAGGAAGAAACACCTCTAAAAATGTGCAAAAAAAGAAGCCCAGCAGGTCACCTTCCAGCTATGTCACCGTCAGGTTTCCCTGATAGCCACACGCTCGGAAAGCAACCCACTGGGCTGGCTCTTTTCCTCTTATTCTTTTACACTGATGCTTTCAAGTAACTCTTCAAATCTGCAATCATGGACGGCATCCTTCAGCGCCACAATTGATTCATCCTCGGAGCCACAATTGGCGGTCACAACAATCTCCATCCGGTTAAACCGATCCTCCAAATTAAATGCACCTCGGAGATTGCATTCGCTTATGTCCAGAATAACCACATACTGTGAAGGATTCGAAAAACAGTAGATGCTATGTCCTTTAAACCCTCCGATGCATATTGGATTGGGGCCTGAAATCTCTATCGGCGGCGCACCCTCAAATTCGACCGTCGCTTCTTTCTCCGTGCTTTTCCACCGGCTCATTTCCACGCTTACCTCAATCTTCACACTCTGATCCTTTGCCAGCAGTGCGATACAGTTGCTGGAATTTCCCTCCGGGAAAGTGTCGATCCAATAACCATCTGGAATCTTAAAAGACAGCTTTCTCGGCGTTATATCCGGGTACAACCTTCCATTATGATACTGAAACATCCTCTTGTTCCTCCTTTTGATTTTTTCCGATTTTTCATGGAATGCCATGTTTTTTCGGTAGACTATATATCACTCAAAGTTTTGCACATAGCAAGCAGATAATGTTTATTTTCAAAAAAAATAGCCCTCTTCGGAGGGCTGTGGTGATGTGCTTATCCGACCAGCCGCTCTTTGAGCCGCTGCTCTTCCTCGCGCGTTTCAGGAATAGCCCAGCCGTACTCGCCGTGACCGTCTCCCTTGCTGGAAGGAATGTAGCTGATCGTGAAAAGCCAATGCCCGTCTTCCAGGGCAATCTCCTGCACCAGGGTGTTCTTGATTTTCAGCGTCTCCGGGTGGCGCATGAGGGCGTTCACATGCCGCCTCCACCCGTCTGCTGTGAACTTCTCGCGGTTAAAGTAACCGCCGAGGGAAAGGTTGTAAAGCTGGTCTGCTGCCTGTGTAAGTGTCATGGTGTGTACCTCCTTGTAGGTGATGTGGTTGTGATAGTGGGGAGGGCTTCAAATGCCCTTGCCCCAAGTAAAGCCTTTCTGCTCCCTCTCGGCAATCATCGCGTCCCTGAGTGCTGTGAACTGTGTGTGGCTCAGCTCGTAGTTGCTGTAGCTCTGACAAATCGCAATGTGCGCCGCTTTGAGGTCCTGCTCGGTCTGAATGTTCTCGACCTGGGCTTTGAATGTTTTGTAGGTGTTCTTCATGGTGGCTGGCTCCCTTCGTTTTTGTATGTGTATATTAACTCTCCGGTTGAACTATATCCAGTCAAAGACGCGCCATAATGTACACAAAGATTCAAAGCAAAAACTGTGGAAGATTGACACAGAAAAAAGAGGCTCCTCCGAAGAAAAGCCCCTCGCTGCACTCTCACAGCTTCATAATTTTGTGTATCTCGAATCCGTTCTTACAGATGACCAGACGGTCATTGTCGTTGATATAGGCTGAATAATTGTCTCCGTTCCAGCTGTACACACCATTCAGAATCTGCTCCGCTTCCTTCTCGCTGCAGCCAATCCAGTGGCTGATGCTTGCGATTGCCTTTTCTGTGTTCATGCTTCCTCTTCTCCTTCCATCTCAATCAGTCTCCAATAAATCTCTTTTGCACAGTCCCTGCAGAGACAGATAACAGTTGTGTTCACACTCCTGCTCCTTCGGATTCCTACCTCCACAAGTTTCTCTGTGCCGCCGCAGGAATTACAGAAATCAAATCTGCCCCTGTTCTTTTTTACCTCAATCACGCCGTCTCCTCCTTCACTCTCAGCATTCCGTCCGCAATCATCTGCGCTACAAACTCCCCGAAATCGTCCGGTGTGTCCTCCCATGCATTGCCCGTCATTGCCTCGTAATCCTTTTTCTGATAGTCTGGGGTGTTGATGTCCGCCTCGATGCACTCCTCATGGAATTCGTGCAGCTCTTCTTCGGTCATCTTATCCCAAGTCTCGTGCGTGTGAACTTCACAGTCTCCACAGGCTATGTCGAACGGGTCATCCCAAATGTTCAGTTTCTCGTATGTCATGGTTTTGTGCCTCCTCTTTTTTGTTATGTGCATATTACCGTCACTCCGAGGATATATCCAGTCAATTCACAACCATAATGTACACAAAGATTTGAAGCGAAAACTGTGGAAGATTGACACAGAAAAGGGCATAAAAATAGCCCACCAGGTCACCGTCCTGCTGTGTAGGAATCTAACACAGTTGGATAGCAACCTAGTGGGCTGGTTCTAATTGTTCTTTATTCTGGTTTTGGCAGGTATGTATATCCGTCGGGAAATTTCACTTTTTCCCACTCTATCTTTTTTGCTGCATACACGATTTCTGAATATTCCTGCTCCCCTATGCCTTTCCTGTAAGTTGCGATAATTCGGACGTAATCTGATACGTTTTTTCTCAAATCTTCTTTAACTACAGTGTTCGGCACATACATGTGTGAAACAGCATCCTTAATGAACCCCATGTACGCTTTAGCGCCTCCAGCAACTTTTTCTGTGTACAATTTGGGGTGCGGAGAATTGAAATTTCCAATCATATTTGCTGATAAGTTCTTGCAAATAACCAATGGAAGAACGTCCAATTTCATCGGGGTTGTCCCACTGTCTGAAAACTCGAAATCAGATGTCATCAGCCTGTGGTCAAGGCATTTTTCGTAAAATCTCACAGCGGGGATTTTGTCCGCCACAGTGGTTATTTCTGTCTGTTCTTTCGAATCACCCATAAGGTGTTTTGTAGTCTTGAGCCCTGTCAAATGCAAATAGTTATAATCCCAAAAAGAAAATTCTATGCTTGACACATGCTTGTGTTTATCCATGCAGACAAACAGCAGGTTTCTGTTTTCCAGCTCTTTTTTATAGTTTTCCGCGCAGGAAACCACTATCCTGACCGCATCGTCCTTGCTGTAATTCATAATTTGCTTCTCAATCCTCTATGTATATTCAAAAAGAGGAAGCCTGCAACGCCGTAGCGCCGCTCGACTTCCTCTTCAATGACTGGTATTTCTGTCGTCCGCCGACGGTCAGTTCCATCCGGTCTTTCAACCGTTCTACTGCATAGCTTTCAGGTTTTTCTGTTGCCTGCCAACGGTCCGGCCCTACGTCCGGCTTAACTTTCGGATTTTAGGTGCCAGTCGCACCAGCAGGATGACGCCTGCTTTCCTATTCATAGTATACCCGATTGTGCGGGAAATTGCAACTGCTTTGAAGAAAAAAACTTTGTAAATTTTCTGCGAACAGTCGTTATAATCTGACAATTTTAGATTGCATTCACAGTGATTGCTCTCGCGTTACCATCAATGCTCCGTCTAAAATCATTATATCACTCCTGTCAAGCCTCGTATTGACCGTTGACTTTCGGCTTCATAAAGCATATAATACTAGCAGAATCAAAAAACCTTTCGGGGTTTTTGTACGGGGCGGCGTTACGACGGCGTCCTAGTTTTTTGCCAAAATTTATGTCCGATCACTGTTATAGCGGTCGGACTTTTTTTGTTTCCCTAATGGTCTCTTTGAGACCATTATAACACGCCTGTCAAGCCCTCTGTGGATATCCTTTCTGCCACAGCTATCACTGCCTCACCCACCACGACAGCCTGACGACAAACTCACACATCTCCGTCCCCATATCCCGGACGAGGATATCAGCGGAGATGGAGTGCAGCAGCTCCAGTGTCCTTGTGCGGATTTCTTCCGCTGCCTCCTCCTCGGAGTGCCGCCAGCCGTCCTCAAAATAGGCACAGAGGTGCTTGAGCGAACCATCCAGTAACTCCGTTAGCGCAGGACAGTTGATTTCGCTGTCCATCGGCTTTGCCTTGCTCCATTTCCCATCTCCCTCCGGGTGCAGCTCCACAACCCTCACATCAACAACACAGTCCATCAGCCCGCGTCTTAACTCGCTATCCTGTGTATCCAAGTACGCTAACAGCGCATAGGCCGCGATCCGCTCCTGTGCGTCCAACTTCAAATCTTCAAACAGGACATTCCAGTCCTTATTACTTTCCTGCATAATACCGCCCTCCAGATAAATCAAACCTGCTCTTCCTTGTACCGATACCTGTTCTTCTTAGTACCGAAATAATGATAATAAGATACCGTCTCAGATATTAACGTCAGATTATGCACATAGCAAGAGGGAAATTGAAAAAAAATCAGATAAAAGCGTGGAAACCGCAGGGTAGGCGCATACACACAAAAAAAGCAGGAGCCTCCCATCCCTGAGAAGCCCCTGTGTGTCTGTTCCCTTTATCTCTTTACCTCTTAATCCTTTTATTCCTCATCCGCCTTTTTTCTCGGCTTGCTCCATTTGTACTTGCGCGTCCTTCTCCGGTACTGGATGGCCGTGCCTGCAACCTGCCAGTTCTCGGTCAGGAGTTCCACAGCCCCATCCTCGCCGCACTTCCGGAATCCGAGGAAGGAACGAAGTCCCCGGCCGATGCCTTTGCAGGTCAGCTTGATGCCGAAGTTCGTGTAGTATTCGATGACATCCTCCTCGACCGCTTTGCCGCCGATCACCATCCCTTTGGTCTTTACCACACCCTTGGCGATGAACGCCTGGTAGATGGCGTGGTTGAAGTCCAGGAAATCCGGTGCCTCCGCAATCTTCGAGCCATCCACCTTCAGCCGACCGCTGTTGTACCGCTCCCTTACCCGTTTCCGGACCTCGCCGTCCGCTGTGGAGAAAAGGCTGCCGTCCACATCCAGCCCGTTCACGTTCAGCTTCATCCCTGCGGCGTTGGTTTCCGGCAGTTCCAGGAGGCTGGCAATGAAAAGCTCGTAGTTCCTCTGCATGGTATCGACCACACCCCGGTTTCCGGTCATGCTCTCCAGTTCACTCCGTGCCGCCGTGATGCCGGCGCAGATGTCCTCTTCAAGCTGCGCGTACATTTTGGATGCGCTCTCGCCGCTGCCCTCAAAATCCCCAAGGGCGCTGACCGCTTCCTGCTCCTCTTCCAGCGCCGCCTCCTTCTTCCGCCGCACCGTCTCAAGCCGTCCTTCCAGGTCTTTTATCTTCTTATCCAACTGCTCGATGTGCTGGATCTCCGCGCTGGATGCCCTGGCTTTCTGGTAGATGGCGCTCGACACAGCCTTATACTCCCGTGCGACCAGGCTTTCTTCCCCGTTGGCTTCGTAGTCGCGCTTCAATCCGTAGATCATCTCCATGAAGCTCTGCTTCGCCGCTATCTCGTTTACGAGTTCCGACGGGCAGGTGCGCCCTTCCCGCTGTACGCCCCTCGCATCATGGCGGCAGGTGCAGCGCAGGTTCCCGTAGCTGTATGCGTACTCATCCGCAAGGTGCAGGTCGTCGATCCCCTCCGCCGCAAGGGAACGCTCATCGGAATACCCGCTGATCTGCGTCCGGTACGACTGGCGCTTGACCGGCGCCCCACAGTGTCCGCAGTAAAGGTCCGAGATTGCGGAGCCCGTGAGTTTCCTTTTCTTTTCGGTCGTAGCCTGCGGATTCCTTTCCGCCTGCCCCTGCAGCCTCGCCTGCGCCCTGTCCCATGTGTCCCTGTCGACAATGCCCACGTGGTGGTCCCGCTTGTAATACCTCGGCGCCTGCCCCTTGTTCTTGATGGCCTTGTGGGTCAGGAAGCTCTCCGTGGTCGTTTTCTGCATTTCCAGGTCGCCCACAAACTTCTCGTTGCGGAGGACGTCGAGGACGGAAGCCCCGCACCACTTGTTTCCGCGGACCGTAGTCCAGCCCAGCTCATTCAGTGCCTTTGCGATCCCGTTTGCGGATTCGCCGTTTAAGTAATTGTCAAAAATGAAGCGCACCGTCCTTGCCTGCTCCTCGTTGATGACCCACTCGCCGTTCGGTCCCTTGTCGTAGCCGATCATGCCCTTCAAGTTGACCATCGGGATTCCCGCCTGGAAGTTCTTCTGGAGCGACCAGCGGATGTTCTTCGAGATGCTGTTGCTCTCCTCCTGCGCCAGCGCCGACTTGATGGTGATGAGCAGCTCACTGTTGCCATCGAGGGTATCGAGGTTGTCCTCCTCGAAGAACACGCCGACCGGCGGGTTTAAGTTCATGAGCTTGCGTACACAGGTCAGGCTGTCTACCGTGTTCCTTGCGAACCGTGATGTGGATTTCGTGATGATGTAATCGAATTTCCCGGCTTCCGCGTCCTCCATCATCTTATTGAACTGCACCCTGTTTTTCCGGGAAGTGCCCGTGATACCTTCATCTGCGTACATCCCGGCAAATTCCCAGTCGGGGTTGCTGCTGATGAATGAGGTGAAATGCTCGCACTGTGTTTTGTAGGAAGTCTGTTGGTTTTCTTCCTCCGTGCTCACTCGTGCGTAAGCAGCCACTCGGATGTGGCCTGCGGTGCGGAACTGGCCGCCCGCCTTGACCGCCCGCTGTGTTGCGGGGATTACCTCGACCCCGCTTGTCGTGACCGTATTTGCCATGTTTGCCATACTGTGCCTCCTTTGATTCTACGGCTACTCCTGTTGTTCTGTTCCCCTTTTTGCAGGGTAGACACCTTACAATGCCTTAACCATGCTGTGTAAAAAATAAAAACTGCACGGATCATCCGTACAGCCTGCCTTTCCCATATTTTCCTCTTGGGTTTTCCCTCATTTTGCTCCCATCCCAGTAGGACGCGGAGTTCCGGTAATCCTCCACATTCGAGTGCATCACGACTTCCGTCCTGGTGTTGTCAAACCAGCGGATGCTGTACTTTAACGGGCTGTAGATCGTAATGTCCAGGATGAACGCTTTCACATAGACATCGGTAAGGCCGTTAAGGAACGCCTGTGTCCCGTCCCTGCCCTCCGGCAGCGTATCGATCCACGCAAGCGCCTGCCTGCGCCACTCGTAATTGTATTCCAGCTCACGCCAGTAGTCTTCCTTCTCCTGCATTTCCTTCTCCGCCGCTTCCAGCTCGTTTGAGAGCATCTCCGCTTTCTGCTTCCCGTTTGCCACAGCCGCTTCCAGCCTGGTCAGGTCACCCACAGGCTCGCCCATGATCTCCGCCCGTATCTTCATGGCGTCAATCTTCGATTCCGCCACCCGGACACGGTTCTGTGCCGATGCAAGCTCCGCCTGCAGAGCCGCGATGTTCTTCTTTAAAAAAGCCCGCTCCGTCTCGTTGCAGTCCTCATCCTGCAGGCGCAGGAGCGTCAGCCTGACATCTTTTAAGAAGCCGTCCGCCTGGTTCGTGAAATGGACTGTGTCCGTGAGCGTCTCCAGAATTTCATCGAGGGCTTCATCGTCCTCATTCCCGTAATCGAACAGCCGGTACCGCTCCGCCACGCCTTTTCTCACAGCGTAGATGACCTGCTGCTCGTACACCCTCTCTGCAGAGCAGACGTTCTTCCCATTGTTAAGTTCCGCGTTCGGGCAGAACCAGATGGGATGGCACTTGCGGTTCCTCGAATTGTAGAACCTCCCGCAGTAGGGGCAGCGGAGTTTTCCGGAGAAGGGAATCTCCTCCGCGCTTCTCGTTGTCCCCGTCCGATGTGTCTGTACAGATTCGTAAAGCTCACGGCTGATGATCGCCGGATGGTGGTCTTTCAAATGATAAATCGGCATCTCACCGTTGTTCTTTGATGACTTGTGCGTCAGGAAATCGGACACATAAGTTTTCTGTGCGGTAACGTCGCCGCAGTACCGCTCGTTCCTGAGCATTGCCCGGAGGCGCTGGGGCGTCCAGCCCACTTCAACGTCGTCATTGTTCCTGCCACGCTTGCCTTTCTTCATCGTCCTCTGTCTCGGTGCCGGGGTGCCTCTCCGGTTCAGTTCCTGCGCAATCTTCGTGCAGGGGACACCCTCTGCCGCCTGCTCAAAAACATAGCGGACAACCTTAGCTTCCTCCTCCACGATCTCCACACCACGGACAGCGTCACCTTCCGCTTTTTCCAGGAAGCGGTACCCGTAGATTTCACAGTTGGGGACGATGCCCTGCTTGTAGCGTTTCTGGATTCCCCAGAGGATGTTCTCGGAAATCGTCCTGGATTCCTGCTGTGCCAGTGCCGCAAGGAGCGTCATCACGAACTCGCTGACCGGCTCCGCTGTGTCCAGCCCTTCCTTCTCAAAAGCGATGGTCACGCCGCTTTTCTTCAGCTGGTCGAGGGCGCTCAAGAAGTCCTGCGTGTTCCTTGCGAAACGGGAAATGGACTTGCACACAACCCGGTCGATCCTCCCATCCCTGCAGTGGCGCAGGAGCCGTTTGAAGCCCGTGCGATTGTGGTCGGAAGTCGCTGAAATGCCGTAATCGGAGTAGATGCCTGCGGAAACACAAGAAGGGTCGCTCCGCAGAAGCTGTGTGAAATACCGTTCCTGTGTCGCATAGGAGTCTTCCTGATTCAGGTTCTCGCTTGAGACGCGGATGTAAGCCGCCACACGCTTCGTCTGGGTGGACGGGATCGGTGCTGTGGGGATGACCGTACCAAAGAGCGGCTTCTGGCTTTGGAATGTCTGCCGCGCTGCCGACTGGGTCTGGTTCTCTTTTCTTGCCCTCGCTAGCAGGGCCGCCACAGTCTCGCTTAAGCCTTCCGGCGTGTCGAACCGTATCTCTTCCGTCTTGGGCTGTGCGGGTTTAGCCACAGCCGCCTTTTGCTCCGTGACCTTTGGCTCCGTATTCTTCGGCTGCGCCGTTTTCATTTTCAGCTGCGCAAGGAAATCCGCCTTGGATACCGTACTTTCTGCCATGTACATTTCCTCCTTTCCATGCCTCCTGCAGGGCAGTTCAGGCGATTGCCACCCTTGCATACCCTACAGGGTAGTAGCATATTACCGTCAATTTTAAACATAAGCAAGCAAATCAGGGCAGAAAAGAGCCGCCTTTCCCGCCATAAAACGGAGAAAAAAGCGGCTTTATCCGCCCCATGATCTGTTCAATAAGCGCGCCAGACTGCGCTGATTTTAAGGGCTGTGTCAGTCCGTTTTACGGGATCAGAAGCACCATCGAAACTTTAATCACGTTGGAAGTCAGCCCATTCAGCGCCTTAATGGCTGTGTACTTCTGCCCACTGCCGAGAGTTTTCTCCGCGATCTTCCACAGGGAATCGGAAGGCTGGACAGTGTAGATGGAACTGCCGACCGTCAGGTACTCCCCGGCTATATAACCGTAGCCGCACTCCGCCGCATCACACTTGATGCGGAACCAGCCGTTGTCGCACTCTTCGAGGATTTCTACCAGCACGCCCTTGCGTATAACCGTCACACGGTTGGCATCGAGGGAATTGCCGTCACGGATATTGACAAGGGTCGTAGCCTTTCCGTAAAGGATTGGCTCCGTGTTTCCATCGTTGGGATAGACGTCTTCCACAGCCTCGGTCTTGGCATCGGCTTCTTCATCTTCCGTGGCACCCTCACCAGATGCGTCAGAATCGGTTTTAACGGCTCCATCCTCGGCAGCGACAACTTCCTTGTCCTCAGTCTCTTCCGCCTGTTCTGGCTCGTCCTGGGTGGGTTCCGGCTCGTCCAGGCTGATTTCTTCCGTCCCCTCAGAGACGGTCACAGTCTCCTCTGCCGTGTCCATCGTCTCTTCCTCTTCTGGGTAGATAGCGATGCCATCACCGGAAAAGACAAAACTGCCGGGATTGGCATCTGCCTTGGCAATGGCGCTCTTGAGCGTCCGGTACTGCCCCAGCTGGGACTCTTCATCTTCCCATGCTGTGCGCACATAATAATAAGCGGTTCCGGTGAGCTTGCTCGGATAATCATTGATATTCATAAGATTTTTTCCTCGTATAATAAGTGTATAGCCAATAGAATAGATGGTTATGCACTTATCCTTTCTATAGATTTATAGATGAT
>CANQNT010000068.1 GCA_947625255.1 uncultured Acetatifactor sp. | reverse complement strand
GGCAGTTTTTATGCTGCCGCCAGATATTGTTCGTATTTCTCCATTGGTGTCAGAACACCTAAGTTTCGCTGCAATCGAATGCCCCAGGATCCTTCCATTGGACCGTTATCAATACATTTGGCCACTCTGGACATGCTTTGCGTCATCCCTGCGACTTCAAGTTTGGCGTGAAAGATCCGGTTGGTGTATTGGAATCCACGATCGCTGTGGCACAGAGGTTTCGCTCCGGGATTTTCTGCAATGTACTGCGGATTCGCTGCCTGTCTGGTACATCCGTTGTTGGAATATTTGATTGTGGATTTGATACCTTTCTTCCGACAGATCCGCAGCACCCGCTTGTCGTTTACCTTAATGCCGTGATACCTGTCCAGGTCATCACGTATTCTCCTGTACCCCTTATCCGAACTCTCCATGTGGATTTTTTCAATCTCATCAGCGATTTGTTCATTTTCTGCCTCATAAGCAGGAGTGCCTCTATGGAGCCACTTATAGTAAGCAGCCCGGGATACATGACCAAGTTTACAAAGCGCTCCGATCGGATAACCATGCTCTTCGTGTTCTTCTTTGATTGCCTGGTAGATATGCCCATGCCTGACCAGGCTTAGCCCCTCCTCTCTATCTCGTTGAGTTTTTTAAGAAAGATACCTCCATTTCAGCTCGTTCCTTTTTGGCGCGCAGGATCTTGTTTTCTGCCCGGAGTTTCTACAATTCTGACAATTCATCCATTGGCTTTACCCGGCCGCGCCTGTCCCTGAGAGCCTCAACCCCACCAGCTTCATATTTGACGGTATAATTTCGCGCCTGTTGATAGGATATGCTGTACTTTGCCGCCGTTTCGGCGTAATTATGATCATGTGCAATGGCCTGCTGTGTTATCTGTCCGTCCAGATACCCCTGTACGGCGTTGATCATGACATCAGGTTCAAACTTTGTTCTTCTCAATTAAAATGCTTTGGATCTTCCGTTCTATATCTGCATCCGCGGATAGACGAGAGGTTCCTCTTCACCCAGTTCCACAGACAGCCCTGCCTGTTCCATCCGATTCACAAACGCGTGAACAAGCGCTCCCGATGCGAAATCCTGCAGGAAGGTATAACAGAACCGCCCGCCCACGGCGTTAAGCTCCACCACCATATGACTGGGCGACGGGTCCACATAATCGTAGATGGCCCGGATATACGGCTCCAGCGCCCCCAGCTGCAGCTGTCCCACATAGCTGACTGTGAGGTTTACATGCTTCAGGCTCGCCTCCGCCGCCTGCCGGAACGCCGTGCGCACAGCGGTCTGATCGCCCAGAGCCAGTATCTTTCCTTCTCTTTCAAACCGGTTCCGGATAGCCGCCCGCACAAATTCATCCGTTGACTGATACGCTACCATCTGCCGCGCCATGCCGCAAAGCTGATCCACCGGCAGAGCGCGCATCTCGTCTGTATAATTGAGAACGATATTGCCCAGTACATTGTTATGCGCCAGAGGCGTCCCCAGAACCGGCCGGTAATTTTTCATCATGGCGATCCGGAACGGCGCGTCCAGCTCACGGCAGAGATCATAGACCGCTTCCGCCAGAAGACTGGACGTCATGATCGCCGGCGTTCCGTTGTTGGCGCGAACGAACTCCATAAACGCCTGTTCTGGCACGGACATTTTGTACATTGTCTGACGGCTGCGGTCTGCCGGCATGATCCGGTCCCACGAGACGGCAGGAGAAATGGCGCCTCCTTTTCCGGAAGGCGCGGCGCTTTGGGAGGGCGCAGCGCTTTTGACCGGAGCGGGCGGATCCAGATACGGATCCTTCCTCTCCTCCTCCGTCACCGGCATATCCGCCGTGCGGATGTGGTCAGCCGGGAACTTCCTGCCGTATTTTTCCGTAATATAGTAGTACAGCGTTGTCTTGATAAACTCCAACAGCCCTGTCGCGTCGGCAATAGAGTGGACGATATCAAAATAAACGGTTTTCCCCTCATACGCCAGAGCCAGCGCATGCCCGTTGGATTCCTCCGTAAGGAGCGTCACAGGCTCCACGCCGGCGGTGATCACGAAGGGACGGGCGTTTGGCACCACAGAGTGGAGCAGTTCGTCTTTTTTCTGAATAAAACTGACAGAAAAATAATCATAACGCTTTATGGCGATATCCGCCGCTCTGCGAAGCGCCGTACCGTCTATGCGCTCATTCATGTCCACAGCCATTCGGAGGGTATGATGGCTGTGGGCATGTGAGCGGTAAAAGCTTGAAATGCCTGATGGATTATTTTTCACGATCTTCCTCCGTCAGCGCTGTGCCTGCGCCGGGCGTTCCCACAGCGAGTCCGTTGGCGCAGGCCTGCTGTTTTTGCTGTTTCTTCGCAGCCAGCAGCCAAAAGACACAGCCGGACAGAACCATCAGCGCTACCATAAGAGAGAGGGCGGCCTGATCGCCTGTCCTGGGGCTCTTCCCGCCGGACGCTGCCCCGCTGCCGGAATTCTGTGTGCCGCCGGAAGCCTGCGCAGCGCCGGGCGTCTGCGTGCCGCCGGTGGTCTGAGCGGCGCCGCCGGGCGTCTGGCTCTCGCCGGGGGTCTGAGCGTTGCCGCCGGGCGTCTGCGTGCCGCCGGGGCCCTGCGTCTCATCAGGAGCCTGCGTCTCGCCGGGGCCCTGTGTCTCGTCGGGACCCTGCGTCTCATCGGGCACGACCTGTGCCGTCACTGCATGGATCTCCTCTTCACAGGCGTCAGCCGCAGTCTTCATGGCCTCGTACACAGCGGTCATCTTCTCAGGAAAATAGACATAGCCAAACGATGTTTCCACCGCATCCATAGTGGTTTCCGCCTCTGCGAGCTTCTGTTCCACAGCTTCTGTATATTTGCTCATATCCGATCCGTCCTGCTCCTCCACGGCCCGGATCGCTTCCTTCGCATCCTCCGCCGCAGCGCTCAGCCGGTTTTTGAAATGATCCTCCAGTAGCTGACGCACAGTCTCGTCCATGCTTTCCTGAAGGCCGATCCGCACTTCGTCAAATGCATCATCAAAATCCTCTTCTGTCTCTATGAGCTCCTTCATGCGCGCGCACGTCATCCCGGCATTCTCCAGAAGCTTCTGCCGGGCAGCGTCAAACTCTTCCTGACTCACATAGCTCAGCATGGAGGCATACTCCGCCATCAGGGCGTCGTAATCCTCCAGCATGACATGGTCGGCCCAGTAAATACAGTCATTTACCCATGCGGCCCTGCGCACGCTGAACGCGGCGTCAATGGCGGCCTCGCCGGCGGCATACGCCTCGGCGGAGTCCTCCCCCTGAATAATGGGCATCGCTTCGTCCAGTATGGCGTCCAGCTGCTCCAGATATCCGGCCTTCTCTTCTTCCGGCAGATTGTTCATGTTCTCCACCTGACTGCGCCGGTCTCTGACATCATCCGGTACATAAGCGAGACTGTAAGCCGCATTGAACGCCACCAGAAAATCGTTCGTCATCCCGCGGGCTTCCGCGGCAGTCTCCGTGTCTGCTATTGCAGCCATAGCCTCCTCGAACGTTTCATTCATACCCTGTATTGCCTGGGCTTTTTCCTCGTCTGTGGCATATGTAAACGCTTCTGTCACCTGGGTAAATTCCCTGACGGTGGATATGAACCATGCCTCCCATTTTATCATATAAAACTCGTCTTCTCCCTCAGCGCTCAGGGCCTCCACATCCTCCGGGGCTGCCGCCTCCTTAAGGGCCGCCACATAGTAGGCCAGACCACGATCCACCGCATCGATGGCTCTTGCCCTCTCCTCCTCTGTCAGATAGGCGTAGCCCTCTATGTCCGTTTTTACTTTGCCGGCACGTTCTTCCATGGCCGCCACAGCCTCGCTGATGAGCCCGTCCATATCCTGATCCGCCGCAAACACCTGGCCGGACAGCATGGATACCATGAGCGCCGCACATACCAGAACAGATAACAAACGTTTCATTCCGCATCTTCTTTTCATATCCTTTTCCTCCTTCCGCCGACGCTGTACCGTCAATGTCCGTTACAGCCGACGCATAATCTGTAATGCCCTTGCCCGTGTTGGGATGCTTATGGGAATATACCTGATCTCAGCCGAATACTACGAGAAGGACCAGACACACAGGCACAAGGATGTTCATCTTAAATCTTCTGATCACATTGTCCAGCAGGGGCGCCAGAAAATACACGATGGCCATGCCGCCCAGACCGAACACCAACAGTCCCCCGCGCAGATCCGTCCGTGGAGCACGCCCCTGTTCACAAATTCTCCGTCGGAGATCAGATGGGGGCTCACCTCCCAGATCCAGCCGATGAGAGAAATGACAAAGATCTTCCTTTGCGGCTTCCCGCAGGCGCGCATAATACTCGCTGAAGGTCGCCTGCCTGTAAGGCACCGAGAAGAACATTCCCACAAGGCCGAAGGTGAGGAGGCTGAAAAAGTTCCAGCCGAGGAAGGAAAGCTCCAGCACAAAGCACTCCCACTTATGGCCGTTCATCAGCTTTCTGAACAGGGTAATGGCTTCTCGAGGCTTTACGGAAGGGTTCTCCGCCACGATATAAGGCACCATCCGGTAGGAATAGCTCTTGATGATACCGCCCTACGATGGTCAGCATCCATAAAGACTGATAGACCGTCTTGAGCAGCATCACAAGGGCCGCGTTGCTCCGTTTCTTCAGCCGCACCAGAAACAGGATCCTGCTCACGGACACCTCCTTATAGACGCGGCCCTCCAGAAAGATCCTTGCCGAAGCCACAGAAAATACGTTGAGCAGGTAAAACCACACCGCCAGCACAAATACTGCGCTGAGCGCCTTATCGGCCATGTCTCCCATGAAATTTTCCAGAGATTCCCCGCTGACCATCTGCAGCAGTCCCGAATCCACGCTGGTGACGGCGTTGTCCGCTGCCTGATCGTCCATCCCGGCAGTGGCCTGGGCTGCCATCGTTACGGTTTTACACCGGAAAACTCTGGCAGATGGTCGTGTTCGATCTCTCCCCCTCTCAGGGTTATTTTCTTATCTATCGAATCACAATAAAGCAACGTGTACGGTTGATGGGGGTTCATTCCCTCATCTTTTTCACACCGGTCTTATTGTCTCTTGTCCTTGTTATCGTACAGCATTCTTTGCCCTTACTTCACAGGGGATGTCCTCAGATACCCGCTCCGTTCCATTCGGAACAGAACTGCCGGTAGGTCATGTTGAGCTCGACTTTGATCTTATAATCCCGTCCGACTTCGATCCGGTTAAACAGATTACAGGCGATCATTTTCTTCTGCTCCAGCGAGGCGCTGTCAAATTCCTCCGCCCATGTCTGAAACTGCCGGTAAGCCGGTGTGATCATATCCACGCCCTGTTTCTTCTGCATTTCTTCCGCTTTCAGCCTTCCAAGCTCATCTTCCATGTCAGCGACCCGTTTCTTTACGGTCTGGATCGCCTGACTCAGATCTTCGGGGGAATACACGCTGTCCCCGGTCAGGGTCTTTGCGATCTCCATCTGCAGTTTTTCAAGCTGTTCATGGTTTTTCACAAGCTCCCTTTCCAGTTTCCTCTGGGTAGCCCCGTTCCCTGCCATCTGACGCTTAAACATGGCCTGCAGCTTTGCTTCCTCCGGCGCGCCCTCCATACAGCTGAATATCCGGCGCATGACACCGCTGACATATCCGTCCACACGGTCCGCCTGATAGGTTGTCTGGCCGTCACACACGCACAGCTTCCGGCTCTTGTGGTAACAGGAATACTTGATCTGGTCCACGGAATACTTGGAACCGTCTGCCCTTGTATAGCTGTCCTTATACCGGATGGTGGTTAGCCGCCCGCCGCAGTGGGCGCAGTACAGATTCCCGGAAAGCATTGCCTGCCCTTTGGTCTGTAAGGCGATATGACGCTTTTCCTCATTTTTGCTCTGTCTCTGTTCAAGGATATACAGGATCTGGCTGTATGTCTCCTCACTCCGGATCTGCAGTGTCTGC
The DNA here is from genome assembly GCA_947625255.1 of uncultured Acetatifactor sp. Taxonomy (GTDB): domain Bacteria; phylum Bacillota; class Clostridia; order Lachnospirales; family Lachnospiraceae; genus Acetatifactor. The sequence continues at coordinate 8,748 of CANQNT010000068.1, read as the reverse complement.
AGCTTCCCTGATGTTGTCCCGTCCTCCAGACGTCCGCAGTAGAATGGATCCCGCAGGATACGGACGATCTTTGTGTTGGTAAACTTCCCGCCGCTGCTTAACCGGTATCCGTTCTTATTCAGGTAATCCGCCAGCCGCCATGAGCCGTATCCTTTATGTACCGTCATATCGCCGATCATATGGACAGTCTCACTGTCTATTGGATCGATCTCATACTTCTTGATAGGGATTCCTTTCCGGTTTACAAGCCCGCTGTCAACCAAGCGATACCCGAACTTCACGGAACGGCCTGTATAGAGCCCGTCAAGGGTCATCTGCTGCATCCTGTTCCTGATCCGGATGGATGTCTTTTCGCTCTCTCCCGACGCCTGCCAGAACCGCAGATAATTCATCAGCTTGTCCACATGGCTGTCGAACCGCTGCTGCCCCTCCTGGGTGCTCCACACCTCGATCCCGTGCTTCGCAAACCATTCCACCACAAAGGGCGTCTCATCGTCGATCCTCCCGATCCTGTCAAACATGAACACAAGGAGAATGTCAAACTCATCTTTCAATGCGGCATCTTTCAATTCCTGTATGGCGTCCCTGTTGTCGGCTGATACCTTATAACCGGAGACTCCCTTTTCGGAAAACTCCTTCAGGATCGACCATTCCGGCATATGCCCGGCAAAATCACGGCACGCTGTCCTCTGCATGGGGATGTCGTTCTCATTTTTGTCTACCTGCTTCTTTGTTGATACTCTGTAAAGACAATAAACCCGTTTCATAACGCTGCCTCCGTACGATACTTTGTACGGAACTGCGTTGCTTCATTTTATTCGATTATCAAGGTACACGCCGGGATCATACTGTCCCGGTGCTGTTATTATACATCGAAATGGATGGTCTGGCAATGCGGTTTTCCAAAAACCAACCACCCGGAGCAACACAGATCCTTTTTTCAGTTACAAAAGATGAGCGTCCGGCAACTGCTCCCTTTGCAGCTGTTCCGCATACGCCTCCGTCAGAATGTCCCGTACACGCTCCTTCAGGCCTGTACTCAGCTTTTTGCTGAACATTACATTACTGTCAAATTATCCACTTGAATCCTTAGAACAGGACACTTATTTCCGTTCTTATCCTCCATATTTCTTCCTCAAAAATATATTAACCCAAATTACCATAGCCCGCCCCACCTACAATATGGCAATCCATAGTGTTATTTTCCACTTTTTATGCACTAACATTCTGATTATTTAGGGAACATATGCACAGACTACATCTGGCTCTACCACATCATAGCCTCACCGTTGCACCTTTTCGCTAATACAAGCACACAGGGCTGGTTCTCCCCTTCAGCAGATCATTTCCTCTTTTCTTTTACATAAAAAGGCGCTCATTTCTGAACGCCTTTCGTTTAATTTTAATTATTCTTTAAGCATCTTATTTTAAATAATTCTCTTATGTACAATAACCAACTATGGCTTGAATTACTTTCTAAAATCTTAGCTTCTCCTCTTACGTTTTGTATAACCAAAAAAATATAATTCTTATACTTTCGCCTCCTGTCATCTTTTAATGTTATTAAAAAACTAATATAAATGCAGCTATCCTGTAATATTTCTTGTAAATTATAATCACATAGAAGTTTAAGTCGTATTAAAAATCTTTTTTCATCTCTTACTGGTGCGATTATTTCCAAAAATTTGTCTGAATTTTTATACTTTATTTCTTTTTCATTTTCATAAGCACTTATATTTAGTTTTCTGAATTCAATAATATTTCCAGATATACCTGTATTAACTTGCATATTAAGAGGTATTCCTACGCTGGCAATTTCCTCTTTCTGCAAATGAATATCCACCAAATAAAATGGTTCTTTTATGCCATCTCCATTTTTCCTGCAAAAATCATAGCGATAGGCATCTTCAATGTCTGTTGGATATCGGTTATATGAATCAAATTTTAAATTATCTTTTTCAATTAAAAAATCATATTGACACCTCTTTTTCACTCTTTTTTGCTCTATTATAGTGTATATTGCTATACCAAATGAAAGTGCAATATCTATTGCCACAAGGAAATTATTTAATTGACCATCTGTCAAATTAAATATACTTGATATAAATAGTAAATTATTAGGTGAAATATAACCAATGAGAGTAATAAATACAAACACCATTAATACTAACGTCAATACTTTAAACCATTTATTCATATATAACTTCATATTGATTTATTAGATCTAAACAGGATCATTGCATTATATGGGAACAGGTTAGAATCCTCTTCTCCCTCCGGAAACAGAATCACAATACAGTCATTAAGCGCAAACCCATGCACTCTTTCCGGCGCGCAGACGGCAACCGCCAGCAGATGATCGGTAAACACGCCGTATTCCAATGTATTTTCATCTTTTTCCGATTGTTCCAGGTGAAGTAAATGCTGAATAAGCCCGTTATTTCTTGATCCAGCCAATTGTCTGATCTGATCGTGATCTTTAGAAGTCAATGGCCGGATGATCATGCCCTCCTGCAGTGAAACAACTTCCGGATCGCCCAGATACATATACTCTTTTCTAACTGACGCATGGTCAGGCACCGCATCCTCCGCATCTGTGTAAATTGCTGTCACACAGTTCACAGACTTCAGCCAGCGGGCAACGGTATCCTTGTCGTCGCATACCAGACTCACTTCATAAGGATGATCCTGGGAAGTCGCATCTCCCACAAGCACAAATCCCTTTGCAGGATTGTCCAGATCCGTGACTGCTTTCAACGCCAACGTGTTGATGGTGACACAAAGATACCCATATCTGTGGGGATCCTTTAAAAGCAGCTCATCTATGAGTATCTGCTCGTCTGCCGGTCTGAACCCGGGGTGGTCTGCAAGAAACCACTTTGCCACCGTAGGGTCCGCCATATCCTTCCAGCACAAATGAAACCCTTTTTTCTTCTCCCTGAATTCAGAAGGCGTACAGCCGTATTGCTGTTTAAATGAACGGGTAAATCCTTCATGGGTCTCATATCCGTTGTCCAGCACAATATCCAGAATATCTTTGTCAGTGGCCTGAAGCTGCCTTGCAGCCTTTCGCAGCCGTTCAAACCGGATATATTCCATGACGGAGAATCCCGTATGGGCCGCAAAAACCTGATTGAAATAATTCGTTGTAAATCCTGCGTGAAGCGCTACGTCCTCCACGGATATTTTGGGATTTTTCAGATTTTTCCGCGCATATTCCAGCGCGTGATCGATCTATACACTGATTTCTGATCGTAACATAGTTTTCCTCCCTTTCACATCATTGAATTGACCGGCCAGTACAAACTCCCAGCGGATCATCTTCCTATCCGCCCCTTTGCATGTCTAAAAGATAACAGGAAAGAGTTCTTTCTGTGATCACTATGTTACTTTATTCTTCTAAAAAAATCTTGACCGTTTCACCTTAAAATCTATCCTTGCATGCCAAAAGTAATCGCAGATCTCGCAAAAGCTTCCTTTCAGGCAGTCAGTTTCTCCAGCAGCGCTTCCATTTTCCTGCCGGATCTTTTTCTCACCTTTTCTGCATGGGCTTCGTCAAACCGGTATGCTTCCACAAATAAAATGACCTGCATATACAAACGGTACAGATCCATGCGGATCCGGTCGTCTTTTAAAAATTTCAATGGTCCCAGGATCTGTGCATATCCTTCCAGAAATTCCTGCTCCGATCCCACATCCTCCAGCAAATGGACTGCCGCAATAAAATCCGCAAGGGGATCGCCAAAAAAGCACTGTTCAAAATCAATCACTCCGGTAATTTTAGTACAGTCCGGCGCATTGAGAAACACGTTTCCTGCCCACAGGTCAAAATCTACCAGCCTTGGCGTTTTTACCGCATTCAGCCGATCCCGGTGCACAGTCAATGCCTGCTCTATTTTTTCATAGGGCAGCAGGCATCCGTGTTTTCTACCATCGTTCAAAATATCTGTCATCATTGCCGTAAACGCCCCACCCCATGTATCAAACTGAAAATGGATGTCCTCTTTGATATAACCGAACCAGCCGCCTTCTACAGAATGGATCGTGCCAAAATATCGGCCAAGCTGCCTCATCAGCTCCGATCTGTTCTTTGCAGGGATCTGATACAGACAGGACAGCCATGTGGCGCCCGGCACCCACTCCATGAAAAAATAATCGCAGGGCACTTCACTTCTGGATGTGTCGCTGGCCAAAAGCCGCGGGATGGGAATCTCCCTGTCCGAAAGAAGCCGATATACAAGGATCTCCGTGCGCAGCTTATCCTTTTCATAGGTAAGCATCTGCGCCTGATTCGACGATCCGGCTTTCATTACTACGCCCTTTTGCAGGCAACCTGTGCCGATGATCTTCCATGCGCCGTTGCACATTCCTTCCAAGAGTTCAACGATAGAAAGAACCTTCTCTTTTGGAAAATGCAGCTTCACCAGATGTCTGATCGTTTCTGTCGATAAGTTGGTTTTTGTTATACTATCCATAAACATTTCTCCTTTATTGAGCAAAATCGCCTGACACACGATCAGCAATCACCTGACTGAAACTGCGTAACTATCCTTCTGATAAACGACAACATACCGCCTGCCATGCTGACAGAAATCTGTCCGCTTCATGCCCACACTCTTCATGATCTCATCTACCTGCTCTCGGTCGGCGTAATGTCTGACACGACGCAGACAAGCGGCTGCTTCTTGCGGTCTGATCCCATAGAGAGAAAAATAGGAGTCGGTCCGTCTGAGCCCTGTATCTGAACAAGTCAACACGATCCTTCCCTTGTCCGTCAGAACACGGACAGCTTCAGACAGGATCTGCGGAATCTCACGGCATTCTTCTATCCCAAGATGTGAACAGACCACGGAAAAACTGCTGTCATCAAACGGCAGATTCCAAAGCGACGTGGCAATGGCCAACCCGGGTTTTTTATAATACCTGAGAATGCCTTCGGCATTATTCACACATTTGAAATCTATATCCACGCCCACATAAAAATCATCGTCTGTCATTTTTTCAACTACGGCGGCAGTACCGAAGCCTGCTCCTATTGTAAGTTCGAGAATCTCATTTGGTCCATCAGCCGTCACATTCTTTACATAATCATCAATATGCCCGGCCCAGACTGCCGCGCCTCGCTTCGTCATTTCTGCGCGTTCCGCGCCTCGTGACCGGTTTTTGTATGCTTTTTTCAACTGCAGGATAGACAGATCGTCACAGCATGGATTGCGTCCCACCGCCCACTGGGGGTTTCCATCTTTTTCATATTCACCTATCCGTTTCCAGAAATGTGCCCTTGTCGGGATTTCTCTCTGAATGAACATAGTCATTTCCCGACTATATAACTGCCTGTTCTCCGGCTTATCGTTGGACCGGTATTTTCCCATCAGTCGTTTTTCCTCCCTCACCAGCTTCTCCATGTCATTCCAGAACAAAATCTCCTTAAATTCTCCAAATACCATAGCAAACACCCCTCGTTTTAGATTTTATGAAAAATCCGCAACCGATACAAGCCTTGTTATGAAGGCAAAAAGATGATATAATATATATGTAAGGAAGCCGCCTTTGCCAGATTTTTCTCTGACAAAGGCGGCTTCCTTACATTACTATGACTTATCCATCTGAATTTGCGCCACTTTTGCTTTGCATAAGATCCACATACAGTTTTTTATAAAAATTGATTGCCCGCCTGCTTTCAAAGTCTGACCGCTTCGCCCGTATAGGGATGCGCCTTCTCATATTCAGAAGCTTCTTTGCTGATTTCTTCAGGGCTTTTCCTGTCGAAATATTCACGCTGCCATTTTGTATAGTCAAACTTTTCCTGTATGATCAGAGAAATAAAGCGTTCTGCTTCTACGATTCCCATATGCTCCGTCAAACATTTCATACCTTTATTCATGATTTCAACAGTGCTGTTCGCCATTTTATTCATCCTCCATCTCCACTACAAATTCTATCGGAGTAACCATTTTGATTTCTTTAGACTGATATCTCAATAATCTTATGTCTGTTGATATAAAATATTCACAGCCAGCATAAATTGCTGACGCCACATGACATGCATCCTTATATTTCACGCCAGTCTCCATGATTTCTTCTGCTTTTGTCTCGATTACGTCTTTTCTCTCATCACCTACATATCCAAAAGCATATTTATCAATAAAATCAAAAATTGCATCCCTCCGCATAGAAAAAGGATTGTTCCCACATTCATATCTTAACATATATGATGTGATAAGTTCCAATTTTTTCTCTTTTATCAAATCCTGAATATGCAGCTTTGCCTGTGCTTCCATAGCCACTTTCATTTGTGTCTGATCATCATATGGTCTGTTATAACAACACATATCCAGATAGATTTTCAAAAAATATCCCTCCCATAATACCAACTATACGACGTCTGCAATAGACTGTTATTCATCTGTTATAAAAATAGTACCATAAAGATTTTTTAATTTCAACATGAATGATAATCCTATTTCGTTCTGTCTTAACCACACCTTATAGAAACTTTTTGCCCAAATATAATTACATGTAATTTTTTCATATTATTGAAAAATTTCTATTTTCCCTTTCCCACTTTGTCCTTCTATTTGGCTTTAATTAATTATAGAGGGACTTTTTGCAAACTTAAAAAGCAAGATACGCCGGAGCCGCTCGAAACTCACTTTTGTGATTTTCGCAGCCCCCATACCCTCGTTTGCTGCACATTTTCTCAAATGTGCGGTTTTGCTCACGGATACGGAATATGAAATCGTGTCCGAGGACGCAAAAAACGCAAAACTGCATTTGGCAGAATACGTCCGCAACCTGAACCAGATCGCAAAGCATTTTAATACCGGAGGACTTCACTCACAGGAAATACGAAAGACAATCTCTGCTTCAAAATAACAGAACATCTGCATGAAAAAACAAAAGCTGTCAGAAACCACTCTTTCAGCTTTTATTCATCTGTAAATTTAACAATATCATTCGGCGTACACTCAAGAAGCCTGCATAACTTTTTAAGCGTCACCTTAATTCCCTTTTTCTTCAATTCATCACTTTCAACTCTGGGCTGAAAAAAAATACCATACAGAAAATACGCATCTTTCTCTGCCATAATAATTTCTTCCGTTCGTTCTTTCACTGTTGCAAAATGAATCATGTATGCTGGGATAAACTTAATTGCAGTTGCAGGCTCTTTAAAATATGTATCTGACAAGCCATATTATATATAGCAGACCATCCATATAAATATTTTTAAAGAAAAAAGCCTGACAGTAAGATTTTTATATTGGACTATCACAGTTCAATATAATAGATTTACTATCAGGCTGATTTTCCCGAAATTATGTCAGCAGCGCAGTTCCAGTTATCCTTTTCGTTTCTCTTTTTGTTTTTTCTTTTACTTCTCTTTTTCTTGTGTTTTTTATTTCTTTTTTGGTTTGTTTTTTACTTCTTTTTCCGGTTAACAGTCACCTGCCGCTTTTTCAGACAGACGATCTGTTTTTCCTCATCTTTTCTCTCATTGTTTATACGCAAAAACCCGCAAATATCTCTGTTTACGGGCTTGGCAAAAACTTGTTTCTGCAGAACTCCCCGAGTAGGGCTCGAACCTGCAACCATTCGGTTAACGGCCGAATGCTCTGCCATCGTTACGGTTTTACTCCGGAAAATTTTTCCATTAAATATCGCAGCTTCACTGATTTATCATCCAATATCCTTTTCTGGCAGATCCTACACGCGCAATTTGTCCGGACTCCCGCAGTTCTTTCACGATACGGCTGATCTTTCGTGTACTGAATTCCGTTTGTTCACTCATCTGTTTTGCCGTAAGATTTGGTTCTTTTTCAATCAGCAACAAAATCCTGTTTTTATCGCCGTTATTATCGCCAATGGCGGTATTCTTTTCCCTGTCTGTTCCTGAAAACGGAAAAACCACCTTAATAAAATGATCCGATATTTCAAAAATATCCCTTTTATAGAAATGCAAAATTCTGCTCATCCCGGATCCTAACTGTTCAACCAATCCCAAATCCTTAAATACTCTCATCAGTTCCCTGTTTCTGGGCATACTGCTGCAGCTGAAAAAGTCCTCTTTGCTCTGTCCGGGAATCAAGCCCCGTATGACGTCAATTCCATACGATCACTGAAAATCTCAAATACCGGCGGGATTTCCTTATTCTTGACATAGTAAGGTTTTTCCAGTCCGCTGGATACAATGATCTTTACGACTGCCACGTCCTCTATATCTTCCACAACAATATCAAACAATCCCAATGTTGACGGCAAAATATTATTTTTAATTCTGTCTGCAATCTTAAGTTGGGTAATGTCTATGTCAGGATTTTCAATCGGTCATTGTCCGGATTAGAATAAATTGAGTCCGCTTTTTCACTTCGCTTTTCTTTTATATTGAGTACTATAAGTGAACTTTTAACATATCATAATATGTTTTGCTCATTTATTCCTTCTCCAACTTCTCAAATTCCTCTAAATTCAATTCCCGCTTCAGTTCTTCCTCGGTCGGCATATAGGGCATATACTTGGCCGCATAAATCTGTGTGTTGTTCTCCGGCAGAGTCAACTGCATCAAGGTATTGCTTTTTTGAGCGCACAGAAGAATGCCTACCGGAGGATTATCGCCCTCGTTCATCATATATCTTGTATAATAATTGACATACATCTGCATCTGACCGATATCCTGATGTGCCAGGTCGCTTGTTTTCAGATCAATCAGCACAAAGCATTTCAGAATATAATTGTAAAAGACAAGATCGA
>CANQNT010000067.1 GCA_947625255.1 uncultured Acetatifactor sp. | reverse complement strand
GGCCGCTCTCGCTACCTCTTAAATTCCATCAGTAGCGAGAGCGGCCGCACATTATAGGGGATTTGTCAACCCCTTTTAAAAAAAATTAAAAATATTTTTTTAAACACAAAAAAATGGTTAGACCTTATAAAAAGAATCTAACCATTTCAGGCTGTTCGATGTTAACTTAATGACATTGATTCACGGCCTAGCCGATAAAGAAAAACCTCGCAGATGTTGATTGCGGGGTTTGAGCATGGTTAACAGGAGGTGTCTGTGCACTTTAAGCATTACACCTCCAGACCAGTATTAAATCTCTCTGTGACCGATTCATATAAATTTTTACCCGCTGCTTTGATGGACTCGATTATGCTTAAACCATCACAAAACCAGTCTACTCCATCCTGGCTGCGGAAGCACATCACCTGGGCTGCTTTCCGTTTGAATTTTCTTGCACATCGTTCTGCCAGATTGTTATCCGGCTCCACGGACGGATCATGTAAAAAGAGTGTGTACCTCTCTTTTTCTTCTGCCATCCGTCTGTAAAGGTTATATCCGTCTTTGTAGTATTCGCCGGGTGGTTCATATTCATACTCTGATTTTGCTCTCGCCATGATCTCATCATACCGCCGGTCTAATTCGGCTGCTTTTTCAGACGCTTCTGCCTCTCCATTATGTACGTCATTCCAGTATGTGAACGCATCCTTGATCCATTCTTTCATCAGTGTATTCCATGTGAGACCCTTCTCATTTTCAATACTGCTAATGACATGTCTTTTTATATGCGCCATACATTCCTGGTTTTGGGAACCATGTTTTATCAAAGACGCCTCATGGTCACTGATCAGGATTCCATCATAGAATTCCAAAGGAGAACCCTCTACTCCCTTATCCCCCTTTTGGGGACGTCCCTGGTACAATACGGTATCCCTCGCGGCACAGATCATAACGGCAGTCTGACTTCCATTCATCCTGCCGAATGTGAAATCCGCATGCATGACAGGAGCGGAAAAGAGCTTTAGAAAAATCTCATCCCGTTCTTCTTTTGTCTGTTCTGAAAACTGCTTGGAGAGATTGCAGATAAGGCCGGTGGACAGATTAAGGTTCCCTCCGGTGACTTCCTTTATAAAATTCTGCGTTTTTCCGATGCTGACGTGGCATTCATTGTTCAGCAGGTATGCAAATGCCTTTGCGGTACCGTCATAAGTCACTTCATCTTTTAAGCTTTCCGGAAAAGCGGCATCTGCACATACTTTTCTCCGTTTTCAAAAGCTTTCACTTTATCTTCTGCTGCTTTGAGCCTTATTCTTAATGCGCCTGTATCAAACGATCCAACGGACATGGAGGCCTCCCGGTCAATGATTTCTCAGTTCTTCGATCTGTTTCTTTAATGATTCAATAAGTGTTTCCTGGGCTTCATACTTTTTCAGAAGCTTTTCATACATTTTTTTGTAGTCAGTGTCGCCAGAAGCCGGTGTTTTGGATTTTTTGTTGCGGCCATCTGTCGGGACGATCTCCCCGGTGTCCGGATCGACCTTTCCAATAAGTTTTCTCTTTGCCCGGGTCATCTTTTTTTCAGGATCCCAGTAAGAATGGGACTCATATGCATAAGTGATGCCGGAACGTTTGTCATGCTGTTTGATGATTGCCATAAATTTTCCCCTTTCATACGGTTATGCATATATAATATCACATAACCATATGAAATGCAATAGAAAAATGCCAAAAATTACTGAAAATTCGGTTTTTTTGGGCACTTACACACTCTAATTTATATGGTTATGAAAATTTGGAAATTTTAAAAATCCTAATCGGCTAGGCCGTGAATTGTAACAGGGGGCAGGAGAGTTGTCTGACAATTTCATGTTGCATTTGACATTTTAGAGCGAATTGGTTATAATATAAGTGTGATATCAGGTTTCAATACGCAGACGGTCAACAGACAGGACTCCGTGTCAGAAATACCGTCGGACAAAGAGTGGTGATACGCCATGGGCGACAATAAAGACAAACAAATCATAGAAAACGACGTGGCGTAGGCCCTGAATGTGGCTGATGAAAGCGCCGCGCATGACGCGACAGCAAAAAAACTGGTTGCAAACAAGGCGATCCTGGCGTATATTCTGAAGTACACGATGGATGAGTTCGCGGATACGCCGTTGGAGGAGATCCCGAAGTATATCGAGGGAAAGCCGAAGATCAGCAAAATAGCGGTGATGCAGGATCATGCCGACATCAAGGACCCGGAAAGTGACGAAGATGTAGAGGTCGAGCTGCTGGAAGCTGACGAAGAGGAGAACGGAAAGCTGAGCGGCAGCAGACGGATAGAGGGATCGTCCACAGAGGATAAAAGCATCCGGGAAGGCAGCATATACTATGACATCCGGTTTGTAGTGCGGGTGCCGAAGGACGGAACCCTGGTAGAGATCATCGTGAATGTGGAAATCCAAGGTAACGATATCCCCGGATATCCCATCACGAAACGGGGAATCTACTATGGTTCCCGGATGATATCCGCACAAAAGGGAACTGTATTCACAGGGCAGCACTACGAGAAGATCCAGAAGGTGGTCTCCGTATGGATTTGTGTTGGAACGGCCGAGGACAGGGCGGACTCCATCAATGATTATCAGTTCCAAGAGAGTTGCCGGCACGGGGATTATAAAGAAGATCCTGAGAACTATGATCTGGAGAAGATCGTGGTGATCCGGCTGGGAGCAAAGGGAGAGAAAAGCGACAATCCGATGGTTCGGCTGCTGAGCAAGCTCTTCTCTGAGACCTTAAGCAAAGAAGAGAAAAAAGAGATGTTACCGAATGAATTCAACATAGCGGTAACGGAGACGATAAGCCGGGAGGTGGACAGGATGTGTAATTTGAGTGCTGGGATAATTGAAAGGGCGGAGCAGAAAGGTCATCTTGAGACTTTAAGGGATGCTATAAAGAACGCCATGGAATCCTTTAATGTAGGTGTGGAGGACGCCATGAAGGCATTGAAGGTCAGCCAGGAAGACCAGGCTATTCTGATGAAGATGATCTGAGAGCGCCCTTCTGTTGCAAAGTAAGGGGAAGCACCAGGCTTCAGTAATGAAAAGGGAGCCTTGCAATCACAAGACTCCCAAGCGTTTTCGTTCGACCCGGCGAAGCGGAATCTAGCCGGCGTGAGGTAACACATAACCCTCGGCAGTGCTCCACGGCGAACTGAAAGCCGACCCAGCAGCCGTTTCAAAGCACACGATAGCTGGTCTTGCCGCTATCCTCTGCATCTAATTATAGCGGTTTTGGACTGAAAGTCAACTGTTTCGCATCAAGATGGCAAGGAATCGACAAGCCTAAAATGTAAAATAATACCAATAGTCTCTGAGGCAGAGTATATCTGTCCCAGAGACTATTTTTTTACTTAGGAGTTAGCTATAACTAATTGCTAAAAGGCTGCAGCAGGGGCCGGAAAGGATGGATATGAGTGGGAAACGGAAAGCCGCCTGGCTGGCGGCAGAGGAAAACAGGGTGCCGGCAGAGGAAGAAATGCCACGGATCACCGGGGATGAGGAACCGGACGAGCTGGAAAAGGCGCTGAAGGGCGCGGTGCCCGGCGCACAGGGGCTTTCGGGGGAAAGGGAAGAAACGAGGGATAATTATTTCTGACCGTAAATACATATTTATGGCTCCACGCTTTAAATGCATCTGTGGACGGACAATGACGATGCGCCCATATTTTATTACCCTGCGGAAACAATACGGCATTTTTTCCATCCAGGAGATCCTCAACGGGAGGTTTTTAATTGTAAATTTACTGTGAACAGTTACAATTCACGGCCTAGCCGATTAGGATTTTTAAAATTTCCAAATTTTCATAACCATATAAATTAGAGTGTGTAACATTCAAGATTTAGGCGTTGATTATCCGGGAGGCCAGTGGTATAATGGCATCATAATGGGTGTAGTGTAGCCTTTTAAGTGTATGCGCTTTAAAATAAGCGGTATTGTGTACCACAAAGGCAGCCTATTGAACACATTTGGCGGCATCAGCGCCGGAAAGGAGTGTGTTGGAGAATGAACAAAGTGAACCTACCCTATGGTATTGATAATTTCGCAAAAGTGCGTAACAGTGATTGTTATTACATTGATAAAACTGGATTTGTTAAAGAATTGGTAAGCGAGACATTTGATGTGAACCTTATTACCAGACCGCGTCGTTTTGGTAAAACGCTTACAATGAGTATGCTGGCAGAGTATTTTGATATCTGCAAGAATAGCAGAAAGTTGTTTGAGGGGTTGGAAATAGCGAAGGACTCAGATACGTGTGCGAAATGGATGAATCAGTGGCCGGTATTGTTTTTTACTTTGAAGGATGTGAATGGAACATCGTTTCAAGATGCGTATGATCTGCTTCAGTTTACGATTTCGTCGTTATATGATGAACATAGATATTTGTTGGACAGTGATAAGGTCTCAAAAACGGATAAGGAACGGTTTTCTCGTTTATTGTGCCAGATGGGAAATAAGACAGATGTAAAAACAGCATTGCTTGTCTTGATACGCATGATGTATGCCCATTATGGAAAACAGGTTATCCTCCTGATTGATGAGTACGATGTCCCGCTTGCAAAGGCTAGCGATAACGGTTATTACGAGGATATGCTGGATGTGATACGCAGTTTACTGGGTATGACATGGAAGTCAAATCCGTTTTTGAAATTTGCTGTTGTGACCGGATGTCTGCGCATCGCAAAAGAGAGTATCTTTACAGGCGCAAATAATTTTATATCAAATTCAATTACAAGTAGAAGGTATCAGGAATATTTTGGATTTACAGGGGCAGAGGTAAATGAACTGTTGCAAGCGGCTGAATTACAAGATGCGCTACCTGAGATGAAGAAATGGTATGATGGATATGTTTTTGGAACAGAAGAAATTTATTGTCCTTGGGATGTAATTAATCATGTACGTGATCTACTGACGGACCCGGAGTCCAGGCCGAGAAATCATTGGCTGGATACAAGCCATAATAATATTATTAAGCGTTTTATTGAACACCCGGAGATCAATGTAAACGATAAGTTTGAGACCTTGTTGGCGGGCGGAGTGATTCAGGAACCGATCCAAGAAGATTTGACATACGATATTGCTCATTCCAAAGAAGATAATTTGTGGAGCATTCTGTATCTGACCGGATATCTGACTCAGGTTTTGCCAGAAAAGCTGCCGAAAGGTATGAAACTTTCAGAAAGGAACACAGCACTCCGTATTCCGAATGAGGAAGTAAAGTCCGTATTTGGAGACACAGTAAAAAGATGGTTTGAGGATAAGATTGCGGCGACAGATCGCAGCGATTTGTTCCGGGCATGGTGGAACGGGGAAGCAGAGCGACTTACGAAAAAAGTTACAGATATACTTTTTAAAACTATTAGTTATTATGACTATAGGGAAGATTATTATCATGCATTTGTCGTTGGGATGTTTGCTGGCTCGGGTTATTCCGTGAAGTCAAATTCTGAACAGGGTACAGGGCGCGCCGATGTTGTTGTAACAGACCGGGCGCATAGGAGTGCAATAGTGATTGAGGTGAAGTGGCCTGGCAAAGAAGGATATAGTCTTGAAGGCGCATGTAACGATGCTCTGAAACAGATTGAAGAGAAACAGTATATGAGGAATCTTCAACTGGAAGGCTATACAACCATTTATTGCTATGGAGCAGCGTTCCTTGGTAAGACTTGCCTAATCAAGTTGGCTTGAAAATGAGGAGGATGATTTCTATGGCGAGGACGAAATCAATATCTTACAATGATGACGGCGTGTTGATTATAAGTGTCTATAATTTCCTGCTGAATGAGGAAAGTCTGGATAGCTGATTGCTGGGAAAAATTTTAGTCGCTAAAATATAGCAGAATTTGTGCGGTTTTGGAGAGCGATCAATAATGTCTGATTATGTTTATGTGAAGCAATATACTACAAACCAGTATGGTAGTCTTGTTCTCTGCAATCCAGAGCCCTTAGATGAGTACAACCGGGAAAGATATGCGAGGCTTCTTGCCACACACAAAAATCCAGAAGAACAACGAAAAGTAAAGCTGCGGCTGTTATCAGAGTTCACAGAAATCTATGCGTTTGACCGTGAACACGCCGTTTACCCGGAGCCGTTTGGTTATTTTGAGGACGAAGAAGAAAAAGCGGAGCTTCGGAGAATCAGCCTGTTGAATCAAGATTGCGTGAATTATCTTGGCGCAATCTTTGCTGAATACCATACGGCTATCGCGAGGAGCGGAGAGGTTCAGTTGCTGGAACTATCGAGCTTTGTGGTGGATTTTAGTGAAGTATTCAGAACGGCCTATATCGATTATGCATGTGTGCTCCTGAATGTGCCCAAACAGGTTCATATAAAAATCCACGGCGAGTCGGATGAACCAGGAAAGCCAATTATAGAGGAATCCATAGCATATACAGGCAAAAAAATCTCAGTTCCCGGTGCGGAAAAGGGGAAAAACGTTATCGGGCCGCCACATGCGGTATCCGCCACATACATATTCCCTGCCCTCATCGAACAGGGACTGACACAATATCTGGAGAATTCCATCATATCCAAATGGCTCGATGAAACTGGGAATCAATGGAAGATTCTCAGTGCGCTTGAAGAAAAAGAACGGAATCTCTATCATGCCTTTAAATGGATGCGAGATGTCGGCGACGGAAAAATCTCGGGCGATAGAAGAAAGATGCTGAAAGCAATTTGGGATATAGGTGAGAAATACGGTGTACTGATTAACAGGGGAGGCATGAAGAACGTCATGTATGGGAAACATGGGGGAGATGATCTTACCCTCGGTGATATGTTGGCTCTTGACTACACAGCAACACAAATCAGGCCGGAATATCTGGCTGTTCTTCGCTTTCTGTTCGGAAGAAAAGATTTAAACCTGCGCAACAAAATCGCCCATGGGGATCGGTCGACCTTTGACTATCTTCATCTTGGGTATGTCGCGATCATGTATCAGCTAATGCTTGATATCGCCACAGGCGATGTGTTTATATAAAAAATAATTTTGACAGAGCGATATGGAAATGGGATAATCAATCGGCAGTAGAAATGTTTGCCCTTGCAGAGGGTTTGATGTCTTTCAAACCTCAAGTGTCAATCGTCATCCATTTCATTAAATTCGCATTCATCCAGATATTCGTCAAACGCATCGGCGACGATGTCGTATTCCTCATCATCGTCAATATATTCGAGGTCAGGCTCTGTTTCCGGATCGTTGGGGTTTTCTATATAACGATAAAACCAGACTTCATCATCCTGACTGTCCCCGTTTTCATCCAGAGGAAGAAGCACGATATAATCTTGCTCGCCCACGGTCAAGATCGTGATTACGGCGCAGTTCACGACTTTTCCATCGTCCAACTCCAGTTCCACCGTCATCTCGTCATCTTCATAATCATCAAAATTGGCCATTTCAAACACCTCCTTTCCCTACAGTATAACAACTTTCCATATTTTTGCAACAATTAATTTACTTTTTTCTTCCACCCAATTTACAACCCCCACGAACATAATGTATAATGTAAAGTGTCAGCAGGAAATCAAGCGCGGCGCAGCCGCATTTGATTTCACCTGACACTTTAACGAGCGTGACAGGAGCGAAGCACCGTAGGCGCGGCAGCGCCGTGAGCGCGAAGCGCGGATCACGCGAGGTCTTGAGCAGGAAATCAAGCGCGGCGCAGCCGCATTTGATTTCACCTGACACTTTAACGAGCGTGACAGGAGCGAAGCACCGTAGGCGCGGCAGCGCCGTGAGCGCGAAGCGCGGATCACGCGAGGTCTTGAGCAGGAAATCAAGTTTTTGCAGTACCCCCGTATCACCCACCCAGAATACAGCAATTGGAGGTAGACATGACAGGTAATGAGTTGAGAATCACCCCCTACCCGTTAGGGGCGCATCGTGAAGCGGACGGTATTCGCGTCTCCTTTTTCTCAAAGTCGGATCAGTGTGGAATCATCCTATATGACAAGGAAAGCGGCAAGAAGCTTGACACGTTTCCTTTTACCGAAGAGGAACGCATCGGCCATATCCATTACAAGTTGATCCCGGGCATAGAGCCCGACCGTGTCGCTTATCAGTTTTATGAGGGAAATTGCGTCATACCGGACCCATATGCCAGAAGCTTTGTAAAATTGTCCGCATATGGAAAAAAGAGAGAGGAAAAGTCCATGCGGGCGGCCTTTTTGCCAGAAGCATTCGATTGGGAGGGGGATACTTGTCCCAAGCTTCCTTATGAAAACAGTATTTTTTATTTGCTTCATGTAAGAGGTTTTACCAGACATACATCTTCCGGCGTTCCTCATCGGGGCACGTTCCTGGGCCTTGTGGAGAAGATTCCCTATTTAAAGGAGTTGGGCATTACCACCGTGGAATTGCAGCCTGCCTATGAGTTTATTGAACTGGAGGGGGGAAAAGAGCGGGATAACGCGGCCAATCCCTACCCGCACATGAAATTTGCCATGGATGGCAGGCCGCTTGCCAATACGGCAGAGCCGAAACTGAACTATTGGGGCTATCGCAAGGGGTTCTATTATGCGCCAAAGAGCGGTTATGCCGCAGATGAGGATGCCGCCTTGGAATTTCGACAGATGGTCAAGGCTTTTCACCGGAACAGGATGGAAGTGGTGATGCAGTTTTATTTTCCCTGGGATGTTCCCAGAAGGGAAATACCGGACATCCTGCTTTTCTGGGTTCTGCAGTACCATGTGGATGGCTTTCGCCTGATGGGAGAGGGACTTCCGGTGGATTTGATCGCCAAAGAGCCCGCTCTGGCGGATACGAAGCTTTTGTTCTCGGATTTGGACGATGGTTGGATTTATGGTTCAGAGGTACCCAAGTATCGAAATCTGGCGATTTCCCGGGATGATTTTCTTTATGATATGCGGCGTTTCCTGAAAGGGGATTCCGATATGCTGGGCAGCGCGATGTTTCATGTGCGCAGGAATCCCGAGAAGATGGGGTGTATCAATTATCTGACCAATTATGAGGGCTTCACGATGATGGATCTGGTTTCCTATGACGAGAAACACAATGAGGAAAACGGGGAACATAACCGGGATGGAAGCGATGATAATCAGAGCTGGAACTGTGGCGCGGAGGGCCCTACCCGCAAAAAGCAGGTGCTGTCCCTGCGTAAAAGACAGTATGAAAATGCCATTTCCATGCTTTTCTTATCCCAGGCCACGCCAAGACTTTTCATGGGGGATGAATTTGGCAACAGCCAAAAAGGAAATAATAATCCTTATTGTCAGGATAACGAGATTACTTGGCTGGACTGGAAAGATCAGGTGAAAGGCAAGGATTTATACGAATTTACGACAAAGATGATCGCGTTCCGCAAGGCGCATCCTATTTTGCATCAGCCGAGAGAGCTTCGAATGGCGGATTATATTTCTTGTGGTTATCCGGATTTATCCTATCACGGAAGTGAGGCCTGGCGACCAGGGACGGGGCGTTCCGATCGCCAGATTGGCATGATGTTTTGTGGAAAATATGCCATCATTGACCGTAAACGGGAGGATGATTTTATTTACGTGGCCTTTAATATGCATTGGGAGTCACGTCCGCTGGCCTTGCCCAAGCTGCCGAAAGGCATGGAATGGAGACTGGAATTCAGTACGTGGGAAGAGGCTGGAGAGATGTCAGGAACTGCCCGGGGAAAAAAGGAGTCAGAGTCGGCCCAGATGGCCGGGAAAGCGGTCGCTGAGACCGCAGGAGCCGCCACCGAGAAAATAGGGGGAGAATCCCGGATGATCGGGAAAACCGTCGGAGAGACTGTAGGAGCCATCTCTGGAAAAGAAGAGAAGAGTGTCCGAACACTCGGCAAAACGGCTCTTCAGGAGCAGGCGGGACCTCAGGCGCTGGGCCTGGTCCGCGTTCTGCCGCCCAGGACGATTGCCGTTTTCCTGGGGAAACAAAAGGATGCTGAGTAGAAAAGGGGCAGAAGCGTGTTCCCTCTTGGAATTATAGGGGATCCGCGCGCAAAGGAAGGAATCGGAGAGGTGTCATCATATGGGCAAGGCCTGGCAGCATTTTAAAACGATCACGCATCATAAATATCTGGTGGCGAAAGGATGCTTTTGTGTGGGGCTATATTGGCAGGGGATTACGCATGACTTGTCGAAGTACAGTCCCGCGGAATTTCTTGTGGGTATCCGTTATTATCAGGGAACCAGGAGTCCCAATGCGGCGGAACGGGATGAAAAGGGCTATTCCAGTGCCTGGCTGCATCACAAAGGACGCAATAAGCACCATTGGGAATACTGGGTGGATTTCCTGCGGGATGGTATCAGGCCGGTTCCCATGCCGGACCGGTATATCGCTGAGATGATCATGGACCGGATCGCTGCCAGCAAGGTTTATAAAGGCGACCGTTATACGGACGAAGAGCCGCTTCGATATTTTCTCGCCGCGGATTGCAACCGGGAACTGCATCCTTATACCAAGGAAAATCTAAGCCATATGCTTCATATGCTGGCAGAAAAGGGAGAGGATGAAACAATGCGCTACATTCGGGAGGAGTTTTTAAAAAAAGGAAAAAAGAAATAAGACGGACATTTTTGAGCACATGAAAATGGTGAAGCCAGACCAATATGAAGCCAGGCCAATATGAAGCCGGACCAATGTGAATGCGGAGCTAAATTTAACGCGGAGCCAACTGAATGTCAGGTTAAGTTGAATGCGGACGGTACAGGCACAATCCGGGCAGGAGAGGAATAGAATACAGTAACTTCACTCAAAAGGGTGTAAAACCTATGAATTGTTTATGGATTCTTTTGTTGCTTTGTTGCTGTTCCGGCAACGGTTCCGGCCTGACCGGCGTTAGATATGGCACAAATCGTGCGAATGACCAGTGTGGCTGCGGCACGTCCCGGTCAAACGGGTGTGGCTGCGGCACGTCCCGGTCAAACGGCTGTGGCTGCGGAAACGGCACGTCCCAGGCGAGCAACTGTGGCTGCGGCACATCCCAGGCGGACGGCTGTGGATGCGGCACGTCTCTGACGAGTAATGGCGGCTGTGGTTCCTCCCAGTCGGACGACTGTGGTTGTGGTTCCAACGGAGTAAACTCTTATGGTTACAATACCGCCAGCAACGATTGTGGCTGTGGAAACGGTACGGGCAACACCAGCTCTTTTGATCGTTCCTATGACAGCGCAGCGCATACAGGCGTCACTCGTTTCCCGGAGGTTCCCTCCGCAAGGTCTGAGACTTGCGGCTGTGAGGAAAAATAGTGAGGATAAATCATAGAAGGAACAAACGATAGAACTGATGGAAATAAAAGCCGCTGTGCTTCACGCACCGGCCGTATGTAAAAAAGAGCCAGGTCTGCGCGGCAGCGTTAGGCCTGGCTCTTGCAAGTTCCTTAAGAAAGATGGGGTATCTTATCATTCGAAGAAACCCACGTCTTTATTCATAGGCCGATTTTACCTCTTTCCAAAGCTGATTGTAAAGCGCATCCCCGTCCTCTCCCAGATAGATAAAGGTCTCCAGATTCTGGTATTGGCTCAGGTCCGGGAAAGCGATCTCGGAATTACGAATATCTTCATCCTCGATCAGCGCCTGGGCGGCCACGTTGGGAGTGGAATAGGTAATATATTCAAAATTCATCAGGGCGATGTCCCCGCGGCACATAAAGTCGATGAACTTCTCAGCGTTTTCCACATTTGCCGCGTTCTTGGGGATTACCCAGCCGTCAATCCATACGTTCGTCCCTTCTTCGGGGATCACATACTCCAGATTGGGATTTTCTCTCTGGGTATAGATCGCTTCACCGGAGTAGATGACTCCCAGGGCGGCTTCTCCGCCGATCATCTTGTCCCGTACCTGGTCAATGACCAGGGCCTGCACCAGAGGTGCCTGTTCGATCAGGGAATTCTTGGCCGTTTCCAGTTCGTCCCTATCCAAAGTATTCATGGAATAGCCGTTCAGCTTCAAAGCGACCATGAAGGCGTCGCGCACGGAATCCTGCATCAGAATATTGTCGTCATATTTTTCGTCCCAGAGGATGGACCAGCTTGTCACCGGCTCATCTACCATGCTGGTGTTGTAGAGAATGCCCACGGTTCCCCAGCAATAAGGTACACAGTAACGGTTTTCAGGGTCAAAGCCCCTGGCCTGCTCATAATACTGTGAACCGATATTTGCCAGCGCATTGGGCATATGGTCGAAATTCAGTTCCTGCAACAGATCATTATCAATCATTTTCTGAATCATGTAATCAGAAGGGCAAATCACGTCGTAGGTGGAGGCGCCTGCGGCGACTCTGGGATACATGATCTCGTTCGTCTCATATTCGTCATAAATGACATCGATTCCTGTTTCCTTTTCAAACATCTCGATGGTTTCCTCGTCTATGTATTCGCCCCAGTTATACACAAAGACTTCTCCGTTCTCACCGACGGAACTATCGCCGCCACAGCCGGTAAGAACGGATCCTGCAAGTAAGACACAGGTCAGCATTACAAATAATTTCTTCATTTTTCCTGCCTTTCCGGGTCCTTTGACCCAATCCTTTTTATGATTTATGCATATCCTTTTTGTCCCTGGGCGTATAGTTGACCAGGATTAACAAAAAGATGACAGCCACGAAGATCATGGTTGAGAGAGAGTACATCTCGGGTTTGATTCCCTTTCGGACCTCGGTGTAGATCTTGGTGGATAGGGTGTGTATTCCGGCGCCCTTGGTAAAGTGGGTGATGATAAAATCATCCAGCGACATAGTGAATGCCATCAGGAAACCGGAGAGTATGCCGGGCAAAAGGTCCGGAAATGTGACCTTGAAAAATGCCTGAAGAGGCGAAGCGCCCAGATCCAGAGCGGACTCGTAGATGCTGGGATTCAGCTGTCTCATGCGCGGCATCACGTTCAGGATCACATAAGGGATGTTGAACGTGATATGGGAGA
This sequence comes from uncultured Acetatifactor sp., assembly GCA_947625255.1. Taxonomy (GTDB): domain Bacteria; phylum Bacillota; class Clostridia; order Lachnospirales; family Lachnospiraceae; genus Acetatifactor. The sequence goes on along the minus strand of CANQNT010000067.1, from coordinate 2,569 downwards.
GCAGGATGGTCGTGAAACCGAACCGCATTTTCAGGCTGATGAAAAGCAGCATAAGTGAGATTCCGGTTACGATTTCCGCGTTCAGCATGGGAATGTTGGTGATTCCCATGACGATGGCACGCGTGCGCTTTTTCATGCTCTGAATGGAAATAGAAGCGATTGTCCCGATCACGGTAGCTGCCGTCGCGGAGATAATCGCGATGGCCAGGGTGTTCCAAAGAGCCTGCATGATGCTTTCGTTTTTGAAAAGCTCCTGATACCACTTGAGTGTAAAGCCTCCCCATTTCGCCCTTGTTTTGCTGTTATTAAAGGACAGCACGATCAGAGCCGCGATGGGGGCGTAGAGAAAAAGAAAAATGAGGGCCAAATAAATTTTTTTGGCGGCATTTCTCATAAGACGTTCACCTCCCCTTCTTTATCGGTCACGGCACTGATGACCATGTTAAATATAATGAAAAGCATCAGGACGATGGAGAGCCCGCTGCCCAGGTTCCAGTTATTGGTCTGCGTGAATTCCTGCTCGATGACGTTGCCGATCAGCAGAATCTTGCCGCCGCCCAGAATATTGGAGATGACGAAAGTGGTCAGCGCCGGAACGAAGACCATGGTGATTCCACTGACCATGCCGGGGATACTGAGCGGCAGAATGACCTTGAGGAAGGTCTGTACCTCGTTGGCCCCCAGGTCCCTGGCGGCGTTGATCACGCTCTGATCGATCTTAGTCAGGACATTATAAATAGGCAGCACCATAAAGGGCAGGAAGTTATATACCATGCCCAGAATAACCGCGTTTGGCGTGTTGATAATAGATAAATTCTGCAGATGGAAAAAGGAGAGGATCCCGTTGATCACTCCCGTCTTTTCCAACAAGGTCTGCCAGGCCATGGTGCGCAGCAGGAAGTTCATCCACATCGGCAGAATGAAAATCAGCACGGTCAGGGAATCGTGGCCTGTTTTCATGCCGTTTAAAATCATGGCCAGGGGGTAAGCCAGAAGCAGACAGATCACGGTGCTGATCAGGGAAAGCCTGATGGCGGACCATAGGGCCTTGCTGTGCTCCGGCGTGGCGATGGCCGCGATATTGCTCAAGGTAAAAGCGCCGTTTTTATCGGTCAGTCCATAATAAAACACCATGCACAAGGGAATGATGATAAACAGCGCCGACCAGAAAAGATAAGGCACCGATAATAATTTTTTATTCATTGACTCCCACGGCCTCCTCGTCCTCTGACTCCGGTTTCTTCATGATCTGAATGTTGAAAGGATCCACTTTGATACCTACCTGAGTGCCGGGCTCCACCATGCGGGTGGAATGTACCAGCCATTCAAAGCCATTGGCCAGCACCTCCATCTCGTAATGCACGCCCTTGAAGATCAGGTGCGTTACGCGGCCCTGGATCGTTCCCTCCTCGGGAGAGACCAGTTCCACGTCCTCCGGACGGATGACCACGTCTACCGGCTGATTGTTGCCGAAGCCCTCATCCACGCAGACAAACTTCGTCCCCAGTATCTCTACCAGACGATCCTGGATCATAGTGGAGGAGATGATATTGCTGTCTCCGATGAAATCCGCCACGAAAGCGTTTTCCGGCTCGTTGTAAATCCGCTCCGGAGTCCCGATCTGCTGGATATAGCCCTGGTTCATGACCACGATGGTGTCGGACATGGTAAGGGCCTCCTCCTGGTCGTGGGTCACATAGATAAAGGTAATGCCCAGCTCGTTTTTCAGGCGGATCAGCTCATACTGCATATCCTGGCGCAGCTTCAGATCCAGGGCCCCCAGGGGTTCGTCCAGAAGCAGAAGCTTGGGCTCGTTTACAATGGCCCTGGCGATGGCCACACGCTGCTGCTGGCCGCCGCTCAGGGAATCCGGCATTCTCTTTTCAAAGCCGTCCAGATTGACCAGCTTCAGGGCATATTTAATTTTGTCATCAATATATGCTTTGGATTTGTTCTTGATCTTTAAACCGAAAGCGATGTTCTCCGCAATATTCATATGGGGAAAAAGGGCATACTTCTGGAACACCGTGTTAAGCTGCCTTTTATTTGGCGGAAGGTTGGTAATATCCTTGCCGCTGAAAATCACTTGGCCTTTGTCCGGCTTCTCGAAACCGCCAAGGATTCTCAGCGTGGTGGTCTTGCCGCAGCCGCTGGGACCCAGCAGTGTCAGAAATTCATTCTCTCGGACATAAAGGTTCAATTCGTCCAGAACCGTATGTCCGTCGAAAGATTTCGAAATATCGATCAGATTAACCAATACATCTTTCATTTCGCTGCCCAACCTTTCCTATAAAAATATTTCCCCATGCTGCCGACACTTCTCATCCGACAGGCCATGGAGATTGTGAACTTACATATCACTACAATTTTATACAAGAATAAACAGAAAGTCAACGTAAATTGTGATAATTTTAAGAAAAGTATTTTACAATCCATGCTTTTGTGATAAACTAAAAAAGGGTGTTGGGAGTAATCTGACCTCAATCCATTTCAGGAGCAATCTGGTGATATGTCAAGCTGATTTTTAAAAAGATTTTGATATGTTTTCGCTAAAAAGGGTAACTTTAAC
>CANQNT010000066.1 GCA_947625255.1 uncultured Acetatifactor sp. | reverse complement strand
CCGTACTTGGTATAATAATCCGTCCAGGCCTGGAAACAATCGATGGAAGCATCCTCCGTCAACAGAGACGCCGTTCCCTCTTCGTTGTACAATTCCGCGCCTTTCTGGTACAGCATGGAAAGATATACGCTGTTGACCGCCTTGGAGCTGCCCACGCCGGAGCCGGCGCCCAGAGTCAGCAGAGAACTTCTGTCCAGATATGCCTGCATATTGTACGTGGCCAGGGACGGGATCACGCTGATCAGCTCATCCCAGGTGCCGGGAACCAGGATCCCGTACTGGGCCAGGATATCGGTACGATAGAACAGTACCGGGAAACTCATCTGGTCCGGAAGGCCGTAATACTTTCCTTCAAACTCGAAGCAATCGACGGCCGCCTCGGAAAACTGGCCCGCCACTTCGTTAAAGTCGGGGAACCGAGACAGATCATACGCCGCGCCGCGGTATCCCAATTCCATGGGCATGGTGCTGGAAACGCCAAGCGCCACATCCGGACCGGTTCCGCCCGCAACGGCAGTCATGATGATGGACGCGTCCACCAGCTTCAGATCCACCGTGACATTGTGTTTCGTCGTAAAGCTTTCATTGATCAATCTTCTCAGAACGTCCATCTGGTCACGGCCGGTGGAGATCCACACGGTGATCGTCTGGTCCGCGACGCCGTCGTCATCCGTTACCGCGACGTTGTAATCGTTGGTAAAGGAACCGATAAAGGACAGGAACTCGTGTTTCACGTTCTGGAAGAAATTGCCCTCCGCCCTGGGCAGGGCGTTGTCCGTACCCTGCAGCTCCATCCAGTCGATGGTAAGGGCCTGCTGGGAAAGGGTCAATACCGCGGCGCCGAGAGAGGTGATGGAATCGGCGATGGAAGTCACCTTATCCGTAATGGTGCTGGGATGGTCCGCGATCTCGATGAACATCTCCGACGTTCTCTCGATGGTGGCGCTGACGTCCGTGGTACCTCCCGTAATATCCGTCACCATCTTGTAAATCGTCTCCAGGCTCTCGCCCACGTGACGCAGATCCTTGGTCAGGTTCGGCAGACGGGTCGTAAGCTGGTAGTCCTGATACTTGGTGGGAGAGGTGCTGGTGATGGCCGTAATGGAATAATAAACCGCAGACAGCTCGTCAATGGTCTTCTGCAGCTCGGTGGCCGCGTTCGCATACGCTCCCAACGCACAGGTAAGACGAACGGTATTGGTTCCCTCGTTAAAATAAAAGTACAAATCCTCTCCGGACACGGACTGGAAATAACCGGTCTGGAAAGAGGTGGAATATCCGAATCTGACTTCTTCGGCTTCCGCAAAAGGCACTTCCCCGTTAACGGCCACGGATCTGACCGCGGAGAAGCCCACGCTCTCCTTTTGTTTATACCGAACAGCGATGCGGTACAAACCGCTCTTAGGTACGTCCACGTTCCATTCCATCCAATCGCCGGCTTTCTTCCAGGCATCGCCGCCGATGGTGTTCAGAACGATGTAAGTAGGATCATAAGGCTCGCTTAACGCCGATGTACGGTCGTTCTGCGGATAGAAGCTGGGATTGGACTTCAGGGACGAATCTTCTCCCTGGATCCTGATCGCGGCGTCGTTTATCTTCTGCGCGCCGGCCGCCTGCTTTTCACTCAAATATTCGGCATAGCCGGGCAGATCCTCCGCGGGCCGGACGGTAAGGCTGCGGATCATCATCCGATCCTTGACCGCCTTAAGCGTTAAGGTATTCTTGCCGGCTTCCATATGCAGCTTCAAGCCCCTGCTGTCTCCGTAATAACCCTCGCTGTCAACAAAAGCTGTTTTCTGCCAACCGGCCATCTCGATCTGGGACGGGAAAGACTGATTCCCTTTCATCTGCTTGTAATCCTGATTCTCGTCCGTATACATTCTTCCGAATACAAGAGGAGAAACCTGGGAAAAAGGGACTTCACCGTTCAGGAGCAGATTGAACTGAATCTCGTTGCCGCCGTCAGGTACCACGGCATATTCCACGTCAACCTGGTACAAACCCGCCGAAGCAAGCTCATACTCCCATGTGATGCTCCCACTGGGTCCCGTCAGCACGGTATCGCCATCCACCGTCACATCCATGTCTTCCACTGACGTATAATCCGCCCCCTTCAGGGTAACGGTATCCTTGCCGCTCACGTCGGACGCGTGCTGGGCCATGTATTCCTCATAGGACTCCGTGATCACATATTCCGGCACCTTGCCAACCGTATCAGTGTTTATGGATGAAGCCTCCGCGGGAAGCGCCAGCATCCCGGCACAAGCCAGACCGAGTATTAACGCCATCGTTTTCTTATACATACTACGCATGGTGTCATCCTCCTAATTTTGCAAGAAGGGCTCTTCGCTTGAACGAAGAACCCCTCTGCGAGTCAATCATTACAAAGTTCCGTTATTCTTCCGAGTAGGTCTCCAATACATCCGGCGAAGCATAACCGTTATCGATCATGATCTGCATATCCGCGTTATAGTACTGAATCATGTTGGAACGGATGGAACCGCCTTCACGCATGAATCTGGAACTGAAAGTAAGTTCAAGAGGAATGGAGTTCCAAGGCTCAAGACGCTCTCTGCTGATAGAGAAGAAGTACAGATCCGTGTCAAGACCCTGCTCCAGCCAATTACAGGTTTTGGTGCTTGCGTCCTCTTCATAATCGGCAAGTCTGAACTTCCAGCCCATCAGATCCAGAACCATGGACAGGATATGAACGGGATCGCCCTTCTTCTCAACACCCTTGGTCAGGCAGATCATCTGTCCATCGTAGTAGGTCGTCTTGAAGTTGTCGCTCAGGGTCAGGTAAGCGCCGGGCTGACCAACCTTGCTCTCGTCGATGGTTACGTTGCTGCCCCAAGGATAAGGAACGAAGCCAAGCTCTACATTGGCCACCTCGGAAGCGGCCTGCCATGCGGCACGGTGCGCGATCGCGATGGTGTTGCCCTGTCCAAAGGTATTGCCGGGATAACTCCAGCCTTCATAACCGGCAAGGGAACCGTCCTCGTTGTAAACCGGGTCGCCCAGGGAGATCAGGCCGTCCAGGGCCAGATCCTGCCATACCTGCAAGGTCTCAAGCATGGGATCGGTCACATAGTTCAGGTTTCCGGAAGGATCCAGAATGATCTCGCCGTTGGCGGCGGGAGCGAACAACATCCAATAACCGGCGGTAACGAACAGAGGATACTCATCCTCGGCCATCTTCGCTTTCAGGTCGCGCAGATACTGTTTGAAATCATCATAGCTCCACTTGCCCATGTCGAACATTTCAGCGGGAGTGTACTCCATACCAAGCTCCTGGATCCACTTCTTGTTGTAGTAGAGACCCTCGCCGCCGATACTGGAGGTCACGCCCCAGATTCTGTTCAGCCACTCAAAGTAGGAACCGTCCTTGTACAGGCCGGACTGAGGCAGGGTGTCAGTAAAGTCATAGAGGATATCGTTGGCTACATAAGTTCCCATGAACCCATAGTAGGCATCCATAACGTCCGCGGTGGGATGTCCGGAAGTGTAATCCTTTACGATGGTCTCGGCGATCTCGTCCCAGTTCTCGGTAGGAATGGGAACGAACTCAAGATGTACATTGTACTTCTGCTCAATGCGGTCAATCTCTGCCTGACGATCAGCCTTGTCGATCTCCTCAAGGCCTTCCGCATTGGGGTCTTTGCCGGCCAGGTCACTGTGGGCCAGCAAAGTAATGGTTACGCCGCCAAGGTCAAAAGCGGGGAAGTCAACTTCTTCTACGACTTCATCCTGTCCGTCTTCTCCCTCAACGGGTGTGCTCTCCTCGCCGCTGTCGCTTGCGGGAGTGCTGCTGGGGGTCTGGCTGCTGGGTGCAGCAGAGCTGCTGGGTGTGGAGCTGGAGCCGCCGTCGCCGCCGCAGGCGGTGAGAACGCCGACCAGCATGCACATCGTCAAAATGCAGGCCAGAACCTTAAGCATTTTTCTGTTCATAAACATACCTCCTTTTGTTTTTTGCTCTTTTCGAGCTATTATTATAGTTGCGTTGCAACATAGTTGCCTTGATTGGTATCGTGCGGAACGTCAATGATTGTCGGTGACTACCGCTCCGCCTCCGTCATAAAGCCGGACCCTGTCTTTTAACTCCAGCTTCACGACAGTGGTACTCTCCGCACAATCCTCTTCCGTCATGAAAATCCATAAAATGCCGGGAATATCGTTCCAGGGCGCGCCGCCATGTACTGTATATCCCAGCTCTTTTCCCGAATGCAGGATCGTGGCCCGCGTCACCCGGTTCTGGAGGCCTTTCACACAGATTGCCTCCCTGGGAACATTATGTACAAAGAGATATAGGGTTTGTCCATCCTCCGACAGCACGCTTCCGTCGCCATAATAATTGGCCGGAATCCCCGCCACGGAATCATACACCGCTTCCTCGTTGGCCCGAATCCACTCGCCCAGGCCCAAAAGTACCGCTTCCTGTCTGGGAGGAATCGTACCGTCCTCCATCGGTCCCACATCCAACAACAGATTGCCGCCCATGCTCAGGCAGTCACAGAACATATGGATGATCTGGCGCAGGGACTTGTAGTGATTGTCTCTGTGCTGATAGCCCCAGGAAGAATTGATGGTGGTACAGAACTCCCACACTCCCTTGGGTCTGTTCACGGGAATCCCCTGCTCCGGAGTGAGATAATCGCCATAGCCCGCGAATCTGTTATTGATGATCAGATCCGGGTTGAAACTCTTCAAATAATCCTTAAACTCCGGCAGCCCCCACTGCGCCGCGCTGCGTTCCCAGTCACCATCGAACCAAAGCAGATCCACCTTGCCATAGTTGGTGAGGATTTCCTTTAACTGGGCCCTGTCAAATTCCAGGAATCTCTGCCAGGCTTTCTCGTCCTGCCTGCCGTCCATGGGCTGACTGTATTTGTTCCCGCCCGCGGGATCCTCCGGCACCCGTCCGTCGGGATAGACCGATGCGTAATCCGGATGGGACCAGTCCATCAGGGAATAATAAACACCTACCTTAAGTCCTGCCTTGCGGATCGCCTCGATATAGTTTCCCAGAATATCCCGGGCCGCCGGCGACTTCTTCACCACGCTTAAGTCACTGTACTTTGTATCATACATCGCGACCCCGTCATGGTGCTTGCTGGTGAGGACCGCGTATCTGGCGCCGCTCTTCCGGAAAAGTTCCGCCCAATGATCCGCGTCAAACCTTGACGCCGTAAAGCCCTCCAGCTGCCGCATATAATCTTCATAAGAGATCGAACCGTGGTAAAAGGACCAGGATTCCGATACACCCTTTACCGCATAAATCCCGTAATGAATAAAAATACCTAACTTTGCTTTTTGAAACCATTTCTGCATCTTAGGAACCTCCCGGGTTTTCATGGTTTTTCGTATATTCGTTTATTCTCTGTATGCCTCAATCGCGGGCAATTTATTAAGTTTATTTTATTTTAATTTTTTATTTATTTTTTGTCAACATTTATTTTGTTGTTTTTATATTTTTGTTAAAAGTATTTAAGAAACATAAACATTTCGCCTCATTTCTTTGGTAGTTTTTACCGAAAATGGCTTTGGATAAAATATACATAAAAAGTTTCTTATTATTGATAAAATTTTACAATTTATACAATTTTGTAATTACTAAGAGCACGCAAAAATACCTTGTTTGAGGCATTTTGGGGGATTTTTTATACATTTTCGACATGGTTCTTTCTTTAATCCGCTTTTAATCTCCAATTTATATAAATAATATTTTTATTAACTTTTTATAAAAATATTTTCCGCATTTTCCATGATTTTTCCATGATCTTCACGCAAAAGGCCCGCGGGTAAAATATCCCGCGGGCCTTTAAAATTTTCCTTATGTACGCATTTCGTTATGCACGCAATTTCGCAATCCATTCATCCATGTCAATACTCATTCCATGGTTCAGCCGGGACTCCTCCGCCGCCATGGCGAGATAATGGCTCTCCATGGACTTGTCAATCGAGGTCAGTCCGCTGCCGGGCTCTCTGTCCTCAATGATGTCGTCCAGAAGCTCTTCCACCAGACGGAAATCTCCGCCGCCATGACCGCTGAAATCATCCGCCAGCTTGTTGACATCGATGATCTCAGGCTCTTTTCCGAAGCAGCCGATTCGAAGCGTGGCATTGTCCATGTCCGCCTCGATATCCCCCAGCGTACCCATGACTTTCAGAGTCCTGCCGCTCCTGCTGGTGAACGCGCTCATGGTGAAATTAATCGTCACTCCGTCCTCCAGCTCCACATTTACCACCTGATGATCCACCACGTCATTGCCGGCGTGGAAAACACACTTACCATAATCCCCAGTCAACAAAGCCTGCCGAATGTTCTCCACCGTGGGATGTACGCTGAGGATGATAATGGGCCATCCATCGTAGCCTTTCATAATGCCGTCCGTAAGATAGAACCTCTCCGCGTCATAAGGACAGCGATCCTTGACCTTGCAGCCGTCCATGCAGCGAAGCGCCGCTCCTTCCGGAGCCTTTTCAGGCCTGAAATAGTAAAGTCCTCCGTAAGAGGAAACGTACTTGCCGCGTTTCCCCACGAGCCACAACAGGATGTCCATGTCATGACAACACTTCTGCAGGATCATAGAGCTGGAAGCGTCCTTTTTCGACCAGTTCCCCCGCACAAAGCTGTGGGCCTGGTGCCAATACTGCACATTCTCGATGGCCTGGATCGTGACTACCTCTCCGATCCTGCCTGAATCGATGGTTCTCTTAATGGCCTGATAAAAAGGTGTAAAGCGCAGTACATGCCCCACCTGCACATGGCGGCGATATTCCTTGGCCGTCTTTTCAATCTCCGCACACTCCTGCGCAATGGGCGAAATCGGTTTCTCCAGCAGGAGATGATAACCTTTCTTCAAAGCCGCCATGGCATGGCCGTAATGCATTCTGTCCTGCGTGCAGATAAACACCACGTCTGCCAGCTTCTCCCGGGCGAACAGATCCTCCGCCGTCTCAAAACACATTTCCTCAGGGATATGGTGCCTCTCAGCCACATAGTCCCTCTTTTCCTTGATCGGATCGGCAATGGCCACGATCTTCATTTTGTCAGGATATCGGAACGCGCAATCCGCATAAGCATCCTTTCCTCTGCCGCCCAGACCAATAATCGCTACTTTTACTGGTTTACTTCCCATACTTCCTCCTTTTTCGCGCAAAATATTTTCGAAACATAGTAGTATGGCTATTATATGCCCCCGGCTTCAGAAAAGCAACAACAATTTCAGCTATCGGCCGTTTTCCCCAGTTCTCTTCCGGCGATTTCGGATCGTGACAACGCCCATCACAAGGAGACTCAAGAGCAGGAGGAAGTAAAAGCTGATTCCTCGGGTTACATAGAGAGACGGCATGAGGAACGCGGACGGGTAAACTTCCGCAAAGGCTCCCGCGTACATCCACTCGGTGATCCCCTGGGCACCGGGAACGGGAAGCATATCCACCGCAATATAGACGCTGGCCTGCAAAAGCACAATCGTCAACAGGTCCGTCCCTGTTAATCCGAACCCCCAATACACCACATAGGCCAGGAGAAACACGCTGAACCGCTGAACAAAGGTAAAAAGCACCACCCAGGCCACACTGACAGGATGCTTCCAGAGAAAGCCCAGGGCATCCCGATATCCGTCTATAAAGCCGTCAATTTTGCGCAGTCGTTCCTCGGAGGGCTTCAAAAGCCGCCTGCGTGTACAAAAACTCTCAACGGAACGCACCAGACCGCGAATCCGCATGGGCGCGGCCATAACGCACACCAAAACCACCACCAGCAGCAAATTCAGGCTCAGTCCCAATAGATAGAGACCGAAATAACCGCCCAGATGCGCCCTAAGAGATTTGCTCCAGAATAACAGCATCGACAGGCCGATGACCACCAGAACAAACTTGTAGATCACGGCCACCGTCATCAACACCACGGAACTATGGGAAAGGGCATTCCCATCCTTACGCATATAGTACAACTGCACCGGCTGGCCTCCCGAAGCCGAGGGCGTGATCCCGGAATAAAAAAAGCCGATAAAGGAATAGGCAATACAACGAAAAAGCCCGCTCCGCCCCCCGATGGCACGAAGCAGGTACCATATCATGCATCCTTCCGCACTGACGAAAAACACGCCCAAGGCAGCCGCCAACAGCAGGGAAAGCGGCGAGATTTGCGAAAGAGACTGCCAAATCCGCTTCGGATCCTGCCCATACAGCACCGCGTAAAAGGTGAGAGCCATGACCCCCAGGAAAAGCGCCGCATTGACGATTCCTCGCCAAAGCTTTTTTTCATCTTCCATAAGCGACCTCCGAATGACCATTATTATGCCCGGGACGTCGGCCTTTTATCATCCCGCGCGGCACTTGGGCCAACGTTTCCGCCGGAATCCTCCCATGACCGGACTTCTGCCGGTCCCTCTCCGCCGGAATCCGTTCGCGGCTGGTCAGCCGATCCATCTCCGTCAGCTCGTACAGATAGCCCTCAAAGATCTCTCGCCGTTCCCGGTAAAGCAGGAAGTCCTTGGGTGTTACCAGGGAAAAATGCTTCTCCGCAATCCTGATGTCATTTTCTTCCAGCAGCCTGGCGATATAGGAAGAACAAGTATAATGATTTTTTTGGTAAAACGGATGGTTGAAAAAAATAAATAACAGGCCCAGCACGGCATAGTGACACTGAAACCTTCTCTCCCAGTCTCTTTGCAGCGTTTCACGGATATGGGCCTTCTGCTCCGAACTGCAGTCCATTTCGTAGACCAGATAACGGGCGGTGGGGAAAGCGTGCAGAACGCTTTGCTTTTTTTCCCGTTCAAAGCCCGCGAACAACGGTATCATGGGATTCCTCCTGCCCACGCTGTAGGCCTCCTCCAGTCCGGCATCCATGGAAAGCACCACATGAATGTAATTCTGCTTTAAAAACGCGCGGATCATGGATGCCAGGATGCCCGGCGTATCCACCAGCGCAATATAAATATGTGCCATAATACTCCCCTTATATTTTATTGAAAATGATAACACCTTCTGGCGATCCGGAAACAAGACAAAGTCAGTCCATGCCCTATCCTGCCAGGCAAATAAGTCAGCCCGCTTAAAGTGGTAAAACGAAGCTTACCATACAACTTCGGATTGCTCTTTCGCAGATCCTTCCAGAGTTTTTTCAGCTTCACGTCCCCCTCTCCGGATTGCATCAGCAACAGATGAATGGAGGTCATCGCCATCATGATGGAAATGTTGCGAAGCAAATACCCTGCCAGCCTGGGATACTGCTTTCCCACCTCCTCCAGATCCACGCTTTCCGTTACCAGCCGCGTCACCAGAATCAGCTGATCGATTCTGCGGATCATGACCTTTTCATTTACCGACTGGTCTTCGCGGCCGATATAGTAATGATACAGGTCCAAATCCAGATAACAAATCCGCTTTACCAGCGGAAGAGGCTGGCAGGCAAAGAGATTGTCCACATAAAAGGTATGCTCCGGCAGCCTTACCCTGCCGCGGCGAAGTACCTCCGTGCGGAACACCTGAGAATGCATGATCAGGTATTGGGACGGACGAAAGGTACCGATTTCATTCCAGGTAAAAAAACGGTTTTCGGACGCGCCAGGAAAGACATTGCGATAACGCATAGCCTTGCAGACTCCCTCTTCCAGATGGTCATAAAGGTAATTGCAGATAATCAAGTCCGGCAGGAAATCCTCCGGGCCCAGGTTCTCCGCGTCGCTCCCCCACCGCCTGATCCCCGCAAGAAGCTTCTCATAGCTTTTCCCATCCAGCCAGTCATCCGAATCCACCACCTTAAAATACATACCCTCCGCCAATTCCAGTCCCTTATTCACCCCGGACCCATGGCCGCCGTTGGCCTGATGCACCACCCGGACAATCTTGGGATACAAGGCCAGGTACCGGTCCGCGATCTCCCCCGTGGCATCCGCGGAGCCATCATCAATCAAAATGATTTCCACCTCTTCTCCGCCAATCAACAGGGAATCCACACAGCGTTCCATATATGCCTGGGAATTATAGCATGGAACCACAAATGAAATCAGTTTCAACTCGCCCTCCGTTCCGCAGCCGTCTCCCGCAGCCGCCAATTCTATCAGAATGCCCCGCGGGACAAGGCGCCCTTGCCGGCATAGGACCTGATATTCCTGCTTCAGACAAGGGCAGTATAACAGTAGTTTCTAAACATCTTCTTGAAAAATTTCTAAATAAAATCTAAATTATGATCCCGCCGCAACTGGCCTGATAAAATAAACGTATTCTGGCGCTTTTAACCAAACCAGCATTATGATATCTTTTTATTCATTAAATAAACTTAAGAATGCGGTCTGAGAAGAAAGATTGTATGTATCATTCTCAAGTTGACAAGAAAGGACGATTCCTATGGAACGCAAGAAAAGCAATTCTTTATTATTCTTCGGCGCAATTATTTTAATTGCCAGCATCATTTTCTCCGTCTACGCGCGCAACACCTCCTATCAACAATCCGTTGCCCTGGGCGGGCAGATTTCCGAATTAAAGGAACAGATTGACGCCATTGAGGCAGGCACCCTGCAGGGGGACGCCGCCGCGCTGGAGTCTCATCGCCTGAACCTGGCGGACCAGAAGCTGCGACTGGAAAGACCTTTTTCCTATGGCCTAATCGCTTTGTTCTTCTCCATCATTTTGACTCTGAAAGGCTTATATAACTCTTTGGTCGGACAGAACGATTCCCGAAAAATGGATTTGAAACGGCTCACTCAGGCAGGGCTGCTGGCTGCCCTCTGCTATATTGGTTTTACCTTTTTCAAGATCGATATCCCCGTGGGAACGGAAAAAACAGCATTCCATCTGGGCAACGTGTTCTGTGTACTGGCTTCTCTTTTCCTGGGCGGTTATTGGGGCGGCTTGTCCGGGGCCGTCGGCATGACCATTGCCGATCTGACCACTGCCTATGTGACCAGCGCGCCCAAAACCTTTTTGCTGAAATTCCTGATCGGCGTCATCGTTGGCCTGGTAGCTCACAATCTCTGCAAGCTCAGCCGCAATCATTCCGCAAAATATGTGACCCTCGTTACCATACTGTCCAGCGCCGCAGGAATGATTTTCAACATCATCGCGGACCCGATTGTGGGATATTTTTATAAAACCTATCTGCTCGGCATTCCACAGGACCTTGCAGCGACCCTTGCCAAGCTCAGTCTGCTGACAACAAGTGTGAATGCCATCGTAGCCGTGATCTGTTCCTCGATTTTTTATCTGGCTCTGCGGCCCGCGCTTAATAAGGCAGATCTCTTCGTCCAGGTAACGCCGGAGAATAATTCGAAAGGAAATCCTTAAAAAGTTTCAGAAAAAGCGAATGCGGGTCTTGATTCTCCCGCATCCGCCTTTTTATTCGTTCAATGGCCGTACGCAAAGCGCGGCATTCATTGTTTACTCAATTCGTTCCTGTACCTAATCGTAAAACTCCACGGTAATCGCACCCATGGAACATTCCAGTTCCATTTTTTTAGATGCGTGATTGTTGATTTTCTTATCAACGGCCAAGGACTTGAACTGGCTGTCACCCAGCTGAATATTACCCGCCACGCACTCCAGCTCATAATCGAAATCCGTCTCGGAGCCGGCCAAAGCAAGTCCCAGATTTCCCATGGCACATTCCAGATTCACATCTCCCCGAACCGTACCTTGTCCCTGAAAGTTTCCGGCCCCTACACTGACCTCCAGCTCACCCGTGTTCATTTCTTCCAGCCGTACTTCTCCGGCACCAATGTTGATTGACAGCTCATCGGCCTGAAGCCGGTCCGCGGTAATCCGGCCTGCTCCCACTTCCAGATCCACTTCCCTGGCGGAAAGTGATTCCAGAGAAACATTACCGGCCCCCAATTCCAGACTTACCTCTTTTAAATCAGCATCCGCCGGGATCTCCAGATAGATTTTGCTGGGCGAGATATCCGTTCCCGTCTTTCGGATCGCCGTTAAATGAAGCCCGTTATTTTTTTCATAAATCTGAATCTTTCCAACATTCTCCGACCAGACATGAAAATCCTTGTCCTCAGAGGTCAACGCATAGAAATCGCACCCGCCCAATTCCAGTTCTAAGGTACGGATATCATAAAAACTCTCATTAACGTCTTTTTCCACGGTCTGATGCTGGCGGTCGAAGTTCATGGAATCCTCGATCTCGTAACCACTCCCATCATCTGACAGCATATTTTGGAGCGCCTCCCCGCCCCGCTTCGCCTCATCCTCCCAACGGGACAACCATTCCGTCACATTTACTATGCGGCCCTGCGTCAGACGTATCAAAAATTCATTCAGATAATTCGGCCCCTTGACAGCCGTAATGATCATGGAAATAGCGCAGCCGACGATGATCATTACCACCGCCGCAGTCAAACAACGGCGTATTATTTTACCCATCCCTCATCCCTCCTAAAAAAAGATTTGCATTTCTGCATGATTTTTTTACCGCACAATAGGAATCCCCTGCAAATTGCCGGAGTGACGACTCCGGCCATCAGAAGAACAAGCACCAGGAACAAAAGCCCCAATCCGCCGCATAGCAGACTGCAGCCAATCATTCCAACGCCTCCCAAGGGCATAACGAACAGTCCTCCAATTCCCAGGACCAGGCAGACTGCCATGGCGATAAATAACCCCAGAGCAGCGACTCCAAAACCAAAAATTACCACGATCCAACTTGCAAGAATTCCAAATAATACGCTCACTACACCTGCCAAAACCGGCAATACCACTACCGCCAATGTGGCGACCAAAAGAAGAAACCAGCCGGATTTATCTATGGCACGGTCGGAGGCGGCTGAAGCAGAACCAGGGCCAGCTGAATCGAGGACAGTCGAATCGGGAACAGTCGAATCAGAGCCCATGGAATCCGGGCCAGTTGAATCCTGGACACCCGAATCGGGGACAGTTGAATCTGGCCCAGCCAAAGTTGAACCGGACGCACCAGGACCGCTTCCAAAGTTGGGCGAAGCCGAGCCCGGTCTGGAAAAAGCCGAACGGGATACGCCAGAATCACTTGTACCGTTGCCGGACGAAGCCGTGCCAGGCTTGGATGAAACCGCACCGGATATGCCGGAGCCGCTTGCACTCGCTCCAAAACCATCGGAAAACGCGCCTGGATCACTCATGTCAGAGCCAATGGAAGAGGTGCCGCCGTTTTCTTGGCCCTTGTCATCATCCAGATTTTCTCCGTATTTTATCAGGGCGCGATCCTGTCCGGTCACTTTCTGCACGGACGAATCGCCATATCCGGTGCCCAAAAGATCCCTGCGAATCGACTCAGACACCCTCGCCGGGTTTCCCAGTGCTTCTATGACCCTCTGTTCATTCTCCGGTCCCGCGTCGTCGAAATAATCATTATAATACTGCAGCGCCTCCTCCCGCTCCGTAGGGGAAATATCCGACAGCAGACTTCCCAGCTGTCTCATAAAATCCTCTCTATTCATTCTTTCTCTCCTCCCTGCCATGAAACATTGATGGTTCCTGATTCATTGATGTCTTTTCCGTAAAATCCATCTTTCCCGCAAACAAAGCGTTGATTTTGGAACAATAGCTTTTCCACTCACTTTCATACAGTCCAAGCTGCGCCCACCCCCTGCTGGTCACTTTATAATATCTGCGATTGCGCCCGGCACACTCCATATCGTAAATTTCCAGACATTCATCCTTCTGAAGTCTGCGCAGAACCGGATATAGCGTAGATTCCGAAAGCTCTATAACCTGGCGTACTTCCTGCGTGATTTTATAACCATAGGTTCCTTGTGGCTCCTTGGATACCACTGCCAAAACGATGGCATCCAGCAGGGCCGCTCCCGTATTAAAAATCATTCAACCACTCCTTCCCGAACGCTCATCAATACCATTTGCTTTTCTTTTTCATCCTCTGTGATATCTTTTATAATATTATATATTGTATAATATTATATGTCAATATAGTGTTTTTTTTATTATGAAACTTTTTCATCATAATCCTTTTTCTATTGACATAAATCTAAAAAAGCGTTATTCTGATATTGTTGAATAGTTAAATCGGATATCTGGCGCATTATTAATAATTATTTAACGCATAAGGTGTTTTGAGATTCTCATGTCCTACATCATTTCATAACCAAAGAACATAGACTGATGCCCACTCACTTCCGCGAAAGCACCCGACATCAGACTGTCACGTTCTTTCATCTGACGACAATGCGTCGTCTCATGGATCATTTGGCGCCAAGGTGTACCAAATTCGTCCGCTGTTTCCCTTTGTATTTTTCTGTTGGGAAAGGAAACAACATTTGTTTGCTGCGCCCTTTCAACAAATATGACAACTCCAGAGGAGGATTTTTATGGAAAAAATGGACAAAATATACGACAAGATTTTTAAGAAGATCATTACCTTGTCTCCAAGGGCTGTGGTCAGTGCCATCAACGGCTTGTTCCAGACGCACTATCCGCCGGACAGCCAATTAGACTACAACTGGACGGAATTTGAAGATGACCGGCTGCGCAGAACATTGGCCGACACCATCGTAACCGTCAATCGTACCAACGCATACCATATTGAAGCAATGATGTACGAGGACCGTTTTATCGTGGTCCGAATGTTCGACTATGGCTATTCTTTTGCCCGAAGGGAACACCATTGGGAACCAGGGGCCCCAATCATACTGAAATTTCCCCGTCCTATGGTAATGTACCTGACGCCCATTGAAGAATTGCCAAGGTACGAAGAACTTCTTTTGGATTTTGAAGAACAAGGCACCTTTACCTATCGTGTACCCGTAGTATGCTATCCCAAAATGAGCATGGAAGAAGTGGAAAAATTGGGGCTGCAGATCTTATTACCGTTTCGTCTCCTGTTGCTGCGGGCCCAATTAGAAAAAGACCGATCTCCCAAAAGTGTAAATACCTTGAAAAACCTTATGGAAAATGATATATTTGATACGATCAGAGAAGGCTACGAGGCGAAACTGTTGGAAGCCGGGGATGCCAGAATGCTGTATACGCTGACAATGATGCTGTACCGCCATCTGTACGCTGAGTACAAGGAAACAAAGGAGCTGACGAATATGTACGATGAAAGCATTCTGTTTGATTTTGAAATAGCGGAGCGAGAAAAGGATGATAAGATTGAACAACAATTAAAGGCACTTCGTGAAAAAGACATTCAAATCCAAGATCAAAACGAAGAATTACAACGCAAAGAGGACGAGATCCAGTCTCAGTCTCAGGAGTTGCGGCGAAAGGAGGACGAGATCCAGTCTCAATCTCAGGAGCTGCGGCGAAAGGAGGACGAGATCCAGTCTCAGTCTCAGGAGCTGCAGCGAAAGGAGGACGAGATCCAGTCTCAGTCTCAGGAGCTGCGGCGAAAGGAGGACGAGATCCAGTCTCAGTCTCAGGAGCTGCGGCGAAAGGAGGAGGAATTCCTGTCACAATCTCGAGCTCTTCAGGCAGAGCGGGAACGCAACGCAAAGTTATTGAAAGAATTGGAAAAACTAAAAGGGAATTGCTAATGCTAACGCCACATAAGACAGTAATCTGAAAACTACAGTCAAATACAACCGAATGGGCGCTGGCAAAGACAAAAGGCTGCATAGAAAGCAAAAATGCTTTCTGTGCCGTCTATCTTTCTACTTAAAATTAAATTGCACAATTTTAGAAATAAAGCCTCTCTGTTGCAATATCGGCAAAGGAGGTCAGACGGTACGTGAAAGCCAAAATACTATATGGCGATGGAGGGGATAGAACGAAATCTCAGTCCCACAGTTCGTCCCCGGTTTATGTTGGAATAAAATAAAGCGGGCTTTGCGTTTAAGGGGAAGGAAGTTCTGATTGACGGAGCTGACAAAAAAAGCGGATAGAGTGACTTTAAGCATATCATATGAAAAAAGCTGTCACCAAATTCATAGTTGCCACACTATATAAGTGAAAGGTGGTGAAGGGATGACGGACAAGAAGTTTCTAACGGAGAAATTGACGGCGGCTTTTACGGAGACTTACGCGGAGAAAATTTTGCGCAAAGCCTGTTCACTTCTCCGCATGGGTTTGGCAAATTGCGCGCAACCGCTACTGTGTGTGGGCAGAAAGCAAACATAGGCGCACCGAATCGGTAACCGGTTCCGATATCGGAGACTATGAAATCGAGGATGAAAACGAAACGCCTGAAGAGCGACTGATTGGCAGCGAACAGCTGGTGCTGCTTCGGCGGGAGCTGGCGTTTATCCGGAACGATTACCGGAACATCGTCGTAACCTATTACATAGAAGACCGCGGTGTGCGTGAAATCGCGGCGTCCCTTTCGCTGACCGAAGACACGGTGAAGCAGCGTCTCCACCGTGCAAGAAACTCACTGAAAGAAGGCATGGATATGGCAAGAGAATTTGGTGCACCAGTTATAAACCCGAAAATATCGCCTTTATCATGAACGGGCTGTCAAGCTCGGTCGGCGAGCCCTGGAATTATCTCTCCCGCCTACTTTGCAAAAACATTTTGCCGGCCGCTTACCGGACACCTGCGACGGCGGAGAAACTGGCGGTGGAGGTCGGCGTAGCCCTTCCTTATATGGAGGAAGAATTGGAGAACCTTGTTGCGGCAACCCTCATGAAAAAAACGGCAGCCGGTATGAAACCAACTTTTTCATCGTCAGCGCCAAGGCACAGCTGTGATCAATGCGCCGGAACTCAAGGTGACATGGAAAAAACGAAAACTGCCCCGGCTGGCATGAGGGATATCAGCCTTATGAAGATATGAAATGGGCGCTTTTAATGCGGGAAACCGATACCATTGATTTCGATTCCGATGCGCAAAAACCACTTCAAAAAGCGCCTACGGCTGTCCGCAGCTTGGCCCGTGGGAACATGATTTTTATAAGTTACAAAAATGGAATTGTCAAAAGACAACTCCATTTTTTAACGACCCAGATCGGACTCGAACCGACGACCTTCGCCGTGACAGGGCGACGCTCTAACCAACTGAGCCACTGGGCCATAAAAATATGATTTGCTGCGCAAATCATATAGAAGAAGCTTCACTTCTTCCGGTTACCTGAGAGGCTTCGCTTTTTCTGGTTGCCTTAAAGCTACGCCTCTTCAGGGCCCGCGCCCTGAA
>CANQNT010000065.1 GCA_947625255.1 uncultured Acetatifactor sp. | reverse complement strand
GAGGAAGAGCCTGGCGAAGAGAAGCCCGGTGAGGAAGAGCCTGGCGAAGAGAAGCCCGGCGAGGGAGAGCCTGGTGAGGAGAAGCCCGGCGAGGAGAAGCCCGGCGAGGAAGAGCCTGGTGAAGAAGAGCCTGGTGAGGAGAAGCCCGGCGAGGAGAAGCCTGAAGAAGGCAAAACCACAGAGGAGCATTATGAGGATGGCAGTTGGGTAAAGCAGGAATATAATGCGGATGACCAGTTGATTAAGAGTACTTTCTATTCCGCTGATAATGAAATAACAGGATGGCAGAATTATGAATACCTCAATCAAGGGGATACTGTGAAAGTCGCCCAGTATGATGCGGAAAGAATTCTGTTGAGAGTGGCAGAATATGACAAGGATGATCAGAGTACACCCAGAATGGAGAGAAAATACAAGGATGGGAAATGCGATGAGGTTAGAATGGATGAAATCGGCCGGATAATAGGTTCCGCATATTATGAGTATGATGGAAATCCGTCTGAGGATCCCAGCCAGATGACTTTCTTGTACAGTGTGGATGTGACGTATTATCAGTATTATCCTGATTGCGATCTTGTTAAGGAAAATACATATCATTATGCGGACGGAAACGAAAAAATCGTGCGGTATGATGGTTATGGAGAAATCCAATGGGAAAAATATATTTCCTATTATTCAGATGGCAGTGGATATCAAGAAAAGTGGTATGAGGAAGGATACTGTAATCATATTGCCGAGTATGAAAAAGTTGGCGATGAGTATTTCTGTAAAGAAACTTTCGGCTATAACAGAGATGGCGATTTAGTTGGCCATACTATAAATGAGCAGCTTGAACAGTCAGGCTGGCGTAGGAGCAAATCTTATGATGCAGAAGGAATTATAACGGGAATAACAGAGTTCGATGAAAATAATCAGCCCAGAATGGACAGAAAATACAGTAATGGCGAATGCGAAGAAGTCAGATTTGGTGAAGATTGGCGCGTGTTGAGCCATGCAATTTATGAGTACGAAGGGATTCCTTCTGAAGATCTCAGTCAGTTAACGTTCGTGGAACTTTATGAATATGAATATGACGATGATCCCCATCTGGTGCAAAGATTTATCCATCATTTTGCGGATGGAACCTATGAGATAGGGGAGTATGATGCGGACAGAAACTATGAAGTAAAACTGTACGATAAATCAGGAAATCTGTTGAGTACGAAAAAGTATGATAGTGATCGGAATGAAATAGTTTGATCTTAGTTAGAAAGAGGGAGATATCTTCTTTGGGGAGGAGGATATCTCCGTTTTTGTTATGGTTTTTGGCGTAACAGTTCAGCCAGCCGTCATTTCATGAGCAAAGGCAGTCGCGAAGCGACGGAAAGCGCGTAAGCGCGGCTTTGCGAATGGCGCGGCTGGACTGTTACTTTTTGACACGTTCGGCTGAAAGAAAAAGATTGAAGCCAGCCGCCTTTTGTGGTATGATTTTATCAGCACGGAGGTTCCGTGTGGTTTTAACAGTGTGTCATGTCATTCACAAGGTCTTGTGAATCTCGTCGGGGAGAAAAAGGGGGGATGTTGTATTAATTTGGAACTTAAAAACGCGATTACGGTTTCGGATAAGGATGCCCAGTATGATGAAAAGGCGAAGCGTCTGCTCGGGCATAAATTTGTGCTGGCGTATATTTTGATCAACACGGTGGAGGAATTCCGTGGGATGCGCCCGAAAGACGTGGCGGACCTGATCGAGGGGGAGCCGATGATCGGAACGGTTCCGATAGAACCCGGAATGACGAACAAGGTCCGGGAAGAACACGGGAAAAGGGTGGTCGGATTCAACTCGGAGAGCGAGGAAATCGCGGAAGGGATCGTGCGGTTTGACATTGTGTTTTACGTTCGGATGAAAGACGGGCTTTCCCAGATCATCATTAACGTGGAGGCGCAAAAGGATGAGCCGTCCGGGTACGCGATCCTGAACCGAGCGGTATTCTATGTGTGCAGGCTGGTCTCGTCACAAAAGGAAAGGGACTTCGTGAACAGCAACTATAATGACATCAAGCCGGTCTTTTCCATTTGGATCTGCATGAATATGTCGGAGAATACCCTGGACCATGTTCATCTGACGGAGGAAAGGCTGTTGGGAGGCGGCGGGAAGAATCCCGCGGGCAGTTCTTGGAAAGGGCGTTTGGACCTGTTGAACATAATCTTCATAGGGCTGTCGAACGAACTATCGTCGGACAGGGAGGGACATGAGCTGCACCGGCTGTTGGGAACGTTGCTGTCCAAGGAGCTTTCCGCGAAAGAGAAGCTGGACATCATGGAAAGGGAATATGAGATTCCGTTGGAAGAGCAGGTAAGGAAGGATGTGAATGTGATGTGTAACTTGAGTCAGGGAATCCGGGAAAGCGGCAGAGAAGAAGGTCGGAGGGCCGGCAGAGAAGAGGGCAGAGAAGTGGGCCGGACGGAAGGAGAGGCCAATATTATCGGGCGCCTGTATCAAAAGGGTCTGACGATGGAGCAGATCGCGGAAATGACGGACAAATCCCTGGAGGAAATCCGGTCGCTCATCGGAAAAGCTTGCCGTTCTTGTCCATAATAGGGTGTGTCAATCTGCCTTGCAGTATTATTTGAGGGGGCGAAAACGGGAGGTTATCTATCTATGAATGTACATCCTTGTCTTATCAGGTTCTCCGTCCCCCTGCACCATGCACAAGAACTCCCATCCATACCGTTCATAAAAACCGGTGTGATCTGTTACAAGATAAATGGGAGTAATCCCTTTTGACCTTAGATCCTCTACGACCATCTTTAATAAGTTCCCCGCAATTCCTTGGCCACGGTATTCTTTTTCTGTGTAGACAGCGCATATGTTTGGAGCAAGATATTTTCTATCATGGAAATCATTTTCAATGACCCCCATTCCGCTGATGATCCTCTCTTCATGGAGGCATAGATACCACCCAAGCTCAGTTTGGTGATCGAGATACGCATCCATACATTCAAGGTAGGCTTCTTTCGGCATACCCCACTTGCTATGAAACCATTCAGCCGCCGCATTTTTCAGTTTAGGTGCTTTTCTTAAATCAAGATACTTAAATTCGTTCATGTAGGTTCTCCAAATGTTTGTTCTATTTAATTTCTCTTTGTTATATTCTACCGATGGAATCGGCATGAATTCTGTTTTGCAGAGTCATTATATCACCCAAATGAAAAGAAATCAACGTTATAGCCTTTCGGCATGTTCGATTGAAAGAAAAAGATTGAAGCCAGCCGCCGTTTGTGGTATGATTTTATCAGCACGGAGGTTCCGTGTGGTTTTAACAGTGTGTCATGTCATTCACAAGGTCTTGTGAATCTCGTCGGGGAGAAAAAGGGGGGATGTTGTATTAATTTGGAACTTAAAAACGCGATTACGGTTTCGGATAAGGATGCCCAGTATGATGAAAAGGCGAAGCGTCTGCTCGGGCATAAATTTGTGCTGGCGTATATTTTGATCAACACGGTGGAGGAATTCCGTGGGATGCGCCCGAAAGACGTGGCGGACCTGATCGAGGGGGAGCCGATGATCGGAACGGTTCCGATAGAACCCGGAATGACGAACAAGGTCCGGGAAGAACACGGGAAAAGGGTGGTCGGATTCAACTCGGAGAGCGAGGAAATCGCGGAAGGGATCGTGCGGTTTGACATTGTGTTTTACGTTCGGATGAAAGACGGGCTTTCCCAGATCATCATTAACGTGGAGGCGCAAAAGGATGAGCCGTCCGGGTACGCGATCCTGAACCGAGCGGTATTCTATGTGTGCAGGCTGGTCTCGTCACAAAAGGAAAGGGACTTCGTGAACAGCAACTATAATGACATCAAGCCGGTCTTTTCCATTTGGATCTGCATGAATATGTCGGAGAATACCCTGGACCATGTTCATCTGACGGAGGAAAGGCTGTTGGGAGGCGGCGGGAAGAATCCCGCGGGCAGTTCTTGGAAAGGGCGTTTGGACCTGTTGAACATAATCTTCATAGGGCTGTCGAACGAACTATCGTCGGACAGGGAGGGACATGAGCTGCACCGGCTGTTGGGAACGTTGCTGTCCAAGGAGCTTTCCGCGAAAGAGAAGCTGGACATCATGGAAAGGGAATATGAGATTCCGTTGGAAGAGCAGGTAAGGAAGGATGTGAATGTGATGTGTAACTTGAGTCAGGGAATCCGGGAAAGCGGCAGAGAAGAAGGTCGGACGGAAGGAGAGGCCAATATTATCGGGCGTCTGTATCGGAAAGGTCTGACGATGGGGCAGATCGCGGAGATGACGGACAAATCCCTGGAGGAAATCCGGGAACTCATCGGAAAAATCGTTGAGGAAGCGTGATTTTTCCTCTTGACAAAGTTCTTTTCAGGGGCTATATTAGTTTTCAAGCGAAAGGGGCGCGGTTTTGCCGCGGTAAGGTCCCCTCGTGACAAGGTTATCGGAAGAAGAAAAAGGCGACGACGAAGAGGAGTACGCAGAATCCCCCTGCCAGAGAGGGCGGCCGTTTCGTAAGGAACGCTGGGAGGCCGTTTCAGGGAAAGACTGTGGAAGGTAGCTTCTGAGCCGGCGGACTGAAAGGGGTTGATTGGAGTAAGCCCGCACGACCGATCCCCGTTATCGGATCAGACTTTGATGGAAGTCGGTTAAGGCAGCAGAATCTGCTGTGAACAAAGGTGGTACCGCGTGAATGAACGCCCTTTGCCAAATGAATTTGGCAGGGGCGTTTTTTAAGTTCAAGAAAGCAAAAGGAGAATCCAATGAGCAAAGAATTAGCCAAGACCTATGACCCCAAGGGCATAGAGGACAGACTGTATCAGAAATGGCTGGACAAAAAGTATTTCCATGCCGAAGCAGACCCTTCCAAGACTCCGTTTACCATCGTGATTCCACCCCCAAACATCACGGGACAGCTCCACATGGGACACGCCCTGGACAACACCATGCAGGACATCCTGATCCGTTATAAGAGAATGCAGGGGTATAACGCGCTGTGGCAGCCGGGGACGGACCACGCCAGCATTGCTACGGAAGTCAAGATCATCGAGAAGCTAAAGGAAGAGGGCATTGACAAAAACGATCTGGGCAGGGAGGGCTTTTTAAAGCGCGCCTGGGACTGGAAGCGTGAGTACGGCGGACGGATCATTTCCCAGCTCAAAAAACTGGGATCTTCCTGCGATTGGGACAGGGAGCGCTTTACCATGGACGAGGGCTGTAATAAGGCCGTAACGGAAGTCTTTGTCAAGATGCATGAAAAAGGGTATATTTACAAAGGTTCCCGCATCATTAACTGGTGTCCGGTGTGCAATACCTCCATTTCCGACGCGGAGGTGGAATATCAGGATCAGGCCGGCCATTTTTGGCATATCAAATATCCTCTGATCAATGAGGACGGAACGGTGAGCGATACGGAGTTCCTGACTTTCGCCACGACCCGGCCGGAGACCATGCTGGGCGATACCGCCGTGGCCATCCATCCGGAGGATGAACGTTATCAGCATCTGATCGGCAGAAAGGTCATGCTGCCCTTGATGAACCGCGTGATTCCCATTGTGACGGATACCTATGTGGACCGGGAGTTCGGGACCGGCGTGGTGAAGATCACTCCTGCTCATGACCCGAATGACTTCGAGGTAGGCAAGCGTCACAATCTGCCCGTTATCAACGTGATGAACGATGACGCCACCATCAATGAAAACGGCGGCAAGTTCGCGGGAATGGATCGTTATGAAGCCCGTAAGGCAATCGTGGAGGAGCTGCAGGAGATGGGCCTCCTGGTAAAGGTGGAGGATTATCGGCATAATGTAGGCACTCACGACAGATGCAAGACCACCATTGAACCCCTGGTCAAGGAACAGTGGTTCGTGAAGATGGACGAGTTGATCAAGCCGGCCGTGGAAGCGGTGAAAAACGGGGAGATCAAGCTGATTCCCGCCCGTATGGAAAAAACCTATTTCAACTGGACCGACAATATTCGCGATTGGTGTATCAGCAGGCAGCTCTGGTGGGGACACCGGATTCCGGCTTATTACTGTGACGCCTGCGGGGAGACCGTGGTGGCCAGAGAGGCGCCCAAGGTTTGTCCGAAATGCGGCTGCACCCACCTGACCCAGGATCCCGATACCTTGGATACTTGGTTTTCTTCCGCCCTTTGGCCTTTTGAAACCTTGGGATGGCCGGAACAGACCGAGGACCTGAAATATTTTTATCCTACGGATGTATTGGTGACGGGATATGACATTATTTTTTTCTGGGTTATCCGAATGATTTTCTCCGGATACGAGCAGATGGGAGAGAAGCCCTTTAAGACCGTGTTGTTCCACGGCCTGGTGAGGGACGGGCAGGGGCGCAAGATGTCCAAGTCTTTAGGCAACGGCATTGACCCTCTGGATATCATTGATCAATATGGAGCGGACGCCTTGCGTCTGACTCTGATCACCGGCAACGCGCCCGGCAATGATATGCGTTTTTATTATGAGAGAGTGGAAAACAGCAGGAATTTTGCCAATAAGGTGTGGAATGCTTCCCGTTTTATCCTGATGAATATGGAGGGCAAGGAGCTGACCGATCCCGCGGTCGGGGATCTGCAGCCCGTGGACAAGTGGATCCTTTCCAAACTGAACACGCTGGTGCGGGACGTGACGGAGAACATGGACAGCTTCGAGCTGGGAATTGCCGTTCAAAAGGTTTATGATTTCATCTGGGATGAGTTCTGCGACTGGTATATTGAAATGGTAAAGCCCAGACTTTACAGCACGGATGACGCCGTCAGTCAGAATGCGGCTCTTTGGACCTTGAAAAATGTTTTGATCGATGCCTTGAAGCTGCTTCATCCTTTTATGCCGTTTGTGACCGAGGAGATTTTCTGCAGTCTGCAGAGCGAGGAAGAGTCCATCATGATCAGTTCCTGGCCCGTTTACAAGGAAGAGAGAAGTTTTTCCAAGGAAGAAAAGGATATTGAGATCATCAAGACCGCGGTTCGGGGCATCCGGAACCTGCGCAGCGAAATGAACGTGGCGCCCAGCCGGAAAGCGCATGTATTCGTGGTCAGCGAGGACGGGGACATTTTGAACACCTTTACCGAAGGCAAGCTGTTCTTCGCCTCCCTCGCTTACGCCAGCGATGTGACCATGCAAAAGGATAAGGAAGGCATCGCGGCGGACGCGGTATCCGTGGTGATCGCCGGAGCTACGCTTTACATTCCGTTCGCGGATTTGGTGGATATTGCCCAGGAGATCCAGAGACTGGAAAAAGAGGAAAAACGCCTTCAGGGAGAGCTTGCGCGGGTGAACGGCATGCTTTCCAATGAGCGCTTCCTTTCCAAGGCGCCCGCGGCCAAGATCGCCCAGGAGAAAGAGAAACTGACGAAATACCGGCAGATGATGGAACAGGTCACCCTGCGGCTGCGGCAGCTGCGTTGACGGAGCAGGCGCCTGGCGGCCGTGCTGACGGAGCGATCAGGCATGCAAGTGCCCCGGCAACTGCGCTGACGGAAGAGGTACCCTGCGGCCGCTCCGATTGTCATAAGGACAAAATGCGAAGCGTAGTATTCTTATGAATAGGGAAAATACAGGGCAATGTTTTTCTCTTGGTTCAAAAGGAATGTTATTATGAAAATGTTTCATTATGAGAAAGATCATATTGTAAAAACGATGAGTATCGCCTGGCCCGCTATTTTGGAGTCATTTTTCACGGCGTTCGCGGGTCTGGTGGACTCTCTGATGGTCAGTTCCATCGGCGCTTACGCGGTAGCGGCGGTGGGCCTGACCACCCAGCCCAAGTTCATGGGGCTGGCCCTTTTTATAGCGGCCAATGTGTCGATTTCGGCCCTGGTGGCCCGCAGAAAGGGTGAGGGCAGGAGAGAGGATGCCAATAAGATTTTCTGCACGTTCCTTTGTTTCATCGTGCTGGCATCAATTTTGATGAGTGTGATCATGGTGGTGTTTGCGGATCCTATTATCCGCTTCTGCGGTTCCGAGGAAAGCACCCATGAAGGCGCTGTGACTTATTTCCGCGTCATTATGGGCGGCATGATTTTTAATGTCCTGCAGATGGGCGTGAATTCCGCTCAGCGCGGTGCGGGCAATACCCGCATCACCATGCGGACCAATCTGGTTTCCAATACCATCAACATTATTTTCAATTACTTCTTGATCGAGGGGCATTTCGGCTTTCCGGCCTTGGGAATCCGGGGGGCGGCCTATGCCACTGTCCTGGGAACCGTGGTTTCCAGCATCATGAGTCTGCTGAGCGTCTGGAAGCAGGACAGCTTCATCAGCATCCCGGTGATTCTGGCACAGAAAGTCCGTCCCACACTGGATGCGCTGAAAAGCATCGTCAAGGTGGGTTACAGCGTGTTCGCGGAGCAGATTCTGATGCGTGTGGGCTTTATGCTCACGGCCATTATGGCGGCGGATCAGGGAATGAACGCTATGGCGGCCCATCAGGTCGGCATGAACATCATGAGCCTGTCCTTTTCTTTCGGGGACGGTCTTCAGTCCACCGCGGTAGCCCTGATCGGCTTCAGCCTTGGGGCGAAAAAACCGGATCTGGCCAAGGAATATGGCCGTACCTGCCGAATGATAGGCACTGTGATTTCCGTGGTCCTGGCAGTGGTTTATTTCTTTTTGGCCCGTTGGCTCTTCGGCCTGTTCTTCCGGGAAGAAGAGATCATTGCAATCGGCGTGGGGATTATGCGCGTGATTATTTTCATCGTTATCCTGCAGATTGCCCAGGTCATTTACATGGGCTGTCTGCGCGGGGCGGGAGATACACTTTATACTGCCATAGCATCCACGATCAGCGTCACACTGATCAGGACTTTAGGGTCCTGGTTCTTTGGATATATCCTGCACTGGGGCATTATCGGAATCTGGATGGGCGTGGTAGCGGACCAGTTTTCACGTTACGTCTTTGCAACGATTCGTTTTAAGCAGGGAAAATGGACCCAGATCAAGATTTAAGGAGAGAATATGGAAAGACAAAGGATTACAACCTACGAGGAGGCCGTTTCCTATCTGTTGGCAATTCCCAGGTTTACCACGAAGCATACTTTGGAGGAGACAAAGGACTTTCTGCATCTGTTAGGGGATCCGGATCAGAGGCTGTGCATCATTCATGTGGCGGGAACCAATGGCAAGGGTTCGGTCTGCGCGTATTTGAGATTCGTCCTGGAAACTGCCGGAAAGCGGGTTGCGGTCTTTACTTCTCCTCACCTGGTGGATATTCGGGAACGGTTCCTGATGGAGGGGTGTACTCCTTCCAAAGAAGAATTTCTGAAAGCCTTTTTCCTGATTTATGACAAACTGGACTGGGCGGCCCTGGAAAGGGGCGGGGGCTATCACCCCACCTTTTTTGAATATTTATTTTTCATGGCCATGGAAATGTTTGCAGAAAAGATGCCGGATTTTTGTATTCTGGAAACAGGTCTGGGCGGCCGCCTGGACGCTACCAACAGCGTGGCGCGTAAAATGCTGACGGTCATTACCCGCATTGGCCTGGATCATATGGAATACCTGGGAAATACCATTGGAGCCATTGCCGGGGAAAAGGCGGGAATTATGAGAAAGAATTGTCCGGTGGTCTATGCGGACGTGGAGTCGGAGGCCTCCGAGGTGTTTAGAGCGTGTGCCAAAAAGCTGCAAATTTCCGCTTACCCAGTGTCGAAAAGAGACTACACAATCTTAAATTTTAAGAAGAAAACCATTGATTTTTTATTTGCGTACCGTTATCATAAGAATATCGAAGTTTCCCTGCATACCATTGCCCTTTATCAGGTGGAAAACGCGGCTTTGGCGTTGCGTTCCCTGTCGGTTTTGGAGGAGCTGGGGGAATTGGAGGAGCTTTCCGAAGACACCCTGCGTCAGGGAATGTGGAAGTGTTTCTGGGCCGGCCGGATGGAGGAGGTATTGCCGGAGGTTTATGTGGATGGAGCCCATAACGCCGACGGGATCAGAGCCTTTGTGGAAACGGTGGCGCGGGACAATTGTGAGAACGGCAGGCTGCTTTTGTTCAGTGCCGTGGCGGATAAGGACTATGGGCAGATGTTGAGGAAGCTGGCCGACTCCGGGCTTTTTGAAAGGATCGGCATCGCCCATATGAGAAGCGGCAGGGCGGCAAGCCTTACTTCGCTTCGTGAAGTTTTGGAGCGGTATTCGGATTGCCCCTGCACGACCTATGAAACCGTGGAGGAAGCATTAGAGACGATGCTTTCAGAGCGGGGGAAGAAGCGTTTGTACATAGCCGGAAGCCTGTATTTGGCAGGTGAGATCAAGGAACTGGTTGGCCGGCTGCATACCGGAGACTTGGAGGGTTCACATGATTAATTTTGAAGAGGAATTGAAAAAGTTTCATCCCAGCCTGGAGGTGGAGCAGGCCGAAGACGCCATTTATAATCAGGATTTGACTGATATGGCGGATCTGTTGGTGAAGATGATCAAGGAAGCTCAGAAGCAGGACGTGGAATAGAGGGATAGGGTATGTTGTGTTATCAGTGTGGCGCCCAGTTGTCGGAGCAGGATTATTGTACCTCCTGCGGGGCGGATGTGGCTATGTATAAGAAGATTCTGTATGCGTCCAATCAGCTCTACAATGATGGATTGGAAAAAGCCAGAGTTCGAGATTTGTCAGGGGCAGTGATCAGTCTGCGGCAGAGCCTGAAGTTTTATAAAAAGAACATCGAAGCCAGGAATCTGTTGGGTCTGGTTTATTTTGAGATGGGCGAGGTGGTGTCGGCCCTGAGCGAGTGGGTTCTGAGCAAGAATCTGCGTCCCAAGAAGAATATGGCCGGTAATTACATCGACATTGTACAGTCCAGCGCCGGGCGCCTGGAAACCATCAATCAGACCATTAAAAAATACAATCAGGCGTACTATTATTGTACCCAGGGGAGCAAGGATCTGGCGATCATTCAGTTGAAAAAAGTGTTGTCCATGAATCCGAAGTTCCTGCGCGCCCATCAGCTTTTGGCCCTGCTTTATATGGATGGGGAGCAATGGGAACGGGCGCAGAAAGAACTGAAGAAATGTCTGGAAATTGACCGCAATAATACCATTGCCCTTGGGTATCTGCAGGAGGTGGAGCAGGCTCTTTTCCCGGAGGATGGGGCAAAGGCCCCGGCTAAGCGTAAGAAGGACGATTCCGTGCGTTACCAGAGCGATAACGAGATCATCATTCAGCCGCTGAATGTCAAAGAGCCGAAAAAAGGCAATGTGGCATCGTTCCTCAATATCCTGATCGGCGTGGTCATTGGTCTGGCAGCCATGTATTTTCTGGTGGTTCCCGGCATCACGGCCCAGGTAAGGAATGAGGCCAATCGGAAAGTGACGGAGATCGGGAATCAACTGGACACCAAGACGGCTGCCATTGAGGAATTGGAGCGCCAGATGAAGTCTCTGGAGGATGACAAGACTTATCTGCAGCAGGAGTTGGAAGGTTATGTGGGTCCCAACGGAACCATGGACATGATCGACAGCTTTCTGGAGATGGTGTCCAATTATCTGGACAGTGGCGACGTGGAGCAGGCCGCCAGCGATTTGGAGGCTTTTGCGGAAGCGGTGGATGTGACCCAGACTTCCCAGGCGCTGCAGCAGCTTTACCAGTCAGTGCTGACCGCCATCGGACCGGAAATGGGGAAGATTTGTTATGACGCTGGTGTGGAGGCGCTTAAGGATAAGCTTTATGAGGAGGCTGTCGGAAATCTGTCCAAGGCGGTAACCTATGATCCTTCCAATGTGGAGGCTCTGTACCAGCTGGGCAATGCTTATCGGGAGAGCGGGGATACGGCCAATGCCATCGCGGCCTATGAGCGTCTGGTAGAGGAGTTTCCCGACAGCAATCGCGTCAGGAGGGCGCAGCGGTATATAGACGACTTGTCGGAGGAGTAAAAGCGGCAAAAGAATAGAAGCAAGATACGAAAGATAAGGACTCATGCGGTGGCAGGGGTCCTTTTTTTCATGGATGATGCCAGGCGCTTAATTCAGTTTCTGAGCATGAAAAAGAAAGGAGAGGCGGTCTGGAAACGGCCGCGATGTGAAAGTATGGAGGAGTTTCAAGTAATTGATCATTGCCTGATGATCAGGCTGCCCGAAGAGGTGGATCACCACAAGGCGGGGTTTATCTGCGAACAAGCCGATCAGTATATCTTCAGGGAAAGCGTGGATCATGTAGTGTTTGATTTCGAGGATACCCGGTTCATGGATTCTTCCGGTGTGGGGATCATTATGGGACGGTATAAAAAAATTTCCTGCTTTGGAGGAAAAGTCTATATCCTCCATGCGGACAAGCAGATCCGGAGGATTCTGAAGCTGTCCGGTATGGATAAAATCGTGGAAGTGGTGGAGGAAAACAAATAATGGAAAGAAAAAATGAAATGTTGCTGGAGTTTGACGCAATTTCCCGGAATGAGGGTTTTGCAAGAGTAGCGGTGGCTTCCTTTGTTTCATCCCTGAATCCTACCTTGGAGGAGGTTGCCGATATTAAGACGGCAGTATCGGAAGCAGTGACCAATGCGATCATTCACGGATATGAAAATTTATATGGTTATGGCTGGCCTAAGGGTGGTACATCAGGACATGACGGCCCATTCGCCGGCCGGACCGATGGCGACGAAGCCGGGACGCCTGCCGACGGCAGCGATGGAGCCGGCGCCAACGAGGATGTCCTCATACATGATGGCAAGGTACGGATTCACTGCATTCTGGAAGGCAGTCTCCTACATATTGAAATCAGCGACCAAGGCAAGGGAATCGAGAATGTGGAGCAGGCCATGGAGCCTCTTTTTACAACAAAACCGGAGTTGGACCGGTCAGGAATGGGATTTGCGTTCATGGAAGCGTTTATGGATGAGCTGCAAGTGGAAAGCGCACCGGGAAAGGGCACGAAAGTGTACATGAAAAAGCGTCTGGGCCAGAGCCCCTGGATAGGCGGTGAGGACTAGCCTATGGAAGAGGCATCAGTGCTGATCGCGAGGTCACAGTCGGGAGACAAAGGAGCGAGAGAGGTACTGATAGAGAAAAATCTGGGTCTGGTCAGGTCCGTGGTAAGGAGATTCGCGGGGCGCGGGGCGGATATGGAAGATTTGTTCCAGATCGGCGTGATCGGTCTGATAAAGTCCATCGACAAATTTGATCTGGAGTTGGGCGTGAAGTTTTCCACCTACGCGGTGCCCATGATCATGGGAGAGATCAAACGCTTTCTGCGGGATGACGGATTGGTCAAGGTGTCCCGCACCCTCAAGGAAAATCTTCAGAAAGTCAGGGCCGCCAGGCAGAAGCTTCAATCCGTACAGGGCAAGGAGCCTACGCTGCGGGAAATCGCTAAAGAAGCAGAGCTGGCCGTGGAAGAGGTGGTGATGGCGATGGAGGCCGGAAACGAGGTGGAATCCATCTATAGCTCCGTATACCAGGAGGACGGCAGCGAGATCTTCTTGGTGGACAAGTTGGTGCGGGGACAGTCCTCCGCGGTAGGCAGCCGCGCCGGCACGGACGGAGAGGATTATGAAAAGGAACGGCTTTTGAACCATATGTTGTTGGAGGAACTCCTGGGGAGTTTGTCGGAAAAGGAGCGGGAATTGATCCAAATGCGCTATTTTCAGGACAAGACCCAGACCCAGGTGGCGCAGATCCTGAATATCAGTCAGGTGCAGGTGAGCAGATTGGAAAAAAGAATTCTTTTGCGGCTGCGTGGGCTGGCGGATGATTCCTGATTTTCCTATTCTTAATTTTTTCATAAAAGCCTTTTCTTTCGGGAAGAAATCATTTATAGTAAGAATGTAGCTTGTTGACCGGATCCATTTCGGAGAAAGACAGGGGAGATACGGATGAATCGAGAAGAACAAAAGGATAACCAGGGGGGACTGCGGATTGAGGATCTGCTGGATTCCCAAATGGAATCGGAGACGGAGAGACCGGGAAGCAGAAGATCAGGGGGGAAAAAATCGGGGGAGAAAAGATCGGGGGAGAAAAGATCGGATGGGAAAAAGACGCAGGGCAGGTCCGGAGGTATCGGAATCTATCTTCTGACCGGCATGGCCTGTATCATCGTCATCCTGCTGATCGTTTACATTGCGCTTGCGGCCCAGAAAAAGAAGGAGCAGGAGGCCATGAACCAGAAGGTCACTTACACGCAGGCGGAAATGGAGCTTTTGCTTACCAACGCCATGGAGGAAGCGAAGAGGGCGGAAGCCGACCGAATCCTGGAGGGCATCAAGGAGAATCTGCAGGCGGGGGAGGCCACCGCTTTGGCGCTGCGGCCATTTTATCCCAATGACGTGGTGGTGACCCTGAGCGGTAAGGTGTGTTTTTATCCGATTCAGGAGGAGCTTCGAAAGAATTCTTATCAGGGCGAGAATCTCACTGTTTTGGAGAACGGTGAATACCAATACCTGGAGGGCGGACAGGTGATCTCTCACAAGGGAATCGACGTGTCCTATTTCCAGGGTGAGATCGACTGGCGGCAAGTAGCCGAAGATGGCGTGGAATTCGCCATTCTCAGGGTGGGACTGCGCGGTTACGGTACCGGCCGCGTGGCTGTGGATGAGCAGTTTGAAAATAATGTCAAGGGTGCCATCGGTAATGGGGTCAAGGTGGGCGTTTACTTCTTTTCCCAATCCGTCGATACTGAAGAGGCTCTGGAGGAAGCGAACTTCGTGCTGGAGCAAATCGCGCCTTACCGGATTACGGGACCGGTGGTGTACGATGCGGAGCTGATACCGGATTCCCGTACCAGCGGGCTGACGCCGGATGAACGTACCGACATGGCCATCGCTTTTTGTGACAAAGTAGCGGAATCCGGATATCGTCCCATGATCTATCTGAACCTGAATACCGCGTTTACCGCCTTTGACCTGACTCGTCTGGAGGATTATGACAAATGGTATGCCCATTACACCTCGGAAATGTATTATCCATATGATTATGTGATGTGGCAGTATTCGGAAAGCGGCAAAGTGAAAGGGATTGACGCGGATGTGGACTTGAACATCAGTTTTGAGGGCTGGGAGTAAGCCTGTCACGTTACGGTATTCGTCCGCGCGGCTTTGCCGGTGGTTAGTGTGAATTGCAATCTTGTCACATTTGAAGATGACGCCGCATATACTACGAATAGGTAAATGTCCAAATCGGTTTTCACCCGGATGCGATGAGCATGGTTCGGGGAGAGGCCTGTGAATCAGGGACGTTTGCCTGAAAGGAGTAGGTATGGGCGCACAGCTTTGCGAAAATACGAAAATATATTTGAACAAGTTTTACGAGATTCTGGATGAGATGATCCAGAAGATGACACAGGTGCGGCTGACGGACAGTGTTTCCCAAAATTTTATCTGCCAGATGATCCCGCATCATCGGGCGGCCATTGAGATGTGCCGTAACGTGCTGCGCTTTACGCAAAACGGGGCTATCCGGGAGATTGCCTGTCACATTATCGAGGAACAGACCAGATCCATCGCGAACATGGAGAAGGCCTTTTGTCCCTGCGGCAATGTCTGCAATACCCGGGAAGCACTCTGCGATTACCAGAGGAATTTCCAGGGAATTACGCGTACCATGTTCACGGAGATGGGAAATGCCTGCGCGGACAACAATATTGACGCGAACTTCCTGCGGGAAATGATACCGCATCATGAGGGTGCGGTGCGGATGGGCCGAAATGCCCAATGTCAGGCCATTTGCCAGGAGCTTCAGCCGATTATCAGTGCCATCATTACTTCCCAGGAGGAAGGAATCTGCAGAATGAAGCGTCTTTTGGCTTGTATGGAGCAGTAAGATTCGTTTTCCAGGCAACAGATGTCGGATATTAGGCGGCATCTGTTGCTTATCATAAATAAAGGAGGCACAAAAGAAATGATTTGGATTCGGAATGGTTTGATTCATACCGCTGTGGAGCCCCGGCCTTTTGTGGGGGATCTTTTGATCGAGGGAGGAAAGATCGCGGAAATCGGAACTGATCTTACTCCTGACAAGGTCGCGCAGGTGATCGATGCTTCTGGTAAGGAAGTGTATCCCGGCTTTGTGGAGGCTCATGGGCATATTGGCCTGGACGGTTATGGAATTGGCTATGAAGGCATGGATTATAACGAAATGAACGATATTGTCTGTCCGCAGATGCGCGGCATTGACGGGGTGAAGCCCTTTGATCCCGCGTTCGCCATGGCGGCGGAGGCGGGCGTGACCAGCGTCTGTGTCGGTCCCGGCAGCGCTAACGTGCTGGGCGGAACCTTTACCACCATAAAAACCGTTGGCAGACGAGTGGATGATATGGTGATTCGGGATAATGTGGCCATGAAGTGCGCTTTCGGGGAGAATCCCAAGAGGTGTTATCGGGACAAAAGGGATTCCAGCCGCATGACGACTGCCGCGCTCCTGCGGGAGATGTTGTTCAAGGCAAAAGAATACATGGAGAAAAAGGCCGCGGCAGAAGATGCCGGTGAGACCTTGAAGCGTCCTCCTTTTGACATGAAACTGGAGGCCCTGATTCCGGTGCTGAAAGGGGAGATCCCTTTAAAAGCCCATGCCCATGCCACGGAGGATATCTTCACGGCGCTGCGTATTGCCAGGGAATTCGGCGTGAAGATCACACTGGAGCATGTGACGGAAGGACACTTGATCGTGGACGAGCTTGCCAAAGAGAATGTTCCCCTGGCGGTGGGACCCACGCTGACTGGCGCTTCCAAGTTCGAATTGCGCAACAAGAGCTGGATCACGCCGGGAGTATTGGCCGCGGCGGGCTGTCAGGTGTCCATCATCACGGATTCTCCCGTGATTCCCCAGGAATATCTGCCCCTTTGCGCCGGTCTGGCGGTAAAGTCCGGCATGGATCCTTATGACGCACTGCGCGCCATCACCATCAATCCCGCGAAGCATGCGGGAATCGCGGACCGGGTCGGTTCTCTGGAGGTGGGAAAGGATGCGGACGTGGTGATTACGGACGGTTGTCCTTTTGAAGTATCCACCAGAGTGGAATACGTGTTGATCGACGGCAAGATCGTCAAGAAATTACAATAATTTGACAGGGAATGTGGCCGTCTCCAAGGGCGTGGCATTGACCACGGTGCTGTCCGTGGCCGCCCACCCTTTCTCTTTTGACTGACGGGTTTTTAAGACAGTGGCTAAAAGGGGCTGTCGGGAAATAACCAGCCCTAAGACAGGGAGGTATGGAAAGCAATTGGCTCTCATATCTCCCTAAAA
>CANQNT010000064.1 GCA_947625255.1 uncultured Acetatifactor sp. | reverse complement strand
GGAACGGCGTCTCTGTTGACGGAGGATGCTTCCATCGATTGTTTCCAGGCCTGGACGGATTATTATACCAAGTACGGTTTCTCCCCGACGGTGGACTTCGTGACCAGATTCCGTTTGGGAAGCGTGCCTTTGGCGATCATGGATATTTCCTACTATAACACGCTGAGCATTTCCGCGCCGGAAATCAGCGGTAAATGGGGCATCGCCCTGGTGCCCGGCACGGTGCAGGAGGATGGCAGCGTGGACCACAGCATTCCCGTGACCACCAGTTCCGTGCTGATGATCAAGTCCACCGTGGAACGCAATCATTCTCAGGACGCTTCCTGGGAGTTCCTGAAGTGGTGGCTGTCGGCGGACGTGCAGACCGGTTACGCGAGAGAAATGGAAGCGGTACTCGGTTCTTCCGGCCGTTACATGGTGGCAAATCTGGAATCCTTCGCACGGACTTCCTGGCCCGTGGATGTGGCGAACGTGCTGAACGAAAGTCTTGGCTGGCTGCGCGAGGTGCGTCAGATCCCCGGCTCCTATCTGTGCGGACGTAACTTGGACAATGCGTTTTATGCGGTAATCAACGACATCAGCCTGAACCCGCTGGATACCCTGGCGGAATATACGGAATCACTGGACGTGGAGATTACAAGAAAACGTGTAGAATATGGTTTGGAAACGGAGTGACGAAGAATGAGCAAACAGGGAAAACCTATAAAAAAGAAGGTTCCGCTGCTTACTGAGTTGCGAACGAAGAAGGAGATCTACCTGATGATCCTGCCTTTTTCCATCGCGTTCATCATATTCGTAGTGGTTCCGGTATCTTTTGCAATTATCATGAGCTTTACGGACTATAACGTCATCCAGACGCCGAAGTTCGTAGGGCTGGAGAATTATATCAATCTGTTTTTGAATGACGATCTGTTTTTAAAGGCGCTGCAGAATACTTTCATCATGGCGGTGGTGGTAGGCCCCGTGGGCTTCATGCTTTCCTTCTGTATGGCGTGGATGCTCTGCGAGCTGCCCGACAAGCTGAGGGTGGTCATGACGGTTATCCTGTACGGTCCTTCCTTGTCAGGTAACGCTTACATGATCTGGGCTTTGATCTTCGCGGACGACTCCACGGGTTACATCAACTCGCTGCTCATGAGTTTCGGCATTACGGACAGCGCGATCCTCTGGCTGCATGACGCCAAGTACATGATGGCGATCATCCTGATCGTGCAGCTGTGGATGAGCTTCGGCGTAGGCTTCTTGAGCTTCATCGCCGGTCTGCAGGGCGTCGATCGTTCCCAGCTGGAAGCGGGCATGGTGGACGGTATCACCAACCGCTGGCAGGAGCTGTGGTACATCGTTCTGCCGTCCATGAAGCCCGTGCTTCTGTTCGGTTCCATCATGGCGATCACCGGTGCTTATTCCATCAGCGGTTCCGCCCTGACAGGCTTCCCCAGCACGGGATATGCAACACATAGTATTGTCGATCACCTGAACGACTATGGTACGACCCGTCTGGAAATGGGCTATGCTTCCGCGATCGCGGTGGTGCTGTTCATCCTGATGGTGGGAAGTAACAAGCTGATTCAGAAGTTTTTACGAAAGGTGGGAACTTAACATGGTAAAATGGTTTAAGCATATCAGAGCAACCGGTGGTTTCCGCAAAGCTTTCGTGAGATATTTTACGAAAGGATACAGTAACCGCAGCGTGGGCGGTACCGTGGGACTTTTGCTTTTCATCGCGATCTTCGCGGCGTTCCAGGTGTTCCCGGTGCTGTTCATGGTCGGTAACGCGTTCAAGCCCATGAGAGAGCTGTACCGTTACCCGCCGACTCCGCTTCCGCAGAACCCGACGTTACAGAACTTCCGGGATCTGCTGGAGTACGCCAGCGATTCCCTGGTTCCTTTCACCAGATATTTGTTTAACACGGGAATTCTGGTGCTGGCAGGGTGCCTGGGACAGATGCTGCTTTCCGCAATGGCGGCGTTCCCGCTGGCAAAGTTCACATTCCGGGGCAAAAAGCTGATGAGCAGTCTCGTCGTGTACGCGCTGATGTTCAACGGCGCCGTGACCGGCGTTCCCAACTACATCATCATGACCCGGTTGGGATTGATGGATACTTATTGGGCCGTTATCCTGCCTTCCTTTGCTTCGACCCTGGGCCTGTATCTGTTACAGAGTTTCATGGAGACGCTGCCGGATTCCCTGATCGAGGCGGCCCGTATCGACGGCGCTTCCTTCTTTAAGACGCTGATCTCCGTGATATTGCCCGTGGTCAAGCCCGCGTTGATGACTGTGTTTATCTTCACGTTCCAGGGACTCTGGGGAAATACGGGCGGAAGCTTCCTTTACACGGAAAATATCAGACCCTTAAGTTACATGCTTTCCCGTATCGCATCTGCCGGTATCGCCCGTCAGGGTATGGCTTCGGCGGCGTCCATGCTGCTGTTCCTTATCCCGGTGGCGATCTTCATCATTACCCAGAGTAATGT
This sequence comes from uncultured Acetatifactor sp., assembly GCA_947625255.1. Classification (GTDB taxonomy): domain Bacteria; phylum Bacillota; class Clostridia; order Lachnospirales; family Lachnospiraceae; genus Acetatifactor. The sequence goes on along the minus strand of CANQNT010000064.1, from coordinate 14,947 downwards.
CATGGAGACCATGGCTACCTCCGGCATGAAGGATTAAGGAGGAACAATATGAGAAAATTGATAAAGACTTCTATGCTGCTTCTCCTGACAGGCATTATGGTGTTATTGACGCCCCTGACCGTTCTGGCGGATAGTTCCTCCAATTACACCTTCGGTTCGGGCGCGGTGGTGTACCGCAAGGCACCAATCGCCTATGAGGTGGAGAAAGTATATCACGCCAGGGATTTCGAAGGTATGGACGACCTGAGTGAGCTGGCCGGTATGTTCGTGACGGAGGACTCCGTGTTCGTGTCCACCGCCGGCGCGGTTCTGGTGCTGGATTATGATTTTAACGTCAGGCACATCCTGTCCGACTATACGGATCTGAACGGCAACGCGGCGAAGATCAACGGTCCGGACGGTATCTTCGTGACCGACGATGGGCTGATCTATATCTGTGAGCCGGCCCAGGAGCATATTTTGGTATTTGACAGCAATTATCAACTGATCGAAAGTTTTGGCAAGCCGGAAGGCCTGGATCTGGACAACCGCTACCAGCCCAAGAGGATCGTGGTGGACAGCCTGGATCGTATGTACGTCATCGCGACCGGCGTGTATGACGGCATCCTGGAGATCAACTCGGACAACAAGTTCCAGAGATATTTCGGAACCACCACCGTGTCGATTTCCGTAATGGAGATTTTCTTCCGTGCGATCGCATCCGAGGCACAGTTAAGCCGTCAGGCTTTGATCCTGCCTACGGAGTATACTTCCATGACGATTAATGACAAGGGATTTCTTTACACCACCATACAGACCCTTGGCGTGGAGGACCCGGTCCGTCTGCTGAATGTAAACGGTGACAATATCATGCCTGAGAACTGGGAGGGCGATTCCCCCGAGGGCGACACGAGTTACGCCACCCAGGGTAACTACGCGGGTCCCTCCACTCTGTCCTACATAGACTGCAACGAGTACGGAATGTATATGATCCTGGACAGCAAGCAGAACAGAATTTTCACCTATGACAGTGCTTCCAATATGTTGTTCGTCTTTGGCGGAAGAGGGGACAAGGATGGTTGTTTCCTGAATCCCGTCAGCATCCGCTGGATGGGCGGCGAGTCCAACCGCGTGATCATCGCGGACAGACTGGCGCATTCCATTACGGTGATGAAGCCGACCAATTACGCCAACGCTATTTTCGAGGCGGTAAGGCTGGAAGCGGAAGGCGACAGAGTGGCAGCCGTTCCCTACTGGCAACAGGCTCTGGCGATGAACAACAACTGCAACGTGGCGAAGGACGCTTTGGGAAGAGAGCTTTATTGGGAAGGTGATTACAAGGGCTCCCAGGAGCTGTTGGGAGAGATCCTGAGAAATGATTACTATTCCAAGGCTTTTGAGAAGACCAGAGAGGGTTTGATCCGCACTTACGCGCCCGCCGCCGTGGCGATACTCGCGGTATTGATCGTGGCATTGATGTTCCTCCGCCGCAGGCGCAGGTTGAAGAAAGGAGGATACAATGCAGATGAATAAGGTATCGTGGAAAAGTCTCAAGGATAACATCATTTATGAAGGCTTTCGTTTCCCGCTTTATGTGATATCCAATCCCTTTAAAGCGTTCAGCGATATCAAGTATGAGAAAAAGGGAAGCGTTAAGGCTTGTACCGTGTTTATGATCATATTGATGATCGTAACCGTGATGCGTTCTTCTTATGTGGGAACCGTTTTCCTGACCAAGGATCCCAGGTATGTGAATATCTGGATCACCATGGCGGGCGTTCTGGTACAGACCCTGCTGCTGGTGGTGGCCAACTGGTCGGTGACGGTGCTGATCGATGGCAGCGGCAGCTTTAAGGAAATCTTCATGGTTGCCATGTACGCGCAGTATCCTTATATGTGGCTGAGCGGACTTTACATTATTCTTTCCCATGTACTATCCCTGGATGAGGGAGCATTACTTAACGCCTGTCTGACGTTTGGAGTTGTTTGTATCGCGTTTTATGGTTTTATAGGACTCGTTTCGGTGCATGGCTTTGGCTTTTTCAAAGGGATTGCATCCGTTCTCCTCACGGTAGTGGCATTGGCGATCATTGTATTCGTAATCCTGATGCTGGTATCTATGAGCGGTGAACTGGTGTCGTTCCTTAATACCCTATACAATGAAATCGTGCTGCATTACTTCTAGAGAGAAGTGGGCGGCGCGCTGGTGAGCAATCGAAATGATGTTTTAGTGAAGAAAGGATGCAAGCAAGAGAATGAGAAGATTATGGCAAAAAACAATAGCAGTATTGGTTGCCCTGTTGTTCCTTGCGGGAGGGTTTATGCCTTCCATGACTGCACACGCATATACGTCCACGTCGGAAGATAACTCCGATATGGAGCTGGTGGCCAGTTCGGATCAGGCTTCGCTGTATCTGAACAAGGAGGGAGCGATGTTCCGTCTGGTGGACAAAGCTACCGGCATATCGGTGGATACCAAGATTCTGGACGGCGACAGCGGCAATGCAAATATTAAAGCAAACCAGAAGTCTGACTTCATTATCAATTATTGGCCCAGCAACCGGACTCAGGGTACCACTACCCAGACCAACTTCACCATGTCGATCGACAAGGGACAGATGGAATATGTTCCGATCGAGAATGGCGTGAAAGTCAATTATCTGTTAAAGGAAGACAGGCTGACCATGGACGTGGTGCCGAAGTACGTTTACGAAGAGCGGATGAACGAACTGGTGCTGCAGTATTTGTCCAAGGAGCAAAAGGAAACTTTTGACGAATATTATCGTTTATGGAACGGGTATTACACCCGCACCAAGGACAGCGGAACAACCCAGACCGCGATCCGTACCATTATGAATCTGTTCTACGAGGTCGGCGCTTATACGGAGGACGACCTGATCGCGGATAACGAAGAGTGGGGTTATGAAGGCGAGTGGAGCAACCTGGAGATTCAGGTTTCCCTGGAATATGTTCTGGACGGCGGAGATCTCCTGGTGCGGATGCCCATGGACAGCCTGGTTCTTAACAGTGACAAGGTGATCGTCAATTCCGTGGTGCTGCTTCCGTATTTCCTTTCCTCCGGATTGGACGACGAAGGCTACTTCATCGTTCCGGACGGGGCGGGAGCTGCCATCGACTTCAACAACACGCTGACGAACGCCGTCGATTATTCCAGCCGCGTGTACGGCAGGGACGCCCTGATCGATGCCAAGACTGTTTCCAACGCGGACTATTACGCGACGATGCCGGTGATCGGCGCGGTCTACGAGGACTATGCGCTTCTGGCCATCGTGGAAAACGGACAGACCCTGGCGGAGATCAACGCCAAGATCGCGGGCAAGACGGATAATTACAACAACGCTTATTTCCGCTTCTACATCGCGGAGCTGGAAAACGTGGCCACGACGCAGGGTTCCACGATCAACGTGAACCGTTTTACGGGAGATACCTTTGACGAGACCATAGAGATCCGCTATAAGCTGTTGACGGACAAAGAGGATCTGAATTACGTGGGCGTGGCTCACGCGTATCAGGATTATCTGGTGGAAAAGGGAATCCTGACGAGACAGAGCTTTGATCCCACGCTGTACCTGGAAGTATTGGGTTCTTCTCTGGAGGCCAAGACTTTCCTGGGCTTCCCTTACCGTGGAACCAAGGGCCTGACCAGTTTCAAGGAAACGGCTGCCATCCTGCAGGATCTGAACGGCAGGGGCGTGGATAACGCGACGGTTCAGCTGAACGGCTGGCTGGACGGCGGCGAACGCCATGAGAACTTAAGCAGCATGAAGCTGGAGAGTACCCAGGGCAATAAGAGCGATTTCAAGAATCTGTTGTCTACGGCGGCTTCTCTGGGATATGGAATTTACCCGGACATCGCCATGCAGGAGATTCATGTTTCGTTCGACCTCTTCCAGAAAGGTTCCGCGAAGAGTTATGCCAAGAAATATGGCAGCAGATTTTTGAGCAATGAGTATGCGGCCCTTATGGAAGGCCGCCCGGGCATCGCGGAAGTGGGTCAGACCATCTGGTCCCCGTACTTCCTTTCCCCGTCCAATCTGGTTTCTTATGCACAGAAGGCTCTTAAGGGATTGGACAAATTCAATGTGACGGGCGTGACCATTACGGATCTGGGCAACAGATTGGTGGCGGACTACAACACTAAGGCCTCGGTCAGCCGGGAATCCACGACGAAGATCGTGGCTGACACGCTGGACCTGATGTCGGCCAATGTGGACGTGGTCATGAAGAATCCTTATCAGTATGCCTGGAAGGGAATTACGAAGATGAGCGATCTTCCGATAAGGAGTACGGAATATACGATCTTTAACCATGAGGTTCCTTTCTTACAGCTGGTGTTGGACGGATGTGTCTCTTATTCCACGGAGCCCCTGAATTTCCAGACCCAGAAGAGTATTGAGACCCAATTGTTAGAGTGTATTGAAACACGCAGCAACCCGAAGTTCTATGTGATGGACGCCAACATGAAGGAAATGTATTATATGTTGTACGCGGACTATCTTTCCATCACATACAGCGACTGGGCGGAGCGCATCGTATCCCTGTATCAGCAGTATGAAGCTTTCGCACAGCAGGTTAAGGGCAGCCGGATCAGCTCCCATGAGGATCTGACGGATCAGGTAGTCAAGGTAGGCTATGACAACGGAGTCACGGTGTACCTGAACTATGGAAGCAGCGAGACCACGATCGAAGGTCAGACGCTGGCGGCCCAAAGCTATGTGATCGTGAAGTAGGAGGTGAAAGAATGGAAAATACAAAAAAGAAACATAAAAAACCATCCTCCTTTTACCGGAGACAGGATAGATGGGCGCTGATCATGATGACCCCCTGGTTCCTTGGGACGCTCCTGTTCTTCCTGATACCGTTGGTTCAGGTATGCTGGTACAGTCTTAACGAGATCACGCTGGATCTGGGCGCGGTGAATCAGTCGTGGGTAGGATTGGCCAACTATAATTTCGTCCTGAGAACGCATGCCACATTCTACCAGGAACTCATTACCACGTTTATGCAGGCGGCGCCGAATACGGTTTTGATCATATTCTTTTCCCTGTTTGCAGCCGTATTGCTGAACGGCAAGTATAAGTTCCGCGGAGCCGCGCGTGTGCTTTTCTTCCTGCCGATCGTACTGGCCACGGACATTATTTCCGTGAACCTGGCCACGGTCAGTATGGATGCTCTGGAAGGCGCTTCCAGCACGGCTTCCACCGCCGACCTGACGGGAGCCATGGTCATTGTGAACTTCCTGATCGAAGGTGTGGGACTTCCCATGGAGCTGATTTCCACGCTGCTGGGAATCATTGCCAACGTATTTGACACCATTCGATTGAGCGGTGTGCAGACCCTGATCTTCCTGGCGGGTCTGCAGTCCATCAGCCCCAGCATGTATGAGGTGGCCAAGATGGAAGGCGCGACGGCTTACGAGACGTTCTGGAAAGTGACGCTGCCCACGGTATCTCCTCTGATTCTGACCAACCTGGTTTATACCATTACGGACAACCTGATGAGGACGGATCTGATTGACATGATCAGGACTACGGCCTTTGGCCAGGCACAATACGGCTACAGCGCCGCGATGAGTGTGGTATTCCTGGTCTGTACCCTGGCAATGATCGGACTCGCGTCCCTGATCGTAGGAAAGGTGGTGTTCTATAATGACTAAGGGAAAAGAAAAATCCAAAGCAAAGAATCCCGCCCTGAAGAGGAGACTTCCCAGGACTTTTGACGAGTGGAGTATTTGGATGCGCCGTAAGGGCGGCGGGTTCTTCATGTCGCTCCTGCGCTATGCATTGATTATCTGTATCGGACAGATTATCCTGATGCCGATCCTGAAGATGATCTCCGCTTCCTTTATGTCGCCGGAGGAGGTCGGTAATCCGATATCCACCTGGATTCCCGGTACTTTCTCCATAGAGCATCTCTATGTGGCGTTTAAACTGTTGAATTATCCTAAGGCCCTGGTTTACACCCTGGCCACGACGGCGGCGCAGGTGGTCCTGCAGGTACTGTCGGCGGCAGTCACGGGATATGCTTTTGCGAGAGTCCGTTCCAAGAAGCTGCAGAAGCTGTTCGTCATCGTGATCCTGACCATTGTGGTTCCGCCTTCGGTTCTGATGCTGCCCCAGTATTTGTTCTTCCGCAGCTTCGATATCTTCGGTATCATTAAGCTGATCACGGGCGAACCCCTGAATCTCCTGGGGAATCCGGTGACGTTGTATCTGCTGGATATCTTCGGTATGGGCCTGAAGTCCGGCTTGTATATCTACATTTTCCGCCAGTTCTTCCGTGGGCTGCCCAGGGAGCTGGAGGAAGCGGCGCATATGGATGGTTGCGGTTTCTTAAGTACCCTGTTCCGCATCATCATGCCCAACGCAGTACCCGGTATCATCACGGTAGGTGTGCTGAGCTTCGTATGGAACTGGAATGACACGTATTATTCCAACCTCTTCGTAGGAAACCGACTGAATCTGATGGTAAGACTGAATCAGGTATCCGCCGATATGACGAATACCCTTTGGGGCATCAATAGACAGATTCCCGGCGACTTCTATTTCATGCACACGAACCAGCTGTATCAATCCTCAATCCTGACCTCTAGTTCTTTGCTGGTGGTTCTGCCGTTGATCGTGTTGTTCATGTTTATTCAGAAGCGTTTCGTAGAGAGCGCGAGCAATGCGGGTATTGTTGGTTAATATAAGGGTGCCGGACGGCGCGTCTTTGGAATTTCGCCTTGCGGGGTTCCAAAGGCCGCCGGCGGCGGCCGTCTGTTCGGAGGCACGTTTATGGAACAGGATTTGGTTGACAAATTACAAAAGTCTAAGTTTTATCGTTTCTTTGATGGGCTATGGAGCCTGGTTTTGGTCAATCTGGTCATGATCTTATTGTCCGTATGCGGACTGGTGGTTTTTGGAATCTTTCCCGCCATCTTCGCCGCCACCGCGTACTATAACGATGTATTGGAAGGAAACGAGGGAAAGATGTTGCCGAAGATGTTCGCTTATTTTCGACAGTATTTTTGGATCGGCAACCTGCTCATGCTGATCGTGGCGCCTATCGGCGTGATTTTGGTCTATCTGATGTTCGGCCAGGAGCAGAATATGTTCGTTTACTTATTGTTATTTCTCTGGATTTTGGCGGGGCTTGTGCTGAAGTGGTATTTGCCCGCGGTGACCCTGCTTTATCCGGAATTTCCGTTAAAAAAGAAAATTCTCTTTTCTCTGGTAGCGTCCTGCGACCGATTCAAGGTTACGCTGCTGCTTTTGGTGGTGGAAGTGGGCTGGCTGTACTTGGTTTTTCTGATCCCGCAGCTTTGCATGTTCGTCGCTTTCTCCCTGCCGGTCTGGTTCGGCATCTGGAGGATCAAGAAGTCCCTGCGGCCTGAGACGATCTTCGACCCCAGGAAAGTGGAGCAGGATGCGTGAGGGGTCTCGCGGTGCGGGCGGCTGCGCGGGATGTGTGAGGAGCCTCGCGGTGCGGGGGCTGCGCGGGGATGCGTGAAGGGTCTCGCAATGCGGGGGCTGCACGGGATGTGTGAAGAGAAAAGATTCGAGGATATCAGAAAATGAAGAACGAGGCGCGGCAATCATTGTTCGGAAGCGATTCCGGAAAGGTCTGGGTATTTACCGGAGGGGCATTTGCAGCAGGAGGCTTTCAGGAAAATCAGGGATTTCGCAACAGTGCCGGGCTGTTTGAAGAAGTGGTGCGCTGGGATATGCGGGGCGAGACGGTCTGCGGTAGGGAGCGTTTCGTGATCAATACGGCCAGGCGCGGCTTCGGGGTTCGGGAGATCGTCCGGGACTTTGAAGAGCGGATCGGGCGATATCATCCGGCGGCCGTGGTATACCTTTCCGGGGAGGAAGATCGTTTCCTGGAAGAGGAAGAACGCAGGAGGGACCTGCGGGAATTGGAAGTGTTGGCAGAGGGAATCGGGGCGGATTTTTTCCTGATCGAGGGAATGGAGGACGCTCTGGATGCGGCCAATGAGGCGCTTCGTATGGCGGGAGCGGTTCCCTCTCTGGTTCATAAAAGTGACCGGGAAAAATGGAAGCTTATGCCGGCGTCGCAGATTCGGCTGGAGCGAAAAGAGGGTGTGGGGTCAGCGGCGGAACGAAAGCAAACCCGGGGAGAGGCATTGTGGCTGCAGCCGAAAAGAAACGGGACGATCAAGCTTCGGCCGGGGGCCATGCGATGGCTTTTCCTGGGAGACAGCATTACCCACGGGGCTTTGCACACATATGGATATGACAGTGTGCCTCAGTCCTGGGAAAAATTTCTCCGCGGGGACCTGGGACGGGAAGATGATGTCGTCATTAACACCGGCGTGTCCGGAGCCACGGCCAGGGAATTTCTGGAGCGTCTGGAAGTGCGGTATGAGCCTTACGCGGATGCGGACGTGGTCGTTATCATGTTCGGGACGAACGATTGCTGTTTTCCCGGCGTGATCGGGGTAGAAGATTTCCGGGAAGATTTGCGGAGGATCCTTGCGATGGCAAGGCGTCATGGAAGTCAGGTGGTTCTGCGTGTGCCTCAGCCGCAGAAGCCGGAGGCCGTGGAGCGGGCCAAGGCGCTGGTGCCTTTCGTGGAGGCAGTCCGGGAGGTGGGGCGCGAGACCGGGGTGATCCTGGTCGATCATTTCGAAAGCTTTGAGGAATGGAGGCTGCACCAGCCGGAGATTTTTGAGGCCTATATGGCGGACGCGGTTCATCCCGGGGCCCGCGGACAATATCAGATGTTCCGGGAACTGGCTTATGGAACGGGCCTGGCCAGGGAAGCTTCCATGGCGGCTTTGACTTATCCGATCCAATAAGGAATAAAAAAGAAAATAACGCCAAGAGGGCGTTTCTGGGAGGAAATGATGAGAAAGAATGTGACGGATCCTTTTCCGAAAGATTGTATGGGAAGCCATTGCTTCCGGATTCCGGCCATGTTGGTAACGAAGAAAGGAACAGTGCTGGCAGCCAGCGACGCGCGCTGGTCTCACGGTCTGGACGCGGCGGGCAATCTGGAAACGGTTGTAGCCAGGTCCTCGGACGGCGGTCAGACCTGGGAGAGACAGTTTGTGAACCACTACGACGATGTGGAGGACGGTTCCGAAAGGTGCATTTACAGCGCCGCTTTTATTGACCCGATTCTCGCTCAGGACAGCCAGGGAGTGCTTTATTTGCTGGTGGATATGTGTCCCGCTTACGTGGGCGGCTGGGCGGTGGACGGCATGGTCTGCGGCAAGGAAAGAGAGGGACGGCATCCCAATGGAAAGCTGGCCCTGAAAAAAATGGAGAGTTACACCTGTGCGGAAACGCAGGTTTTGAACGAGGATACTTATCCGTATTATATCGGAGAGGCGGGGGAGGATGGTTTTGCCCCTGTCCTGGGAATTAAGGATGATCTGCCGCTGGAAGATTATCTGGTGGACGATCAGTGGTACTTGTATCGCCGCACCGGGACCGGCGCGGAAAAGGTGCTGATTCCTCAACTGGACGGTCATTGCCGGCCAACGGAACACCTGGTGCATGCGAATATTTTTTATGCCGCGTCTCCCTTAAAGGCTTATCCCAGTTTTCACATTGTGCTGCGTACCAGCACGGATGATGGAAAAACCTGGAGTAAGCTGCGCATCCTGGGGGACCAGATCGGCGCCAGCGGTTTTACCGGGGTTTGCCCCGGCAAGGGCTTCGCCCTTACCTATCACGGAAAAGAGAGAGTTTTGATACCGATTTACGATAATAATCTGGGCGTGGAATTTACCAGCGTGATCTATACGGAGGATCAGGGGCTGACCTGGAAACGCAGCGGCCGCGCCTCCCTGACCGGCACGACCAGCGAAGGACAGAGGGTCAAGTCTTCGGAGTCCCAGATCATTCAGCTTCCGGACGGCAGACTGAGAATGTTTTCCAGAAGCCAGATTGATCAGATCATTTACACGGACAGCTTTGACGGCGGCGAGACCTGGGGGGAATATCGGAGAGAACCGAAGCTTACCTATTGCGGCAACTGCATGGTGTCCTTTATCAATTATTCCAGGAAGATTGAGGGAAAGCCGGCCGTGATCGCCTGTTATCCGGGCGGCGACGGCAAGCTGTATCATCGGGTGAACGGGATCATTGCCATCGGGCTGATCGATGAGGCGACCGGTGAGATTGCATGGAAGTATCATTATCCCGTCAACCAGGGACCCTATTATTATAGCTGTGTGACGGAATTGCCCGACGGCAATATCGCGCTTTATTATGAATATGAAGAATACGCGCTTCATTATGTGGTTTATACCATAGAAGAGCTTAAGGTGGTTTGAAAATCATGGAAATAAAAGAGGGATTTTGTTCCTTAGAGGCCTATCCGGTAAGCTCCCTGGAAAAGGTTTTTACGGACCGTAGGCCGCCTCGCGGCGCTAAGCGCCCTACGCTGGAAGCTTTTTGGGAGGAAACGGTTTCTTTCCAGATCGCTTATTATCTGCAGGAAAGCGGGAATTCGGACGGGAGGGACGGCAGGAGGGCGTCCGTGACCGTGGAGGGTGCTGACGACGCCCTGGAAATCAGAGTCCGACAGGTTTTGGAGGTCCCTTGCCAGAAAAGTCGGAATCAAACCTCTTTTGATGAGGACTACCTTTTCCGGGATTCGCGTCCCGCGCCGGATCTGTTGAGAGATCTGAAAGCGTCCGAGCTGTCTGTTCCCGCCGGGCGCTGGCAAAGCCTGTGGGTGGATATCTGCCCCAGAGCGCGGGAAAAAAACCATGGGGTCAGGTTTTACCAACTGGCCATTCAGCTTACTTTGTTTCATTCGTATAATTCTGTGACGGAAAACGTCATTTTTTGCGACGTTCGGGTTCTCCCCAAAAGGCTGCCTTCCCTGCGGATTCCGCATACGGAATGGTTCCATTGTGACGGCATCGTGGATTATTACGGGATCGCAGCCTTTCGCCCGGCGTTTTGGAAAATCTTCGGGAATTTTCTGGAGGTTTATGTGAAGCGGGGAGGGAACACGTTGCTGACGCCGTTGCTGACGCCGCCGCTGGATACGGAGGTGGGGATGGAGCGCACCACGATTCAGCTGGTGGAGGTTGTGCTTGCGGATGGCGAATATGTCTTTGATTTCGCCAATCTGGAACGGTTTTTGGACATTAGCCTGGAGAAAGGCATTGAATATTTTGAAATCTGCCATTTGTTCACCCAGTGGGGCGCGGAAGCAGCGCCCAAGGTGGTGGCAAGGGTGGATGGAAAAGAACAAAGGATTTTTGGGTGGGAAACGCCGTCCGACGATCCGGAATATTTACAGTTTCTGGAAAAGCTTTTGCCGGCCCTGCGTCAGGTTTTGGAACGGAGAGGCTTGTTGGAGCATACTTTTTTCCATATTTCTGATGAACCCAATTTGGGATCCGTGCATTATCAGCGGGCCCAGGAGGTGGTGCGCGGGCTGTTGGCGGGCTGCACGATCATCGAGGCGGTCACTGATTATCAGTGTTTTGAAAAAGGATTGGTTGACATTCCCGTCTGCGCCACGAGCCATATCGCCCCTTTCCTGGAGAAACGGCCTCCCAAGCTGTGGTCTTACTATTGCTGCGCCCAGGTTTTGGAGATGCCAAATCGCTTTATCGCTCTGCCATCCTGGCGGAACCGGATTTATGGAGTGCTGCTCTATTGGTATGCTTTGGACGGATTTTTGCACTGGGGCTTTAATTATTATAACAGCGAGCGCTCCAAAACCCATATCAATCCTTATGAAACGACCAGCGGGGACGGAGGTTACCCTCCGGGGGATCCTTTTTTGGTCTATCCGGGAGAAAACGGAGTGCCGGAAGAATCCATCAGGATCATGGTGCAGGAGGAGGCGATCAACGACTATCGGGCGCTGTGTCTGCTGGAGTCCTATATCGGACGGGAACAAGTGCTTTCCATCATCCGCAAAGAGGCGGGCATGGAACTTTCCTTTCGGAATTATCCCCGGGAGGAAAGGTTTTTGCTGTGCCTACGGAGTTATGTGAACGAACGGCTGGAAGAAATGCTGCAAAATAATTGGAAAAAAGAGGAGGAAGAAAAATGATTCTATTGCCGTTACCGAAAAAGGTGGAGGAAAAGACGGGAAACCTGATGCTGGGAAGGGCCACGATGATCGTGGAGGATGCTTCTTGTCAGGCGGGAGTCGGAGTGTACGCGGGGCTGCTGCAGGAGGAGATCCGCCAGAGCGCGGGGCTGCGGCTTCCGGTCAGTCGCGGTTATGCGAAGCGCGGTGATATTGTGTTAAAAATGGATCCGGGTCTGGGGGCGGAGCAGTACGGCCTGGAGATCGGGGAGACCGGCGTCGCCGTGCGGGGCGGCAGTCTGAGGTCCCTGGGCTGGGGTGTGCAGAGCCTGCGCCAGATCGTGCGGCAGTATGGCGGACTTTTGCCCTGCGTGGCCGTTGAAGACGAACCGATGATCGCCAACAGAGGGTTTTATCACGATGCCACCCGCGGCAGGATCCAGAATCTGGAGAACCTGAAGAAACTGGCGGATATCATGGCCTTTTATAAGATGACGGAGCTTCAGTTATATGTGGAGCATACTTATTTGTTCCGGGATTATTCCGAACTGTGGAGGGACGAGTCCGTGCTGACGGCGGAAGAGATTCTGGAGCTGGATACCTATTGTTATGAGCGGGGAATCGAACTGGTGCCCAGTCTGGCCAGCTTCGGACATTTGTATAAGCTGCTCAGCACCAGGACCTGCGCAGACCTGTGTGAACTGCCGGACAGCGTGGGACAGCCTTTTTCCTTTATAGACAGAATGGGACATCACACGGTGAACGTGTCCGACCCGGCCTCCCTGGAGCTGGTCAAGGGCCTGATCGGGGAGTATATGCAGCTGTTCCGCACCAATAAATTCAACATTTGCGCGGACGAAACCTTTGATCTGGGCAAGGGCAGGAGCAGGGAACTGGCCGAGGAAAAAGGAACCGGCGCCTTGTATGTGGATTTTATCAGCGGCTTGTTCGATTTCCTTAAGGAAAACGGCAAGCAGCCCATGTTCTGGGGCGACATTATCTGCGGTTATCCGGAGCTGGTAAAGCAACTGCCCGCCGACACCATCTGTTTAAGCTGGGGTTATGTGGAAAATCAGAGCGACTGGGCGATTAAAATCGTTCATGGGGCGGGAGCGACCCAATATGTGTGTCCCGGAACCCGGGGCTGGAACAATTGGGTCAACGACATCCGCAATTGTTATTTAAATATTACCAGAATGTGCGGTTTCGCCAAGCATTATCAGGCCATCGGCGTGTTAAACACGGACTGGGGCGATTTTGGACACATTAATCATCCGGTGTTCTCCATTCCGGGCCTGATCTACGGCGCGGTATATTCCTGGGGGGACCTGGATGTCAGTTATGAAGAATTGAACCGTCAGATTTCCGTGCTGGAATTCGGGGATCCGTCGGGACGGCTGGTGGAGCTGCTGGCGAAGATCCATGACGAATCTGTGTTTAACTGGCACCATGTGGTCAGCCTGAAGGAAGACCGGCAAAAAGGCAAGGATCTGGAGAAACATCTGGAAAGATTCCGGGAGGAGGATATGTCCAAAGTGCCTGCGTCCAATGCAAGAATCGATGCCTTGGAGGCCGATCTCCGCATGGTTTGCCGGAGCGTGGACAGCAGCAGACGTTCCATTGTCACTTACGCGCATTCCGCCCTGCAAATGACCAGGATTTGGAACGAAGTGGGCCTGTATCTGGCCGGTATGTATGGCCTTTTGCCTGATCCCGAAACCGGGAAAAACGGCATGGAATTGGCATCGGAGCTGGAGAATTGTCTGCATTTCTACCAGGAAGTTTGGAGAGAAAACAGCAAGGAAGGGGACCTGCCCAGGATTTCGGAGGTATTCTTCTGGTATGCGGATATTTTGCGGGAAAACGCGCTTGGGAAGCGGTAAGGAACTGTAGGAAAATGGCAGGAAAATAGCAGTCCTAAGATAGGGAGAGATAAGATCCAACGGGGTCTTAGCTCTCCCTAAAATTTTGAGAAAAATGATAAGAAAAAGGGCTTTTTTGATTTTGATATTGACAAAAAATTACCGGGGGGGGGTATAATGGATTTGTAAAATTTGGCAATTTGTTGGAAAAGGAAAAGTTGTCAAGGAAAAACAAATTAGGAGGTAATGTGGATGCGGAAGAACAGGTTGAGATCTTTTTTGCGAAAGCAAAAAGGAAAAGGAAAAATGTTGATAGTGTGCGGACTTGCCGGAGCGGTCTTTTTTGCGGATGGAAGTCTTGCACATGCGGCGACGCTTGCGGATGTGTTTGACGCGAAGCAGTATGCGGATATTTATGCTGATTTGAAAGAAGCTTTTGGTTATGACGAAGAGGCACTTTTGAATCATTATCTGACCTATGGCATTGCCGAAGGAAGATCGTCCGGCGGTTTGTTGGATGTGGTCAAGTATAGGGAGGCATATCCGGATCTGGATGCGGCGTTTGGAGACAACTGGGACGCCTATGTAAACCATTTCCTTACCTTTGGATTTGCGGAGAAAAGAGATAATTTTACGGATTTTGACGCCGAGGCCTATGCGGAGAGATATGTGGATTTGCAGGAAGCCTTTGGAGAAGATGTTTTAGCTCTGTATAAGCATTATGAAGAGGTTGGAAGAGAAGAAGGCCGGGACGCGGAAGAAGAAGTCGTAGTGATTGAAGAGGAGCCGGAAGAAGAGGAACCTGAAGAGGAAGAACCTGGCGAAGAGAAGCCTGGTGAGGAGAAGCCCGGCGAAGAAGAACCTGGTGAGGAAGAACCTGGCGAAGAGAAGCCTGGTGAAGAAGAGCCTGGCGAGGAGAAACCCGGCGAGGAAGAGCCTGGCGAGGAGAAACCCGGCGAGGAAGAGCCTGGTGAGGAAAAACCCGGCGAGGAAGAGCCTGGTGAGGAGAAACCCGGCGAGGAAGAGCCTGGCGAAGAGAAGCCCGGTGAGGAAGAGCCTGGCGAAGAGAAGCCCGG
>CANQNT010000063.1 GCA_947625255.1 uncultured Acetatifactor sp. | reverse complement strand
AAGGTGCGTCTGCTGCCGCATTCCGCAGCAACTCAGTTATCATAGCACACGGTTCCTGCTTTGTCAACAGCTTTTTTAATTTTTTTGCCGATTCTCTATTTTGCCCGGCGGAATTTTATCTTACCATATTTTTCATTCATCTGTCAACACTTTTCAGCAAAAAACAAAAAAAGAAAAACACCACGTTATCGAATCATCCGATACATGGTATTTTTCTAACGGAGAAAGAGGGATTTGAACCCTCGCGCCGCGTGAGCGACCTACACCCTTAGCAGGGGCGCCTCTTCGGCCTCTTGAGTATTTCTCCATGCTCCGAATTACGTCTCTACCAATTTTTAATTCAACGCTTCTCTCGTAACGCAAAAGTAATTATACCGAAGGTTACTTTGTTTGTCAATCACTTTTTTGTTTTTTTTCCAAAAGAACTTCGGCAATTTTCGCCTCAATACGACGCTTTACTTCCTCCGCAATCTCCGTGCTCTTCATGGTTTGGTACTCCTCATAATACATGGGAGGCAGATAATAAATCTGCACTGTAACAGGCCGTATCGATTTCTCATCAAAGGGGATCGCCGTATCAATTAACGCGCAAGGCACGATCGGGCATTTCGCCATCTGGGCGCTTTTAAAGGAACCGCCTTTAAAATCCAATAGCTTATTGTGCATTTTACTCCTGGTCCCTTCTGCAAAAATCAGGAAATTTTTTCCCTGCTTCACCTCGGCCGCCATCTGTTTGATCACCTGCATGGACTGTCGGATATCTTGTCTGTCAATTCCAATGGCTCCCAATGCCCGAATTACTTGTTTCAACAGTATCACATTACGTACCTCCTGCTTATAAACAAACGCAAACGGCACCGGGCATGTATCCAAGAATACCAATACATCAAACATTCCCTGATGATTTGGGAAAAAGATAAATCCGTTTTCCCTGGGAATATTTTCAAGTCCATGAGCCTCTATTGTCACACGTCCAGCGTGGTTGGCCGCTTTCGTCACCTTTTTTATATAAGCGTACGCTTCGTCCAAATTGCCATTTTCTTGCCGGCTATAATTCCAAATCCGATAAAAATAGTAAGGCGCTATATAAAACAAGCGCAATACCATCATCATAATTCTTCTCACGCCTCTTCCTCCCGATAAGCCTCGATCGCAGTCATATACAAATCATTCCCCTCACTGTCGATTACAACAATCACCGGAAAATTCTTGACCTCCAGCCTACGAATGGCTTCCGTCCCCAAATCATCATAGGCTACCACTTCAGATGACAAAATAGACTTTGACAACAGCGCTCCCGCACCGCCGACAGCCGCAAAATACACGGCGCCATTCCGCACAATGGCATCTTTCACCTCCTGAGAACGTTTCCCCTTTCCGATCATTCCTTTCAGTCCCAGGTCCAAGAGAGATGGCGCATACTTGTCCATACGGCTGGCAGTCGTAGGTCCGGCAGACCCAATCGGTCTTCCCTCTCTTGCAGGAGAAGGTCCCATATAATAAATCACGTTATTCTCCATTGATACAGGAAGATTGCTTCCTTCCGACAAAGCCTCATACATCCTCTTATGCGCAGCATCCCTGGCGGTATAAATTGTTCCGGTCAAAAACACATAATCCCCGGCCCGAAGCTCTTTTGCAGCTTCATCGTCCAGCGGCACATTAACATACTTGTTCATTTCCATCACCCGCGCCTAAACAGCGTCCCCTTCAGAGATTTTAGAGAATCCTCACAGCATGACGGTTTACATGGCAGCAAATGTTCACAGCCACGGGAAGTCCGGCAATATGCGTGGGATAAGTTTCGATATTAACCGCCAGCGCCGTAGTCGTTCCTCCAAGACCACCGGGCCCAATTCCAGAACAATTGATTTTGCGCAATAACTCTTCTTCCAGATCTCTGACATAAGGGATCTGTGACCGCTCATTGACAGGTCTTGTCAATGCATGCTTGGCCATCAGCGCACATTTCTCAAAGGTCCCGCCGATCCCCACACCCACAACCATAGGCGGGCAAGCATTGGGACCAGCGTCTTTCACCGCGGTAAGCACGGCGCTTTTTACCCCTTCCACCCCGTCAGCCGGCTTAAGCATGAAGACCCTGCTCATGTTTTCACTTCCAAACCCTTTCGGGGCCAAAGTAATCTTCACTTCACTTCCGGTCCTAATCTCGTAATGAATGATCGCGGGGGTATTATCCTGGGTATTTACACGATCCAACGGATCCCTTACCACAGATTTGCGCAAATATCCATCCACATACCCTTGCCGCACCCCTTCGTGGATTGCTTCTTCCAGAGAACCGCCTTCCAAGTGAACATCCTGACCAATTTCCAAAAAGATCACAGCCATTCCCGTATCCTGACAAATAGGAATCATATCCTCTCCCGCAATGCGCAAATTGTCTTGAAGTTGTTCCAGAATCTGCCTGCCCAGCGGTGCTTTTTCCTCTTTCGCGGCTTTTTCCAACGCCGCTTTCATATCTTCCGTCAGAAAATGATTCGCTTCTATGCACATTTCCTTAATATTCCGGGTAATATCCGCTACATTTACCGTTCTCATATAATCTGTTCCTTTACCGCATCCAATTCTTCACTTGTCGGACTTGTAGGTGTCCAGTTAATCTTTTGACCATCCCCAACATATCTGGGAATCAAATGCACATGAAAATGACGCACTGTTTGTCCCGCCACTTCTCCATTATTCTGAACGAGATTAAGGCCATCACAATGCAGTTTTTCCCTCATCCCGAGAGCCATCTTCTTTGCCAGTACAAGAACGGCAGATGCCGTTTCATCAGGCAATTCATACAAATCAGCCGCATGATCCTTCGGCAAAATCAAAGCATGACCTTTTGTCGCGGGGCCCAGATCCAAAATCACGCGAAACAGTTGATCCTCATACAAGGTTCTGGAAGGAATCTCCCCATTCGCAATCTTACAAAAAATGCAATCCTCTTTTTTCATATATTCCATTTCCTTTCCTCAACTTCTATGATACAGCGATTCCTTTGAGAAAATTTCTTATCCAGAATCGTCACATCCTTAAACGTCGGATTCCGCACCAAATACCCGTCACGATAAATCCTACAAGCAACCCACCGATATGGGCCGCGTTATCAATATTACTGCCGGTAAAACCATTATATAAAGAAAGTGCAATCATCAAAATCACCCTGACCGGCGTTACTCCAGACAATCGCCGCCCCCAAAAAAGTACCAATGCCAGCAGCACTCCATCCAGGCCAAATACCGCCCCACTGGCGCCAATCGATGTCGTCCAGTCATCCGAAAGGAATCGTGCCAGCAACGATACAATATTTCCGCCAATTCCGGACAAGAAATAAAACACCGCCAAACGTATATGTCCTATTTCCTTTTCCAACATTTCCCCAAGGAAAAACAAAATCAGCATATTATTAAAGAGATGATATCGATCAGCGTGCAAAAACATTGCCCAAACAATGCGACCGTATTCCCCTTGTAACACCACATCCGGCACACTCAGTCTGCCCAACTGGTATAAATAATCCCCGGTAAAATGGCAGACCAGAAAAACAAGAATATTCATGGCCACCAGGATTGCACTCGTCCAGGGAAATTCCTTCCTTTTGGTTCTCGCAGTGTCCATATTTTTCACCCTTAATGATAACGGCCAACTTTTCCCTCTCAAGACCGCCTTTCCTTTGCTCTTCTAAAAATGTACCACCATTTCACCCTTTTCGTCAATCCTTATCGGAAGATTAATGTCGTCTTTCCCAAACGGATCTCATCCTCTTCCTGCAGCTTTCGTTTCTCATAAGGACGCATTCTCAGACCATTTTTAAACGTTCCATTGGTAGAATTTAAATCCTCCAGGTAAAAGGAATCCTCTTCTCTGGTAATCCGCGCATGCAGCCGACTGATCGCCGCGTCTTCCAACACGCAATCTGCTTCCCCTTTCTTCTTGCCGATTAAAACAGACGGCCGCTCTAATGTGTAAACCAGTTTTCCTTCAGGAGTCATCAAACGGTAAGCTTTCGGTTCTTCTTCCACCTTTTCTTCCATATAAACAGTTCTTCCAAATTCCTCTTCTTCCTCATCATCCTCTTCCATCGATTCCGTTCCAGATGCAAAATATGAAGATTTCTCAGCTACCGCGTAATCGGTCATCAGCTGCTGTGCCTGCTTGCGCATTTCTAAGCGTTCTTCCTTTTGTTTCCGCTTTCTACCCTCAAAGAAATAGCGAAAACCCTTTTTCTGTTGATCCTCTGTGGTTTCCTCCACATTTATCCGCGAAGTCTCTTCCCTTAGAATTTCATGTTCAGAAGCCGTGGAAACCGAAACCATAGGAGGCCGAACCGCTTCCGTCATAGTCTCTGTACTTCTTTCCTCTTCTAATTTCCTTGCATCTTCAAAAATCTGGCCCGCCAGATACGGCTCCCCTACCATTTCATATCTTTCATGCAAGGTATAGACACATTCCACAAGCCCCTCATCTTCATAATCAATTCTTTCAACCAAGTAATTTAACAACTCCTTAAAGCCAGTCTCTCCCTCATAATAGGGGTAATACAAAAAAGAAAAATCTTTTTTATCCAGGTCCTGAAAAATATGCTCCGGATACCATATCAGATTATGGTCATCCAGCAAAAACCGATCCAACTCCTGTCTTACCTTTTTCATACTCCAAAGGAAATCCTTGACCCAATTCCGTTTAATGACCCTTCCGGAATAGAGTTGTGCAATATTCTGCATGGAAGAAATATCGTAATATAAATATGCCTCTCCATTGATATAACGCAGGCTGCACGGTAAAAGTCTTTTAATCCCGCCCCTTCCCACAATACAATATTGATATCTGTTTTCTTCCGGTTTCTTTTCCAAAAGAATCCTTTCATAGTTACAATTCAAGTTTCTGACATATTCCGTCTGCAACATCCTAGTCCTCCCATTCTTCTTGCAACAGCTTTCTGCAGGACCTGATTACCAAGACTGGCTCCAGTCGGCGACTGGCATATTGTGCCTGAATCTGCCAATCTTCCTTTCGTACCCACCGCAACAGTTGTTGAAAGGGTACCAGAACTTCTCCATCCACTGCCACTGTCAATTTTCCCAACACCATCTCAATCGTAAGCGCTCCATAACGGAATGCAAGAAATCGGTCTCGATCCATGGCTGCCGCCTGACGCCTGACAATATCCACCGCTTCTGCGCCATCCCACTCCCATGACGCGCTGCCTCGCACTGCAAGCATGGCCACATCCTGTTCCATAAGACATCGATCATATTGAAAGAACATGATATAGATAAGCGATACCCAGATCCATATAGTAAACGGCAAAACCAGGGCCGCCTCCACCGTAAAATAAGCTCTCATCCGATTTTTACCTCCCTTCCAATAACTGAAGGCAATAAGCCGTTGTCAAAAATGGAACATAGGCAAAACAAGCGCTTCTTCCCGCTCTGCGAATTACCAACAGAAACACGGCATACAGCGCCGCCAGAATAAGACTCCACGCAAATATAACCATACAAGATCGTATTCCCGCCAAAACCCCGATCATTGCCAGGACACAGCCATCCCCCGCTCCGATCTTTCCAGTCATTCCGGATAAACCCAGTAAAAAAGCCCCAGGCAAAACACCAGTCACCCATGTCATTCCCAAACGCATCCATTCTTCCGGCGTCTCCAATAAACAAGATACCATATGTCCCAAAATCAAGGCCCCGCCAATCATCAAAAGCATCCCTGGCAGGCGCTTATGTCTCCCATCACATATACTTAATAAGATCAAATATCCGGCAAAGCTAAACGACTCCCACACAAACATCCCCCCAATCCGAGAATTCCTTTATCCATTTCCTGCAGCGGCACATCTGCCGCAAGGAGCATATCGCTCCATAGCCTCTTTACGGGGCATGGACTGCACCGTCCTCTTCAAGGCCTGACAATCCTTGGTCACATGATATCGATTCCCGTTCATAGTGATGTAAACAACCTCAGAATTATTTGATATACGGCCGCACAGCTCACACAGATAATAGTTTCCGCCGGCAGCATTTCTGCATTGCGGAATCTCCCAAAGCTTCTTTTCCTGAATTGTTCTTTTCAGATAACTGCAATCCAAAGTTACATGATACACGGTTCCATGTGCTGTCACATATACCAGCTCTGTCTCTTGCGAGTCGTTGGTCAGTTCATAACCCGTCCATGCCCTTCCATAATAACGGTTACTCATCCGTGTAATGGGGAAACCTCCTATTTTCAGCCAGGGAGCCACTTCATAGGTCACTTTGATATCGACAACATCTCCCTGATCCGGAAATGAGGATTCCAGCAAGCTCAGTCCTCTCGAGCCATATACAAGAGGAGACGAATCCAAATAATCTTCTCCCAGATAATGAACAATGCTGCTCTGCAGCACAAAATCAGTCAACAATGTACCACCCAATTTCAAAATCGTTTGCCTGCGTTCTTCTTCTCCGTCAAGCTCTCCATATAGATAACTGTATACCGCTGTCTGCCTTCCCGTTTCCCACAATGCCATCTGAATATTTCCATGAAGACGCACCATCTCCAATATTGAACACAAATTCAGGAAAAAGAATAAAAATAAGGGCACAATCAAGGCTGCCTCCACGGTCATACTGCCCGGCAGATTGGAGGTGCGCGCCGAGGTCCCCTTTATATAATGCATTTTCAAGGCTCTCATTTTCCGGCAAATAGGATTCATCATACAACGCAAGCCTCGGGCCAGGCTGCGCCTGTCATACGTCAGCGTCGGAGAAGGTCGCTTTTTTATCTTTAATATTTGTTTCATTATTATTGTCGCAACAGTAGTTATGCTTTCATACCTATTGCCCTTATCAGTCGCATTAAAAAAAGGGGACATCGCCGCTCACCTCCTTTGCCATCTCTAATAAGCTTTCCTGCGCGTCAGATTGGCAGAGTATCCATAAGTGCTCCGGATGCCGATAACCGCTTCCAGTCTGTCAATGCACCCATCCATGCGGAAAAACTGATTTCCCGATGTCTGCCGGATATCCATCTCTACTACATCCATCACCCGAAAAGTCTCCTCCTGAATCGGGGTCAATGCCAGCAAAATGCGTAAATATTCCCCATAATTCAATCCCTGCCCGCCATCCTCTGTTTCCGTCGAGGCGCCCCCGTCCAAATCCAAAAGTCCCTCCAACACACAACTAATATCATAATGCCAGGTTTCTTTCGTCTTTAATAAAGGAACCTTCTCCCCAGCCAGAAGACACCGCACATCATAAAGGCTCTCCGCATACGCCCATCCCAACAAAATAGCACCTTTAATCAGAGGTTGAATTTCCGGAAGCAGCATCAAGCCAGATGCGGCCCACGCCGCCGCATCCGCTTGCGCGCATTTACTCTGATCCGCAAAAAGATACAATGCATTTGCCGCCCCGCGCAAAGCAGTCAACCGATTCACCACACTTTTCAGATTATCCAGATCATTGTTTTTGCCGGCAATCACATATTCAATTTGATACCGCAAAAGCCCCTCCTCCTTTGGCTGTGCGTAACATCCGCAATATCGCGACACATATTCGTAAAAGAGAAGACGATCCCACAAACTTTCCTGTTCTTCCAGATTCCAATTCCCTTGATTTACCAACCCCTGCGCATAGCGGGCGGATATCAGGTTATTTTGTTTTACACCAATACCTGACAGAGCGCTCATTTTTTCCGTGTCAAGCACAAGCTGCAGGATTCCTCTGGACTTTTGCATCTCTAACGGCCGCGTGGGATCTTCTACCTCCACACTCACCCAGTCATCTCCCGCAAGACGCTCACTGCCGTCGTAGGAAGAGATTTCCTGATCCAGCAGTTTCTTTTCTTGCTCCAAATCCCGCTCATTCAAGCTATAATTTTCAACGGTATTCAACCAATCCATCATTTTTTGCAAATACGTCATTCCGATATCATCCCGAATGGCATCTGCAGCGCGCTTTCTGAAAATATGTCCTTTTGCGTCCACGGCGGTTGCCACTCTGGAAATACGCACATTATCCGCTTCCAGAGACAGAAAATCCCGATAAAACCACTCTCCCAGCAATACCTCTTCCGTCTTGCAGTTCTGTTCTACATAATTTTCCAAATGCCGCGAAACAGTTTCCACCGAGGGCTGTGCGGTACCATAAGAAGTATCAATAAAAAACAAATTATACTGTTCCAAAAGTTCTCTATGATACTCCGCCAAAACACTGTCCAGGCCAATATCCGCTATCAATTCCGCCTCCAGGAATACAGTATTGCTCCTGACACCCTCCAATATGGCCAAAAACAGAGACAGTAAAACTGCCAGAGAAAGCGCCATATAAACCGTTAAATAACCTTTCACCTTGCCCTCCGCGTCACACGCGATTGCTCTGAGTCGTGATTTTTGAAAAAATATTCGTCACAATCTGATTAATCTGCGTTTTAAACACGATTACCAGCCCGATCAGCACCACAATAATCAAAATAATTTCCACTGTTCCCATACCGTCCTCTTCTTTCCAAAAATCTTTCCAGTTTTTCAGCATTTTCATTTCCTCTCTTTCCTTCCATTTTTTCTAAAAGCCGCCAAATGCCGGCAGCATAATCATGATCATAATGATTCCCAGCATCATCACCATAGGTACTAAGAGCTTGGTAGATGCCATTTCTCCTCTCTGCCGTAAACGATTGATTTGTTCCTGTCGGGAACGGTCCGCCTCCTCGCTCAATCGCTCCAGAAGCCGTCCGCTGCCCTTGGTCAGATTTTGATTCAAAATCGCACCAAATCTGACATATTCCTGTAGTCCGCTTCTCTGCCCCAGACGCTCGTATGCGCAGCTTTCAGAAATACCCGCCTGCAATTCATGGCAAGTATAAAGCAGCTCCTCATAAGCCGGATTGGTCCCCTTTCCATTGGCCAAATCCCTGGTGTAATTTTCCGCGATTTTAAAAAAAGCGCCTCGCACATTCAATCCTGCCCCCAGGTACAATTCAAGCTTGTTTACAACGGATGGATAAGCTTCCTTAAGCTTTTGTTCTTTTTCCGTAATCCTGGCATCCAAATCCTTATCCATGAGGAAAAATACCGCTACGGCGGCCGCCAGCGCAATGCTCCAGAGAACGAGGCTATAATCCTCTCTTTCCTCTTCCCAATGAATTTCCCTGCCCTCCCATTCCACTGGAAGATCCCATATCATCTCTCCCCTGGAAGTCTCTTCGGAATAAGCAAGCAGCTCCCCCAAGGCTTCATATTGTTTCTGAGCCTCTGTCTTTTCAGGCGGTACCAACGTAATTTCCAGCTGATGCTCCCAGCTCCACCCCTCATACCGAACCTTTGCCTTAAGGCATACTTGCTCTTCTTCCCCTTGCTCTAAAACCCTCACCCATCCATAAGAATCAACCAAATCCGGACGATCGCTATTCCATTCCACCAAAAAAGGATAACCCTCCAAGCCATCCACAAGATTCATTTCTTTTGAAACGGCATTCGGTGAACGATTCTGCCCCAAAGCGGCTTTCGCCAGTTGTTCCCAAAATTCCTTCTCCAAGGCATCCGCTTGTTCTCTGGCAGGAATTTGCCCATGTACTTCCACTTCAAATACGGAAAACGATTCGGGCAAGCCGTCCCCGCCCTCATCCCGCACCAGGCCTTCCGCAGATCCGGCTCCGCCAGTATATTTTCCCAGCGATGCTTTCAGCACCAGCTTTTTGTTACCCTGGTCAAAGCTCCCTCTTGTAATTCTCTTTCCCTCCAGAAGAAGCGTTCCGTTTGCGGATTGAAACTTTACCAGGCATGCCAAAACAGTTCCCACGAACAAGACCGCCATAACCAACCCCAGTTTTCTCACATAATAACGCCGGGCGGCCACTTCTATGTCTCCCTTTGGCCTCCATTGTTCAAGACGTTTCCGCACGCCTCCGCCCCCGATTTTCTCCAGCGCGTCAATACCCAACCCCGAAAGCACGCACGCCGCCATCCGATAAAACGGCATAAGCAATCGTTCTCCATCTTTTGGAAGTTCCTCCGACAGAGCCGTTCTCCGGTAAGACGCCACACCCAACGCCAAATATCCCGCCAAGACAATCCCCGCCACAAAATACATTTCATGCCCTCCTCTGTTCATTCCCATACACTCATGGCTTTTCTCAATATCTTTTCCGACAAGAAGCAGGATCCAAGATAAATTGCCAGGCATCCCGTCATGATGCCAATCCCCTGAAAGTTGTGAAACAACATATCGAAGTATCCCGGGTTACTGATTTCCAGATACATAACGATTCCGAAAGGCATGATATTCATGATCCACTGTTCCATCCGTTTCGACGCAGTCTGTGTCCGGACCTCCTCTTCTGCCTCTACCTTTTGGTGAATGATTTCCGCGCTGGTCCGTATCATGGAAGGAAAACTTCCGCCACTTCTCTTGGCGACAGCAAGAATTTCCGCAAATTCCCGGATTTGTGCCGCCTGGCTTCGCCGACCCAGATCGCGGAACAACTCTTCCAATGTTACATTCATGACAATCCCCCTATGTATCCGTTCCAACTCCCTGCAAATAGCCGCGCTCTCTCCATGCATCAGACGCATATCCGGCAGGGTCTCCAAAAACGCGTTTTCCACGGAATACCCGGCCTTCATGGCCGTATCGGCACAGCGAATACAATCCCTAAACTGCAGAACCAGCGCCCGTCTGTCTTCTTCCATTCTTTTCCGCTCGTCCCGCTGCCAAAGCGCCGCTCCCACCAGACACAAGGGAAAAAAAGCCCAGACACTTCGATAAAAAAACCAGGCAAACAGAGCGGATATGCCAAGGCACTTAACCCCTTCCAAAACCGCCTCTCGCGGAGTCCACAAATGGTGGTCATAAACTCTCCCAGTCTCCTCCTCCTTAAAAACCGGCCATCTGAAGCTTTGCTTCATGAAGCAGCTCCCCTTTCTTTACCAAACTGCCGCGCACAGAACCATCTGCGGCCTCTCCCGCCTCCTCAAATTCAAAAAGCGGATGCAGCCGGATGCCATCCCCTTGCAGACCCTCCACCTCCACAATCTGCAGCACCTTTCTGGTACGATCCCTCAGCCGTCCAAGATGTACAATAATGTCAATTCCAGACGCCACCTGCTGCCTGATCGCCGCCAGCGGAATCTCCATCCCCATTAAAATCATGTTTTCCAGTCTGGCAAGCATATCTCCCGCGCTGTTGGCATGACCGGTACTCATACTTCCCTCATGCCCCGTATTCATAGCCTGAATCATATCCACGGCCTCCGCCCCTCTGACTTCCCCCACAATGATCCGGTCAGGACGCATCCGCAGGGAAGCCCTGATCAAATCCCTCATGGAAATCTCCTGGCAGCCTTCCACATTGCGGTTGCGTGTTTCCAGCCGTACCAGATTACGAATCCCCTGCAGCTGCAATTCCGCGTTGTCTTCAATGGTAATGATCCGCTCCTGCTTAGGGATATACCCGGACAAGACATTTAAAAAGGTAGTCTTTCCGCTGCCGGTTCCCCCGCTGATAAAAATATTATATTTTGCCTTTACGAGCCGTTCCAAAAAGGCAGCGGCTTCCCGGGTAATTGACTCCCTCCTCAACAGCTCGTCCATGGTAATGGGCTTTTCCGGAAACCGGCGAATTGTTACAATCGGGCCGTTTAAGGCAACCGGATTCAATACCACGTTGACCCGTGCCCCATTTTCCAGACGGGCATCCACAATGGGGGACGCCTCGTTCACCACTCTGTTGCACCGGGCTACGATCTGCTGAATCACGTCCTGCAGCTTTTCCACGGACTCAAAATGGATATCCAATTCCCGCAGACAACCTTCTTTCTCAATAAACAAGCAATCTTTTCCATTGATCATAATCTCTGTAATGGAGGGATCCTCTACAAACATTTGCAGGACATCCAATCTCCGCAAAGAATCAAAAAGCTCCTTTTTCAGCCTCTGTCTCTGCCGTACGGAACATTGCCGCAGTTCCTCCTCCCCCAGCATTACCTCCTCGATGATCTCTTCGATCTCCCCATCTGTCATTTCCTTACCATAGTCCACTCTCGCCAGAACCTTTTCCCGCAGTTCTTTCTTCCACAGTGCCAACTCCTTCATGCAGCACCTCCTCACAAACCCGTCTGACATAATCCGCCAGGTCCCCCCTGGTCATCTGCTCAATACTCTCCGGCAGTCGACGAAAACGGGGAAGCTTATATTGATTGGTCTTTTTCAGGACATCCTCATACTCATAGAGCGCCAGCACTTGTTCGTATTGCTCCAGCTTTCCCCGGGCCGCCCGATCATCCTTGGTCAAGGTAAAAACCCGGCTGCAAAGCCGTAAAATTGAAAACAATCCCTGCAAATTTTCGCTTAAATCCAGGATCACATAATCATATTCCCCGGACTCCCCGATTCTGCGCAGCATTTCCAGCCATTCCTCCGCAGTAACCTCTAATAAATTTACCCCGACCTTGACCGGCGGCACATAATCCATTCTGCCTTTTTTCTGAATCATAGTCTGCAGCCGCAGCAAAAATTTCTCCTTATCCGAGCTTAAGAAAAAGACCAGATCCGCCAAATCTCTCGCCTGAACATCCGGCATTAATTCCCGAATCCCCGCATAATGCTCGAAATTCAAATATAATACCCTGCGTTTTTCCGCCAGCATCTGTCCCAACGTCAGAGCAAAGGAGGTCTGCAGGCACCGTTTGACCGGGGAAAACATTCCGATCAGCCTGGTATCCGAGTTGGCAGCAAGCTTCGGCAAAGGGGCCTCGGCCACTTCCATGTATTCGGCAATGAGTTCCTTATACACTTCCTCCGCCGGCTGATATTTACTCACATTACGGATATTTGTCCACCGCAGGACTCCGCTTTCATTAAGTAAAACCGCCTTGCCCACTTCCAGCCGCCGCACCTCTTCCGTATAAGCGTTTTCCGCCACTACCAGCAGATTTACCTCTACCTTGCCCGCAAACTCCACCACTCCGGCCGCGTCTGTATAGGTATAAATATCCCAGGGCGCGTCCTTGTGGGACTTTAGGAACTCCGTCATATGCCGGGCATATTCCTCTTCCGTATCGCACAACACCATAATGCTGGTCCTCAATAGACACCTCCCATATGCAGAAGAAGACTCAGGAAAACCGGTCCTGACAAGCAAATCCCCTCCCTTTTTCGGTCAGCACGGTTCTCCAGATAAAGCTTCCACTGTCCCGCCCGGCAGACATCCGCCAAATAGGCACAGAAATAGCCCATCCTCTCCCTTCCGCTTTTTTCCCTGAAAATTTTTAATATGGAAATACTTGCTGCAATCAGCAAAGAATAGAACAAGAAACGGACAACAGTCCGTCCAGACAGGCACCCTGCCACCGCGGCATAAAGCTTCACGTCCCCGGCTCCAATGGCCCCGATCTTGAATAATGGATACATCACGAACAATACTGCCAAGCTGCTTTCCAGAAAGTTTCTCAGGCCATTACCGCCCGCATCCCAGTATCGATAGCCCAGTCCATAGAAAAACAGGCTCAATACCAGAGCATTGGGAATTCTGGCTTTCCGATAGTCGCACAGGCAAATTGCGGACAGCAAAACGCACGGCACCGCCATACTACCATCTCCTTCTCTCAGTACATAACGGGAGTTTCGGGCCAGATGAAAACCGCCCACTCAGAATCATCTTTAGAATACAGAACCATTCGAATGTTCATCTGCCAATCTCCGCAACCACTTCCTTGATTTGGTCCCGGCCGGCTTCTTTGTAAAATGAATTATATCCGTTTCTTCCAGATTTGTCCAGTGGCTTTGAGCAAAAAAATCTTTTTTGGCGTTTTTCACAAAAAATGATAAAACCCGAGTCCGTAAAGTCCCACAACCCCCGGAAATCCAAGGATTGCGGATGTCAAAAACGAAATTGCGTTAATCCCGACGATCGTCCCAATCCCCTGCCCGGCCAAGAAAGTGTTTACAAAATAAATTGCGATCATCCCCATCACCGCCCGTAATACCATGTTCAGCAGCCA
Source organism: uncultured Acetatifactor sp. (assembly GCA_947625255.1). Lineage (GTDB taxonomy): Bacteria > Bacillota > Clostridia > Lachnospirales > Lachnospiraceae > Acetatifactor. The sequence continues at coordinate 4,012 of CANQNT010000063.1, read as the reverse complement.
TTCCGCCCGTTCGCGCAAAGCCCCTATTACCAATACTGCCATACAGGCAGCGATGATCAACGCATAACTCCAATATTGATTCATTTCTTTTCCGCCTTTTTGTCCCCCGCTTACTATAAGATATGTGGACGACACCCGGTGAATGCCATTTTTTTACATTTCTGGGAATATTTCATAAGAAACTGTCTATAATGACATTAGAAGAAAGGGGGCTTGTTCATGAAAACATTTTTCAGCCAAAAATTTGATACGCCTGAGAAAACGGAAGAGGATTTGCACGTTCCCAGCTTGCGGGACGATTTGGAAAAAACCCGCAAGGCACTGGAAATCGCCTATGCGGGTTTCGATAACGCCGTCGATGCGGATATGATCGACTGCTACATTTTTGAAATTAATGCCCTGCTAAAACGCTATAGGCATCTATCAACGCTGGCGGAAACAGAGTCCCCACAATATGCAGAGCTGCCATCCGCACCCTCGCCTTTCCGTGCCCTGGTCAGTCACGTGCTTGGATAGGCGGCATGGCGATCAAGTCCCGCCGTACGGGCCGTATGGAACGGCTTAAAACAAATACATCACGGCTCCATACGGCGGCAAATCAAGGGATATGGAATATTCCTTGAAGTGACAAGTCTTCTCCGCCGCGGTCAGCTCCTGGGGCGCCACTGCCCCCCTGCCTCCAAACCGTTCCTCATCACTGTTCAAAAGAAGGCGATATTTCTTCTTTTTCGGCACGCCCACCATATAATTCTCCCATTTCATCGGAGTCATGTTCAGCACGAAAAGAATGCTGTTACGCCCGCTGGAAGACTTACGCACAAAGGTATAGGTACTATGATCCCTATCGTCCGCATTCATCCATTCAAACCCGTCCCAGCAATTGTCATACTCATAAAAACAAGGATATTTGCGGTAAATACGAAGCAACTCTTTCATATAGTTCTGCATTCCGCGATTGTTTTTCTCCTTTAGCAAAAACCAATCCAGCTCCCGATCCTCGCTCCACTCTCGTTCCTGACCGAATTCCTGGCCCATGAACAAAAGCTTTTTCCCGCAATGGCCGAACATATAGGCGTAGGCGACACGTAAATTGGCGTACTTGTCATCCGGATAGCCCGGCATTTTATTCACCATGGAACACTTCAAATGCACCACTTCATCATGGGACAAGGGCAATATGTAATTCTCACTGTTGTTATAGCTCATAGCGAAAGTCAGCGCGTAATGATTGCCCTTACGGTAAATGGGATCCAGCTTCATATATTCACAAAAGTCATGCATCCAGCCCATATTCCACTTAAAAGAAAATCCCAGGCCTTCATGCTCGTCACCGATCCTGCTGGTAACATTGGGCCAGGCGGTGGATTCCTCCGCAATGGTGAGAAATCCGGGATAAGTTCCCCGAACCACGGAATTCATATGCCGCAAAAACTCAATGGCCTCCAGATTCTTATTGCCGCCATAAATGTTGGGCAGCCATTGCCCATCCTTTTTGCCATAATCCAAATAAAGCATCGAGGCCACCGCATCCACACGGATTCCGTCGATATGATATTCCCGCAGCCAATACAATACATTGGCAATCAGGAAATTCTTCACCTCGTTTTTCCCATAATCAAAAATCTTCGTACCCCAATCAGGATGGGATCCCCTGCGCGGATCCGGATGCTCGAAAACACAGCCTCCGTCAAATTCCGCCAGTCCATGCGCGTCCGTGGCAAAATGGGCGGGCACCCAGTCCACAATGACACCCACTCCGATCTTATGGAGCTCATTGATCAGATACATAAAGTCCTTGGGGCTGCCATATCTGGCAGTAGGGGCATAATATCCCGTCACCTGATATCCCCAGGAACCGTCATAAGGGAATTCCGCGATCCCGATCAATTCTACATGGGTGTATTGCAGCTCCTTCAGATAGGGAACAATGCGTTCCGCAAACTCACGATAAGTATAAAAACCGTGATTCCGTTCCGGATCAGGGTGGCGCATGAAAGATCCAATATGACACTCATAGATAGCCATTGGCTCTTTATTTATATCCTTGCCGTCCCTGGCCGCCATCCATTTATCATCTTTCCAGGGAAAGCCCGTAAGATCGGTAATCACGGAAGCCGTTTCCGGCCTTACTTGTGCGTAATTGGCAAAAGGATCCGCTTTATACAGTTTTCTGCCGTCCTGCGCATGGATCAGGAACTTATACATCTCTCCCACGCCAATTCCCGGAATGAACAAGGTCCAGATCCCACCAGGACCTAATTTCGTCATAGGATGGCTTTCCTCATTCCAGCCATTAAAAGATCCTATCACGTATACTTCCAGGGCATTGGGCGCCCATACTCCAAAAAACACGCCTTCCCTGCCATCCTCAACGGACAAATGCGCACCAAGCTTTTTATAAATTTCATAATGCGTCCCCTGGGCGAACAGATACTCATCCATCTCGGAAATAAAGACTCTTTCCCTCTCTTTTCCCTGATTCGTAACACGTCCGCCCAAAGACGCTTTCCTAGCCGTCGTTTTGGCTGCCATCACTTAACCTCCTCATGATGCAAAGTCTTTTTCCCGAAGAATGATCATATCGTCATCGTCATATCGTTTGCCCAGCAACACATCGCAAAAATGCCTGACGGTCTTCCGATTGGCGCGGCGGATCGCTTCATCGACAATCGTTCTCACATCCATGATCGTTACGGCGTGATCGCTCGACTGCATATCATGAACTCTGGTATGAAGCGCCAGCACTCCCATTTCATCTATGGAATATTCCATTTCCTTTGCGTATTTTTTGCCAAAAGTCACAAGCGCCTCGTCATCCAGCGCCTCTAATTCGATCCTGGCGTTAAAACAAGCCGCCAGCTTTTCATTCTGCGCGAAAAACTTATGGATTGCCCTCTTGGTATCCACAAGCACTACGACAATGCCGAGGGACTCCTGCTGGAGGACCTTGAAAAGGCCGGCAGCGGTTTCCTGATTCATTCCGGCAGCACCCTGCACGATCAGAGCGCCATTTCTCAAACGCTCCAGAATGGCGGATACGACCTCGTTATTCAGGCTTTCTCCGGATATTTTAGCGGTTTTGCCCGAGAAATTGGTATCGGACATCTGTATATACTTCACCACGTTCCGGGCCAGGGAAAAAGTATCCATCCCCTCATCGCCCGTCACGACCACGTTGCCCGTATAAGCTGCCAGACTCACGGCATCCAATGCTTTTACAAGCATATCCCGATCGGACTTATTCTGCAGAAAATTGCCGAAAAGCTCCTTTTCCTCACGGGTCATGCTGCGCGCCTGCGCCCGGTCCCTCTCCACCGCGTCAGGGGTCTTGGCAGACTTTACAGTTTCCTTATTCTCAGAAGCGGCTTTCTCAGCCGACTCAGCCCTGGCAACTTCCGTGCCCTTAGCTGTCGCTTCGGCATCCGCCCTGTCTTCCCATTCGGTTTCGGATTTTATCGCGGCAGCTGCCGCCGCGGTTTCCGCGACTCCTCCTGAAAGGATCTGCTCCGATTCTCCGGTTTGTTCCTCCACGAATTCCTCTTCTGTCAGCTTGCCGTCCTTTGCCAACTCGTCAAGGTCCACAATGACTTCCGATTCGCGGCCTTTGACCCGCTCCCATTCAGCCAATACCTCGTCAATACGAAGTTGCCCCGTAAGCTGCTTCTCCACTTTCTCCGTTTCCGACACCACCATGCGGATCTGTCCGTCGGATTCCATGGACAAAACCTCCGCCAATTCTTCCGGCAGACTGCTTTCAGCCTGATTCAGCAAAGCTTCCGTCTCTTCCCGGACTTCCTCCGCTCCCGTCTCTCCGACCATTTCCGATTCAGGTGTGGAATACGACGGTTCTCCCTCTATCGAGGATTCCTCCTCCACGAACTCTTCGGCTTCTACATACTCCTGATCATCATAACCGCTCTCATCGGGCTCCGCAGACTCCTGATCATCATAACCGCTCTCATCGGGCTCCGCAGACTCCTGATCATCATAACCGCTCTCATCGGGCTCCGCA
>CANQNT010000062.1 GCA_947625255.1 uncultured Acetatifactor sp. | reverse complement strand
GTGCCGACCTCCGTGGCTTCATCGTCAATCTCCGTGGCTTCATCGATCTCGGTCGCTTCATCGATTTCCGTGACTTCGTCAATTTCGGTCGCTTCATCGATTTCCGTGGCTTCGTCAATCTCGGTCGCTTCATCGATTTCCGTGACTTCATCGATCTCGGTCGCTTCATCGACTTCCGCGACCTCGTCAACTTCCGTTTCTTCGCTTCCGCTTCCCGCCGCTCTTTTGCCTCTTCTGGCATACGCATTCCGGCCGCCCAGATAGGAAGCCGCCCTCTCCTGCGCCGAACCGCCGGAGGCTCTCTCCTGCTTTTGGACTTCCTTCTGGATCAATTGCTCCACCGGTGAATAACCAGGTGAATAGCCAATCGTTTCATCTGCCTCTCCGCCCTGTAAAATCGACACATTGAAGTCAATCAAACAGATGTTATTCTGGGGCGTCAGCATCAGATTCGCCGGTTTGATATCTCCGTGCACCACGTGCCCCGGCGAATTATGCAAATATTCCAGCACCTCCGCTAACTGGCGTGTCCATCGTATGACGTCCTTTTCCTGAAACACGACCCCTTCGTCCAACAGTTCTTTAAAGGATTTTCCTTCAATGAACTCCATTACGGTAAAGACCTCATCTTCATAAGACCAGAAATCCAGAATTCTGGGAAGATAAGTGTGTTTTAAGTTCATCAGAATATCCGTTTCTCTCCTCATACCAATGGCGTTCAGTTTGTCGGAACGAATTTTTTTCAGAATGACCTTCTGATTCAGCCTCTTATGGACCGCCTCGTAAATCTCTCCGCCGCCGCCCATATTAATCTTGTGAATCTGACTATAGCTTTTTTCCAACTCTCGAAAAAATGCCTCTTTGTCTCGATATTCATATTCGCTCATGTTCTTATCCCCACCCAGTTCAACCGTCTGCTACTTGCTTTTTTTCTACGAAAAGGTTATAGTAAAATCAACAATCTATAAGGAGTCCTCTTATGAAAATTATGATTCTCCATTTTTTTCTTTATTTTACCTTTCTACTGCTGGGAGCCTATGCCACAACGGACATCCTGCGGCTCCTCAAAGGAAGCGCCACTCCCGTCAATGCCCCGGACTGCCACTGTCCCAAATGCGGATACCGGATCCCCCTGACCTGCCAGATTCCCGTTTTTTCCTATATATGGAACAAGGGAAAATGCCGCGGCTGTCATGCCCCGATTCCTTTCACGGATTTGTTTTTAGAGCTATTCCTTTTTATGGGATGCTCTGTTATTTCCACCGCTCTGCGCTTTTCCTGGATAAGCTACGCCTTCTGTATCCTGTTATATGAAGGCACCAAGCTCCTTTTTCTCCTGCGCATGGGGGCCAGAGAGGATCGCTTTGCCGCCAATCTCCTGATTTCCCTTCGCAATAACGCTCTGTTTTTTCTCTTATTGGCATTTCTCTTCGCCCTTTGTCACTGCCAATGACTTCCACGATACATCCGGTTCTCAATGTATGACAACCCTAGCGCAGCAGTCCTCTTTTCCCTTCTACCATCATCGCCACCAGGGAAACATTGTCCCTTTCCCCGCGATCCATCATCGTATGAACCAATCCATCGCAGACCTCGTCCAGATTGGTCTTACGGCGATAGGACTGGCAGACACCTGCGATGTCCTCTTCCGTCATATGATGATAAAAACCGTCCGAACAACACAAGAACAAATCTCCCGTTTCCGCAGCGCCTTCCAGGGCCTGAAACCGCAGTTCCTCCGCTTTTGCCACATAGTTATCCAGATAATTCTTAACGCGCCCGCCTTTCAGTCTCGAAACGCTGTCATCTACCGTCAACTGCTGCAAACTGCCATTCCGATACCGATAAATCCGACTGTCTCCAACATGAAGAATATAATAATTGTTCTTAACAAGCATGATTAACGACAAAGTCGTCCCCATGCGGATATCTTCCCGCAGGCACAGCTCCCGCACATCCTCATTCCAACTTTCCGCGCCATCCTTCAGATGGGAAAACAAAACCGAAGGGTCGGCCTGCGCAAGATCCAGCCAACCCTCCACTGTACGAAACCATTTCCGTATTCCCTGTACTACCAGACCCGAAGCAACTTCCCCATGCTCCATGCCGCCAATCCCGTCACAGACCGCGCCCACGGCAAAGCAATTCCCCTTTTGCTCTATACACTGGAAGAAAATCGAATCCTGATTGTTCGCCCGGAAATTTCCCACATTGGAAGCGCAGCCTCCTTTGATCCTCATTCCAGCCTCCTATAAACAAACGCGATATCTCACCGGTTTACTGTCCGCAAAAGTCAGCTCCGCACCGTTCTGGAGCAGATAGGGCTGATTGGGCGCAAGGATCTGACCATTTAAAAGCGTGTGATTCTGCGAACCCAGATCAATGATATACAGTTTTCCGTCAATCCTGTCGATTCTGGCATGCTGTCTTCCAATTCTCTTGAATTCTCCCGGGAATACAATGTCAGGCTGCTCCTGATCACTGGATTTGCGGCCGATCGTCACATATTCACCGGTAAAGTTCAGATCGATCCTGCGCATCGCGCCCGGTATCACGGAATCGATCAACTCCAGGTGCGCGGAGTTCCGGTTCGCCGGATAATCAGAATCAATCTCCGTTTCGTCCGTATCCTCATAGCTCTGGAAAATAGAATCATCCGATGGTGCTTCCCGGGTAGCGCGGTCGGCCTTGTTCTTAAACTTTCCGTTAGCATCTTTGGCAGATGCCTGACGCTGAGGAGGCGTCATCTTTCCCGGGTCCGGATTGTTCTTACCATTATTCTGTCCATTGTTCTGTTCCGGAGCCGTCTTCTCCTTTTTCTTTCCAAACAGCCCCAGGCCCTCTTTCTTCTCCGTCGTTTTCTCTCTTTCTTTTTCTTTCTCTTTCTTTTTCTTCTTACCGTCCTTGCCGTTGCCGAACAAATCTTCTATGACACCGTCATTGTCGGTTTCATTCCCCCAGCCGTCGTCAGCCCGCGTATCGCCGCCCAGAAAGCCCGGCAACTCAGAATCCTTCGCGTTGGGCTTTTTCTCCCTGCCCGGTACGAGCCTGTCCAGGAAACCGACTTTCGTGCCGCCTTTTCCACCATCTTTCGGCGGCTCCTGCGCGGGCGGTACGGAAGTACGGGAATCGGGAACGCTTCCGGACTCTTTCACTTCCCCATTGACAGCACCGCGTCCGGCACCGCTTTCACCCCAGCCATCATTCGTGGAATTCGAAACGATCCGGTCCCTTTTCCGGTCACGCCACCCCCCGGATCCTTCATCTGAATAGCCGCCTCGGTTCTCCCTGACGGAATTGGTTCCCGACGCTGGTCTGCCCAGCTCTTCCTGGAAGAGCTGATACAGCCCCGTCAGCGTTACTTGTCCCTGACCAAAATATCGATAAAGATTCAGGGAAAATTCACTGTCATCGCGGATACGGAATTTTTGAAACACTTTATCGAAAAAGGAAACGATCTCCGCATCCGTATTTTCACAGGAATATTCCGGAATATAGATAAAATGCGCGGTCGTGCCATGGTTGTCCACATAGATATATCTGGGATCAATGCAGATATAATGATAATCCAAAAACCAGTCCTTTCCCTTGAGGAAAGGGGTCAGAAGACTTAAATACAACTGCACAAAATCCTTTTTATTAATGGAACTGCTCATGTATTGAAGAGAAACCGTGTTCATGAGCTTATATTTCAGCGCCACTGAATTGTTCATTGATATAATGCGAAACGGTATCAGAAACTCCGGACAGTCACTCTTCATTACCTGCACCGCGATCTCATCCAGTTCCACCGGCTCCTCCAACTGAATATTCAGATAGGTCGCGTCCAAAGAATTCTGGATCTCAAATCTCTCATTGTTCATAGAAAATCCCTGCCTTTCTTCGTTCCTCATGATTTCATTCTTCTCTATAAGAGAGCTTTAACAAGGCCTCGCCATCAATAAATTTTGCCTGCGCAATCCCATTGTGAAAAGGCTGCGCATCTTCCAGATTTTCATCAATCACGATTTCGTTTCGTTCACTGATATAGGCCCAGTCGTCCAAAATCTTTACCGCACCCAAATGATCCGAGAAAGACAGCGCGTCATCGTACTGATAAGGAATCACGATTTCCGACTTTTGATTGATATAACCCCATTTCCCGCTGCCGTCAGTCACCGCAATGTACTGGGAGGATTCCGGCGCCTTGGCACCGGCAAATCCCGTTTCCGACAAGCGCTCTCCATTAACATTGATCAGATACCACTGATCTCCCTGCTTTACCATGCCTACGTTGTCCGCGAAGACACACCCCAGGGAATTCACCGCCACGTCGTCCAGAACAAAATCAACCACCGTATCTCCCACATCGGTGATGATCCCCCATTTGCCGTCCTTTTTCACCGCGGCCACGCCGCAGGCGTTAGACGTAATCTCGTCATACTGAAAGGCATCCGCCATACAGACAAAATCATAATTATAATAGCTGTAGTACCCGTTCACCTTGGCCAGGATATGTCGGTCCGTCACGGAATAAACATCCGTCGCTCCCACCTCGTCCAGGCCATATTTCGAACCGTCCGTGATAATGGTAAAATATTTTCCGTTCTGGGATACCACGGCATAGCCATTCGCATTGAAACGGGTCGCGGTATCATATGCCGCAGCCAGCTGGACCCTGCCATTGGCGTTCACATATCCCCACTTTTCCCCGTCAAAGGCCGGCATCAAATCATTCGTGGCCGTTGGAAGAATGTCCTGGAAATTCGTCACGAACATTTCATAGCCATATCGATGCGCTTCATAATAATCCGCCAATTCCTGGGAACCCAGCAGTCCGATTCCCTTCCTGACCAATTCCATCGCTTCCTTGATGCTGTAACTATTGATATAGATTTCTGCCGCGGTAACATATTCTTCCGCGGCCGCCGTCCCATCCGCAGCCCTTTTCTCCACCAACGCGGTATAGGAATCGCCTTCCCCGGACATCTCATACATACTCAGCAGCTTTGCCTCAATCTGGGCATTCGCCTCTGTCCGGTAACCCAAAGCTTCTACATACAGCGGTATGGCCCTGACGTAAAGTCCTTTCTGGGCAAATACATCCGCCTGCTCCACAAGCTGTGTCTGTGCCTGGCGATCTTCTGCTCCTGATGCCGTCTGGATGACCACAAACCAGCCAATTCCAAGAATCGCGATGAGCAATGCGACCAACACTAATTTTTTCCCGTTCATATCCATTCCCTCTTTTTTCTATAGGATCAATAATGTAATCATCATGCCAAGATATAAAAACGGCGCCAGCGGGACCCCGTCTTTCAGGCCGATCTTCTTTCCGCACAACGCAACGATCGAGTAAATACAGCACAACACCACGCCATAAAAAATCGCTCCCATAATCCTCTGTCCAGTCATATAAAGCCCCAGCACAAAGACAAGCTTTACATCGCCGGCGCCCAACTGTTTATGGGACAGAAGATAGCACAGCAAAAAAATCAATCCTCCCACAAGCCCTCCTGCCAGACATTGAAAGAGAAGCGCCATCCCGGCAGACATATCCAGAATAATTCCCAGTCCCACGATCATCACCCAAAGAAGCAATAACACTTTCAAAACGCGATTGGGAATCGTATGCTTCATCCAGTCCGTAATGGTCAGCACAGCCATTCCACAGACAATGCACAACGTCATCACGGTCACGGGCACGGACCATGCCGCGTCACGAACCAAATTCATGACAATCCATAGAATCGCGGTAACCCCTCCGACAAACCAGACCTTTTTTTCGCTGATCCATTTCCCCTGACAAGACAGCTCCAAGGGAAGCTTCTGATTCAAAAAATGAAGCGCGCCATAGTACGCCGCGACGATGATGACCGCTCCCAGCAAGGCGCTGACTATCTTGATCATTTTTGCATCCTCTCTTTCCCAGGGAACTTATTCCGGTACCCTCTGACCATCCCCAACCCAGCCGGATACCGTCACACGCTGCACCATGTGAATCTTGGAATCCGGAAAGAAAAATTTCGCGAAAGAAATTTCAATATCATATTGAACAATAAAATCTATCAGCCTCAGATCATCATCGCAGTAAACCGTGCTTCCGCCAAAATCCAATCCGTCGTACCCATCCTCGATTCCGTAACCCTGCAGATACTGATCCACGGTCTTGCCATTGACCTCCAGATACTTATTGGTCAGTCCCGTTGCCATGGCCGTTCCCAACAGCCCCTTGACCGCATACTCGATTCGGGAGGAAGCCAAATAGATGACCCCTGCGATCAACCCCTCCGGATCGCTGAACAGATCTTTGAGAGAAGACGCCGACTGTCTGATGGAGCCCGACGTCTCATCATAACTTGCTTTCAACCGGTTCAGATTGTCCCGAATCCCTTTGATCGAATCGGAATTCAATTCTACGTTCTGGACGGAAGAGGCAGTGGTATTGAACTGGGTATATAAGCCCTGCATCTTGTTAAGGCTGTCGGCCAGCTGATCCACCGTGTTATTAATATCCTCCGTGTACTTCGTCACATCTCCCTGATAGGCTTCATCCGCCTCCCTAAGACCCAGGCCCTCATACAGATATGTATAGCTGGCCACTTCATGGGCGGCGGAATTCAGGGCAAACTGAATCCTGTTATGCACCATAAAAATATTGATCAGATACACGACGCAAAGACAGACAATGATAAAAACGGTAAAGCTCAGCACCGCTTCCACCACCATCATGCCCTCCTCATCTTTCCATTGCTTCTGAACCGGACGCGTTTTTTCTCTCATAAAATTAATATCCTCTTGTGACAGTAAACTTATAGCTATTATTCTGGAAATCCTGAATGGCGGCGTAGGTGTCGTCAGAGGTCATCTTCTGCGCAAAATTCATGGGCATGATGGCAAAATTCATATGAACGGCACAAGTGGCATTCACCGCTGTAACCGCATCCCCCATGGTAAAAGTCAATTCACTTAACTCCCCGTCCGCGCCGATTCCCTGCTTGACCGTGTTCACATTCAGAGAGATCAAATCCCCGGTTCGTTGAGTCAGCTGATCATCCGTGGTCAAAAAGATCAGCATCACCATCAAATACTGTTCATAATCCAGCCTCAGGGCGCCGCTGTCCCCGGATCCTGACGAGGCATTACTGTCAATCAGGTCCTTGAACTGATCGAATGCCGTCAGGTCCTGCAGTTCCTGCTTGAAGACCACAACGCTTTCCCCCTGCTTGAGCTGGTTCCAGTCTTCCGCGGTCTCCAGCGCCGCTACGGACAGCCTGAGCGCGCCGGAAACCGCAAGGCCGAGCAGGGGATTTACCGCCGCTGCCGCGTCCGCGATCGCCTTGATGCAGGTATTGATTTCTGAGATGGAATAGGTAGACGAATAATTCATCACTGCCCGGAACGCCAGGATCTTGTTCCTGGCATCATTCCAATTGCTCTTGGAATCCTTAAAGCCTCCAAACAGGTATTCCAGTTCCGCCTGATACAGGTAATTGATCTTCCGGGACATCTCATAGCCAGTAAGGGACGCCGCCTTTTCCTCCCCGGAGGAACCTCCTTCCGTATTTTTCACATTGGTGACGCGGCTGGAAAACATTCCGAAATCATATTGCACCGTGTATAGCTTCAATAAAAGCTTGTTTCCTCCTTCCGCCAGGCTATTGGCATTGAAAAAGGACGCAGCCGTCTTGATCAGTCTGGTCAGCCCCAGCGATCCCATGCTGCCGCTGTTGCCAATGTTGATGGAAGACGGGATATTTCTGGGCGGATCCGACGGATTATCGTCCGCGTTAAAACTGTTCTCCGCCTGCTTCTGTTTTGCTTCGGCATCATTTTTCTTGCTTTCCGCCTTTTGCGCGGCATTATTATCGTTGCTATCGAACCACTTCACCAGGGAATCATACAGTGTCTTATAAGAGCCTACATCCTGAAAATCATGCCAGTCATCGGGATTATAAAAGGCCTCTAATGGATACAGCGGAGAATTCGGATCATCTCTCGCTTCCAGATAAGTGTTCATGACCTTGATATAATCCTCGTTCACATCGCCAATGCTCTCCCGTACGTCCCTGTTTTCATCCACATTATGTTCCACCAGATAACCCGCCAGATCGGCATAGACCTGCGCCCCATAATTGCTGCCCACCGTAAACAGCTGGTCCACACGGTCCAATTCCTCCTGCATCCCGTTTTTCAGATCATCGGATACATTGGGATCATTCAACGTTGCCTGCAGACGGTTTCTCATCTGTTGGATCTCACCAAACTTACTCTGGATCAGATTGGACATTTGCAGAAGATACATGGGAAGATTCGGAGCAACGATCAGGTATGGATTTGCAAAATTATCATCAAAAACCGCCGTGTCCACTTCCCGATAGCCCTGAGACACCTGGAAAATCCCCATCGCGTCCATAAATTTCTGCTGGATCACGCTCCTTCTGGCATTGGGATCGTTCTGGTAGTCATTATACATATCGATATAACCCTGCTCTTCCTCCGTCAGGGTCTCTCCGGGCTTGAGGGAAGCCTGTCTGTTCCGGGCGGCAGTGATCTCAGATGAATAGTACACATATTGATAATAAGTCTTGGTACTCTCCTCATTGATAATCTCGTTATAGCGAAGCTTCGCCGCCGCGTCTCCCCCTTTCATATCGTTCAGATAAGAAGGATATTGGGCGACCAATCGAAGGCCGCGGTAATAATACTGCACGAGTTGAACCAGCTCCCCCACCGCCTCATCGAACTCGGTCTTCTGGTCGATGGCAGTGGCGTCCTTTTCCGTATCCTGTGCGGAAAGGACCGCGTTGATCACTGTATCACCGTTGTCAAACAGCGTCTGGGCAATCCGAAACTTCATAAAATCCCCAATCTGGGTGCTTAACACCTTGGATTCGCCCAGATTGGCCCCCGCCACGGGTTCGTAAGACAAGTTCACCTCCGCGTCCTTATAAGGCATAAATCCCTCATAATTCACGCCTCCCGCGACCCTCAGCGCATTCCAGGAAATTCCATTCTCATTGGGATGAAAGGAAGACTTAATATAGCCTTCCAGTTCATTCAGGGCATTCTTCCCGTCCTCACTCTGCGTAACCGCAAACAAACCATATAAATCCTTTAATAGATTATCATAGGTGGCCAGCACCGCCTCTCCATAATTATCCGCGGTCATAAGTGCCTGATTGCCATACAGCTTAATTCTCGCCAAATCCACCAAAAAGCCAGTAAAAAAGATCGTCGGCACCAAAATCAGGGCAACCAGCACCGTAATAGAACCTTTCGTCCTCTTCATAAACAGTTTCATCCAGATCTTCCACCCTCTCTTTTGGATTTTACGCTTTCTCATTCAAGATGAAAACTCGATTTGAATTTCCCATAAAGCTCCGCCGCCTTGTCCACGTATTCCATGGCTTTTCTTCCCAACTTGGTATTCTTTACGATATCTATAATAAAATCCACATTCCGGATAAAATCATCTCCGTCAGTCACCACCACCTTGCCGGTAGCTGTAATCTCCATGCTGTTCGATGCCCCCACCATCGATAGGTTGATGGCCGGCTTCACAGTCTGCTTTGCCGTGGCAGTGATGGTTTTGTAAACAATAAAATTCGTACTGTCAGCAGACAACTGTACATTATCTCCCGTATCAAAAAACATATTGCCGCACATGGATCGGAAAAAAGACTCAAATCCACTCCTGTTAAACTTCATGCCGAAGAACCGGTAGGGGAACAACGCCGTCGATACCTGATAGCTTCCGCCCGTCGCTCCCACGGTTCCGCTTTCATTCGTGTAACACATATTGCTTTGTGCCGTCACAAAGCTGTCGGATTCCACATTCTTATAATATACCAACGCGTTCTGCAGATTGGCCTGCAGATTCGCCTTCTGGCAGAGGAAAATGGCGGCATAGTACACCGCAATGACCATGATCATGCAAAAGGGCAGCAGTATGGTGGCTTCGACTACCGCCAGGCCACTTTCGTTTTTTCTTAGGTTTTGCATATACTATGCCTCCTTTTCTTCCTTGTTCCTCAGCTGTGAATTTGATCGGCGCTATTGAATCGTATTTGCGCTATTCATGATTTTATTCCAGGTCGTTTCAAACCACTGTGAAATCTTATCCCAGAACAACGCGGAAAGAAGCACCACGATCAGGATCAAAAGGATGGTCGCCACAAATGCGGACACGCCTAACTCCTCTTCCTTGAGTTCATTCACAAAAGCCCTGATTTTTCCAACAGTGGCAATGTATACCATGTCTAAGAAATTTAACATTTTCGTCCCTCCTTTTTTCTTTCTTATAGTTTACCGGTCGTTAAAAATTGAAGCCACTCATGACCGGAACGATAACGAGTATGATGATGCCCAAAAACATTAACAGCGTGGGTACCAGAAGCTTGGACTGAATCTGTTCGCCCTTTCTACGGGCGTTGTGCTTATGCTCCATCCAGCTTTCACTGTTCAGACTTGTAAAAAGCTTCACGATTTCCGCATTGCCCTTTGTGATATTCTGCACGATCGCCGTGGCCAGCTTGGTCGTATACGCGTTGCTGCACCTTGCGATGAACTTCTCATAAGCGTCTTTCGCCGACACATTATGATCCAGCTCCACGGTTACACGGCTCATTTCCTCGTACAAAACGCCGTCCCCGCTTTCCGCGGTAAGCCTCCAGGCCTGATTGACCTCCATACCTGCCACGGTCAGCAGCGCCATCTTGGATACCACCTGCGGAAACTGGTTCTCAATCTGTTCCGCCCGGTCCCTGATGACCACGTTTACATTGTCATACGGTACATATCCCATCAACGCGAAAATGGCGAAAGCCACTATGCCCACCACGATGCTCCTGGTTCCCAGATCCATCGCCAGGGCTAGCCCCAGAGCGGCAAAGCCCACACAGACGCCCAAAAGCAGATTCCCCATCAAAGAACCCAACAGATAATACGTGTAATTCATGGCTTCTTTCTTTTCTTTATACTGCTTACACTTATTATTCAATTCTTTGATATAGGGATTGGTGGCATCCCAGCCCATGAGCTGCATCAGGCGATAACCCGCGATGGGAATGATGTCCAGGACGCTGACCTTGCCTTTCTTATAGGCCTCCAACAATTTTTTGGATTCGTCCATCTTCTTTTTCAGCTTCTTGCCCTGACGGATCTTTTCCTTGTCCTTCATGTCGCCGGCACGTTTCATGCTCTCTACAAGCTTGTTCATTTGAAACTGAAGCTTCTTGATTTTTTCTGTTTCCGTTTCCTCACAACATGTCAGCATGGCTGACGTAACTCTTTCTCCCGCGGTTAAAAAGAGAAACACAAACACTGCAAAGAAAACCGTGGCGATTACCATGCAAATTATCATATCCGTTCTCCTCCATCAAATGATCAAACCTTGATATCGCTGACTTTTCCGGCAATGACATAAGAGACGGCAAAAATCACCAGTGCCGCCGTGGCCGCCAAATGACCGGAAGGTTCGGTAAACAATGATTCCGTCATTTCCCCGCCCATGGCGGACATCGCCACGACGATCACGATCGGCATCAATAACATCATATTCGTTTCGGACTTAGCGGATGCGATGGTTGTCTCAATTTCCTGCTCGATTTCAATCTTGTCACCAATGATCTGATGGGTCTGGCTGAGAATGTCCCCAAATCTGTCGCTCTTACCCTCGATCACTGAATAAATCGTGGCAAAACTCTTAATGTCCTCCAATCCGCTGCGCTCCGCCAGATCTTCGAACAACACCGATAATTCAATACCGCCTTGCTGATAACTGACGATGATATTCTGTACCTCTTTCACGATATCTGCCTTTTCATTATAGGACAGCTGCAGATCCTTAAGGGCTGCCTCCACCGCTTTGACTTCCACATTGCCGGCCCTAGTGGCCACACTCATGGATTCCAGGAAGTCGCGGAACTGCAGCCGCAGAATACGCTGCCTCTTTTTCACAGTAGAATCCGCGTAAACCTTCTCCAGATAAATACCTGCCGCCAGACCGATCACAATGGAAAGCGGCACGATGTGGTAGAATAAAAACGCAATCACCGCCACAATCAGGCTGCAGATCAGATACGCGATAACATGTTCGTATTTCCGCATATTGCATTTATAATAAACGGGCATCTTGTTCGTCATGGAAATCCCTCATTTCTGCGCTGCACTTACATTAAGACCACCATCTTGCATCATGCAGCGCGCAGATACAAAATTTTCAGACTTTCTCGTTCGATTACAGATAATCATAAATACCATTACTGATAAACTTGTCCGGATGGGCCATCTGCTTATCGGTACGCTGAAGCGTGCCCACCACCTTCCTGACGGAGGTACGCTCCGGATCCTCTACAAATTCAAACAGAGGCTGCATGACGATCTCGCCGTCCTGAAGTCCGATCACTTCATTGATAGACAGCGTCTTACGCGTCTTATCCCTCATTCTCGACAAATGAATAATGATATCCACGGCGGAAGCGATCTGCTGCTTGATGGCAGGCAAGGGAAGACCCGCAGCCCCGGTAAGCACCATGGTTTCCAGACGGCTTATCATGTCCTCCGCGGAATTGGCATGGCCGGTGGAGATAGACCCGTCATGGCCCGTGTTCATGGCCTGCAGCATATCAAGCGCCTCACCGCCTCTGACCTCGCCTACCACAATCCGATCCGGACGCATACGCAGGGAAGCCTTGATCAAATCCCGGATCGTGATCGCACCCACGCCGGCGGAATTGGCATTCTTGGTCTCCAGACGCACCAGATTGGGAATATGGCGGATCTGCAGCTCGGCGGAATCCTCTATGGTGATCACACGCTCATCCTGCGGAATGAAGTTGGATAAGGCGTTCAGGAACGTGGTCTTGCCGGAACCCGTACCGCCGCTGATAAAAATATTGTACCTGGCACGTACGAGCTTCTCCAGAAACACTGCGGCTTCCGGCGTCAGGGAACCCAGCCGGATCAGCTTCTGAATCGTCATTCCCTCTTCCGGAAAACGACGGATGGTAACAATGGGTCCGTTGATCGCCACCGGATCCAGCACTACATTCACACGGGAACCGTCAGGAAGCCTGGTGTCCACGATGGGGTCACTTTCATTTACCGATCGGCCCATGTTCTGGACGAAACGGAAAATAATCTTGCGCAGACTCTCCTGACTCTCAAATTTATCCGGGATGCGCTCCGGCTTGCCGTTGCGCTCCACAAATATGGAATCAAACCCATTGATCATGACTTCCGTGATCTCTTTATCTTCTATGATCTTGCCCAGGATCCCCAATCCGCGGATGGATTCGTATACGGTATCGGCAAGACTCCTCCTGGTACGGAAAGAGAGGGAGGAATAATAGGCATGGGTTTCGGGATCCTCCCGCTCCACCTGCTTCATGCGCAGATCCTGCATCTTCGCGATCCGATCCCGCAGATCCTGCTCCTTCAATTCCGTATAAGACGGATCCGCCGTCACCATCTCACGGATCTTCCCTGTCTCCAGCGAAAAATAATCTTTCTCTTTCGAATTTTCCATGAGTGACCTCCCGCTTATATCAGCTCGCTGACAAAATGAATGCTGGAACTATTTGCCAATGCACCGATCAGCTGCGCACAATCCATGTTCTGCGCGGTTCCTATACGTCCGATACGGGGGATTTCCGTATCGAACTCCGGCGCGTGTCCATTGTCGAAATTTAACAGACGGCACATCTTCCGACCGTAATTGTTGATAATATGTGCCTGGGACAGAAAACGCTCCATCTTCTTCGCGCCAATGGAACCGGGCCTCTCCACCAGGACAATTTTCTGGGAGATCTCAAACACGCTGAGAAGCTTTTGATTCAGCGCCACGCCCATGTCTACCACAATGTAGTCGAATATGCCCGTTTTACTCATCTGGTCCAATAACTCCGTCATCTCTTCCCCGGACAATTCCTCTACATCATTAGGGCTGTCAAAATGGTTGATGTAAACCAGATTCTCCATCTTGGTCTGGAGCAGGCTTTGTATCTTCATCTTGAAATTGACACCGCTGCCCAGACTGGCAGCCACCTCGCTCATTCCCTTGTCCCCCGTCTGGGGCAGATAACAATCCTCGGAGGCAATCTCTTCAAAATTGACATAGAGCGTATTCAGCCCTTTTCTGGCAAGCTTGGTTGCCGTCACCAGAGCGGCCGTTGTCTTGCCGCTTCCTCCCACCGGAGAATAAAACGTGATCAGAGAAACGCTTTTCTGCCCAAGGACACTTCCTGTTTCGCCCGCGATTTCCGCGTATAATTCAATCACCTGCTGGTAAATCCTGCTGATCCGCTGGTATTTCCGCACTTTCGGCAGATCCCTGCAGCTTTCCGGCACTCCCTTGCTCTCATCCAAAAGCAGGATCGCCAGGCTGGAACGTCCCAGCGCCGTCTGTCCGTCATAAATCGAGGCATCGAACAGAATAATATCAAATTTTCTGGTAGCCAGTGCTGTCTCCAGGGCCTGCGTCTGCGTATAAACCGATAATGTCAGTCCCTCATAATCTTCCAAAACACTTACCAAACGCTGTATGTATTCTTCATTGCTGTCAGCAATGGCCATTCTTATCATCATATCGATTATCCTCTCTTTTAGCTCTTTCCAAAAAGAAGGCTGAAAGATCCCTCGATCCTTTCAACCTTCCTCTATGTTTTATCACTGCTTGGCGCCACAATTCCCGCAAAACAGGGCATCCTTTTCCACCAGACTGCCACAGACCTTGCAGACATTCCCCGCAGGGGGATCCAGGAACACTCTGACCATCTCCGTCCCACACCTGTCACAGAACTTGCTCGCTCTCGACACCTCCGCGCCGCAGTTCGGGCAAATATTGATATTCTTAATCTCTAACAGCTTCTCCTGGTCAGCTTCAATATTCTGCCTGATCGCAGCAGCCTGGTTCGCAAGATCCGCGATAGCCTCATCCCCTCCCAGCAGGCCATTTACCAACACATATTCGCCGGCCTTACTGTACAGCTCCTTTAGATTCTGCCCTAAAGCGCTGATCTCCGTATTCAGCCGCGTCACTTCCACCATTTCCTTACTCTTGGTGATCGCGGACTGGGTCATTCTGTTAAACTTCTCTCCCCAATTAGCCATGATTCTCTCCTTTACCAATTTTACAATTTATTTGGAAAATGATTTCCGATATGCCTGAAATGCAAAGAAGCCAAACAGCAGCACATATAAAAGACTCGAATAGCTGACATAATGATACCGGATCAAATTGATCAAAAAGGAAAGCACATACCCCGCCCCATCAATCACCAAACCAATTGATGCCATCTTGAAATTACAAAGCGAAAGCACCAGGAGTAATCCCAGAAGAAATCCCCAAAAGACAAGGATATTCACCACTCCTCCCAGAGAGATAAACCGCCCCACCACTTCCAGAACCGCACAAACCAGCATGATCGGCACACTCAAAGGCAATAACACCTTAAAAACGGGATGCTGTGCGAAATACACATTTAACGACTGACAGACTCGTTCAAACTTCATGACTGCCATCCTCCTCTTTCGTCCTAAACTTCCTTTACGGTTTTATAACAGTTTATAGTTCTTAATAATTTATAAATTATATTATAAATTATTTTATACACTTGTCAAGTAGCCGCCGAAAAAGTTATGAGAAGTAGCCGCCGAAAAAGTTATGAGAAGCGTCGAAAAAGTTGTGGGAGTAAAAGCCGCAAGGTTCCTGTTAAAAGATATCAGGGAACCGGCAGCTCTGGCTATTGTCACCTCTGAACGAAAATGCCGGAAGTAGTTTTGCCAAGACACAATCATAGTTCCTGCAGCTTCTCCAACAATCTCTTTCTCTGTCTGGTAAAAAGGATATTGGTGACTAATAAAAGAATCAGGCAAAGGAGCGCGCCCGCGGCCCCCACGATCATCATCAACATTCCAGTGGTTATTTCCATATTGATCCTCCATTTCCCGTAACCACCGCATCAGGCGGTTTCCGGCTCAGCTTCCACACCCGCAAATCTCATTCCGTGATCCAGCCGCCTTCCACAGCCTGTCTGTAAAGTTCCGTCAGGAAAGACATTTCCAAATCGGTCTGGTTTCCTGACAGTTGCTCTTCGTATAAGGAAAGCGCTTTTTGATAATATTCTGCAAAGGCCGCAAAATCACGGTCATCGCCCGGCCGCTGAACTTGAGCCCCCGTTTCCATGAAAGCCAGCCTCTTGTAAGTTCTGTAATCCTCCCCGAACCGTTCCAGCATATCCGCAAGAATCTCTTTTTCTTCCTCATACATCTGGTTCTTCTGGTATAAAACCGCGATATTGTGATATTCTTCGTAAGCCCCCCAGCCATCCTCTATGATTTCCCGAAACACTTCGATGGCTTTCAGATCATACTGTGGGTCGTCGGAGGCATCGGACAAATTGATGTAAATCTGGCCCAGTTCCTCCAAAATCGCGTTTCGATACTCCATGGGCAAAGCGGCCCTGGCCTCCTCCAGCAGCGCCCGTTGCTCCTCCAGGGTCCCCGCCCCTTGCTCCAGAGCCCGGCTGCACATCAGGTACGCGCGCATTTTCATATAGTCATTATCGGTACTGCCGATGCAGGAGCGAAAACTGGCCGCCGCGTTTTCCCAATCCTCCAGGGTATTATAGATTTCACCGCGCACATAATAGACGCTGTCCGTGGTCAGTCGGTATTGTATCGCCTGTTCCAGCTGGGCGGAGGCTTCCTCCGATCTGTTCAGACGGGCCAAGGCGATGGCGTAATCCCGATACACCTGAGAATTGTAAAAACCATAGGAAAGCGTCTGCTGAAAAGCTTCCGCCGCCGCGTCATATTTTTCCATTTCCAGATAACTGTCCCCGTAAAGAAAAAAAATCTCTCCCAGCGTCTGTTCGTCCGTTACGATGTCCCGAACGGAACGTTCCACAAAATCAACGGTGTCCTGATATTTTTTCTGTTGATACAGGGACCGAACCATTTCCAGGGCCGCTCCGGCCCCATCGGGAACCAGGGCGGCGGCTTCCTGATAGCAAGCTGCCGCCTGGTCATAGTCCCCGGACTCTCTGGCGGTCGCCATGGCCTGGACATACCCGTCATAAGCCTCCGTCTTTTCCTGGCCCATGCGCACCCGGCCCAGGCCCGCCAGCGCGGCAAAGCCGATCATGCCCGCGATCAGGGCCAGGCGGATACAGATCTGTCTGAACAAAAGTTTTCGATATTGGACGCTGGATTTATGTACGTTCAACACCGCCTTGTGAAGCTCCTGTATGGACTGGTAGCGTTTCCGGGGATCCCGCTCCAGACATTTCATGATCAAAAACGCAAAGGAGTCCTCGATATGTTCGGCCAACTCTTCAACAGGACGGACGTGTTCCGCGTCCGGGCACTGGCCAGTGATCAGATGGTACATCGTGGCGCCAATGCTGTAGATGTCGGAACGCGTGTCCACCTGGATTTGGGGGAGGGCATCCGCGGCAGGGGAAACCAAACCGTCAGAGGCAGGGACGGCAAAAGAGTGAGGGGCTGCATCTTCGTCCGCGGCCATGTCAATCTCTGTGGCATCCTCGGATTCGACCTCTGGCAGCTCACTCTCCACCACTGTGGCATCGTTGGAAATCACAGTCGCATCATCCGAATTAGCTCCCACTTCCTTGACAGTTACAGACAAGTTGTTCTCCGCGGCAACGGCATGAGTCTGCACGGTGCCTTGCTGCATTTGCAATTTCCGGTGTTCTCTTCGCCTTGCAACGCTTTCCATCTGCTCCGGCGCGGCATAGCCTGGCGTAAATCCGATGATATCACTTTCCTCAAAGTCTCCTGAAATGTTGAAATCAATGAGGCAAATATCGTCCTTGGGAGTCAGCATGATATTGGCGGGCTTGATGTCCCCATGGATGATGGGATGTTCCTGCGTATGAAGCTGCTCCACCGCCTGACAAAGCTGATCCATCCATTTCAGCACTTGCTTCTGAGGAAAGTTCTTTTGCTCACTCAGCACCTCTTTCAGGGACTTCCCGGGGATGTAATCCATCACTGTATATACATCCCCGCCTTGCTGAACGAAGTCAAAAACCTGTGGGAGGTAGGGGCTTTTCAGATTTTTTAAAATATCCACCTCCGCGCGGGCATTGCTGCCAAGAAGATTTCGATGAATCTTTTTAAGACCACTGGCTTCTTCAGATTTTTGTGGTATGCCTTATATACGGTGCCACCGCCGCCGCTTCCGATTTCTTCTAAAATGATGTATGTATTGTTAATCTCTTGGTTTTCTTTTAGCATGATCTTCCTCTCAATGATCCGAACTTTGCTTGCTGCCTGTAAGAAAGGAAATGCCTATCTTTCGGTAGGGCCTCAAAGCGAGGTAGATACTTCTTGCAGACCCATCGTACCTCCTGCCAGGGCACCTTTCGCCGCAGATATTGCGGTTCCTCCCGCGCCACTTTCACCGCCGGAAGTATTTTCTCCCGAACTGTCACCGTCGGAAACATCGCTATCGGATACATCACCTGCAGGTGTGTCGGGTTTCGGCGGGATGTCCGTGTTTACCAGGTTCGGCAGGTCGTAGGCGGGACTGTAGTCCTTAATGGTGTTGCCAAATGCCACATAAAGAGATTCCAAATTTACCAAATTGCGTACGGCGCTGATGTCGCTGATTTGGTTGTCATTCAGCTCCAAGTAGGTCAAAGAAGTCAGGTTTGCCAACGCGCTGATATCGCTAATCTGGTTATACCACAAGGTCAAGGAGGTTAAGGAAATCAGATTTCCCAACGCGCTGACATCGCTGATCTGGTTATAACCCAAATTCAAGTAGGTCAAAGAAGTCAGGTTCTCCAACGCATCGATGTCGCTGATCTGATTCCCTCTCAAATCCAAGTAAGTTAAATTTTTCAACTCTCCCAAAGCATTGATGTTCATTATACCAGGCACTGAAAGCTCCAACCTCTGAACCTCCCATATATCGCTCAGCATAATTGGCCTGTCCTGAATTCCTGTTTTGATCCTCATCGCCTGTTCTAGGGCTTCATCCTGCCAATCCATCTCATGATCTTCCAGTCCGGCGTCCTCCCAGCTGACAAAACCAGGCTTAGTATCAGGTTTCGGCGGAATGTCCATGTTTACCAGGTTCGGCAAGTCATAGGCAGGACTGTAGTCCGTAACGGTGTTGTCAGTTGCCACATAAAGAGTACGCAAGCGTATCAAATTACGTACGGCACTGATGTCGCTGATCTGGTTATTCCGCAAATCCAAGTCTGTCAAGGAGGTCAGTTTCCCCAACGCGCTGATGTCGCTGATCTGGTTAGAATTCAAATTCAAAGTGTCCGGGGAGGTCAGGTTCCCCAACGCGTTGATATTACTGATCTGGTTATGGCCCAAATCCAAGACTATCAAGGAGGTCAGGTTCCCCAACGCGCTGATGTCGCTGATCTGGTTAGAATCCAAAGTCAAGTAGATCACGGAGGTCAGGTTCCCCAACGCGCTGATATCGCTGATCTGGTTATTTGCCAAACCCAAGTTGTAGTCCAAGGAGGTCAGGTTCCTCAACGCGCTGATGTCGCTAATCTGGTTAGACTCCAAATCCAAACTGTCCAGGAAGGTCAGGTTCTCCAACGCGCTGATGTCGCTGATCTGGTTAGACTCCAAATCCAAGTAGGTCAAGGAGGCCAGGTTCCCCAACGCGTTGATATCGCTGATCTGGTTAGAAATCAAATACAAAAAGTCCAGGGAGGTCAGGTTCCCCAATGCACTGATATCACTGATCTGGTTTTCTATCAAATTCAAAGTGTCCAGGGAGGTCAGGTTCCCCAACGCGCTGATGTCGCTGATCTGGTTAGACTCCAAATCCAAGTCTGTCAGGGAGGTCAGGT
>CANQNT010000061.1 GCA_947625255.1 uncultured Acetatifactor sp. | reverse complement strand
ATAGAACGATAAAATGAATAAACGACATTATGAACATACGTTACCCAATATACGAGGGAGTTTATCGAATACTTACGGTTATTCACACTTTAATCCATATAATTATGTTTTTTACAGCAATCAACCAGATGATGACAGAAGGAGTCGACCTGACACTCGTCATCCGTAAAGCGAACGGACAAATGGCGGTATCCGTACTGCCGAAGTCAAACGGGCTGAAAGACGAAGCCCAGAACCACATTATCCCGTTGACCCTCAAGGGAGTTCCGCAGGAACTGGATACCGGATTCCTGCAAGCCGTCGCCCGGCCGGTGCAGAAAGCTACGGGACTGATCACCAACATGGCGCAGTTCGAGGCACAGACGGAAAAGGCCGCTTCCGAGAGCAAGGCGGCGAAGGATGCAAAGGCCAAGGAGACGAAAGAGGAGAAAGAGAAACGGGAGAAGTACGAGAAGCATCTCAAGAAAGCTGAGGAACTGATTGCCGCGGGAAACCATAAGGATGCAGTGACGGCTCTCGGACAGGCCCGACTTTATGCCAAGCCGCAGGATCAGAAGAAGATTGACGAGATGCTTGAGCAGCAGAAAAAGGCCATGAACCGGGGAAGCCTGTTCGAGCTGATGGAAGAACCGCCTGCGCCGCAACAGCTTCGGTCACAACCACCGGCAGCAACGGCACAACAGTTGCAGCCTGCACCGCACTGTCCACCGCAATCCCAGGCATCAGGACCGGCGGGCGGACAAATTCCTGACGGGCAGCAGCAGACAATGTGGCCGCCACAGCAGCCTGCGCAAAGGCCGGCACCGCATCAGGCTCCCCCACAGCCGCAATACGCCGGACAACGGCCGATGAGCCGCCAGCTCCCTCCACAGCCTGCATACGCGGAACAACAGATTTCATACCGGCAGGAACAGGAGCAAAATCCCGAAGACCTCTATCCGTACTATCAGAGGGGACAGGAAGTCCCTACCTACCGCCCGGAAAATTATGAGGAATATCCCGATTTTCCGCAATCCATGTTAGAACCCAATGTTTCACATTATCAAAGCATTTAATATTATGGCATTAGAAATCAAGGGAATGACACGTTCATTCACATTCAAGAAAGGCAACGGGATGGTCACACTCGATGACCCGAACACGTCGGACAGCCCCGAAATGGTCATGAACTACTACTCGAACTTCTATCCGGAACTGACCACGGCGACGGTGCACGGGCCGGTCATCAAGGAAGACAAGGCGGTGTATGAATTCAAAACTACCATCGGGACAAAAGGATAAAAGTAATGGGAAAGGACAATAAAAAACAGAAGAAATCATGTGTACCATTGGACGAACAGCAGGTGGAACGGCTTGCAAGGCTCATCATCGGACAGACCGTACGCAATATCCGTTACGGTACGGACAGGAAAGAAAGGATTACGGCACCGGGGGGTGCCGTTCCTCTTTTCTGAACGCCACGTTTCAGCCAAAACCTTTACCGAGTCTTGTCGTGGAAGATTCCGACGGGAAAAGGCATAATCTCATCACGCGGGAGAACTACGGATTTCTGCGTGACTCCTTCTTCAGATATGCCTATCTGATGGAGAAGGAGGCGGTACATACCCCGGGCCGGACATTCGGGGAAGGGATCGCAAGGCTGCACGAGGAGATGGATGACCTTGTCGGTGAGGGGCTGAACGTCAATATTGAAGAGCAAGACGGACGGTTGCTGTTCAAGCTCTGGAAAGCCCATCATTGGGGAAAACTGACACTGTATTATTTCCCGATGAAATTCGTGGAGGCTCTCGGACCGGAATTGAGGCGTATCTCCATCACGTTCATCCATGAATTGATGAAGGCAAACGGAATACAGACCGTTCTAGACGAGGACGACACGGAATATGTTCTGACCTGGATTTCAGAGGAAGTACCGGAAGAGGTCCCGGAGGAAAGGAAAAAACGGCTGAGGCTCCTGCACTCCTACGAGAACGGCAGAATAAAGAGGCTGCTCCAAAGGGTGGAACGCAAGTGCTACTACAAGAACCTGCCGAAGGCACTTGACAGGTATAAAGCCCGGAACGACTACGAACGATCGCTGGTTTCCGCCATGAAGGAGGGGTTACAATTCCTGTCACCGAAACGCGGCATCATGGAATACTGCTACGATCCTTTTTATGAGGAGGAACCGGAGTTCCACCCCATGTACCTCTACCAACAGATACGTGTAATCTATGACAGTTACGATATGGTGACGGACTATCTCGTGAATTGTTACAATTCCCACAGTAGGGAGACCTACGACATCATACCGGTCACGACACTCGCCCTGTCTCCCGAAACGGGAGAGCTGTTCCGCATGGATGACTACCCGGAACGCTTTTTCAAATGGGCGGACAAATTCATCAACATAATAATTTGAACACTATGATGGAGACAAACGAACTTACAAGAACTTTGAAGACCCAGCTTATCCCCAAGGCGGCACTGATAGCCTACGCCTCAGAGGATGACAAGAATTTTTTTCTGGAGATACGGGACATAAACGATCGTGGAAACATGGCGGAAGGCAGGCCTATAACGCAGGAATTCATGAACGAGCTTGTAAAGGGATATTCGGAAAGGCATAGCAGCACGCCTTACGGAAAAGTACCGTCCAACCTGATCTATTGCGATTCACGCAAGGGCAGCGAGCGGTATGTATGGTACAATCCCCCGCATAAGCGGATGATGTTCTTCAGCTCCGACCTCAAAATAGAAAATGCGGAATACAACCTGCCGGGAGTGATTTACGAGGCGGGGGAACATGGGATGAGGATATATGCTTACAAGGATGACATGCCCGGCAAGGATACGCTGCTATATGTCGCGCCGTTCTTCAACGTGACCGGCTCCAGCGTATGCCTGGGCTCTGCCAATATAGACTTGCCAAAGAACCTGACATACGAAAGCCTGCTGCAATACTGGGAAAAGAAATTCTGGCTGACGGAGTTTTCGCACTTGGGAGGCAACGGAAATCCGACCCGGTCGAACCTTGTGCTAGTAACGAAAGCGGCCAGGAACAAACCATTCGACCTCAAAGAGTTGAAACCGTTGAACAATATGAAACTTAAAGACATACTGACATGAAAAGAGTACATTATACCGACAGTTACCTGATGAGTCCGCAGCATCCGGTAACGGTAAACCTGATCGGAGCGGGAGGAACCGGGTCGCAGGTACTCACCTGCCTGGCACGTCTTGACACAGCTCTGAGGGGACTCGGACACCCGGGACTGTTCGTTACACTGTATGACCCCGACACCGTGACGGAAGCCAACATCGGTCGCCAGCTTTTCGGACCGTCCGACCTGGGACAGAACAAGGCACAATGCCTCGTCACCCGGATAAACAACTTTTTCGGGAATGACTGGAAGGCGCAAGCGGACATCTATCCGGCAGTATTGAAGGATACCAGACGGGACAACCTGGCCAATATCACGATTACCTGTACCGATAACATCAAGTCACGGATCGACTTGTGGAATCTGTTGAGGGCTTTGCCGCAACCGACATACTGCACTTACGAGACCCCCTTGTACTGGATGGATTTCGGAAACACGCAGACCACGGGGCAAGTCGTGCTGGGTACCGTACCGAAGAAAATCAAACAGCCGGCGTCCAAACTTTATGAAACCGTCAATTCGCTAAAAGTCATCACCCGCATGGTGAAATACGCGAGAGTGAAGGAAACCGATTCCGGCCCGAGTTGTTCGCTGGCTGAAGCGTTGGAAAGACAGGACCTGTTTATTAACTCCACACTGGCACAACTCGGATGCGGCATCCTATGGAAGATGTTCCGAAACGGAGTGATCGAGCATAACGGATTGTACCTGAATCTGGACACGATGAAAGTGAACCCGATAATCATATAGACAGGTCAGCAGTTATAAATTCTTTCGCTTGAATGGAAAGAGTTCAGGAAACAGCCTCTCCATTTTGAGTTTTCCATTTTCTATATGGCAAGATATTCTTTGCATTGGCTCTGACACTCCGTTTCAAGTCTTCACGCAATATACAGAACGCGGTCTTTTACTTTATCATAAGTAGATGTTGGAAATTAGTTATACATTAAAATTTCGTTATTGTACTGTAGCTGCTTGTTCTGTACTCAGCTATGTGACTGAGTGCAGGGCGAGCAGATGCGGTGCAAGAACGTGATTTTAAGTATAACTAATTCTTAAGAATAGTATAAACTAATTTTCAACATCTACTTATTATGTCATATTACTCAATACAATGCTTTAGATAAAAATAATTAAAGCGTCTTTTATCAATCAAGAATAGTTTAGCTGGAGATATACATAACAGCTTGAAGTTTTTTGAATTACTTCCTGTTTTTATTCCATATGTTAAACTAATAATTGATTGTTTATGACTAGTGTAAAAGTAAAATTCAGTCCTTCATCCGTTATCCTTAAAGAGGGAACGGTTCATTATCAAATAATTCATCATTGTAAAGTACGGCATATCCGCACCGGTTACAAACTGTTTCCAAGTGAGTGGATTTCTGCTTCCGGTGAAATCAATGTCTCGGCAGGAAGTGGAGAAGGCCGAAAAAGCTATCTTGCCGCATTAAAAAATCAAATTGATAAAGACCTTTTCCGAATAAAGAAATGCATCAACCGATTGAATCAGGAAGACAGCCCTTTCACTGTGGACCGTATAATAGAACTTTACACTGCTCCTGAAGGGAATTGCACTTTCCTTTTATATGGAAAAGAACTGCTGGTAGAATTGAGGCAGATAGGTAAGGTACGCACAGCCGGCACCTATCAGAATGCCTTGAACAGTTTTGAGCGGTTTCGGGGACACCGGGGCGATATCCCATTGGATGAAATGGATTCCAATCAGATGATAACCTATGAAAGCTGGCTCAAAGGAACCGGTGTCTGTCCGAATACCAGTTCGTATTATATGCGTAACCTCAGGGCCATTTATAACCGGGCCGTGAGTGAAGGGCTTGTTGTTCAACGAAATCCCTTCAAGCATGTCTATACCGGCATAGACAAAACGAAGAAACGGGCGGTTTCCCTCAGCGTGATTCGAAGAATACGGGATTTGGATCTTAATAAGAAGTCTCTCATTTTTGCCAGAGACATCTTTATGTTCAGTTTTTATACACGTGGAATGTCCTTTGTGGATATGGCATTCCTGAAAAAGAAAGACCTCCAGAATGGAATCTTGACCTATCGGAGAAAAAAAACCGGTCAGCAATTGTTTATCAAATGGGAAAAGCCCATGCAGGAACTTATTGATAAATACAATACCTCTGAAACTTCCTACCTGCTACCAATTATTCAGAACAATGGTGTGGACGAATGGCATCAATACCAAAATGAAGCACACCGTATCAACAGAAATCTGAAACACATTGGCAAACAAATAGGTTTAGGTATTCCACTTACCACCTATGTTGCGCGCCATGCTTGGGCCAGCATCGCTCAAAGTAAAAATGTTTCTTTGCCTGTCATCAGTGAGGCACTGGGACATGATTCGGAGCAAACCACCCGAATTTATCTTGCCTCTTTAGATGCATCTATTGTAGACACGGCAAATAGTCTCATTTTGATGTCTATATAAATAAATACCGAAAAAGGTACATATCTTCTTAAGAGAAGTACATCTATATAATGAACTTGAAAGAGTAGCGATAGTCACTTTATCTTCTTAAGAGAAGTATATTTCGTTTGCAAAAGTACGAAAAAATCTAAAAATCAAGGCATAAAGCGAACTTTTTTTACTACTTATTTTTAAGAATCTTCAACATAATGCGTAAAATGAAAAACAATCATCCCCATATATCCTCTAACATGACTTTGTTTATCAAGTTATTATCGCTTTATAACTAAAAGATGTACTTCTCTTAAGAAGAGTAGTATGTTTTAGTATAAGTGAACACTTGCCTTTTAGAATAGCGATGCAAGGGATGATTAAAGGAATAAAAGATTCCTACTTTTGGAAAGTGTTTTGTAACTGCTTGATTATTAACAAATAGAATAATCGTGCAGGATTGGTGATATTTGCCTGAACTAAAGTATATCAATGGGAAATACTGAATACGCACAATGGTATGTCATGCGTGATTTAAAACGGTGTAATGCTAAAAAGCCGGCATACAAACAACTGCAAGAAGCAGGAGTAAAGGTATTTGTCCCCTTGAAGTGGCAAATCATTTTGCAAAAGGGTAAAAAGGTGCGTGAGAAAGTTCCGGTCATTCAAGATTTGCTCTTTGTTTATGATTCCCGTCAGCATTTGGACTCCATTGTGGAAAGAACCAAAACGCTTCAATACCGTTGGTTGCGGAATACGTTTCGGGAACCTATGACTGTGTCTGATTTGGAAATGGACAGATTCATGCAAGCCGTCAGCAGTTCCGATTCACCCAAATATTATTTGCCGGAAGAGATAACCCCTCAGATGTGCGGACGTAAAATTCGGATTATAGGAGGCTCTCTCAACGGATATGAGGGCTGTTTGCTTAAAATACGAGGCAGCAAGATAAAACGCTTGCTTGTCGAATTAAAGGGTTATCTCGCTGTTGGTGTGGAGGTTCTTCCTGAATATATTCAATTTGCCTGATACGATATTTATGACTGTTATTTCAAATGTAATGGACAATCCTAGAGCCTTTTGGGTTGTCAACTCCTTGTTTGTATTCGCCTTGAGCGTATTTTGTGCCGGCGTCTTGATTCCACAAATCTTGTTGATATCATTTCGTAAGCGTCTGTTTGATGTGCCTGATGAACGGAAGATCCATCAGGGAGTAGTACCCCGTTTAGGAGGGATAGCCTTCAAACCGGTTGTCTTTTTCTCGGTGGCACTTGCTTTGGGACTCAGTATGTTGTTGGGATACGGTCAGCTTCTTGGTAATATCGGCAGTGAAAGCCGCCCGTTGGCATTCGGCTTCTGTACCATTATGATGCTTTATTTGGTTGGTATGGCTGATGACCTGATTGGTATCCGTTACCGTGCCAAGTTCGCCATACAGATTATTTGCGGATTACTGGTCATTGCAGGCGGGCTGTGGATCAATAACCTGCACGGTTTGCTGTTTATTCACGCTCTTCCTGAATGGATTGGATACCCCATTACCTTATTCGCCGTGGTATTTATTATCAATGCCATCAATCTGATAGATGGGATAGACGGATTGGCTTCCGGGTTGTGTGGAGTGGCTATGCTTTTTTATGGATTGGTATTTTTTATAATAGGCGAATACATTTATGCCCTGCTCGCTTTTGCGACACTTGGAGTGCTCGTCCCCTTTTTCTATTATAACGTATTTGGAGATCCTGCCAAAAAGAACAAAATATTCATGGGGGATACCGGCAGCTTGACGATTGGCATGATGACTTGCATTTTAAGTCTGAAACTGCTTGACGGGTTTCCGGTAAATCCCTCTATGCAACAGCCTAATGCTTTCTTTTTAGCCTATTCACCGCTTATCATTCCCTGTTTTGATGTGGTACGGGTTTATTTGCATCGTGTGCGAAACGGAAAGAATCCCTTTTTGCCAGATAAGAACCATATCCATCACAAAATGCTTGCTGTTGGCATGAGACAGCGTACAGTTATGATTGCCATTGTACTGGTATCTGTCTGTTTTACACTGTGCAATATTCTGCTTTCACGTTATATAAATGTAACCTTGCTTTTAATACTGGACATCTTTATATGGACCTTGGGTAATCTATGGTTAACCCGGAGAATCCATATAGTTCATTCGAAACTATAGTTTTATATCAATATGAATTTTTGCAAAAATTTAATTGGGGCAATATTACTCCTGTTTTTAGGAGCTTGCTCAACTTCAAAAGAAGTCACTTATTTTCAAGATTTACGTCCGGGCGAAAGCGAATTGGCGCTTACTGCTCTGGTAGAGATTAAGATTCAACCGAAAGACAAATTGTCTATTTTAGTCAACAGCCAGGATTTGCGCCTGACCAACCTGTTTAACTTGCCGATTGTTTCTCAACAGATTGGCATGGAGGGTTCTTCCGGTTCTAATCGTGGTGTGTCCGGTTATACGGTAGATTCCAAAGGGAACATTGACTTTCCCGTGTTGGGAGAAATTCACATAGCCGGTATGACCCGTGAAGAGGTGGCTGCCTATATTAAGAAAGAGCTACAGTCGCATGATTTGATTAAAGACCCTGTCGTTACGGTGGAATATATGAATCTCAGCGTAGCCGTAATGGGTGAAGTGAACAATCCCGGCCGTTTTAGTATCGACAAGGATAACCTTACAATCCTGGATGCCTTAAGCCAGGCGGGAGACCTCACTATCTACGGAAAGCGGGAAAAGGTATTGGTGTTGCGTCAAGAAGAAGGAAAACAACGGGTTTATGGAGTCAATCTTTGCTCTGCCGAGCATCTTTACACTTCGCCTGCTTATTATCTGCAACAGAATGATGTGGTATATGTGGAGCCTAATGCTACCAAAGCCCGTCAGTCTACCGTAAACGGGAACAATGTGCGCAGCACCTCTTTCTGGATTTCCCTGGCTTCTTTATTGACCTCCATCGCTGTACTTATCGCTAAATAAAAAAGAGAAATGGCTACTATTCAGAATAAATCAACAGTACAAAATACGCAGGATTTCATTACCATACAGGATTTATTTTACCTCTGTCTCAACAAATGGCACTGGTTTGCCATTTCATTGGCCTTATGTTTGGGGGTTGCGACCTTTTATCTGTTGAGAACCCCATCGGTATATGTCAGGACTGCCTCTATTTTGATTAAAGACGATTCCAAAGGGAAATCTTCTTCTACGGATATGGAGTCTTTTTCCGATTTGGGACTGTTTACGACCAACACCAATGTCTATAACGAGATGGGAACTTTGAAGTCTCCCGACATCATGCGTGAAGTGGTGTCTCGATTGCATTTGGAAATGAATTATCAGACAGACGGACGTTTTCATAAACAGACTGTGTATGGAAACCAACTTCCTGTCCAGGTGGTGATTCCTAATCTTTCCGAGAATGAATCCGCAACTTTCGAACTGCATCTGGCAAAGGATGGTGCAGTGGAATTATCCTCTTTTACACGGAATGGAACAGAAATAGAAAATGATGGTTTTGTGAAAGGCAATTTGAATGACAGTATTCAAAGCCCCCTAGGCCCTATTGTCGTTATTCCATCGGCTGCCTATTCAGATAAAACGGTAAGCACAATTTATGTAACCCGCCAGTCTTTGTCTGCGGCATCAGCTGGCTGTTCTGCTCGCTTGAATATATCCCAGAACGATGAGAAGTCCAATATCATCACGTTGTCTTTCCAGGATGTGTCCACCCAACGGGCGGAAGATGTGCTCAATACCCTTATATCCGTTTACAATGAGAACTGGGTAAGGGACAAGAATCAGATAGCGGTTAGTACATCCATGTTCATCAATGAGCGTTTGGGTGTGATTGAGGGTGAGCTTGGCAATGTGGATGATGATATATCTTCTTTCAAAAGTGAGCATTTGCTGCCGGATGTACAGGCGGCGGCAAATATGTATATGACTCAAGCCAATGAAGCCAATGCTGCAATTCGTGAATTGAACAACCAGGCATATATGGCCCGATACATAAAGAACTATTTGACCAATGAAAACAATAAACATCAGTTACTCCCTGCCAATTCCGGCATTGAAAATGCAAGCCTTGCCACACAACTGAATGAATATAATACCAAGTTATTGGAGCGCAATAGCTTGGTGTCTCACAGTAGTGTCAAGAACCCCTTAGTCAGGGAAATGGACAAGTCGTTGGATGATATGCGAAGCGCTTTGATCACTTCCATTGACAACCAAATGGTAGCTTTGCGTGCACAAATCAGAAGTTTGGAGGCCATTGGGGGACAGGCTACTTCGCAGATTGCCTCCAACCCGAAGCAATCCAAATACCTGCTTAGCGTGGAACGCCAACAAAAGGTGAAGGAGTCACTTTACCTATATCTGTTACAAAAACGTGAGGAGAACGAGCTTTCTCAGGCATTTACGGCCTACAATACCCGTATTATAACAAAGCCTGGAGGAAGCATGATTCCTACCGCTCCCGTAAAGAAGAACATTTTCCTGGTGGCTTTTGCCTTGGGTATATTGATACCGGTAGTCATTGTGTTCATGCGTGAAAACATGAATACCCGTGTTCGTGGAAGAAAAGACCTGGAGGGCTTGAGCGTTCCTTTTATCGGAGAGATTCCTTTGTCTATACGTGGTAAGAAAAGAGTAAAATCACATGAGGCACATACCATTGTGGTTAAAGAAGGAAGCCGTGATATTATGAATGAGGCTTTTCGTGTCTTGCGTACCAATCTGGAATTCATGATTGGCAAAGATCAATCCTCCAATGTGATTGTAGTTACCTCGTTCAATCCGGGCAGTGGAAAATCGTTCTTGACCATGAACATAGCCATGAGTCTTGCCATTAAAAATAAAAAAGTATTGGTTATTGACGGCGACCTTCGCCATGCCTCTGCTTCAGCTTATATCCATTCGCCCAAAATTGGTTTGAGTAATTATTTAGGAGGACAAATCGACAAACTTTCGGATATTATTGTTACGGACGAGCAGCACCCTTCATTCAGTTTCATCCCTGTCGGCACTATCCCCCCCAACCCGACCGAACTGTTGTTCGATGACCGTCTACAGAAAGCAATCCATACCTTAAAGCAGCAATATGATGTTGTATTGATAGACTGCCCGCCAGTTGAATTGGTGGCCGATACGCAAATCATAGAGAAACTGGCCGACCGTACCGTTTTTGTGGTACGTGCAGGCTTGCTGGAACGCAGCATGCTTCCGGAGTTGGAAAACATCTATCGAGAAAAGAAATACAAGAATATGTCTGTAATCCTCAATGGGACGGAAGGCTCTGGCGGACGTTATGGTTATCGTTACGGCTATCAGTATGGTTATGGAAGCGGTTCTTATTATGGAAACAATGACAGGTCTAAGTAATCATGTGGTTGTTTCATAAAACAACAGTCCTTTCTCGAAGTGGCTTACTCAAAGGTATGGTGGATTGCCATAGTCACCTGCTTCCCGGAGTAGACGACGGTGTACAATCCATGGAAGAGTCTCTGCAAATTTTGCGGGAAATGGAGCAACAAGGGATTCGTAGAGTATGGCTCACACCCCACATCATGGAAGACATCCCCAACGAGACCCTTGCGCTGCAGCGTAAGTTCTGGGAACTGTTGCAGCAGTACCGTGGTGCGGTGGAGCTGAAGCTTGCTGCGGAATATATGCTCGATAATCTTTTTGAAGAGCGATTGGAGAAAGAGGATTTGCTTCTTTTGGAAGAAGGAAAACGTTTTTTGTTGGTGGAGACCTCCTACTTCAACCCTCCGATGGATCTTTTGTCCGTTCTGCAACGCATTCAAAAGAAAGGTTATTATCCTTTGCTGGCACATCCGGAACGGTATGAATATATGCAGAAGGAAGACTATAATACTTTGAAAGAGGAACATATTTCGTTTCAGTTGAATCTGCCGTCACTGGCAGGTATGTATGGAAAGCATGTACAGAAAAAGGCGGAAGATTTGTTGAAAGCCGGAATGTATGATAGGATGGGGGGAGATACACATTCGGCAGCTTCTTATCAAAGGTTTTTGCAAGGTGAAATTTGTAAGAATATAGTTGGTTTCATCTTACGTCAAAAAGAATAGAAAACTTTGTACATTTATGAAAATCTCTATTGATAATCATTCCTATTATAACTTCAAAGAGATAAGAGGATATATTAATTTCATGCATCATCCGTCTGAATTATTGAAGAATACTTTGGAAGATTTCTTTTCGGTAGAAGTGAATTATAATTTTTCACCTTTACTGGATAATGATTTATTGGCATTGATACAAAACAATCCTAAGCGAAATGTTTATGTCGATAATAATAACCAAGTATCCTTATTGATTACTGTTAATCCTATTTCGGACGCACATTATTTATTTGTCATTCAGTTGAAAGGAAATAGTATCGGTTTAGAAAATCGCCCAAAGATCTTTAATGTAATGGCTTCATGTATTTCAAAATCATTAACAGAATCTTATGCAGACTCATTTACTAAAGCAATTTGGCTTTTGGGAGATGTTCTGATAAAACGATTTATTTCCCTTTTTGTTGGGAAGGGAGTTTACAATTCTTACAAAATCCATAGTAGTATTGACTTTTTTACAAGGTTGCGTTCCACTACGTTTGAAGGAAAGTATTTTTCATCCGGTCTTATTGTTACAAAGTCAATTTATGATTATAAGGACAGCTCAAACAATCATTTTGGAATTTTACAATCGTTGTATACATGTAGTAAACTGTTTTCTCGTATCGATACTCGCTATTGGTATTTGGTAGATGGGTACTCCTCTTTCTATTTGACCGATTTGAAGAAAGATATTCATTATGTGTTTATCAATTCGGATACTGATCCGAGTTATTTAAATCGTGTGTTGTTAAAAAATGTATTAATGGGTTCTGATTTACTTTTTCGTGTGGAAAATGGTAGAGATTTGTCGATTGTGACATCTAAAGGATACGAATTCATCCATCAGGAAAACGTGTGGAGGTTCAGGAATTATGATATGCTTCAGGCTTTGATTCAAGCAAAGGTAAAATTATCAGATTCAGTGTACAACTCTTTACTATATTATGTATTATATTGTTCGAAGCATGATATCAGTTCGATTATTTGGGTTCCGGCATACATTTCGAAAGTCCAACCTCTTTTGAAGTCTTTCCATTCCTTTACTCGTAGTTCATTCAATATTATGGATCGTAATTACAGCGGATTAGTAAAGCGGATGATGTCAAGTGATGGAGCTACTATTATATCTGTTGATGGTACTGTTAAATATTATGGTTGTATTGTCAATATGGATTCAGCAAAAGTCAATGCGGTGAAAGGAACCGGAGAAACTGTAGCCAGTTTATTAGCTTCCAATGGAGTAGCCTTTAAGATTTCTCAAGATGGAACTATTAAAGTATTTCTAAATGAGGGTAAAGGGGGATGTATTAAGTTTTAAGTGGATGTTGTCAATGCCATAGTTATAGTCAAATAGAAATATATTTCGAAAAAGTGTTAATCTTTTAAATATAAACGAGATAGATTTGCCTAGTTTCATTTTGGAATTCTGTTAGGCTATAAAGTCAAAACTAATTAATAAATAAAACTTGATTTAGAGCACACTTATGTGCCCTTTCAAAGGAAGATACCTTAAATAGAGTGCTTACGATTGATAATATGCTTTCGGTATAACACATGAAAATTTAAGAATTAGAGATAACATAAAATCAATTTATTAAAAATGGACGACATAAAAATTGCCGTAATAGGCTTGGGTTACGTAGGGCTGCCTCTTGCCCGACTGTTTTCAACTAAGTTTACCACTGTTGGCTTCGATATGAACCAAGCACGTGTAGATGCTTTGATGACCGGTCATGATGCAACACTCGAAGTTGATGATTGTTTGCTTCAGGAAGCTATTGCCAATGGTTTCAAGTGTACAACTGATTTGGAAGAAATTCGCGATTGTAATTTCTACGTGGTAGCAGTTCCCACTCCGGTTGACGATAACAATCGCCCCGATCTAAATCCGCTTTGGGGTGCCAGTGAAACTGTAGGAAAGGTCATTTCGAAAGGTGACATTGTAGTTTACGAATCGACAGTTTATCCCGGTGTGACCGAAGAAGAGTGTCTTCCCGTTGTAGAGCGTGTGTCGGGTCTGAAATTTAATGAAGATTTTTTTGCCGGTTATTCGCCCGAACGTATCAATCCGGGAGACAAGGAGCACACGGTGGAGAAAATCAAAAAAGTGACTTCTGGTTCAACTCCGAAAATAGCCGATATTGTAGACAGTGTGTATAATGCCGTATTGATAAATGGAACGCATAAAGCTCCTTCAATCAAAGTGGCCGAAGCTTCGAAGATTATCGAAAATTCACAGCGCGATGTGAACATTGCCTTTATGAACGAGCTTGCCAAGATTTTCAATGCTATGGGTATTGATACGCATGATGTGATTGAAGCAGCAGCAAGTAAGTGGAACTTCATTAAGCTCAACCCTGGACTCGTAGGTGGTCATTGTATAAGTGTTGACCCTTATTATCTCATTCAAAAAGCACAGGTATATGGTGTACTTCCACGCATTATGTTTTCTGCTCGCCGTTTGAATGATGGTATGGGGGCATACGTGGCTAACCAAACCATCAAATGCATGAACAAAAAGGGTGTGATGGTGAAAGATGCCAAGATATTGCTGATGGGGGTTACCTTCAAAGAAAACTGCCCCGATGTGCGCAACACCAAAATTGTAGATATTTATACTACTTTGCAGGAGTATACCAACAATGTTACGGTGTACGATCCTTGGGCCAATGCAGATGTGGTAAAACATGAATATGGCATAGATATAACCACCGAACTTCCCATCGAAAAGTTTGATGCCGTCATCATGGGTGTAGCTCACAAGCAGTTCCTTAGTCTGGATGTAAAATCGCTTGTCAAAGAAGGTGGAGTTATCTACGATGTAAAAGGTCTGTTGCCTCGTGATATTGTGGATGGAAGGTTGTAAACAAATAAAGTTGAAATAATTTAGGGTTCTACCGTAATTAGTGTAAGTTAACAATCTCGAAACGTTAAACCGTTAACATTTTTCAGGCTTCCCTAAAAGAGAAACACCTCAAAAAGCCGTACACGGCTCTATATTTATATCTCTAATGAGGGATGAACTTTAAAGCACTTTATGTTAACTCACACTAAATCCCGCAGAACCTAATTTAGTTATAGGAGATGCGGTTAAGTGTATCCTTTTTATTACAATTTTTATTTAACAGATTTCAGTTATAAAACCAGGATTTAAATCAAATTGTGATGTATTATTCAACTGTATTAAAATGCTAAATAGGGACTTGTCTGATGCGATAAATAGGTTAAGAATGCCTTTGGCTTTTTTAGTTGTTTGCGTACATGCTGATTTTACAAAAAAATTTTCTTACGCAGGCAAGCAAGTTAATTGTGCATACGATATCGGTTATCATATTGTTAATTTTATCTCTCACACTTTGGCAGATATAGCTGTACCTCTTTTCTATTTAATATCAGGTATGTTGTGCTTTTATTCAATCAGAAGGCATGGATATCGCAGTCTTCTCGAAAAAAAGTCTACAACATTATTATTGCCATATATTATTTGGAATTTGATTTTTTTTATAACCTTTTCGCTTGATAAAGATTATACAGTATATGAGTTTATTAAAGGATTTTGGTTTTTACCTAGGGGGGGGATTACAGGAGTATTAACACAACCATGGGATGGTCCATTATGGTTTCTTAGAGATTTAATGGTCATTTTTCTTTTGACTCCAGTAATAATTTTTATACTTCGAAAAATGGGTTTCTTGTTTATTTGTACTGTCTATTTTATATATGCAACCAAAACAATCTCTTGGTATATTTTCCCAGGTTTTAGTATAACTTGCCTATTAATGTTTTCTTTAGGTATATATTTACAAATGATAGATTGTAATTGGTTCGATAAAATCAAAAAAAGATGGTTGGAATTATTAGTCATCACAATTGTATGTATGGTTATAACTTATCTTTATTCTGTGATTGAAAAAGATACAACAAGTCTTTTTTACAATTTATTACATTCTACATATATTCTGTTGGGGGGAAGTGCAGCATTAGCAGTTGTTGGTATTTCTAAAAAGGCATATTTTATGGAAAAGTGGGGGAGGAATACATTTATAGTGTTTGCAAGTCATAGTTTATTTTTGACCTATGTTATAAAAGTTATAATGCTTCCTTTTGGTTATGATATTAATAATATAGAAACAGTATTCATTTATCTTTTTTCTTGCCTTGTAACATATGCTATTTCATTTGTTTTGGGTGAAATAATAAGTAGAAATGCTTGGTTGATTAAATTGTTAACAGGTGGAAGATAAAATCGTTAGATCAATGCCAAAAATTAAGAAAGTAGCATCCAATACAATCCTTTTGTATATTCGTATGCTGTTTGTTATGGGAGTATCTTTATTTACATCCAGAATAAATATACAGGC
This sequence comes from uncultured Acetatifactor sp., assembly GCA_947625255.1. Taxonomy (GTDB): domain Bacteria; phylum Bacillota; class Clostridia; order Lachnospirales; family Lachnospiraceae; genus Acetatifactor. The sequence continues at coordinate 3,961 of CANQNT010000061.1, read as the reverse complement.
ATTAGGGCTGGAAGATTATGGACTGTTTAATATTGTTGCTGGAATAATAGGTTTGGTAACCTTTCTTAATTCCGCTTTGGGGACATCATCATCTCGTTTTATTACAATTACATTAGGAAGAGGTGATATATCAGATTCTAAATTATTATTTAGTACGATATATAAAGTGCATTTTCTGCTTGGTGTAATTGTAATGTTTATTGCAGAGATTATAGGAATATATTTAGTAAATGAGGTTCTTTCTATTCCTGCAAATAGATTATTTGCTTGTAATGTTATATTTCAATGTTCCATTGTGATTATGTTTATTAATTTAATAAATATACCGATGACGGCTTCCATTATAGCACATGAAAGATTTAATATTTTTGCATATATTGGTATTTATGAAGTTATTGCGAAGTTATTATCATCTTATTTGTTGTTTGTTTGGTTATATGATAAACTGATTTTGTGGGGGGTACTTAATCTTTTGATATCAATTTCTTTATGTGTCTTTTATTTATTATATGGAAAGAAAAGATTTGATGAATTTTCTATAAAAGAAGGATTTGATAAAGTAATAGCAAGGCAGATAACTTCTTTTTCGTTTTGGAATTTATTGGGTTCTTTATCTATTGCTTTAAAGAATTCAGGTGTCAATATAGTTTTGAATATTTTTTTTGGTCCTCTTGTGAATGCTGCAAATGCGATTGCCTATCAAGTTAATAACGCAATAACTAACTTTTCTGCAAATTTTACTACAGCTATAAATCCTCAAATATTCAAGACTTTTGCACAGGGAAAATATCAAGAAACAGAGACGTTGGTACATTGGGGAGGTAAATTGTCATTCCTTTTGGTCGCCATATTAGGATTGCCATTGATATTAGAAATAGAATATGTTTTGAATATTTGGTTAAAGGAGTATCCTGTTTATACGCCAACGTTTTGTAAGTTGATTATTATTTTGTCTTGGATTGAAAGTTTCAATTATTCAATAGGGACTGCTATTCAAGCAAGTGGTAAAATTAAAGCTTATCAGTTGATTGTAAGTGGATTATCTTTGTTTAATTTACCTCTTACTTATTGCGCTTTTAAGTTAGGAGCAAATTCTTTTGTAGCTTTGGAAATAGCTATAGGAATATCAATAATAACACTCATTGCTCGGATTTTTTTTATCAAAAAAATATTAGGGTTTAGTAGGGTGTTTTATTTAAAAAATGTCTTGGGTTCCTCATTTCTTATGATTGTAACAGCTTTGTTGATATGCCTGTTTATGCAATCGAATATGGAAAAGTCCTTGTCTCGATTTATTTTTATTTCTTTCTTATCCACGATTTGTAATTTATTGTTTTTCTATTTGTTTATAGATAAAGAATACAAAACACAAATCAAATCAATGCTTATAAAAAGAATTAAAAGAATATGAAACGATTTATAGAATGCCTTGTTCCAGATAGTTTTTGCAATTTTAAATGTTCATATTGTTATGTGCAACAACAAGCTCGAAAATCAAAAAAACGGATATATACACAATATTCTCCATCTTATATAGCAAAAGCTCTTTCGCCTGATAGGTTAGGTGGTGTAAGTTATATAAGTATTACTGGGTTGGGAGAAACATTAATCCAAGAAAAAGTTGTTCAGATTGTGCATGAAATATTGAAGACAGGAAATTATGTAAATATTACTACAAATGGAACCTTGGACAAGCGTTTTGAACAATTACTTGATTTTGATAAAAATTTACTTCGTCATTTAAATATTTCTTTTAGCTGTCATTATGTTGAGCTTAAAAAGCATAATATGGTTAATCGTTTTTTTTCTAATATAGACAAAGTTAGATCTGCAGGATGTTCTTTTGTTTTGCAAATCAATTTAGTTGATGAGTATCTTCCTTATTGGGATGAAATCAAATCTGTTTCATTGGAACGTGTTGGGGCGTTACCTCAAGTTGCATTAACGAGAAAGGAAAATTATCCTGGGTATAGAATAATGACTGATGGTACAGTCGAAAACTATGTAAAGAAAGGGCGTGAAATGGAATCTCCGTTGTTTGAATTTACATTGCGTAATTTTAATAAACAGCAGAACGGATATTGCTATGCTGGTAGTTGGGCTGCAACATTGGATTTGTATACAGGTAAAATGACAGCTTGTTATGGACAAGGAATACATCAAAATATATATCATGACTTGAATGCCCCAATAGTTTTTAAGCCATTAGGTTGTTGCTGTGCAGATTATTGTGTAAATTCTTCTCATTTTCTGTCGTTGGGAGTTATACCTCAAATTTCTACACCTTCGTATGCAGAATTGAGAAATCGAGTAATAGCAGCTTGGTATAATGAAGAATTAGAATCGTTTTTATCAAAAAAATTAAATGGGGAGAATGAACGTGTAAAATATGAGAGATTATTTTCGTTATGTATCCCCTACATGAGGAGAGTGAAAACTTTTTTAAGAAGATGGTATTTAAGAATGAATAGGTTAAGAAAATGACGAGTGCAGAAAAAGTAGCTCAACTGAGAGCATTGTTGTGTGACACTTTATTACCTTTGATTAACAATGATTATATCTTTCTTGATATTCCGTATTATAGTAATCCTGGAGATACTTTAATATGGGAAGGGACAGAATGTCTTTTGAAAGAATGTTCTTATAAATGCTTGATGAAAACAGCTGAAGAATGTTTTAAATTCCCTAAATTGAGAGAAAATACAATCATATTATTGCAAGGAGGTGGAAATTGGGGGGATTTATGGGATAGACATCAAAAGTTTAGATTAAAAGTAATCCAAAAATACAAGAATCACCGAATAATTATTTTACCCCAATCAATATATTATAAAGAATTGGATAATTGGGAAAAAGATGCCACAGAACTATTCAAGCATCCGGATTTGCATATATGTGTAAGAGATATGCCAAGTTGCGAACTTGTAAAGGATAAAAACATCAAGAATGTATATTTACTTCCAGATATGGCGTTTTGTATTAATTCTAAATATCTTCTACAGTTTGAGAAGTCTAATAATGGACGAGTGCTTTGGGTAAAAAGACAAGATTCCGAAATGCCAGATTACAGTCATTTGAAGATTGATGTAGATGATACTACTTTGGATATACAAGATTGGCCTACAATGATGTCGTATGATTTTGTTCAGATTAACTTTTATCGAATTTATAATCGCCGTAATTTCCTTTTGCAAGGTCTGACAGATTTATATGCTGATAAAATTTTGAGACCGCATATAGTTAAAGAGGCTGTCAGGTTTATTTCTCAATATAATTACATCTATACTTCGCGTTTGCATGTAGCTATTTTATCTGTTTTATTAGGTAAACCTTTTACTTTAATTGATAATTCTTACGGAAAGAACTTGAATTTGTATAAAGCTTGGTTGTCAGATATTGACACCATAAAATTAGAATCATGAAGATATCTATAATTGTTCCAATATATAACGTAGAAGAATATATATTGAATTGTTTAAGTTCTATAGTCAACCAAAAAAAAATAGTTCATTCTGTTGAATGCATATTAGTTGATGATCACGGACAAGATAATTCAATGCAACTTGCCAAACACTTTATTGAGGAATATAGTGGGGATGTTGAATTTAAAATTGTGGTACATGAAAGAAATAGGGGGCTTTCTGTTGCAAGAAATTCAGGATTAAGCGAATGCATGGGTGATTATATCTTATTTCTTGACAGTGATGACACTTTACCTGAAGATAGTTTATATAATTTGTCAAAACCGCTTGAGTTTTACCATTATGATTTTGTATTAGGTCAGATTAATACAATGGGGCTTGTATCAGAATCACCATCACTCTTTTTGGATGAAGGAGAATATATGGGTAATGAAGTTGTTCGCGAAACTTATCTTAATCATAAATGGGTGCGATACGTCGCTGTGTAAGTAATTGTTAAACTTAGATTTAACCCGTTGTTTCGTCAACGGTAGCCTATG
>CANQNT010000060.1 GCA_947625255.1 uncultured Acetatifactor sp. | reverse complement strand
GGCTGTTCGCTAAACTTTACCGGGACAGGACTTTCACCTGCCTATATTTCAAGCGCCGAACTGGCGCACCCTCCAAAATTTGATTATTGGAAGCATCGTAAGCGTGGGTTTTTGTGTGGTATCTTTAACTATGGGAAATCCCCTCCTCGTATTCTCCGACCGCGAACAGCGACCAGGATGTCTGGGCGCATAGCTGCCCCATTGTCCCGAACCACGCCGAAGCGACGTCTCCGTTCACCGAACAGAGCGATTTCATCGTGTGCAGGGGGTATTTTCCCCATATCGCGAATAATATTCGCTTTCATCCATAAACTCATGGGTGTACCGAATCGGTTTGACATAGACCGTGGTTACCGGCTTGCCCCAAGGAGTGCCAAGACTGCCCCCACGAAATCGTCATGGTGTTATAGTGTTCGCTGTTTCCCGCCGTAAGAAGCGCCCACTCCTTGTCGAAAATATCAAAAGAATCCGCATTGAAATCCCTCTTGAAAGACTCCTTCTTTCTAAAAAATTACGGCGGGATCTGAAACAACCAGACCCCACCGCCCTTTCTGCCTTATTTATAAGCGTTCCGGAAAATGGTCAGTTAATCCTCGTCCGACAGCGGAAGCGGCTCAGCGTGAAGGTCGTTCAGTCTGCCCGGTCCGAAAAGGACTTTTACAGGGTTATAGTGAGTCCAGTTATACATGGTTTATCCTTATTCTTGGCGCTTATATTGTATCGCACTTCTCACGCATCTTGGAAGCGACGGGGTGTTGTGCGGATTCAGCTATCTACAACTGTCAGTTGGAGAACGTATCAGACATTCAGCAAATATTTCAAATGAAATTAACTGATATATTCATCCTCTTTACAGCTACTTACGGCTTTTCTATGATTTCCTTAGCTCCGTGGAATTCTGCCAATTCTTCAATCGCAAGATCAATAGCGGAACAATCATAAAAATCACGATTGAATATGTTTCTTTCTTTGATCATAAATTTTTTAGCTCTCCAGTCCATCTTACAATCGATATAACCGACAAATTGATTTCCAACAAGAATTGAAAGAGGCCATTTCATTCCTTTTTTCTTGAAATATTCAAAAGTAAATGAATAATCAAAAAACGTTTCGAGCCAGACTTTGTCTCTTACGATCGTGTCCATCGGCGATATAAGCCGAACCTCACAGGAATTATCAGGAGCATTCCCGTTGAGAAGATGTATTTTGGAAGAATGAACGTAGTAATATTTACGGCCAATTTTATGTGAAAGCTTCAATATCTTATTTTCCGCTTCCAGCTCTTCAAAAACGGGCAGGATATCAGCGGTCTTATAACCGGATATATGAGAAATATGAATCGGATCGGTTATTCCAAACGAAGCAATCAGTTTATCTACGATACTTTTTATGGCCTGCTTTTCATCAACCGTATCGGTAGTCCAATCCGAAAATCCTATTTTTTCTTTCAAAATGTAGATAGGTTCCCGGAAAGTTCCCGGATTTCTTCCGCAAGTTAAAAGGTCCCCTCTGCGGCACATTCTGTAAAAGGCGCGGAATATAGGCAAATTAAAGCTGTGATCGTGTTCTCTTCGATACTTATGCCATTCATAAGACAAATTCAGCTTTTCCCAAATCTGATTTAACGTCAATCCTTCAAATTCTGATAATCTTTCTTTTAACTCCTTTTCCGCAGCTTGAACATCCGGACTATCTCCATTTTTAAGCCAGATTTCATCAGACTCTCCCCATCTTACGATACCTTTTGTTGCGTGTCTATACAGTGAATATTCATTGCGTGGAACAAAAAACATATTCCGCTTAAACGTCCATGTTTCGACAACTTTAAATTCTTTATATGCTGCGATATCTAATTGCTCTGCTTTGAAATCCTTCTTTCTGTTCCAAAGCATAATATATTGGTTCAGATGTATCGTAGGATTCGGGTCATACTGCAATCCGCAAATGTCCGATACAATATCCTCTATACTGTCAGAACTTTTCTTTAACAAATGCTGACTCTCCAAGATAATATTGCGCATAACATTGATATCATCGAAAATCTCTGTTCCTGGAATAAATTCATCATATTCTTTATACATTATATTTCCTCTTTTTTTTCATGAAATAACCCTAAAATCCTAAAACAATTCATAGTAACCAAGCATTCATATTTTACCACATCCATTTACATTTTACCATCTGCAAAAAGCAAAAAACGATCAGGAATCGCAGCTCCCAACCGACCTTTTTTCTTTCTCCTTTTCAATTTTACTTTCAATTTCCGTTCCGTCCAAGGACACCACCAGCAATGTCCCATCCTCAAAGACCTTGATGTGATCCAGCGTTTTCAGCATGAAATCCGTATCCATCAGATATGCCTTTACCAATGTCCAGCCTTTTCTTGTAAAGACCTTATTGCAGTTTCCGCAAATGATCTTGGGTGCAAACGGATTGCTTTCCGGACGATGTGAATAGGAATTTGTCCCATGCTCTTCCAAATACTTTTGCGCAGAAACGATACATGGTCGCCTCCTTTATTCACCGTCCGGCTTGGGAAGATAGACCAGCTCCCGCAACATCTCCACCTGTTCGTCCGTACCCTCCAAAGGGTCTGTAACTCGCTCCTGATGTCCTTAAACCTTGCATAATCGTCGGCATGTTCCGCTTTGTACTTCTCCCGGCTCTTTGCAAACTTGATTTTCTGCAAGCCGTCAAAGACGGGCTTTAGGCTCTTGTAGGTGTTGGCGTATTCGTAGAGCTGCCGGATCTCTTTCATGCGCCCGGTCTGCGCGTCCAGCAAGCCGGGCGTTCTTGCCGCGCTCGCCCCTTTCGTTATACTTCAAGCGGTCTTTGAGCCGCTGCTTTTTCTCTCTCTGCGATCAAAAACCTATATCCGACAAATTCTACGTTTCTGCGGACAAAATATATTGTGTCAAAGTATGCGCCGTCGATTTATCCATTTCATATTTCATGTCTTTGAAGCCGCCATTTCGCGTTCTCCTCTCAAATCCTGATTTGCCGGGAAGTCATCTACCCAACATTTGACATTGTATAAGCTCAAACTTCACGATCTCGTCCGCCTGCGCCCTGCAAGCGTTCATCAATCTGCGCCCACTCCATCTGATCGGCGACTTTAAGCGCCTCGGTCATGCCCTCCCGCTTTGCCGTTGCCGGGATGATGACCGCCAGACGCTCATTACAGGACTGGTCGATCTCCGATAGGCGCTGCCACAGCGTTCCGTTCACTACTAAGCTGGTTTTCTATGAACTTCCAGAAAATGTAGTGCGAGACTCTATATATTTGTTGCTTATTATTGGTAAATATGCTATACTTTGTAGTGAGAAAAGAGGTATAGTGTGTTTATCAAAATTCTGACAAAATCTTATAAAAGCGAAAAACGGTACTATGCCAGTCTTGTAGAAAACAAACGCATAGACGGCAAGGTTGTTCAAACAGTTAAAGCTAACCTCGGTCCTGTAACCGAAGAACAAATCCCTTATCTTAAAGCAGCCTATGCCCGGAAAAAACCCCGTCTTGTTTATGACGGTGATTGATGCGGAGATGCTGTGGTGAGAAAATCTGGAAACGGCATTCAATCTGACATAGTAAGGATTCATTCTGAGAACTTTTTTGACTTCTGCAGAAATGGTAATCCTAATGCCATGGTTGCTATGGATCAAGGATATACATCCGTAGACTTCGCGGGCAAAGTCGTATGCCAACAGGGATGCTCTCGCCCCTAAACTTCGGCACAACCGGTAAAAAAACGATTATAAATGGCGGCGATGAATATGAAATATAAAATAGCAATCTGTGATGACGAGCAAGATCAAATTGAATATATAACTTTTATTGTGGCATCGTGGAGTACACACAAAGGACATAATTGCGAGATCCGCACATTTGCATCTGCCGAAGCATTTCTATTTGAATATGAGGAAGACAAGACGTACGATATCCTTTTGCTTGACGTTGAAATGAAAAATATGAGCGGTATTGAACTTGCCAAGCGTATTCGCAAAAACAACGGCCGAGCGGAAATCATTTTTATTACGTCACATTTTGAATTTGTTGGCGAAGGCTATGAGGTAGATGCGCTTCACTATCTGATTAAGCCGATTTCTGTGGATAAGCTCACACAAGTGTTGAACAAAGCTGCTGAAAAACTCTCTGTCGAACCTCCGTCAGTGGTAATCTCCTGCGAGGGCGAGACGATCAAGCTGTATGAATCAAATATTTTGTATGTGGAGTCTTTTCTGCATTATATCGTAATCCATACCAAAGACAAAGAATACAGGATAAAGGAAAGCCTCTCTTCCTTTGAAAATAAGTTAAGCGATGACTTTTATCGTATTCATCGTTCCTATGTGGTTTCTCTGAAATGCATTACGAAAATTTCTCGCACATCGGTTAATATTGGAAAGTCAGAATTGCCTCTTTCAAGGGGAAAGTATGATGATATCAACCGGGCATTTATCGAACATAATTGAGGTAACCCATGAGAAAGAAAACATATTTGAAGCTGGTTGAGTACCAGACAGAACAATCTGAAAAGCACTTAAATGAGGTGCGGAGTATCCACAGGGAAATGAGAGGCTATAAGCACGATTTTCACCATCATTTACAAACGTTGAAAGGTCAGCTTGAAGCCGGAGAAGTTGATCGTGCGCTTGAATATATAGAACAGCTTGATAATCAACTGATGAATGTGGATATTCTGTTGAAAACGGGCAATGTATCTCTCGATGCCATTTTGTCCGCAAAGATTGCCCAAGCTAAGGCCGAAAAGATCGACGTAACTGTTAAAGCCAATGTACCGGATACGTTATCGATTTCAGACTTAGAACTGAGTATTGTCATCGGAAATTTACTTGACAACGCTATTGAAGCCTGCCGGACAGTAACAGGAGAACGGTTTATCCGTATCTTCATCTCAATGAAAGGAACTATGCTTTATTTTTCTATGCTCAATACTGCAGGTGCAAAGAGAAAAAAGGCAGGTTCTTTGTTTGTAACTCACAAGGGCGGCATTCACGGTTTCGGTCTGCGCCGCGCTGAAACGATTCTTGAAGAACATGGCGGTTGGGTCAAGTACAACAGCGAGGACGGAGCTTTTACTTCGGAATTTTTGGTGCCCGCAATAGAATGATTTGCAATTCGTGCACTGGCAGAAGCATTTAGTGCACGAATTTTTTATTGTGCTGTTTCCCGCGTTAGAATGTATGTAAAGTAAGGGAGTTGAATATGAAGATAACTAACAATGGTTCGCACGATGAGTTGAATCGCACCCAATATTCTATCATTCAGAACATTATGTATTGTCTGAACAATACAGTCAAATGCCATTCCCCGCTTTTATGCTGGTGTATACTAAAAATATTGGCAGGTACGTTAATTCCAATACTAACAACCATGCTGCCTAAAACAGTCACAGAAATTGTTACTGCGGATCAAAGCGTATATGAATTGGTAATCGCCATTCTTACCTTTATGGGCAGTCTCGCCATTCTATCAGGTGCTGATATATTTCTGACCAGGCTCATTTACCATTAGAAATACAAAATGAACACTTTTTACCTCAAGCGTGTGGCGCTGAAAGGACTGACTACCGACTATATTAACCGGAAAAATAGCTATTACAGATTCTCTTTTTTCAGACTTGTCGAACAGGTAAAGACGAGAAACGGGTTTATCTTTTCGGCAATGTACACAACCGATGCTTTGCATCGGCTTGGATAGCCGCTTTAGCGGCGCAAGGGGGAGTAGCCCCCTTGACGAAGCGCAGCGGCGAAACCTCTCGGACGGCGGCTTTCTACTGTCAGAGAGGAAGCCCCGCGGCGCACAGATACATGATCGAAAGATTATGTTATAGAAGTACGCCTTTTAATTCCTAATGGGGTTACAAACAAGTTGCGTTTTCTTGAAAAGCAGCAACCGATATCTGTGGGATATGAGAAACCCGCTGTGTAATATAGCGTGTTCCAATTATATCTCATCGCCGAAAATGTCTTTTATCTCTTTCAGCATCATTTCTTTTAGGTCTGGCGGGATACGGAACAGATTCAAAAAAGCAGCCTCGTCAAAGGAAGTCCCGGAATCACCGCATATTGCAGAAATCCATGGAAGATATTCTTTCGCCATTTCTTCACAGATTTTCTTTATAATGAAATAATCTATCAGTATTACAAGGTTCTCCGACAAATCATGCGTACCATCGTCCATGCAGATCGTCCGATTTAGTAAGATGTCAGTAAACTGATGTGTGTATTCGTGAAACAACTGAAAAAAGGCCGGCACAGCTTCTCGTTCATTTTTTGGCAGCGGTACGGCGGCAAAAAAGCCATCCTGCCAATATGATCCGCGCCCGTTGCGGGTTATGCTGAACGAAAGAAAAGCGACTGCTCTCTTTTTTTGATAGTGCGAGAATACGCGGTCATACGATCTCAAAAGTGATTCGAGCTGCGCCTCGCACATTTTGCGTCTGTCATGCGCATTCCGATATACCGACTCCCAATAGGGAAAATATATGAAGGACTCTTTTTCAAGCGCGGTTACGAACGGTCCGACGAAAAAATCTTTATCCTCACGCGTGAAACCGGAATAATTCAGAAGCCGTTTTTTCAACGCTTCAAAATCCTCATCAGGTTGTGCAAGCGGCAGAAAATTCACGATTCCGAGGCGTTCAAAATTTTGATTGTAGTATTGCTGGATTTTGGTCATGGCACGCTTCAGATCGAATGAGAATTCGGATGCTCTCCGATACTTTTCAAACTCGCGGATGTACTTTTCAGAATACAGATTTGAAGCATTACACACCTGCATATATGCCAACACGTGATAGACGAGATCAACGCATTTGGAATATATAAAAACAATTTCCGCCACAGACGAGCACCTCCTTTGCAATCCGAAGAGTTACTTGCATTTTACTATATACTCTAAGTCCAATTTGCCGATTGTTTACACATTCAACATTAATAGAAATTATAACATGCAAATGTGAAGAAATCTACTGGCAATTAAGGTGATTGATCAAATGATACGGCTGACACATTCCAGCCGCCGGAAACGTGCGTTTGGTCTTATATTTTGGATTTCCGATTACCGCCGCACCGCTACAGTTGTTGTCATGCTTTATGCGGTGTTCTCGATAGACAGATTTTTGAACCCCGTCCTCTGCATCATATCAAGTGCCTGTTTTTCATTTGCTGTATATTCCATAGCCTTGTTATTCTCCTCAGATGCTTATTCCATAGCAAACCTCAAAAACAGTCTTCCTTGAAGTGTCCATTGGTTTGTAGCTCTGTTTCTGCAACTACAAATAATAAAGAACCCCTTAATTATACATTTTTAAAGAATCCCTCATCCACTTCAAAAGCAGTTTTTTCCCTGACTCCAAGACGATACTCGATCAGCTTATTGATAAATTCTTCACCATCAATAAGATCTATCTGTTGTTTACCCGCATTTGATGCTTCTTCCCTCGCTGCTTTTGTAAATGACCCTGTTGTAATAAATACACCTTTTTCAATATCCGTAGTCAACGATCCTCTAAAATCCCGTATATCCCCGGCAGATACGCTTCCTATAAAACGCTTGCACTGAAAAGCAACATTAAAACTGAATATGCCGTTAATCCGAAGTTTACCAGTCCCATCAATGCCTCCATCGCCTGTTTTTTTAGTAACTGTCACTTGAGAAAAACCACATTCCCTTAATAGTAACTGCGAAAGGCGCTCAAATGCAAACGGATCCATGCTATGCAGTATTTCTGCAATCCGCGTTCTCCAGGGTTCCAATTCTTCCGGCGGTTCTATTCCATCGTTCTCCGGATTACTATCCTGAGTTACTGTTTTTTCTGCTGATTTAGCACTTTTTTTCTCTAACGTTTTTTTCATAACTTCTTTATATTTTACGGACATAACATCCGCAAAAGCTGTGGTAACGACCCACACACCACGCTTTGTGTTTTCTATTGCACCATAATTTTTAAGATACGTTCTCGCCCATGCCAATTGATATTCCAGTTCCGTTCGTTGTGACGCTGAACCGGTATGAGGTTCATCCACAATGTCATCCGAAAGTTGAAGCATCTCAATTATTTTGTCTCTAATCTCATCATTTGTCGCAGATCCTCCAAGCTCCTTCATAGCAGAATAAACCGGTTCAATTAATTGGTTGTAAGTAGGTGCAAGTATTTTTTTCTCTCGTGCCATTATATTATTCCTCCTCTCGCTTAACATAGATCAGTTCAATGTCGTATCCCAAGGATTCCTCCACAGTACTCTGGCGGAGGATATTTTCTAAAGCGGCTTTATCATCATCTGTAAGATGAATGAACTTTACTAAATTTGGCATAGCATGACCTCCCTTGAATAAGGTCATTTTACCACAAATCCAAATATATATCTATTTATTTGGATTATACTAGACCTTCCTGACGGAAAATCGTGTGCCAAAGGTCGCTCTGCCCCTTTGGATACCCCGCCAAGTGGAACGCTGTTGTCTCCGCTTCGCTCCGGTCGGCGCAAGCGAACGTCCACCGGACGTTCTGCGCCCTTTGGAAACCTCCCGTATTTCCCTCGCCGGTGAGTACCCAAACTGTGATGAGGGCAGTTTAGGTATCAGGCGAGCGGAGCATAAATCTATGAGAAGAATATTTTACTCATCAAAGCTGACCGATACAATTTCATTCCACAACAAACCCGCAAAGTCGGAAATGATGTTTTTCTCTTGCTGCGTTATCGACTTGAACAATGTAATCAACAATTTTCCGTTCTTCTTTTTCCATTTGCCGACCACTTCGCCATCCATCAGAAGCGCAGGCATTACGATCCCCGCGAGATTGAATATCGCTCTCATATTTTCCCGACTTAAAAACAGGCTTTCCTTTTTTTCGTGAGCCAAGAGAAGCTGGTCAAATCCCGCAAGAAATAAGCATTTGGGAATTGCCTGATCGTATGTCTGATTATTGTCAATAAAATAGTAAGTCTTGCCTTCACATTCCACCGTTGATACAGGCAAACGGGAAAGCCAATCCCTGACCTGCGCGGCTGTCACATGGAAATAGTACATAGCGTCGTGAATGGTGGAAGGACCCATATGTGTAAAATATCGGCGGGCCATTTCAATCATTGCTTCATGCTCGGGAATGGGCGTAAACGCAGGAGAAGCAGCAGAGAACCTTGCACTTCATCCTGATACAGAAGCTCACTGCCTTCGAATTTTCTGATTTTTACATAACAGCCACTGATAACCTTTTCTGCATTCCGATAGAAACACAATGCTCCAGCCCTCTTCAGCTTGCCATCAACAAGCAGGTCAAGTTTGTCCAAAAGTTCAACATTTGGTATATCCAAATCATCAACTGTAATATTGTTGGCTGTCGCAGCGTCCCACTTAATTCCAGTCCTTGACATCAGAAAATTTGTCAACGCACTGCCACGAAACTGCTGTTTCGTACTAACCGCTGCTATAATGTTACTCGCCATCATAATTGACAGGGAACGCCCATGGTGAAACCGCATATCCATTTCAGATATTCGTCGCGTCAGGATTCTTTCCATTCTATATTCTGGCTTTCTGCCATCATGCGTTCACCTCCTGATGAAAACGTATCCACACTCAACCTTTACTATTCTGTCATTGTTCGTATGAGTCAAGAAATCTCCAGTACTACAAATTTCATCTATCGTAGTAGTGTCTTTGATACAAACCCCATCTGTGACTTTTGAGGGAGAAGGGCGTAAAAAGGCTTGAAATAAAGACATTTTCGCTCTTTGCATCCAACTTGCACCCTCCTTCCAATGAGATTTCTGCTATCGGTGAAAAGTGTATAAACACCAAAAGGTTTACTTTATCTATTCATCCTTCTCATCGTAATCCTCGACAACAACTCTGTAATGTTTCCTCAGTCCGAACCGTGTTTTAGAAACGAACGCATGAAATTGACGAGCATCTTTTAACCCGAAGGTTTTTGCACATTGCGAGGCGTTCCCAAACGCGATAATTTCATCTGTATCCTCTCAGTAAACCGTGTAGTATTTCATATTTATTCCTTTCACGGGAGAATTTGCTTCAATGCCTCTGTAGCATTATCCTTGTCGTTCCCTATAATCAATTCATAATAATCCAGAGAATCGACTGCTAACGGGAGTGATGCTGTCTCCGTTGCATCCATAATCTTTGCATAACTATCAACTCCTGGAAATGCAAAACCACATCGTTTCACATCAGTTAAAAGGACGTAGGATAACAGTTGATGGGTATCCGACCTTACACTTCGAGTGTTAGGTTTATATTTTGCATCAATAACCGCTACTGGCTTCTGGCTTTCATTATCACGAATAATGATATCAGGAATGCAATAGGGCATTAGGTGAATACCACGCTCTGCTTCGGAAACATCATTAACAGCTTTCTGTATATATAATCTCTTGGAATAACGATCCAAAGAGTATTTGTCCATATCTATCGTCCGTTTCAAAACAATTCGCGCATAAAACTCAAACAGAGATTCCATGTTTATCATATACGGAATCGTAAAAAAACTTTTGGCTATTGATTGACCATCTTCACTCTTATAAGCATAATATTTCTGTCCGCAGATACAGCGCGCCTGTTGCAAAAGAGGCTTGTAATACATATAAAATCCTGTTGCATCTGCGCCACTAAAATCACTTGTTTTAATCCGAACAGTCTTCACACGCCGAAATGCATTCTGGCAATAAGCCATTCGTTTTGATACTTCAGAAGTTGGAGAAAACCTTCTTCCAATAATATCTTTGCATTTCAACAAAGTCGCTTTGAGGATTCTGTTTTCGATATTGTCCTCGGTAAAATCAATGTACTTGCAGTAAAACCTATCACTTCTTCCTCTGCAAGTATTTATACGTATGTTCTTCCTGATTTCGATTTTACCTCGAACTTTTGAAGCATAATTTTCCTCCTGATGAAACATCGCTTTCTTTAAGCCTTTTTTACAAAGGCTATAGCATGACGTAACAAAACTCAGAGCGTATAACAACTCCCCGTCTTGTTTTGTATCCTGAGATAACTTAATCAATGGCTGGTCATAGAACACCTTAAAAAGAATCCTTCCATCAGCGTCCATTTCAGCAATGTAATCATCGTATTCGTCATCAGTCATTACCGTTTCGAGCATCTGCCAAGGGTCCATACCATATTGTGAAGTCACAACTATAATATGCTCTTTTCCTCCAGATTGCAGATAGTGACCATTCTTATCATACAATCTTCCAACCCCAACATATCCGCTGCTCCACAGTTTTCCTTGAAATCTGTGTATGCCAAAATTGACCTCTGGCGCAGAAAGATCTACCTTTGTCCATACATCATCCTTGCTATTTAGCACGGACCAGTCATTAACTTGATGAATTATTACATCTCGTGCCATAACATCACTTTCCTATTAATATCCGATTTTGGTGCGCACTTCCTCGATAAAAGTTCCCACATATTCGTTGTCAATACGTTTTCCTGACCTTGTCGTGTTTCCGAATTCTTTAGCATACAGCATGATATTATCTCTGATAAAGCGAACTCGCTCACTGCGGTCGGCAGCGTCCCTAATTTCCGAGGGGGTATGTTCGATAGCTTTCAAATCCTCGATGGTATCTAAAATTCCATCCTTAACATACTCTCTTAAAATGGGAATGATCTGAAAAACGAGGCGTTCAACGAAATCCTCCTCATAACCTTCTTTCCTTTTTCTAAGGAAGTAGGTATGTCCAAGACGAACATCGCTCTTTTGATACTCATCATTAAAGTAGCTTTCATTATCGAATATCGCTTGCACAGCATCGAACACCAACAGTTCAATGGAATTCTCATCATCGTTTTCAGAGGCATTCTGATAGCAGTTTATGACAACATTCCGATCTGCAGGGCTGTCAATGAAAAGGAAACGTCTGCGAATAGCATAGTCGATGGAATCGATGGATTTATCAGCGGTATTCATTGTGCCAATAATAAACAGATTCTTCCCAAGAACGATATCCTTGGTTCTCGATACAGGATTAGCAACCTTGTCCTCGACCTCATAAGGCGTAGACACTTTGCTGTCACGGTATTCAAGTCCATAAATTAACTCGCCAAAGACTGTGGCAATGTTTGCTCTGTTAATTTCATCAATAACCAGATAAAACTTCGGTGGTTCTGTTGGATTCGTTTTTTCAGCAAACTTAGCAAACTCAGCAATCTTGCCCAAAATCCTGTTAACGCTGTTATACGATGGTAGCCCACCATCAACTTTTACCTCAATACCCCTTATGAAGTCTTCATAGCCATATGAGGGATGAAACTGTACCAAATCCCATCCTCCCATGGTTAGCTTAACAGAAGCCGCCGGATTGGAATAATCTTCTTCCGTCAGTTTGTAGTCATCAAGCGCAGAGGAAACATCTTCCTGGCTCACAAATCGGCTTGTCAGGACTTCCGAATCTGGATTCAATTGTTTAAGCACAAATCTCTTGGCCTCGAATGTTTTAGATGTACCGGGAGGTCCCTGGAATACCATCTGACGAACCCCGATGTTTTCCATGATCTGCTGATAGTCCTTTAAGTCAGTCATTTTAACCACTCCTTTTATCTCTATGTTTTTTTCCGTATCACTTGTGATGTTATAAATATCCTCGTACGCCTCGACATTAAAAGGTGTAGAGCCTGAAATCAGATTTTCAAACTTCTGTTTGTCAACTCTGATTATTTCTCCTCGCTTCGTCCATAGCGCTCGCAATTGCCTTACTCTTGTGCCAAAATATTCTATACGGGCTTTTTCCCGTTCTGTTTGCGTGGCTGCATTGACATTTCTAAGTTCCTCATTCAGGGCGGAGAGATATTTTATTTCCAATAAAATCAGATCATCCAAAGCCGCATATGATTCATCATGCCCCTTTATCAGCGATATGTTCATCTCATATACCTTTAAATAGTATAGCAAGAGCCGATATAGAGAACCGTATATTTCTGCTGGATTATTATCCTTGCAGACATTGTTTATCGTAAAAGTATGCAACCTTAATCCGTTCAGCGGAAGGTAGGTATCGCTTGGCGAACCGTCCGTGTATGAAATCTCATATGCAGCCACATCTGACCGATCAGCCCATCTTCCTACATTACCCGGACGGGTAGAATAGTATGCATGGGGATTACGCCGAGCCTTTCCTTTTACAGCAGTTTCATAGTAATAACTTGGAGCATCCTGTGCTTTTACCAAATAAGAAGCATGAGCCACCGGCACTGATTTGCTTGGTACAGATGCAACCTTTATGTTAAACAAGAGAGAATCCGTTGCTATATCGCTTGGAAACACACCGTTTAATACTATTGCGTCTATTACGCTTTCTAACAAGCCTTTATAATCGGAACAGTGATTTGGTATAATCACTCTTTCGTAATAGTCAATTGTATCCTCCAATGAGTAAGGAACAACTCGGTCACCAGAATTAACCATAACCTTTCGTATGTCCGAAATACGATTCAGCCCAGACACTCCTGTATTCAGCTTTGAGGAAAGTGCCTGCTCAAAAGAATCAATATTCCCATGAATTATCCCCATTGAAAAAAGGTTATTCAAAAATGGGAATATCTGATACATCATTTTCTGCTTAAACTTGTCCAGCACAAAATATGATGTTCCCATGCGATCAACCATGAACAACCCATGTCCCGGCATATATTTTTCGGCAACATCAGGAACGCCGGGAGCAGCATTAGATGACAAGAACTCTTTTATGCTCTCAAAAATATCCGTAATAATCCTACCTGCGTTTGCATTAACTGCGTCGTAGTATCTTTCAATTATTTCTTTATCAGATTTCAACTCGGCAACATAATCCATTCTTCTACGCAAAGCATAGTCTAAACGACCCAAATGGGAATCTCCGCATTCCGTAAAAATAAGGGTAACGTTGTCAGGTATACACAGTTCCGAACCATCAGCAAGGGATACGGATTCATTGCGAAATTCCATCGCATAGATAAGGTTGCCCAACAGCGCACTTGCGTCAATTCTTGAAATGTCATCAAATATCACTGCAAAGCATTCTTCGGATAGTTTTGCTCTATCACACAGCTTTTTTATCCGCTTCTCCACATAGTCTACCGTCATTGAGCCAGATGCTTTAATGTCTATGCCATAAACTATATCTTCGTATGTCATACTCGGATGAACTTGGATGAATTCACATCTCTCGCTGTTTATAAACGCTTCAATTTTATCCAGGTCCTGATAGATATCCCTTGATTGGAAGCTGTCTATATTTAATTGTTCATGGCACAGGTAATATGCGGTTGCTCTTGCCAGAAACGTTTTTCCCGTAGCAGGATTACCTGTGAACAGTAAGTTCTTCATATAAAATCATTCTCCAATATTATCTTTGGCCAATATGTTTAAGACCAAACGGGCAAGGAAATATGATACCTTCGGTGGCACAGCATTACCAATCTGCCTACTTATCGATCTTTTATCTCCATAAAAAATGTAACTGTCTGGGAAACTCTGAATCCTCGCTGCTTCTCTTGGAGTCAAAGTCCTATCTTCCTCGGGATGGATAAATCGTCCCCCTGCTGGGGTATCAAATCTTGTTGTTATCGTTGATGCCTGTTCATCCCAACACAATCTACCATACGAACCGCTATGAACAGAATTGATCTGTTCATCAAGGACGGTATAATTTTCACCATTTTTTATCTTTCGCATTCTTTCAACCGCAATCTTTGAATGTAGAGAACGAGTATGGTTTGTGATTGTTTTAGCATCACAAGAAAGGTATTTTTCATACTCCGTTTCAGGAACGGGATTCTGAATAATTCCGTCTGATGTAGTCATTGGAAGATTACCAATCGCTTCTCGCACCGTGACAGTATCAAAATACGCCGGAATTTCTCGCAAGATATCTTCCTTTGTCTTTTTCCACAACGCCGCAATATCTGCTTCTTCAATAAGTGTACCCAAGATTATCATTCTTTCCCTACGCTGGGGCACCCCAAAATCAGCAGCATTAATTACACGATGGTATATGTGATAAGGTTTACCGCCCAGTCTCTCTGAGTCCTGAAAAATCCTCTGAATTTCCTGAAAGATTTTTCCGCCTTGCATGGTGGCTATTCCCTTAACATTCTCCATAATAAACACTTTGGGCATAACTTCTTTTACTACATTAAAGTAGTGCTTAAAAAGATAGTTCCGAGGATCATCAATGAAGCCATGTCTGATTCTTGCACCAGCCATAGAAAACCCCTGACACGGGGGGCCTCCAATGACAATGTCAGCATTTGCGCCTTGAAAAGTTCCGGAAACATCTATATTTTTAATGTCGTCGACTATTATGTCGACTTCAGGGTGGTTTAGCTTATATGTATTTGCTATGACGGGATCAAATTCGACAGCTTGTCTCACATCATATCCAGTCTGTATAAACCCAAGTGACAAGCCGCCACACCCTGCAAATAAATCAATTACTTTCATTTGCTTCAATTCCTCCGCTCGTTCTATATCTGAGCGCGAATGTCTTTATGTATTCGCTCTCGGATTCGGTTAATCCATATGCGGAATTTATAAAATCATCTATCGCATGGATTTCTTCCAAACAATCACGATGTTTATATTCATACTGAGTTTGCTTTGTTCCTACATAGACTTTTGTTGCCTCAAGTTTGTTTATCAGTAATTTCGCCAAATTGGTAACACCTTCAATGTTTGGCATCGTAGGCATCCTGAAATTATTAAGCGTCTTACTTACGTGCCAACAATCTGAAACGCAAATCCAATACCACCAAAATAGTGATGAGTTTATGATGCAGTAGCAAAAATCAGCTTCTTGCTCTGTTGCAAAACTAAATACTTTGTATTCCGGATCATCAACCTTTGTTCGATATGCCTTCATCCAAAACGCTTCTCGACGATTCAAGTATACCGATTCACTACCACGCCTTGAAACGTCATATATGGACCTGGTCGTAATAGGATTAGATACTTTTTTATAAATATCAACATCCATTTGAGTGCCAATCTTGGGAATAAACTCATCGCATTGGTGGCTGTTTTTTATAACACGCAGGCTTTGGAATAGAACGTTCCTTTCATCTTTATACCAATATTGATAATTGCCAGTATAAAGAGTTAATGGCACACGCTTGTCCTTGCCAATCAAAATACACAGTTTCTGATGAACAGAATCGAACAAGCAGTCGGGTCTGTCTGCAAAACTCAAAATGTATTGCTCTGGGACAAGTACCTCCAATTCTTCTCGAAGCTGCTTCATTCGAGGTGTCGAGACATATGACAAGGGAATAATAAATCCCATTGCACCGTTTTTTTCTAATCTTTCAGCAGCGTTTATAAGAACATTGGCATATATGTTGCCATATTTTTTTGCAGGGGAAAGTCCGCTTTTTGAATCCTCCACATACGGTGGATTTCCCACTATTACATCGAATTTGATCTCTGCTTGTTTTTCTTCCACAAAATCGTATGTAGTGAAACGGCGATTCATCATGCAACCAAGTCCACGACAGAACTTAGTTCCACAAAGTTCTACTACACATAACAGCAATCTCATTTCTGTAATAATTACCGAGTCCAAATTTACATCATTTCCATATATTGTAGAAACAATATACTTTACATCTGAATCAGACATTGATTTTTTGTGTTGCTTGAATAAATTCAGTTTCATTTCAAGTGCAGTGAGGAGATATTCTCCAGCACCACAGGTTGGATCAAAAACTGTCTTTTTAATGCAAAAAGAGCGATACGGTATATTACTTAAATCCATGTCCGTAATATTGTCCTCTTTGAGTCTGCCGAATAATGACTTTATGCTATTTGTCAGTATAAACTTGACGACATCGTTTGGAGTATAATAAACCCCCTTGCTTTTTCTTATGCTTTTTCTTATGCTTTCTTTTTCGTTAATTTTAGAAAGCATTTCTTGAATCTGGGTATATGTATACCCATTACCTTTTCCTTGATATGTAGTAAAATTAAAGTTCTCTACTCTTGCGATGGCTTTCAATTCATCACAAATGTTAGCTATATCCATAGCAGCATATCGACTCGCTATATATGAATAAACAAGCCGCATGGCATTGATTATAAGATCATCAGCTCCACTAGGCTTGACACCATCAATTCGTTTCATCGTTGGTGGCATCCTTTCTAATATTTAATCGTTCGATGTCCCTTCTTTGACATCTCCTTCTTTGACAGCTGGAATAAACTCCATAATATCAGCCACATCGCACTTCAACTCACTGCAGATTTTGACAAGCACCTCTGTGGTGACGTTTTCTCCCTTTGTGAGTTTTGCAAGCGAGGAAGAGCTTATTCCGGCATTCTTGCGAAGATCGGACTTCTTCATTCCCTTATCAATTAACAGTTTCCAAAGTTTGTTATAGCTCATTCTCATGTTGTATTACTCCTTTGTGTCCCATGACCTACCATATAGTTCACAGTTGTTGTTTGATAGTTTCAATACGCAACGGTTTTCCAGTATCTGTTGCGTTTCAGGTCTGCAGTCACCTTGTTTGTCGTAGGCGATAAAAATCTGCTTGGTAGTACGCATATATATCTTGACGATGCCATCTACAGCATCCTTACTCAGATTGGTAAATCACATCAAATCATGTGCCAGTGTCGGCAATGCTGTCGTAAACAGCACGGCCAAGTCGTAAACAAGCATACCTTTGTAATTCGAGCCGGTTCCCGTGTTGTCTGACGTTTCAAACTTATAGCTGTTGTACGCATTGAACTGGATATACGGAGGTTCCTTCTTTACCGTGAAGAGAGAATCCTTGAATTCTTCCATCTTGGTGTTCAGTGTGAACTAAATCTCACGGAGAATATTCTCAATGCTCCGTCTCAGCACTTCGACCGCATTTGCTTTTGCCTCCTGCAAGCTTTTCGGCGTCAAATAGGTATTGTTCTGTGTGTTCAGTGCAAATGAATCTCTGGCGAAACGATATACTTCTCCATCAAACTTGAACACAAAAGAAACCGTATGACGCCCCTCAAGTCCTTTCTTTTTTGTACCATGATGAACCACGGTGAACCATTCTATCCCCAAACTGAAAAAGCTGGTTTGTATAATGTTATTAAGCGTTGAACGCGGCGACCACTACGTCCAAATCGTTTCTTCACATTGTAGCATTAGATTGTCCGTTTGTCAAACAACAAGTTCGCATAAAGGACAAATATTGCTTTTAAGGGATTTTTTTTGACGCAGTAAGTTTAGGCGGATCAAGCTCGCCCAAGGGCATGGCACAAAACTGCCCGCCGGCATAGCGGCTCACTTCGGTGCACAGAGGCGGCTCAAACTGCTGTGACAGTCACAAGAGATTCCCGTTCCGTCAGGTCAGTCATGCCTCTTTGCGCTTTGCTGTGCCTCCGGTTCGGGAACAGACTGGAGGTATTTATGAAACATTATTTTATTCACCGCAAAGGCAACGAATCAGAACAGCTTATAAAAACCCCGACTTCCGCTTGATGCTTATACTATATCGCACTTCTCACGCATATTGGAAGCGACAGAGTGTTGTACATATTCAAATATCTACAACTGCCAGTTGGAAAACATAAAAATCATGATTCAATCATTCTAAAGTGTCTCAATGTTTCCATGATTGCCGCCTCTTTCTCCGGCGTCACGTCTTGCGTGACGCTGGGCATATGGGGCTGCTTGGCATTCTCTGACTTGGGCTTGTTATAATTCTCCCTTTCAATAATCCTGCACTTACGATTAACCTGTGCGATATATAGGTGGCTGACCTTCATCCCGAACTTTTCAAGAACCTACTCCTTGATTTCTTCATAGCTGGCTTTCTTCTCGGCAGCGGTCAAATCCATCTCATCCATGGTGAGTTCCGCTTCAATATGCTGCTTGACATTGAGTTTAGACAATAAGCATACCATCTCAACTGCTGACTGCGATTCCGAGGGCAGGGTTTTCATCTCCCTTCCATGAACCGGCATAGGAATGTGAAATACGATATCCCTGATCCAGCAACCATTTTTCGGCTTCTCAGGATAGATGTCTATACGCTCAATAAAAGCTCTCATAAATAGCTACTTTTTACAATTTAGAGTTATGATATAACCACTTGCCGGAGTCATCCAAGGAATACCATCAAATTCAACAACATCATCTGTTTGCTGAATCATGTGTTTTGAATTATATGAATAATCCATAGAATAAGGGGTAGCCATCTCCCACTTCAACCTATATTTTCCTATTTTCTTAGCCTGCGTTCTATTGTCAAATAATTGTATATGAATATGAAATGATTGACAAAATAATTTAAATGAATATGAATGAAAAAACATCGCATATTCTGTACTATATTTAGTAATATACGAAATATTATGTAATTCTTCATCTTCCTTTAAAGGAATTTCTACTCCTATTCCTCCTTGAAAATACACCGGATTTTCCATCATTTTATAACGGTCATGGCAAATATAGCGATTGCCATTACGCTGTGAATCATGATTATATTTTATATTTTCAAAACGATATGTTTCCATTTCTTTTCCTTGTTGTAGCCATGGGAAAAAACTATGGGAATATTTGATATCTTTCCGTTTATAATAGTGAAAACTTGTTGAATTTTCTATGTCAATACGATCATCTTGTAGTGTAATCCGAATATTTCGATTCAAATCTTTTAAAAACAAGCCAAAACTATCTTGCAAATTTTTAAAAATCTTATATTGCGTACCGACAAATTCCTGAAGTTCCGGCACCGGTTTATAATTAGGCAAAAAATTATTATAATATAATTCTTCAAACATCTTTTTTTCAGATTTATTTGATGGACTGTATTCTGCTTTTCTAACCCAGCCTCCTTCAATACGGGAAACTCCACTTGTATATTGGTTTAATTGCAAAATAATTCTGTTTGCAAGTTCAAGCGGACTTTCTATTATATATACAATATTTCTTAAAACATCCCGTTTAAAATCGTTATACTTTTCTTTATTTTCCCCTTCAAAAACAATACCCGGTGTCTTTTTCTCTTTTTCTTTTAAATATTTTTCAGATAAGACAATTGCAAATGTTGGTTTATTAATACTAAGAGCATATTCATACTCCCACTGCGTATAGCTTATTTGTGTGCTATTATCTACAGTGCCATATCTTCCACCAAGTATCAACATATACACATCTGAATCATTAATCCATTTTTTTATTGTCTCTTTTATGGCATTCCCAGCTTTAAATAATTCCATTCCGGCCGGAATATGACCAGCATTTAATATCGCTTCTACTGCCACTTGACGTTCTTCTGCCAAATCTGTATATGTAGACGAAATAAATACTTGAAATTTACTATTATTCATCATCGGTCCTCCCACTTAATCAGACTTTAGTATTTTAACCCACAAGGCTACTTATATGTGCTATAACATATTCAATCATCTTCACTGTCAATATTTCCGACTCCTAATAAATGATTCTAGAAATTGATTGCTAATTTACATTTTCATTTGACAGTTTTTCCTCCTCATGTGCATTTCTGGCATCTTGCTCCAATAGAAAAATATCAATTTTATCCCCCTTATTTACATTTCCAGTGTATTGACATATTGACAATTAAACTTATATCTTTACCCCAAACCTGGAGTTTAGGGTAAAGAGAAACCAGCTTAATACGAGCATCCTTGGATCGGAACTGCCAATTCACGGTTGCCTGCTGGGTATTCCTTTCGATTTCCCAAGCAGCAAGTTCGTCTCGCAGGATATCAATAGACTCAATTCGACGAGATAAACATT
>CANQNT010000059.1 GCA_947625255.1 uncultured Acetatifactor sp. | reverse complement strand
TCATAATCAGCCCAGTTTTTACCAAAAACCTGTTTCAGATACCCATCGTAATTTTTCGGAACTTTTACTCTAAGAGGGCCAAATTCCATCTCTTCACCCTGGGCCCACCAGGAGGTTGGTATGATCTCCTTTTCAAATTTAGAACTCATCAATGTTCCACTCTGTGCTGTCTGTCCAAACAGATTCCTTTCATACATGCGATCCAACCGATGATAAATCGCATCCTGTTTATATAAATGGTGAATCTTCATTTTCTGCAGAAGTGTCAAAACCTTCTTTTTCCATCCATGGTGCAGGCAAACCGTGTCCTTTACTTCCAAAGTCCAAACTCCGGCAAGCATACGGTAAAAGTAAGTCTTTATTATGTGCCATTTCAATGCAAACCAGCCATCGGGCATACCATCCAAGGGCAGAATATCCAACAAAGCAAGGCCCCATTCATGATTGCACGGAATTTGAAGTTTATGACAATATTCTTTTTTTACCAATATTTTCGGGCAACAGCTGTGGACATTTTTTGTCTTTTGGTAACACACAAACCAAAACTTTTTATTCAGTTCTTTTGGCATAACTTGGATCAGCTTTTGGTATTCGACTCTTGGAATGGCCAAATCAATATCGTCATCCCAAGGAACAATACCCTGATATTTCACTGCGCCCAATACGCTCCCACCGCGAAGATAAAATGTGATATGATTCTGTTTACAAATCTTCTGAACAGCTTCCAGCGCTTCATAAGCCAGAGCCTGCACCTGTTCTAGTATCTTTTCATCTGTCATACTTTCCATTCCATCTGCTTATCCTACACTTTTCTTACTTTCTTCTACTTTGTAATATAACCTTCAATATGATTTATGATCTCTTCTGTATTTGAAAGATAAACGTTGTACTCCTTTGATTTTGCTTTTTCTATAGCTTCACACAGCTGGTTCAAATCATAACAGGCTTCTATCATACCCATTTTCTCCAGTTGACACAGCAACTGAATCTGATGATCGTCCACATGCTCTCCGTATTTTTTTAGCCGAGGCACCCCCACAACTCTTTTTCCCTGTTTCATCGCACGCATCATGACTCCAGCGCCACCATGGCAGAGAACCAAATCCGCTTTCTTTATAATTGTGTTGAATTCATCCATGTTCAGAAAATTTTTATATGCAAAATTTTCCGGCTGATAGTCACTATGGCCCCGCTGGGCAAACACTTGCTCTTTGATCTTTTTCTGCCCGATCAGTTCGTCCACTGTTTTCAGAAGCCGGTTAAATTGAAATCTCTGAGACCCCAATGCAATAAATATCATTCGTTTTCCCCATTAGTAAATGCCACCAAGATAGATTGCTCTCGGATAAACCGCAAGCATCGTTTCCCATTGAACATAAAATTGATCTGCAAACCGATACAGGAACTTTCCAGTCATCGTTCCAGACGTTACTTTTGCAATCGATTCAATATAGATCAGTTTTTTCCTCATCAGCT
Source organism: uncultured Acetatifactor sp. (assembly GCA_947625255.1). Taxonomy (GTDB): domain Bacteria; phylum Bacillota; class Clostridia; order Lachnospirales; family Lachnospiraceae; genus Acetatifactor. The sequence goes on along the minus strand of CANQNT010000059.1, from coordinate 19,655 downwards.
TCGCTACCAGACATATTGGTATTGTCGCCAAAACCCCTGTGCTGATGACCACATCCGGTTTTTCTGCAAAAAATATTCTGACAGACATAACCAGATTAGCCAACATGTGAAAAATAAACATTTTCTCTTTCCTATTTACTTGCTGCACATAATAAATTTTCTCACCATCTGCTGCCACATTATAATCTGTCTTTTCCGTGACAATAAAGCTGTCGTACTTGCTCATCAAGGGTTGCAACATCATCAGTTCTTCAAAGTGTCCCCCGGAAGAAGCTGCAAAACACAGTTTCTTTGTTTTCATGCTATCCTCTCATTTCGCATTGTTGTTTTTTCCCAGCGTCTTGTCCCTCCGTTTACCTGCCATCAAAAACAAATTTCTCAGTCTTTTTCCCGTTCTGTCAAACAAATTATCCGATTTTACTTCTGTATTAAACAGAGGGAACTCTTTCACGCGCAATTTTTTATGGACAACCCACACATTTAAAAGTCTTTCAGCTAAAAATCCAAAAACTCTGGCCTGATATGGATCCTCATACTTATTCAGATCGATCTTTTTTTCAAGTTCAAACAAGACTGTAAATAACCATTGCGCGTATTTATTTAAAATCTTTTTCTTACATATCAAGACATTAGCATAGAAAAGTTCATGTTTCTTCATCACACAATCAAAAGCCGCTGTGTATTCTGGGCACACGTCTTCTATGGTCTGCCTTGTCAGTTCCATGTCCTCCCGGACATGTCTTTCTGAATAAGAGTTCCATACTGTATTTCTGATCATTTTCATCCGCCGTGGCAGGATTATGTCATATTTTTTTAAAGTTTTTTCAATGCTGGCATATTCCAATACAGAAGGCATTTTCCCGCAATATGCGTATTTAAAATCTGCAAATCTGGTTGTCAGGTAACGCCGATAATGCAGCAGCCCTGTTATTTCATCATCGCTTTCCCCGGAATTTTTCCAGATCCAATATAATGCCGTCAGTTCACAGTAGTTTGGATTTTTATCTGCGATATTATCTCCGGATGAATCCCTCAAATATGATTCATCCCCAAATTTTTCTCCCCCGACAGTTAAAATTGCGTAATGTTTCTTTTCAATAAAACTGTCATCAAATTGTTTATGAGCCACTACATATATCATGATTTCACAACCTTGATACCATCTGTTTTTTCGAAAATTCCTTTGCACACATATCCATGGACGCTTCGATCACCTGATCCATATCATAATATCCATATTCGCCCAACCGTCCGCCAAATATCATGTTTTTTCCGTATACACATTGCTGGCAATATGGGGCCGTTTATCTATAGCAAGAACAGTTTTCCTGCTTTCTTTGCTTCATGGCAAACACTGCTCAATAGAAGCCTGAACCGACAACCAGGTAATCTTAACTCATTCTCATGTTCTCCATTTTCTGTCATTACAACTGCGCCAGATAATTCATAAAGTTCTCTTTATTTTCAAGCGCAGTTGTTGTGGGCCTGCCCAAGTCCTCTCTGGCTCCAATCCCACACTTAACTTCGATCAGACTTAAGCCTTCTCTTTCTTTTGCCTCCGCCAGTTCTCTGTCCAGCGTGCCGTAATCTTCCACACTGACCGCATACACATACCCGCAGGCTTTCGCGATGGCTGGCAGATCTATCTTTCCTGCTACCGTGGGCATCCCGCCTACCGTCTCATGTGCGCTGTTGTTGATCACCACATGAATCAGGTTTTTTGGCGCAGCCGCTCCCATCACCGCCATGGCTCCCATGTGCATCAGTACCGCTCCGTCTCCGTCTATACACCACACCTTATTCTCCGATTTGTTCACTGCCACTCCCATAGCTATCGATGAACTGTGTCCCATGGAGCCTACTGTCAGAAAATCATATTTGTGACTCTGGCCCTTTGCCTCCCGGATCTCAAACAACTCCCGGCTGGCCTTACCTGTGGTGCTGATAATAGGATCTTCTCCGCTTACCTCTGTGATATGCCGGATGATCTCCTCCCGCAGCATGGAGTTCCCGTTGTCATAATTCACTTTTTCATCATATAAAAGGGCGCCCTTCCGGATCACAAAGGCTGCCTGTTTGCCTGCCTTTAAAAGCGGCCGGAACCGCTCCATCGCTGCCTGTACCTCTTCCTCTGTTATTTCTTTGCCGATCACAAAAGAGGCGATATCCATATCCTCCAGAAGCTTTAACGTCACTTCTCCCTGATAGATATGCTGGGGCTCGTCATGAACACCCGGCTCTCCTCTCCAGCCGATCACAAAGAGCATGGGGATCGCATATACCTTCTCATTTAAAAGAGATGCGACAGGATTAATAATATTTCCTTCCCCAGAATTCTGCATATACACCACCGGCACCTTTCCTGTGGCAAGGTGGTACCCCGCCGCCAGCGCGGTACAGTTGCCTTCATTGGCCGCGATCACATGATGCTGCGGATCAATTCCGTAGGTGTGCATCAGGTAATTACACAAAGGTTTTAACTGAGAATCCGGTACGCCGGTATAAAAATCGGCATTCAGGATATTCACTAACTCTTCCACTTTCATTCACTTCATCTCCATTCCATCTGCCCGGCAAAACACCTGAACTTTGCAGTATTGCAAATTTATTCAGCCTGTATATTCCATACAGTCACTTGTTTTCCCTTATTCTGTTTCACTTGAAAGGATCTTATGATACAGTCTGTCAATTGTTTCTTCATCCAGCCGTACCGGATGATTCTTTAATCGCACCGGATTCACGGATTTCCTGAGTATCACATAGTCTTCCGGCTTCGCCTTTGGAACGGAAAGTCCCAGACCTTTAAACAACTCTTCCAGTTTTTCCGACGCTTCTCTCGCACTCCTACATCCCATGGCTTCCGCAATCTCGCCAAACGTTTTTTCCAAATATTCTTTTCCCCGCGGATCAATACACTTGTCTGTATTTTTGATCATCCATGGAAAAAGCATCCTGTCACAAAGCGCCGCAGCATGTCCATGGGCAATCCCATACATGCTTGTCAGCTTGTAGCACATGGCGTGCCCCGCTGTAGTCTGACTGATGTTGATGGCCTTTCCAGCGATATGAGCCGCCATAAGCATCGCCTCATTTACCGCGTCCTCGTTTCTCAGATACCCCTCCATATTAGACAGAATCTGCCTGATTGCTTCCTTGCTATATTTTCTGCTCTCCTCTGTACTGTTTACGGACCAATATGATTCCAGTCCATGACAGAACGCATCCATCATAGTGGATTTCTTCTGATATTTCGGCAGAGTTTTCAGTACAGACGCATCCATTATCACTGCATCCGGTATGCAGCTTTCATGGGTCACTGACTGCTTTTCTCCATCATAATAGATGACTGCATAGCGAGTGGCTTCACTGCCTGTCCCAGCCGTGGTAGGAACAGCAAGTAGTGGGATATCATTTGGAACAATCTGCTGCTTCAGATAGTTTTCAGTCGGATCCATGTTGGCGTACAGCTTTATGCACTTGGCCACATCCATGGCGCTCCCGCCTCCGACCGCTATGATACAATCACATTGTTCCTTATGAAATAAGTCCACGCCCTCTACTACAGACTCATACCGGGGATTAGGCTGAAAACCGGTAAAACGAATTACCCTAATTTCTTTTCTGTCATTTAATGTTTCAAAATATGAATTTATACGCAAAAATTTAATTGAACTATCACATACTAGAAATACTTTTTCTATTCTGTTGTCTGCAAGAAATTTTTTAAGTTCTATATAATCATTTCTCGCACTCAATATAGTCTGTTCCATGCAGTTCTCCTGTCTACTCGATCACCTTGTATGATCCCTTTAAACCCTTCTTCTGTTACCGTGTCGTCCTTTAGATTCCCATGAACACGCACCTAAGCTTCCATATCCGCACCCTATAACCTGAATGTTTGGTCAGTTTTCAAAAATCCCAAAAGAACTACGCAATATAAAATCTACTTATTTCCAGCCACCAGCGTACTACAGCCCATACCACCGCCAATGCAAAGCGTTGCCAAACCATACTTTGCGTTATGCGTTTTCATTGCATAGAGTAAAGTAACCAAAATACGACTACCCGAAGCCCCTACCGGATGTCCAAGCGCAATAGCACCGCCATTTATATTTAGTTTTTCAGGAGATATCTTCAGTTCTCTGCTGACAGCAATAGATTGTGCTGCAAACGCTTCATTCGCTTCTATTAAGTCAATCTCATCCATGGATAAGTCAACATTTCTCAACAGTTTTTGTGTAGATGCCACGGGGCCGATACCCATAATAGCTGGATCAACACCAGCCATACATCCGCCCTGCCACTGTGCCATAGGCCGAATACCCAACTCTTTTACCTTTCTCTCTGACATCAACACCAAAGCTGCCGCACCGTCATTGATACCTGACGCATTTCCTGCCGTTACATTACCGTCTGGCTTAAATGCTGGCTTAAGTTTAGCCAGCGACTCAACAGTCACGCCTGAACGCGGACTTTCATCTGTATCAAAGACAAAACTTTCCTTTTTACCACAAACAGAAACCGGCACAATTTCCTCTGTAAAGGCACCGGTCTCCAAAGCACGACATGCTTTCTGCTGCGACTGCACAGCAAATTCGTCTAGTTCCTTCCGAGTTATACCCCATTTTTTACAAATATTTTCTGCCGTAATGCCCATATGACAATCGTTGAACGCATCCCACAAAGCGTCATTCACCATAGTGTCGATAAGCGGAGCATTGCCAAGCCGATACCCGTAGCGCGCTTGTTTCAGGGCATATGGCGCCATTGACATATTTTCCATACCTCCAGCAACTACAATATCGGCTTCACCCAATCGAATAAGTCTTGCAGCCTGATTTACACATTCAAGACCAGATCCACAAACGGCATTAATTGTTTCTGCTACTGTTTCAAAAGGCAGTCCTGCCAAAACCGCAGCCTGACGAGCTACATTTTGACCAAGACCAGCTTGTATTACGCATCCCATGTAAACATGTTCAATATCCTGTGGCTGCAAAGTTGCTCTCTCAACTGCTTCCTTTATCACACAAGCCCCCAATTTAACTGCGGGTACCGAACTCAATGCCCCGCCCATTTTTCCAATCGGTGTGCGACACGCAGAAACAATATATACTTTTTCCATAAATTCCCACCTTTCTAAATTATATGGATCTTTCTCTTTTCTTAATGGAGCAGACTCTTATCTAAAAATTCTCCATGTATATCAACAATACTTTGAAGTCTCCATATTATGTTATAGACGCATTCCTCCATCAACATGGATGGTCGTACCTGTAATGTAACTTGACAGGTCAGAAGCCAAGAATAAAACAACATTTGCAACCTCCCTTGGATCGGCTATTCTGCCCAGCATAGTTTGACTTGCAAATTTCTCTAATAAATCTTTTGGAACTGTATTTAGCATATCAGTCATCGTATAACCCGGAGCGATCGCATTTACACGCACATTTGCATGTTTATAGGAGAACTCTTTTGCCCATGTCTTTGTCATACCGATAAGACCTGCTTTCGTAGCAGCGTAATTTACCTGTCCAATATTTCCATATACACCAACCACACTGGAGATATTAATAATCGATCCGCCTTTTTGGGCTTGCATGTGCGGCCCGATAACACGAGTCATATTCCATACACCTTTCAAATTTACATCAATAACCCTGTCAAACTGTTCTTCACTCATCTTTTTCGTCAATGCATCCCGTGTGATACCGGCACAGTTAACCAACACATCAATGTGGCCGTATTTTTCTATTGTGCTTTTACAAAACTTCTCGCAGGCATCATGATCCGTAACGTCACACACATGATAATCAACTTGTGAATCACCAATTTTGGATCTTGTCCCAGTTCCCACTACCTTTGCTCCATAATCCTCAAACACCTTGCCGATCACACTTCCGATTCCTCCGCTTATACCGGTAACAACAACAACTTTACCTTCAAATGTTATTACATCACTAAAATTTACGGTTCCCATATAACATGCCCTCCTATTGATTTCCCTTCTCGTCTATTAATGTACACGCGCCCTTTTTCTACTTCTCCTAATACCAAACTGCTGGCACTTATAATAGCCCCCTGATGGATGAATGCACCTTTCAAAATCATTGAACGGGCTCCAAGCCAGACATTATCCTCAATGATTACCTCTCTATCCGAATTAATCACATCACCAGTTTCGTTATAAATTGCATGAAAATCTGAATCAAATATCCGCACATCACTGCCAACCATCACATTATTGCCAAAAGTCATTTTGTGGTGACAAACAATGCTGGCATTCACTCCCGTGAAAAGGCGGCCAGTTGTCATTACTGCATTTCGCCCAACACTGAACGTATTGCCATAGGCAATATCAAGATCATTTTTCACATATAATCTGGCATGATCACCAACTTGAAAAATTGCTGTAGAATTTCTCCTTTTATAAGAAGAGTAATTATTGATAGAAATATTACCATTAACTATTATGGTTGCAGTTTTCGCGATATGGAGGGAAGCACCTCTATAGGGGATAATATAGACGCCTTTGTTTCTTTTTACAGCCTTGTGAATATAATTGATCCATATAAACTTCAACCAATTAATCGTCCAAAAATCTCTTATCAATGGAAGGTACGGATACAATCGCCCCTTTACTATACGAAGTCTTTGTCTTAACCTTTCTTTCACGTTCCGTTTTGTAAAAGATTTTACAGTTTTATCCAAGCCGCATTTTTCTAGTTTCTGAAAAAAAATATCTCTATTTTGAGGCCGCTCTACAGGATAAAGATATGCACTATTAGATACACCGACTTCCTGCAAAGGTCTCTCTGCCATATAAATCCTGTCTTTTAATCCCTGTAAATATGCTTTACCCTTTTCATTATTCGTTATAACAGCTGATACGCCATAGACATGGTCTTTCCGGGTTACACCTTTTATGCCCCAAAAATCCCCGAGTGTAATATCAGAAGCATTATTGCCGTCTTTATACTTGCATGTGTAACACGCCTCACGCATGCTCAAATTTTTCTCTATGAAACAATTGTTTATTTCGTCTTTCCACCGGCTGATAAATTTTTGCCTGCCATTTGCAAACTGAATCAATTCTCCAAAATTTGCCCATCCTCTCAACTTGCTCTTATCCCGATAAGATGTAACTATGGACTTAGTTTTATCTTGATACAATTCTATTTTTTTCTCATGTACCTTTGGGGAAGGTACACCCCGACAGATGAAATCCACTGTCAATAAATTATCGTAATCCTGTTGTAAATAGTTTTTAAGCGCTACAACCTGACATGGTGTGCCCGTAAATAAGACTTTTTTTCCCATTTTCAGAACATTTCTGATTTCTTCATAAATTCCCTGTGTATCACTTTGAAAATATTTACTTCCCTTAAGCCGGTTTAAACCTTCGTAATTATCTGTAATCATATGAAAAGCACTTTTATAATCATCTGAATAAGAGCATCCCGCCAATACTCCTCCTTGATCCAAAAAGTATTTTGCAAATTCATAATAAATACCACCTGAAGTTGCATCCCGCCTTATATCATCATCCCGGCTCCACGCTGCATACGCCGTTCGCTTCGTTTCGTACTTATCATTCCGCATCGCCGGACATTTCTTTGTACAAAGGCCACAATTTACACATTCTTGTTCACTTATCTGTGGATACCAAAACCCTTCACTACTCACTGGAAACGAAATTGCATTATGGGGACATATTGCCGCGCACATTTTGCATCCCGTACATTTTTCTTTAGTTACTATCGCTACTGAATCCGCCATTTGGAACCTCCTGTCCAATATGAGTTTAATATTCTACTACCAATTAAAAATATAATTGGGATCATCAGTGTAAGTCCCCGTAGCATTTAATAATACCTTGTCTTTATTCAACGCCTCGACTGCCATCATTTCTTCCTCAGTTAACGCAAAGTCGAAAATATCAAGATTATGCATCATATGTTCTTTACTAAACGTACTAACAACAGGGATTACTCCGTTCTGAAAATGCCAGCGCAAGGTTACCTGCACTGCTGTTTTTTTATACTTTTCAGTCAATCTTTTCATGACATCAGTATTTGCAAGTTCTTTTGAACCTCTGGCCGTAGGTGTATGAGCTTCCAACAAAATCCCCCGCGACTTGCAGTACGCTCTTAAATCCGGCTTTGAATTCAAAGGATGTAGTTCGGTCTGAATGACCATTGGCAGATCAAGTCCTGCATTTTCTATCTCCTTCAAATGACTTACATGTAAATTACAAGCGCCGTAAGCCCTACATTTTCCCGCTTTATACTGCTCAATAATCTGCGAATAGTAATTAATCCAGTCACCTTCCGGCCAATGCCATAAATATAAATCTACGCAATCAACTCCAAGATTTTTAAGCGATATTTCAAGATTTCCGGCGACTGTATGTGGAGTGCAGTCTCTAGTCACATCCATTGCACTGCATTTTGTTACAAGAGTCACCCCATTCTTTTTTGCAATAGTTTCCCCTATATATTTCTCAGAATATCCGTAAATCCTTCCAGTATCAAACATTCGGAATCCCATATCATAAGCCTGATTAAGTATTTTTTTACAGTAAAGGTTTCCTTTGAGTTCTCTGTTAAGCTGTAAATGCTTTATAGATGATAAAAATTTACGCAGGTTTACTTTTAGAAACAGTTTTTTATTTCTTGAGTACTTCCAAACAACACCCGTACCAAACGCAATCCACGGCAATTTCAGTCCATTATCCAAACGATATTCCCTATTTATTCTTTCCATGTTAAAATCCCCCATCATTTTTCCAATAGATTTCCAATATCTGCCCATACGGTCTTCGTGAAGACCTGCCTCATTTCCGGCGTCAAAAACAGACCGTTTGTATAATAGCTGTCTTCTGTAAATCGCAGGTCATCTATGTAGTCAAAAATCGGTATGCCCTCCTCGGAAACTGATCTCAAATTATCGTATACAAAATTTTTAATAAAGTCGTCTGAGATATATCCTCTAAGTTCATCACTCATCGGAGGTATAACCAACACCGGCCTAAGACCCTGACAACGACAGTTTTCTATAATTTTTCTTAAGTTTGCTTCTTTTTCCTTAAATACATCTCGATGGTGCTGAGCTTGTTTGTCATCCGTAAGGTTATCAAGGCCGTTATCTAAAACCCAACCATTTACCAATTGTTGAACAGGACTAATTGCATTGCTTTTTTCCTGTTTACGGAGTTTAGAAATGCGACACCATACTCCACGTTTCAGCCTAGCAAATAGGTTTTTAACTCTAAGTAGACCAGAAAACTTTTTATATAATGCATATTTCCATTTTGGCAGGTCTACATCAGCGGCTGGAAGAATTGATACATATTTCTCTGAAAAACTATCCCTCTCCAGGTAATCATTTCTGCCGAAGGACAAGGGGCATACTACTACTACTACTACTCCACCCTTTTTCAAATGATTGCCATAATTCTTGATTATGCGCGCGTCATATCTGAAATCCTCGGGCGCTATTGCAAAGTTATACCCTGTAAGTTCAGGAATTACAGACCAATCAAAATCATACTTGCTCGGTCCGGAACCGATATTGACAACATCAAGATTATAAGGAATGTTTGAAAACCGTTTGTTTAATGTCATCATTTAATACCCCTTATTATTTAATAAGTTCGTTATAGTTTGACTATTTTACAATCTTGGAAATAATACTCTTAACATACCCTTTCTCACCGTCTGAAAGCGAAATACACCACACAGATATTCCATAAATAATTACATACAAAACACCATATCGAAGGATTGAACTATAGCTGTCATGAATAAACCCGAAAATTGACAACACCGCCCCAGCAACGAAAGGTATAATCCAACCACGAACAAGTTGTAGCATCTCTTTGTAATACGCTCTCATATTTAGTTTTACGACTTTCTGGTAATAAATTGTCTGTATAAAAATACTTATGACAATCTCACATGCAAAAGTCCCAACCGCGCTGCCAATGGCGCCAAACATTTTTGCCAATGGAATACTGACAAGAAAGTTTAACAGACATACACAGACATTAATGATAATCTGCATTTTGTGCAAATTCTTTGCTCGTGCAATATCCTGCCCCAGCCATTGGCTTGTCGCAACCGTTGCCGGAAGCATGAGTAGAATGGCTATATAATAAGAATTCTCATATCCGGCGCCAGCCCAGCGACAGACAAACGGTTTGCCAAAAATAATAAAACCTGACATGATCAATACAGAAACTTGCGCTATAATGCGGGAAACCTGTATAAATAAATCAGAAAGGGCTTTATCTTCCCTACGAGCCACCAATTTGTTAATTTGTGAAATAAACACATTGCCAACAGCGGCTGCAATTGTAAGAAAATACGTGTTAAAATGGCTGCCTACTGAGTAAACCGCAACCTCATCCGCTCCCCGTACCTTTGCAAGAATCAGCTTGTCCACCTGCCAGTTCAACTGATCCATAACAGACTGGATAGCAATAAAAGCTCCAAATATTGCAACCGACTGAAAAAGCAACCTGTTAAACCCCTTAAGTTCAAAGGACATTCCGAGTGTCTTGACAGAGTAGAGTGCGTTGAATAATAGCATCAGGGCCGTCAGGCACATCTGTACAACCAAAATTGTGACCGACCCGTATCCCCCAAGCAGGAAGGGAATCGTAACAACCGGCGCAAGTATCGTATAAAGAAGATCAACCAGTTTACCTACCACAAATCTCTCATGTGCGATAATCGCTGAATTGAATATACCGTTTACAGAAGTCAGGAAAATTGTAAAAGCGAGAACATAAAAAGACCGTTGCAAAACTGCATATTCTGCAGGCCGAATTTTACTGCCAAATAGCGTTGGGGCACAACGTCCGATTAAAAGCCCTACAATCATACCAATTAAACCGAGCATTGTAAAAATCTTCAAAAAAGTCCCGTTTAATTCTTTTAATCCCTGATTTCCTGTTTCCTTTGCCTGTACATAGAAACGTACATAGGCAGCATTCATTCCCGCATTGAAAATCGTAAGATATCCGGTAAAAGAAAGACAGAGCGAGTAGATCCCATATTCACTTTTTCCAAGAGCGGAAAGAATAATAGGTGTATATAAAACACCCGACAAAAGTCGTGCCGCAACAGCCAGATACGAAAAGAATGCCCCAATTGTCATTTGTTTCTTGGTAGTTGGTTTCATTCAGCCTTTCTCCTCATGTCCACATTTTCCTAATCATTCTCATAAAAACATCTGCGCGATGTTTAAGCCGTTCGCAGAGCCTTATCCAGAAATTCTTTTGACTTTCCAATCCATGCCGCCAGTTTCCTCTGTACTTTCTCATCATCCCAATTCAACGCCGCAAAGCTTGACAGGGATTCCACTTCCACATACTTATCCTTTTCCTCCAAAGTATCAAGATAATCTTCCAACCGTACATTCCAATTCACCTGAGACGCTCGTCTGACAGCGAGAAACTTTTTGGAAAACAACGTGGAAAACACCAGTCCATGGAAACTGTCTGTGACCACATACTGCGCATGGTGAATCAGCCAGAGCCATTCTTGCGGAGAACAGTCGCACACTTGAATATCCCCGAAGCAGTCTGTTCCGTCTTCCTCATATCCATTAATATAAGGAACTGTCACAAGACACAACCCCTCCTTTCTGCAGAGCCACTCTATTTTTTCCCTTTGTTTTTCACTTTGCCCCAACAAATAAGCAAAGCAGAAATATTCTGGCATTTCCTGCAACGCTGGTTTTCTTTCGATTTTTTCCCATTCTTCTTTGCTCAAAAGCAGAACCGGATCACAGACATGCACAGCGCCCTGTACATCAATATCAGCCAACAACTCTGCGGAGGCTTTCTCCCTTATCGAAATTGCATAAAAATCGTCAAGACACCTTTTGATAGTCCTAGCATTTTCCGGTGGGATTTCATTCTTTCCAAAAGATGCGGCATACGCTATTTTTATTGCGCCTCTCCCTTCCCTTGTATCTTTTTTATGGGCAAAATCAAGAAATTTTGTACGCTTAATATATCCTTTCCACTGATACCACACAACGTCCGATCCCACGACAAACGCACTATAATCAGAAGTTTTCAACTGATACCACGTTTCCAATTTATCATTTATATAAATGTACTGCCGGGCAAACTGAGTGAATTTCTGAAAACGCAGATCCATTCTCCTTCCTCTGTTTTTGGGGAACAGGGTTCGTTTACCTTTTGCAAGACATCTTCGCAGCATAACCCGCATCCACCAAAATACAGACGCATACTTTCTTTTTTCCCGTTTGTCTAAAAGGATTGTTTCTACCTGCGCTTCCGGATATTTTTCGGAAAGGTAATGGTTCAGTCCATATGCCTGAAGATGATTCCCGAAATTCACCGTATTTAAACTTAATTCTGTTATGATTCCTATTTTTTGCATCTGATCAGATTCCTTCTTTTTCTTCCTGAGGCAATCCATTAGCCACAATGCTTCTTTGCCCTTTTTTGTCCCCCCTGCCCTTTCCATATATAACAAAAGTAAGACAAAGCCAAAGCATGCTTGTCATGTTTTCAAATATCATAGTATAAATTGTCATTCCAACAAGGACACCTAAGCAGAGCATCCAGTTCATCCACATTTTCCCCTTATGGTTCTGGAACTTAACGAACACACTCGTGTAAAACAGACAAACTGACAAATAAAGCCAAATACCCCCCAGAGTAACCAAACTCCCTACACTGCTCATACTGAAATGCTGATACCCTCTGTAATGACCGCTTATACTCTCGGAAAGATCCGCTGCGCCAAGCCCGTCTCCAAACAACAGTCCATATCCTCCTTTCAAGGCATCTGTTGCAATTGTAAGACGCTCAATTGATCCAGCACTTCCAGTGCTACCTTGAGAGACGAGTCTCAATGCCGACTGAATAACTTTTTCTTCAACAAATTCGAAAGCTTCCGGAAAATAGATAAAAAAAACTGCAATACATACCCCAACAGGTATTAGAATCCTAAAAAAACGGATTGCCTTCATCAGAAAGTCTTTTATCCTCTTCCGTCCTCCAGATGCTTGAAAAAAATAAAATAAGAAAAGAAAAATCGGTGTCAGCGCAAACAATGTCTTATTATCATTGAATATCGAAAGATACAGCATCCAAATCTGCGTGCCCAAAGTGAACACATAAATAATAATTCTTTTTATTCGCCCACTTGTTTCTTGCGCAATCCAAAGATTATATACCATCATAAATATGGAAAAAAAACTCAATCTATGAGTTCCGCTGTTTCCAAATAGTCCTGCACATTGATCTATATAGAAACTGTTAGAAATAAGCCACTCTTCTTTGATCATAAAGCCATTTCCTGTGCATTGAATTGCCAATACGATCAGATTCGCAATCCAGAAAAAGTTCAGGATAAAAAAGTGGGATTGTAAAACGGAGCCAAACTCCAACTCTTCATTACTGTTCAGCATATCAATAAAAAAGACAATCCATGCCACTGTAAACCACTTTTTGATATTAGAAAAGAGATATTGGTTATTTATACTGAAAGCAATGCTGAATATACCTATCATGAGAGCAAGCCAAAAAGGAATGCTTTTGATAAAAACCTCTGTCAGTTCATCTCTGTATTTGCGCTTTTTAACTATAAGAACCACCGTTAACAATAAAAGTATACTTTTCCAAGCCCTGTTATGTCCTACATAATCACCCACAAGTCCCATAATTAAAAGGAACTCCGTACATATCCTCTCTGCCAAGAAGTCCTTCTTTACTATGATCATTCTTTTCTTTTCCCTCCTTAGCAGCATTCACACCTATTTTCTCAGACTTTTCTTTTCCATTTATCAAAACAATGCTTTACCCACTTCATCCAATTCATAAAAAGCAATTGAGGTAGATTGAGATTTTTATGTCTCAAGACCATTTTGTTCGCACGCCTCATCACTCGCGAATCGTATGCGGTTATACATTCCAAATAAATATCAGAACGTGCAAAAGCATCAATCATTTTCTTTTTTTCCCGGTAAGTATAAATCGGATTCCTAATCACATTAGTATCTAGCAGTCCTAACATGAGATTCAGGTAATTGGTATTTACAGCAACAACCGCATTTGTGGGATATCCCGGATTTTTCAAAATTTCGCAGTGTATCCGATATGCTTGCTCCATATTCCGTAAGTATGCCTCCCAGTTCCCATTTCTGGTCGCAGAACCTTCTCTTCTTCGACAATGATATAAAACATCTGGCAAAAAGGAAAAAGATTTTATAAACGGATAAACTGTCAGGCGAAATGCGTAATCCTCGTTCATCACCAATGAATCTGGAAATCTGACATGACTCTTTATTACATTTTTTCGTATGACACACATGCAAACAGTGCCGTCACTTCCGTATATCAAAAAAGTGTCAAATGACTCCAGAGATTTAAAATGGTATTGTACACGCTTATCAATCATGCGCAATGTCGCCCCGTAAGTTTTATTTTTTCTATCAAACACCTCGTTGCCAAAAAAAACCATGTCTGCGCCCGTTTGCGTAGCATTCTTCATAATCTTTTCATACGCATCAAACTCCAACCAGTCATCTGGATCCATAAAATGTATCCATTCACCCTCCGCCAAACTAAGACCAACATTACGAGCGGACGACACCCCGCCATTTTCTTTGTGAATAACGGAAACTCGATCATCCTTCTGAGCGTACTCGTCGCAAATCTTCCCACTGTTATCTGTTGAGCCATCATCTACCAGAATAATCTGAAGATTCCTATATGTTTGACTAACGATACTTTCCAATGCTTGTCGTATATACGATTCCACTTGATAAACCGGTATAATGACACTAATCATGGGCATATTTCTCAACATGGCGTATACCTCCCGCTCCCATTGACAATATATCCATCCATTACCGCTTTTACAACAGACAAAGCTTCTGCCTCAACGACTAACGAACGGCACCAATTTTAAAAGCCAAAATGCGGTATAATTTGTCTTTCGAAACCACTTCAGCACTAATCCCATTTTTCTGTGTTGCCTTTCTGCATCCAGATAAATATCCTGCGACATCTGTTGTATTTTCTTTTCACAACCCTTCAATTGTTGTAACGTAGTTTTAGAAATCCCTCTATACAAAAGAGCCTTAATCATATATAGATATACTGCTGACACCCTGTGCCGCACATATACCAATATATCTCCCTGCAGCTTTTTCTGTGTCTCATAAAAAACACACAATTGTTCACATAAATACATAATGGTGTCCACATGCCGGGCCAGAGCTGTGTGAGCCGTACTTTGCCCTTCTCGATCCAGCCGATAACAATAAACCGGCCAGCATAAATACTGAATAGAATGCAAAAACGCAAACGGAATTGTAAAAAGGTAAATGTCGGTATAGTACATGTGGGCTGGAAACTCCATAGCACCATCCGTACCACCATCGTCTATAATAAAAACTTCCAAATCATTTATAATTTCCGGAATTACCATGGAAGATAAGTTCTGTTCTATATATTTCTCCATGTTATAAGCCGCTACAGAAATCGTTAATATTTTGTCCATTTTCCAACCTCTCTTTTTATTATGTGTATAACCTCGAACCCCCTAAAATTTCAATTTTACTCAGTTTCTCCCTTTCTAACAGTTCACGTTTTTTCATTTACAGGATATACAGTTGCCGACAATCTGCCAAAATTCTACAATTCCTTTTCCACAATTGTTGCGCTCAGCATAATTACTGTTGACTTGTCCCTCTGACATATCTACTTTCTTTACCTGTCCAGCAGGCCGACATCAACCCACCTTCTTGTATAGACAGGCTTTGTTGGCCAATGATCATGATAATAAGAGGAATCCCCTTTCATTCTACGCTTCCCGCCTGTTCATCGCACTTAAACTACCCCTTTGAGATAAATTTTTTATATCTATTCTTTTATGTATTACTTTCATTAATTTGCCTTCTCTCAAGTGTTAAAAATATGATTATATCTCAACCCAAATATCTATTAATTATTCTTATTTATATATAAATTTTAAGGAACACAATTTTAATAATGCAAAAGAAGTGTATTTGCTTGCTCTTAATACTTTCATCATAATTACAAATTTAGGCTGCTTGATTTCAAAGGACAGATCAAGTTCAAAGACATCCGACGATATGTTTTTTATATCCCTTTCATATTGCATGAGCATTCTTTTCGTGTTCCTATTGATCCCACCCAAAAAAATATTTCTCAAAGTCCATCTATTATATCTTCTTATTCTATTAAGTATATAAATATAATTTTCATTCTTTAGTAATTTCTGGGATTCGCAAAATTGACCAAGTCCTTTACATACAATCAAACAATCTTGAACGTGTTTTTTTCTGGATTCTATACTCACGGATTGGCCATCTCTGCCTAATCTGTAACAATATACGCATTTGTCTAAAAATACTATTGTTTTTGCTTTTGAAAAAGGAATGGTAGAATAATATTGGTCAGCATATAAAACTTTTTCAGGTAAAGTAAGTTCTGATTGCAATAGTATATTAGTTTTATAAGTCAATTCCCACATCCCAATAATAAGATCACAATTGGCAATTTCTGTTATATTAAACTCTTTGTTTTTTTCGATATTAAAATAATTTGTAACTTTCAGATCGTCAACGCCTGTTCCTTCATATTTTGTTGTACATATAACATCTATGTCTGTTTCTTTTAGGAACAAAATAAGATCATATAAGCCTTCCCTATCAAACCAATCGTCACCATCAAGCTGTTTAAAATATTTCCCAGTCGCCAATTTAACACTTGTATTGATAGTCGAACCGTATCCACCATTTTCTTTATGAATAGGAAATATCGAGTCTGGGTATTTTTCTGCATATCTTTTAGCGATTTCTAATGTCCCATCCGTTCCGCCATCATCCACCACAAATATCTCAAGATCATCTATTATCCTTTCGTCTATCAATGAATTAAGTGCCTGTTCTATATATTGTTCGACATTATATGCCGCTATTGAGATTGTAAGTATCTTGCTCATTTATTTTTCTCCACTCATAATTTTATTTCACAGACTGCTTTAAAGTTCTCATGTTAGCAAGATATACTTGAAAGCAGTGTTATGAATTCAGTCATACTCCCTATAGTTAATTCACTTTTTATTAAATGCATTTTCTACTTTTATCGAACTTGACTTCTGAAATACCGAATTTTTTCTGCATATTGTGAAACCTCTCCATTGAATATACTAGAAGTCCCCGCCACAAACACACTTGCTCCCAACTGCCGCAATTCGGCACCATTTTCCGGTGTAATATTTCCATCCACTTCAGTTATTAAATGCTCTTTTTTTTGCTGTTTCAAAAAATCTTGCAATTTTTCTGCCTTTTTCAATGTGCTACTTACCATTTTTTGACCCGCATAACCAGGATTTACCATCAGGAGATTAATTCCGTCTATATAGTCCAGCACTTCTTCCAAAACATAAATCGGGGTTGCAGGATTAAGCGCCAAAAATCTTTTGCAGCCAAACGGTTCCAGCCAGTCTAATGCACGCTGCACCTGGTATGTGCTTTCATAATGAACTGACACAATATCTGATGAACGTATGCCAAGCCACTGAAGTTTATATTCCGGATTTTTAATCATCAGGTGCAGATCCAGCGGAATATCAGTCAGTTCCCTTAACCCCCGCATATAATCTACCCCAAGGCCGAAATTTGGAACAAACTCCCCGTCCATAACATCAATATGAAGATATTCTACATGTTCTTTTTCAAATACCCGAATTGTTTCTTTTAAATTTACTAGGTCTGCACACATCATAGAGGCTGATATTGCAACATCACGCATTTTTGTTTCTCCTTTACCTGCGTATGTCTTCCTGATTCCAAATCGTCATCACCTTGCAGTACATCTCTGTATGTTCCGCCATCAAATGTATACCTCTTTCCAAATCATTCTGATTAAAATAATGCGTAACAAGAGACTCAACCTTCATTTCCCCCTTTTCAATACTTTTGATCGCAGTCAACCAGTCTGAAAAATATTCACTGCCATACGAGGAATTCCATGTTCCTGTTATTTGCAGCTGCTTTCTCAAAATTCGCCAATACGTATTCTTTGGCAGACAAATATCACCGGAAGGATTGCCCATTAAAACAATTCGTCCTCCGGGAACAGTGCTATGCAGCGCCTGATTTATCGTCTCCGGCGTTCCAACCGCTTCTATCACTATATCGTATTCATCGTCTGCAGCATCACAGGCTCCCACAAGATAAGATATCCCGTCAAATTGTTCTACAATCCGTTTTTTTTCTTCAGTTCTGCCGCAAACGTAAACTTGTCCTGCTCCCAGCTTTTTTGCCCATAATGCCGCTGCAATTCCAATCATACCTGTTCCTATAATCATTATTGAATTGCCTTTTTGAATATTTCCCAATCGAACTGCATGCAATGCAACCGACAGTGGTTCAAGCATAGCCCCTTCAACAAATGAAACATTTTCCGGCAGTTCTATCAAATTCCAAACAGGAACCGCAACATACTCCGCAAATCCACCGTCTCTTCTTGACCCGATGTAATCATAATTTTCACACATTTCGTAATGCCCTTTTTGGCATTGCGCACAGTTTTTGCATGGAATAAGAGGGAAAATTCCAACTCGTTTCCCTATCCATGCCCTGTTTTTTTCTCCTGAAACCTGCACGACAATTCCCGAAAATTCATGACCCGGAATCGTTGGAAAATGGTATGTTCCATTTTTCATGATTCTCGAAATATCGGAACTGCAGATTCCTGCCGCCTTTACCTGAACAACAACCCAATTCTCCGGACATTTTGGATAAGGTACATCCTCATATTTTAAATTATTTACAGCATGCAAAACACAAGCCTTCAAAGCTGTCCTCCCGCAATCTGATTCCTAAATTTATCAAGATCATTCTGTGTCGTGATTTTATAATTATCTTCTGAACCGGGAATTAAACGTATTCTCAGCCCATTTAGGCAAGCAATTTCACTGCTTCCCCGAATAGTGTTTATTTGTTCTGGCAACATTTTTTGATGTGCTTCATAATATTTTCCAAAGCGAAAACTTTCCGGTGCCTGTCCCGCAAACAACTCGTCCCGATTCAAAAGATTTGAAATCGTTTTGCTGTCTTTGCTTTGATAAATAGTATCTTTTACAGGAATTACCGGCATAACACCGTCCGCATCCTTTAACGCCAAAATACAATCTGATATAAGTTCTTCACTAACACAAGGCCGTACTATATCGTGCACAACTACAATAGCATCATCATTGATCCCCGATTGTTTCGCTGCTGTCAACCCATAATATATAGATTCCTGCCGACTTGTTCCAGCTTCGGCAAATCCTTTAAATTTATCTAGTTTCTCCTTAACTATCCATTCCTGAATAAAAGTTTGCCATGCTTTAGCCGCAACAATGAAAATGCCGTCAATTAAGGGATGTGTCTGAAATTTTTTAAGGCAATACACAAACAGCGGTATATCCTGCACTTTTTGATATTGTTTTGGTATATTGCCTCCTAATCGAACGCCAGAACCTCCTGCCAAAATCAATGCAAAATTCAATCTTATTTCCTCCCAAAACAATACTCCACAATTTTGTTGCACACCTGTTGTGTCGCTGTGCCATTTTCGTATGAGCCTA